>JBKHIH010000030.1:0-36478 GCA_046538755.1 Thiohalospira sp.
ATGATTATTTTCAATGGTTACATATGCTTCATGATCTTCAGGATAATTAGTGAGCACAATCTTTAACGGGTTTAGAACAGCCATTACCCGAGGTGCTTTTTTATTCAGATCATCGCGTAAGCTATGTTCCAGTAAAGCAACATCAATTACATTATCGCGCTTGGCAACACCAATCGTATCAGCAAATTTGCGTATTGATTCCGGGGTAAACCCTCTTCGTCGTAATCCGGAAATAGTCGGCATCCGCGGATCGTCCCATCCGTTAACAATATTTTTCTGTACCAGTTCGAGCAATTTTCTTTTACTCATAATGGTATAACTCAAATTGAGCCTTGCAAATTCAATCTGGCGGGGCCTGATAGTTCCTTCGGTATACAAATGGTCTAAAAACCAATCGTATAGCGGACGATGAACCTCAAACTCTAATGTACAAACAGAATGCGTAATTCCTTCGATATAATCCGACTGGCCATGAGCAAAATCGTACATGGGGTAAATACACCATTTATCAACCGTTCGGTGATGTTCTTTATGCAAAATTCTGTACATAATCGGATCGCGCATGTGCATATTAGGCGAAGCCATATCGATTTTAGCCCTTAATACCCTTTCGCCACTTTTAAATTCTCCATTTTTCATCCGCGTAAAAAGATCCAGATTTTCTTCAACAGGACGATTACGGAATGGACTTTCAACCCCCGGCTTGGTTGGAGTTCCTCGTTGCTGGCTGATCAATTCCGGTTTCTGGTCATCAACATATGCATCTCCTTGTTTAATCAATTTTATGGCCCATTCGTATAGTTGGTCGAAATAATCGGAAGCAAAACGGGCTTCGCCTTCCCATTCAAATCCTAACCAGCGGACATCTTCTTTAATGGAATCAACATATTCTACCTCTTCCTTTTCGGGATTGGTGTCGTCGAATCGCAAATTTGTTTTTCCATTATATTTTTGAGCAAGGCCGAAATTTAAACAAATCGACTTAGCATGCCCAATATGCAAATACCCGTTGGGTTCGGGCGGGAAACGCGTATAAACAATGCCGTTATTTTTATTGTTTTTTAAATCCTCTTCAATAATACTTTCGATAAAATTTAAAGATTTTTTTCCTTCGCCGCCTGCAGCCCGAGAGTTATCTGGGCGGGCAGGTGTTTCGTTAATTTCTGTACTCATGAACAATTCTTTTATTTAGGCCGTTAATTATCTATTCTCACAATCTTACAAAAGTACACGATTTTATTCAATGCTGCATAAAATGTTTTAAAAATATACAAATCCCAATTTATAGATTTAAATTTGTGAAAATTTTTAAAAATCAATACCATGGGGTTGATTCAGATAGAAAACATGGAATTTTATGCCTACCACGGGCATTTTAAGGAAGAACAAATTGTAGGTAATCGTTTTTTGGTCAATCTAACCATTGAAACAGACATGCAGGTTCCTGCAAAATCGGACGATTTAAAAGATGCGCTGAATTACCAGGTGGCCTATAATATTGTGAAAGAACAAATGCAAAACAAATCGCACTTACTGGAACATATTGCAGGACGAATATTAGATGCGCTATATCATCATTTTCATACGATAAAAAAAGCTACGGTTAAAGTTTCGAAAATGAATCCCCCGATGGGCGGAAAAATGGAGAGGGTAAGTGTTACATTAAGCAGATAAGAAATAAATCAGATGCTTTTTTTGAGTATTCATTAAAATTTTCTATTTTTGCAATCCGATAAATGGTCGGTTGGCCGAGTGGCTAGGCACTGGTCTGCAAAACCACGTACGGCGGTTCGAATCCGCCACCGACCTCAGCAAAAATCCTTTAATGCAAAGCATTAAGGGATTTTTTATTTATTAAATAGCTAATACTTACAAGTAGAAAGTTCTGAAATACTGTTTAGTTTCAATGGATTTATTGTCCATATTAAACCAAAAGAAGATACTGTTACAGTAATTAAATAAAATAATAAACTTAACGCGATAGAAATATCAGGAGATAATGACAAATATTGGGCACCTAGCAAAAAAGTGATTTCTCTGGCACCAACTCCACCAATTGTAATTGGTAAAATTGAAATAATAGATGAGATAAGAAATAAAAACAGATATAATAATAATTGATCATTATAATTTAGTGCTTTAAGAATAAAAAATGCACATATAAGCTGTAACAACTGAACTGTAAAAGAATAAATTAAAACCAATAAATAGATTTCTAAATATTTTTTGAAGAAAAAATAAAGAAATCCCCAAAAACCTAACAGAAATACAATGGGAAGTAATAAACTTAATCTCTGATAAGGAATAATTTGATCTGAAACAGAAAAGACTACCGAAGCCAGAATAGCTAATGCTAATAAACCTACTAACCGGTCAATAAGGACAGCCCCAAATGCTCCTTTTACGCCCGTTTTTAATTGCTTGTTAATCAGATATATTTTATAGCCATCACCACTGATTCCGCCAGGAAGAAAAAGATTATAAAACATTCCTACCCAATATAATCTCAGGTTGGTACTTTCATTAATTAAAATATGAGTATGTTTAAAAAATTGATTTAATCGAAAAGCTGCCAAAATTTTAGAAAGTGCGAAGAGTAAAACAGCAATTACCAGAAATTTGATATGTGCATTACCAATTAATACAAATACTTCGTTAACATTAATTTTTGAGAAGACCAAATATAAAGCTATTCCGGATATTATAAATTTGGCTATCGTTTTAAGCAGTCTTGAATACTTTTTGTTCACAAGTAAAAATATTTTTTATCTTATATGGCTTTTTGTTTTGCGATTCGTAATAAGTTCTCATTAAAAACTCTGCAATTATTCCAATAGTAATAAATTGAATTCCGCCTAAAAATAATAAAACACCAAGGATTAAAAGAGGTTTTCCCCAGATATCATGCCCTAAAATTTTTAAAACAAGTAGATATATATTAATTAACATACCAGCAAAAGATGCAATAAAACCAATGGTTCCAAATAGATGCATAGGCTTTTGCAGATATTTTTTAAAAAAAAGCATCAGCATTAAATCGCTGATTACCTTAAAAGTTCTTGCTAAACCATACTTTGATTTCCCATAAATTCTGGAATGATGTTTAACATTTACTTGTGTTATTCTGGCTCCTTCGAGATGCGCTAAAACAGCAATAAAGCGATGAAGTTCGCCATACAATCCAATACTTTTAGCAATTTCTGCTTTAAAAACTTTTAATGCACAACCATTATCTTTCATGTTTACCCCGGTTGACCAACGTATGATATAATTAGCAATAATTGAGGGTACTTTACGCAAAATAAAGCCATCCTTTCTGCGAGCTCTTATACCTACCACTAAATCGAAATTATCATCTTCTGCTTTTTGAATCATATGAGGAATATCGGTGGGATCATTTTGCAAATCACCATCCATAGTTACAATATAATCTCCTGTAGCGTAATCAATACCTGCTGCCAAAGCTGAGCTTTGACCATAATTTTTACGCAATTCAATTAGGTGAATTCTAGTGTCATAAATTGATTTAATGGCTTTGATTGTATTATCTGTCGAACCGTCATCTACATAAATTATTTCATAATTAAAATTGGCTAGCGCCTTATGTATTTTGTTTACCAGAGGGATAATATTATCTTCTTCATTATAAACAGAAATAACTATTGATAATTTAATCCTTTTCATTGATTAAGATAATTTTATGCAAAATTACATACTCAATCATTATAATATTTTAATTTCCAATTACTAAATGTTTAATTCAATGCTTCAAAAGTTAAATCAAAATTACATTAATATTAGAATCTTAATTTTCTGTTAAATCGTGATTTAACCCTCTGCAAAATAAATTTTAAATTCCATATTTGCTTTTTTATAAAACAAACCTATGCTATATCAAATTAAAGAAAAGCACCTTATAATTCTTTTATTTACAACAGGATTAATTTTGTTTTTATCTAATATATGGGGCAGCAGTATTTATATTCTAGATGAAGCAAAAAATAGTGTTTGTGCAAGAGAAATGCTCGAGCGTAGAGATATAATCGTACCTACATTTAATTATGAATTACGTACCGATAAGCCACCATTACACTATTTTTTTATGATGATTTCCTATTCCATATTTGGTGTAAATGAATTTTCTGCACGATTTTTTTCTGTTATTGCCGGAATAGGAACTTTAATGATTACTTTTTATTACACCCGCAGGTTTATTGGATTCTGGGTTGCTTTTTGGACTACACTTGCATTAATTTCTTCATTGCATTTTATCCTTGAATTTCATTTAGCTGTACCTGATCCATACTTAATTTTTTTTATATCATTAGCTCTTTTTTCCTTTTTTGATTATTATCAAAATAACAGGTTTTCACAATGGCTTATTTTTTATATTTCACTGGCGTTGGGCGTTTTAACTAAAGGCCCTGTAGCATTAGCATTGCCAGGGTTAATAATCATTATCTTTTTACTTTTTAACCACGATTTTAAATGGAAAACAATCTGGCGGTTTTATCCGTTAGCCGGATTGTTATTGTTTTCTATTATTGCCTTACCCTGGTATATCTTTGTTAGTATAAAAACCAATGGAGAATGGATTGACGGCTTCTTTTTTAAACACAACATAGACCGTTTTTCTGAAACAATGGAAGGGCATGGAGGTTTATTCTTTATACCTTTTTTATATGTTTTAATTGGGATGTTGCCATTTTCAGTTTTTATTTTCAGGGCTGTTAAAATGATATGGAAAAAACGTAAAGAAAATGTTTTTGGCCTGTTCTGTTTAATTGTGGTTTTAGTTATCATAACTTTTTTTTCAATATCAAGTACAAAGCTGCCAAATTATACTATGCCTGCATATCCATTTTTAGCGGTCATTTTTGGAGTTTTTTTATCTGATAGCAAAGACATAAAAGGCAGTAAATATTTTTTAGTTAGTAGTATTATAGGCATCCTAATTACAGCTGCAGCATTTACCGCTTTAACTATTGAAAAAAATCTAAATCCACTTAAATACTATGCCTTATTTTTTTTAGTTATTCCTGCTTTTGCATTCATTGGACTTTATTTTTCACAAAAAAAAGAATATTTTAAAGCATTAATTAGTTTATCAAGCGGCTGGATTATAGCTTCTTTATTATTTTTTTATATTATTTTTCCTAAGATAGACTCAAAAAATCCTGTATCTGAAACAAGAGCAATAGTTGATCAATTTGAGCAAGTTGCTTATTATGGCAATTACAATCCTGCTTTTTCATTTTATATTCATAAAAAAATTCCACAATTAGAGTCGGTAGAAGATGTCAATCGTTTTTTTAAAAAACATCAAAATGCAATATTAATATCTACAACAAAATATGAAAATCAATTAAACACATTAGATTCTATAAAAGAGATTGTTAGAACAAAAGACCTTTTCGAGACTCCAACAACACTTGTTTATACTAATTCAAAAACAATGGATTAACATATATGACTTTTATAAAAAATTTAAAACCAATACATTTCTTTTTAATTTCGTTAATACTATTTCTTCCTGCTTTTTTTATTAATCTTGGAGTCCAGCCTTTTATTGATGATGAAGGTATACGAGGGCTGGTAGCTTTAGAAATGATCTTTTCGAACGACTTTATTACTCCAACTTTAAGTGGTGAACATTACTTTAAAAAACCACCTCTTTATAATTGGATTATTGCTGGTTTTTTTGAGATAACGGATACTTATAATGAATTCTGGCTTCGTTTTCCGGCAGTATGCTGTTTGTTATTTTTTACCATCACCATTTATTTATCTTTAAAAAAAGAATTAGGTGAAAAAATAGCTGTAATTACAGCTTTAATGTTTTTGACAAGTGGCAGAATAATAATTTATGAATCACTGCATGGACTAATTGACATTTGTTATTCATGGGTAATTTACAGTATGTTTATAATTATCTATAAATTATATCATAAAAATAAGTTACTATGGCTTTTTATTCTGGTTTATTTCTTGGCAGCCATAAGTTATTTAATGAAAGGAATCCCAACATTATTATTTGTTGGTTTAACCCTATTAGCTTATTTCATTTCCGAACGAAAACTAAAAGTATTATTCTCATGGTATCATTTTTTAGGAATTATAGTTTTTCTAACTATTATTTCATCCTATTACTATCTGTATTTTTCAAGAAATGAAGTACCTGCCAATGAGATATTTTCGACTTTAATTAATGAATCAACAAGGCGAACTATTGTCAGATTTGGAATCGGAAAAACCCTATTAAACCTCCTAATTTTCCCTTTTGAGCAGATTTATCATTTTCTACCATGGTCTTTGTTTATTGTTTTTATTTTTAGGAAAGATTTTATTCGTGTGATGATTAAAAATAAATTTGTAAAATTTAATGCTCTTATATTTATTGTTAATATCATTGTTTATTGGACATCACCCGAAGTATTTCCACGCTATATTTTAATGTTAATACCACTGTTTTTTACAGTTATAATTTACTTTTATGATAACAAAATTAAAAGCCAGCATTTTTTAGAAAAAGGAATACTAGGACTCGTTTTCCCTGTTACTATTGCATTAAGTATTACTCTTTTATTATTTTCTTCATGGCTTTTTCCAATAATCAAAACATTTCTTGGGTTTGAGATAAAATACATCAGCATTTTTATTGCATTAGCTTTAATTTTGTTTATTTATTTTAAAATTCAAAAGTTCAGGATTTTTACGTTTGTAATATTTTTGTTGATATTTAGAATCGGTTTTAACTGGTTTGTTATTCCAAAAAGGCATTTAACTATGTCAGCTGTAATAAGCAGAGAAGAAGCAAAAAAGGTTGGAAAAATTAATAAAAATAAAAAATTATACACTTACTGGCCTTCTGAAATAAAGCCTCACCCATATTACGGGAAAATTATCTTTAAATATAATTATCTTTTTTATTTAACTTCTCAATATGGAAACGTGATTGAACAAAAATCTAAAATTGAGGAAGATGCTATTTATTTAGTTAAAAAAAGACATTATAAATCAACGTTATTTGAGATCACCGATACACTTTATTCTAATGGAATTAATAGCGAAGTGTATTTAACAAAACCTCTTATTTAAATTTTTGGCAACCTCAATTTTACTTTGGATTTTCTTTTCTTAATAGAAACAACTAATGCTCCGTTTATAAGCAAGATTAAAGCCATAATTAATGAATTTAAACCTAAAACAGCAACTCTATATAAAATGGTTAAATAAAGATTTACTTCGGGGTAATAACTAATAATCGGTAAATGCTTACCATTATAACGAATTAACGGATTTAAAAATATTTTTCCGCTACCGGTTTCTGCTTCAATTCTTATATATGTATCACTGAGTGAGAAAGTATAACTTGCTGTTTTACAATTTTCATAATCTTTTCTTATGATCCCCTGGTCACCAATAAATGTAATTCTGTCTGCCTGGTTTTTAAAATATACCGTTACACAATTTTTATTCAAAATACATGAATCTAAAAAATTTGTTTCACAATGCTTTTTATTAGTAACTGAATAATGGTTCCCTTTGGCCAGGGCTTCCATTACATCATTCTTTTTTCTATCAGAAACCCCAATCCTGTTCCAATTAACAAATGTGTAATAAGGCTTTTCAATATCGTGTGAATCGTCACCTGAAAGTGCCCACAATAATTTCCCATTACTTAAAGACTGATCCCAAATAGTAGTTGAACTCTTATAATGATTCAATATCTCAAGATGTGTAACTCCTCTTAACATTATTAAATCATCAGAAGTATATGCATTTAATAATTTGGGATGTGCTAAAGATATTAGCGAATTTTCTGATTTTATTTTTTTAATAATCTGCTGTTTATGATGTTTGTTTTGAAATAAGTAAAAATCAAAATGCTTCACATAATCAGCACCTATAACTAATTGATGTCTCTTTCCAAAATTCATACCATGCTCATAAGTACTAATATACTCAGGATCTTTAATATCAACATTAATTTTATTATAGTCTGATAAACTAATTATATCATATTCATTATTTTTGTAATGATTAATTACTTCATCGGGAGTTTGTTTTCCATTGGTTATATTGTTCCATGCATTGGAATGTGCATGAAAATTTGCTTTTAACCCTGTAGCTTCATAATCTTGATAGGGATTATAAATATATTTTCCAGTAAAAGGTTTTGATTCTGTAAAATTATATATCTCAGTATGATAATATTGAAAGCTTAAAATTAGAATTAACAAAAGCAAGATAACTAATAAATTCTTAAAAAAAACCTTAATAATTTTAAAGAAATTTTTCATGCCAATTCTGATTTTACGATGATGTAAAGATCAGAATTGAATATTAATCCATTTTAAAAAGTATATTTAGTTATTTATATTAAAACATTAACAATTTTTGCTTTTTAAAGAATTAGCTAATATTTATTTAATCTTAAACCCTTTTATTCAATAATGTATTGTATTTATTCTCAAACCTCAAAAGGCAATTCACCAACTATATCAATACTTGTGGGTGTTACTAAGGCTTGCAGCGGAATAATTTCCACACCGTTTTCGTATGCCTTTTTAAGTGTTTTAGCGTAGTCGGGGTCAATATCATTTGCCGGAGCAAAAATTTCCACATCCATACGTTGAATAATATATAGCATTACTGCACGCATGCCTTCTTGTTTAACCCTCATCAAAGTTTCCAGATGTTTCTTACCTCGTGTTGTAACTGCATCAGGAAACAAAGCATAATTATCTTCTTTTAATGTTACATTTTTAACTTCGATAAAACAGGTTTCAAAACTGTTTTTAGCCATCACATCAAAACGGCTGTCGCCATATTTTACTTCACGCGCAACTTCAGTATATCCTTTTAATTTTTCTATCTTTCCCTGGCTTATAGCATCAAATGCCAACCGATTGGGATTGTTTGTATTTATTCCCACCCAACTGCCGTTAATTTTTATCATCTCCCAGGTAAATTGTGTTTTCCTTTTTGGATCATTCACAGGCGATAAATACACTTCTGCATTTTCCTCTAAACAGCTTTTCATTGATCCTGAGTTCGTGCAATGGGCTGTTACAATTTCTCCATTTTCTAATGTAACATCTGCTAAAAATCTTTTATATCGTTTTACTAATCGCCCATGAATTAAGGGAATACTAAATTCCATAATTTTTTAAATTAAATAAAAACAAATGTATTAAATTAATTTTAGTTTATTATTGATTCGTTTCAAACTTCAAAAATTTGTAACATTGCGCTCTAATTAATAAAAAGATATGGAATGCCGTAAAAGTTGTGCTGCCTGTTGTATTTACCCATCAATTTCATCACCGATACCAGGGATGCCGGATGGAAAACCTGCAGGAGTTGCTTGTATACAATTAGATAATAATATGAATTGCAAAATATTCGACTCGCCTGAAAGGCCTGCTGTATGCTCGGGATTCAAACCCGAAAAACTGATTTGTGGAAATTCCACTGATGAAGCTTATCAAATTCTTGCCCAACTTGAAGGGATTGAAGTTTAGAATATTACAACAATTAACAAAATTGTTTATTTAATTTATCCATAAGAAGCCATTTCAAGTTCGATCCAAAACATTATTTATACTTTTTTGTTGTAAATTATAAAGAAGATTATTTTTAATTTACTTTATTTAGTTATGACAATAGAAGAATTTAATAATATGCCACAAGCAGAACAAGGAATGGCCATTATAACAGAGGGTAAACATATTACTCAAATCAAAAAAGCCGGCCATCTATACAACCTTTATACAATCAATGATTTTTTTATTGAGATAGTTTATGCTATTTCAACCAACGAGATCACAAGAATTGAAGCATTGACCGACCTGAGTAAGATCGATCAATACATTGATGGTAATCAAAACAACCAAAAAAATAAAACAAAAAGTTCTGTTTCGTTAAACTAAGTCGCATGCATCGGCAGGCATCCAATGGGCATCTTTACCTTCCCACTTAACATTACAACCAATAGGATTGGTAACAGGAACCGTGATTTCTTTTCCTGACAAATGTTCGTCTAAAGCTCTTTCCAGATCGTTAACCGTCATTTTCGAAGGTTCTTTTGGATTATCAATTGCCCGTCCGGTATAAACTAATTCCCTGTTTTTATCAAAAACAAAAAAATGTGGTGTTCGCAAAGCACCATAAGCTCTGGCAATATCCTGTGACTCATCGTACAGATAAATCCATGGAAAATTATACTTTTCCATTCGATTTACCATGTTCGGGAAGCTATCCTCAGGATAAGTATTTTTGCTGTTTGAATTGATGCCTATAAACTTCACTCCTTTAGGTGCATATTTTTCTACTGTTTTGCGTGTAACTTCATCTGAGCCTATTACATAAGGGCAATGATTACAGCTAAAGAAAATAACCAGTGTATCTTCATTAAAATCCGATAATTTATAGTTTTTGCCATTGGTTGCTGGCAAATTAAAATCAGGTGCTTTTTCGCCTATTTGCAATGTAAAAGCCATAATTCCTCCTTTTTTAAAATTTAACTCTTCATCATATTTATAATTTTAAATATAAAATCAAGTGTGATGTAAGATTTTTAAATAATAAACATCAGTATCAACAAAATGTTTCTAAAAATTAAGAATGATTAGTGGCAGGAAGTGTAAAAATAAAATTGCTGCCATTTCCGGGTTGGCTTTCTACCCATATGGTACCGCCATTTTTTTCTACAAACTCTTTTACTAAAATAAGACCCAGGCCGGTACCGCCTTCATCTTCTGTCCCTTTAGTGGTATAGTGGTTATCTAACTGGAATAATTTATCGATATCGTCGGTTGTTATTCCAACACCGGTGTCGCGAATTGAAATTTCAATAAAAGATTCTTTCATAGATGAAGATATTTCTATAACACCTCCCCGATCTGTAAACTTTAAAGCATTGGAAATCAGATTTCTAAAAATTGTTTTGGTCATATTTTTATCGGCATAAGCCAAACATTTATTGTTTAAATTATTGGTAAGCAATATATCTTTTTGTCTGGCTTTCGATTGGTATAACGAAAATGTTTCCTCCGCAATTCCGAATAAATTAATTTCTTCGGGGCTAAATTTAATGCTGCCCATTTGCGATCTCGACCATTCCAACAGGTTAATTAACAATTCGTATCCATTTTTTGATATCTGATAAAGATTTTGATGAAAATGTTTCACTTTTTCTTTACTCATTCTATCGAACCCATAAACTAACAATTGCGATAAACCCATTAATGAGTTAAAAGGATTTTTTAAATCGTGAGCGATAATAGAAAAGAATTTATCCTTTGTAATAAGCAACTTTTGAAGCTCTTTTTCAACTTCTTTCAATTTACTGATATCAGAGTCGATAGTTACAAGTTTTGTTATTTCTCCGTCATCGTCAATAACAGGTGTTAATGTTGTTTGTATTTTATATTTTTTGCCGTCCTTTGAAATGATTTCCGATTCGTAAATTTGTGATTTTTTTTCTGCTTTGGCATTTTTAATAATTTCTTCGATATTGGGATTTGCACTGGCATCAACCAAGGTTTCTCCTTTTTCGTTTAAATATTCATCCAAATTATAGCCGTACAATCTGGTAAATCCGTCGTTTACCCATTCAATAGAACCATCGGGCCTGGCAATAATAATGGCATTATCGGTTTTACTGGCCACAATCGAGAGTTTCTCCAACTCATGGTTAATTTTCGACAAGCTAAAAGCCTGATGCTTAATTTTTTGATTTTTCTTTCGGATTTGTTCGTTTTGAATTGACAGCGTTTTATTGGCACGGGCTTTACCTCTGTAATTAAAAAAAATTAAACCCGCAAAAATCAATATTAATAAAAATCCAAAGACAAGCGTATTTCTTAAAACTTTTTGTTTCTCAATATTTTGTTGCTGTATGGCTTTATCTTTTGATAAAAGCTCTATTTCCTGTTTATGTTTTTCCAAATCATACGATGCCCTTATTCTGGCTACTGCTTCTTCTTTCTCTGAACTTAACACCGAATCCTTTTCTGCTGAATATTTCTTATGATAATTTAATGATTCCTTATAGCGCCCTGTTTTTTCATAAAGTTCGGAAAGTAATTTATAAATATAGTATTTATCGTTAAAACCATGAGCCTCGGCTAAACTTAAGCTTTCAGCCAATAATGATTCAGCTTTTTTATAATCTTTAGTTTTAATAAAAACCGAACCAAGATTCATTTTATTACGGATAATACTTTCTTTACTGTTTAACTGCTCATTAATTTCCAACGAATGATTAAGATAATTAAGTGCTTTTTTATAATCTCCTTTTCGTGCATATACTTCGCCAATATTATTGGCTGTGATAGCATATCCGCGGGATTTATTATTTCCTTCTTTTATTTTGATTGATTCAAGATAAAAATACAAAGCATTATCGAGCTCCGATTTGGCCATATAAGCATTGCCAATATTGTTTAACGAAACTGCAACTGCATTTTCATCTCCTATCTGCTTATCAATTTCCATGGCAGATAGATGAAATTCGAGGGATTTATCATAATTTTTAAAAAAATTATAGATATTGCCTAAATTTGTATAAATACTTGAAATAAGCGACTGGGCTTGAATTTCTTCTGCCATTTCCAGTGCATCAAAGTTTGTTTCAACAGCTTTTTCAAAAATCCCTTCGCGATAGTAAATATTCGCCAGGTTAACAAGTGTCATGGTTTTGCCAAGCTTATTATCTACCTCATCGCATAACCTGAGTGATTTGTTTAATATTTCAATGGCTTCGGTTTTCCTTCCTGTATAAAGATAAACCGAACTAATATTAGTAAAAAGCGTTGATAATCCATAAAGATCATTGATATCTTTTTTAATACCAATGGCTTTATCATAAAAATATTCGGCTGAATCTAACTTTGAATTAGCAAATTGAAGATTCCCAAAACTTTTATAAATATCTGAAATACCAACAAAATCGTTGAGTTCTTCATAAATTAAAAAAGCTCGTTGGTAAGTTTTTTTTGCTATTACAATCTTATTTTTATGATAGTAAACATCTCCAAGGCATTTCAGGGCATCGGCCTCGAGTTTTTTATCATTCAATTTCTGAGCAATCTCTAATGCCTTATTGGCATATTCATAAGATATTGAAGGGGATTTACGAAGATATGATTTTGATAACTGGGCCAATAACTCAGCTTTTTCTTTATTTTTTGCTTTAGGCAATAATTTTTCCAGGCTGTCAGTGTTATTCTGACCAAAACAAGTAAAAGAAATGAGTATTAAAATGAATATATGTATCCCAGAATTAACTTTCATTCAATAAATTAATTTACAAATATTTATAAAAACTTTGAAAGAATCAAATTACTAATAATTATTAAACAAAAAAGACAGGTATTATTTCCTTGTTATAAACAATACTTGTATAACGTCCTATACGTAAAAAAACCGGCAAGGATATAAAAACCAGCCAGTTTTTTTTTTACAATTAATAATTAATTATGACTATAATAATAATGAGTTAAACAACAACTTATACGTAGCAGGAGTAGATGCCCTGAATTGTGGGTTAAAACTAAACAACACTACTTGTCCCCTGCCTTTTTTTAACCAAACAATCGATGCTTTATTACCCAGTTTTTCTTCATTTTCAGCATATCCACTTAATAAAATATTTCTTTCAGGAAATATTCCAACTACTCTCCGGTCTACATCAAAATAGGGTTGCCATGTAGTAAAAATTGGGCTACTACGATGAAAAACGCCAACTTCTTCGGTCATTCCATAAGTTATTGGGTGATCGGTATTTAATTCTACTTTTAATAATGAGCCCGGTGACGAAAAACCATTTTTAATTAAACCATCAGAAATATCTCTTACCGGAAACTCAAAATCTTCCTTTGTATTTTTATCGGCTTTAACACTTTGCATACCTGAAAACAACTCTGTGGCATCCCTCCAGGCAATGGCATTTCCTCCATCATGTATGAATTTAAGCAGTTTTTCATAACCTTCCTTTTCCATTCCTTTCATATATTCCGGCGGATATTTCATAAAATACTGACGGCTTTCCGATTTATAGCTCCCATCAATTAATACCGATTTTTGCTCATCGGGGATAACAATCACATCAAATTTTTTAGACAAGTCGGTGTTTTTAATTTCATCAGGATTTAATACAGTAAAAGGAATATTGTAGCTATCAAAAACATATCTTGTCCAGCCAGCATCCATATGGTGAAAATAACTTTCAATTATTGCAATTCTTGGTAAACTAACCGATTTTGTTTTTACATTTAATTTCTTCCCTATAAATTCAGGTGTAAAATTTAGCTGGTTAAGAACTACATCAAAATTTTTCGACGAATAAACAATAAAACTACCCTTTGGTGCAATGATTCCATTTTGATTGTAGTCCTCAAGTATTTGTTCAACCTTAATGCCATTGTTTAAGGCTGCAAAAACAGCCTGGTAACTATTATTATGATTGGCTGTTAATAAAATAGCTTCGTATTCGCTATTCGATGGAGTAAAGAGATTATAAGGCTGTTTAAGTAATGTATATGAATTATCAAAAAGTTTTTTGTCCTTATTGATTTCAAAAACTTTTACACCTTTATGCAAAGGTAACGACCATGAAGTAATATCATAAGGTTTAATCATTTCTCCATTGGGGGTGTAATGTCTGGCAGGAAATACTTGCGATTCGAGCATTTCTTTAATAAAAGGCCTAAACGGTTGTGCTAATGGCACAATAATATCTCCTTTATTAAATGTTTTTTGGCCCGCAATAACCGATTTATCTAATTCATAAACATTTACTCCATGCTCATTTAAAAGGTTAACCAGACTCACTAATTCACTTTGATCATGTTGATTCTTGGAGAAAACATAATAATAGGGAGCCTCATTTTTTCCTTTTTCAACTTCTTTTTTACATAAATCATTTCTAAATTTTAATATTTCTTTTTTATGCATAGCAGCCGTTTCAAGATATGCCATGGTTGAGCTTACCTCGTATTTTATCAAATCGCTTAACCGCCACCAACCACCCTCCCAGGGATCAGTCATGTTAATACTTTTTTTATACTCACCCATTCCTTTTCCAACAGCTTGAAGTTCAGTGGGTTCAACATAAATCGGCGTAGCATATTTAACACTGGCTGCTTCGGTTAGCATACCAACTACATTTTTCCAAATACATGTTTCGGTTGCTCCTGGCCAGTAATCGTCGAAAAGATAATTCTGAGATACACCCTTTAATCCTTCTTCTGTCATTTTAGTTACCGTTCTCGACCCAAAAATTTTCATCCAGTTCCAAATCCCTGCATCAACATTTTCTGCAATAGGATCATGCGGTGGAGAAACAAAATATCTTGGCCCCGTTGAGCCCATTTGATGTTTTTCAACCATAACCTGAGGGAACCACTCTTTGCTGTATAGCTTAGATATCGCCCTTGTATCACTTTGAGTAAGAGCAACAAAGTCGCGATTATTATCGTGTCCAACATATTTATGATAAACCCCCGGCATGGATGCCCCGTCGTACTTTGTATCCTTGTATTTGTTATAGTGATCAACGACCATATTCATCCCATCGGGGTTATGGTTCGGTACAACCATATAAACAACATCATTAAGCTGTTTTTGTATTGCCTCATCGGTTGTTGTAACCAACTCATAAGCAATTAAAGGCAATGACTGCGATGGAGCTACTTCGGTAGAGTGCATCGATAAGGTGAAAAGAAAGAAGACTTTACCTTCGTTTATATATTGTTTTTGCTCTTTTTCTGTTAAATTCGGGTTTAAAGCCAGCTCTTCGTTAATTTGCTTTAATTTTTCCAGATTTTGAATATTCTCGGCTGATGAAATAAACATTACATACATTGGTTTACCCATAGGCGAAAGCCCTATTTGCCGCATGGCAACTTTATCCGATGCTTCGTCCAGTTTATTAAGATAAGAAATTAAACTTTCGTAATTAAAAAGCATTTTATCTGTTCCGGGATAAAAACCAAAATGCTCGGTTGGAGTTTGAATCTTTTGAGAATAAACAAACGTTGGATTAATAATACTTAAAATTAAAGCAAAACTAATCAGCATAAAAAATTTTAAGAAATTTTGGTTTAAAGATTTCATAATAGGGTTATGTTTTGTTAAATAAAATATTTTTATGTTAGACTTTATGATTATACTAAAAGTTTAACAGAATTAAATTCTTTTAAAACCAAATTATTTTATTACCAATCTGTTGAATAAATAATGTTATTCTGAAGTAAAACATTTTTAATAAATATTTGTTATACGAAAAGAATTTAATTTTACACAATTATGCTTCAGAAAATAAGAATATTTTTATTATTCATTTTTATATCGCTTATGTCCTATTCTAATTATGCACAAAAATACAATGTGTATAATTTTGATTCTTTTAGTCAATTACTTAAAAAGCAAAATGACACAACCTATGTAATTAATTTTTGGGCTACCTGGTGCAGGCCATGTGTAAAAGAAATGCCGGCTTTTAACCAACTTAATGAAAAGTATAAAGATAAAAAAGTAAAAATAATATTGGTGAGCCTTGATTTTGGAAAAGATCTCCAATCAAAAATTGAGCGTTTTGCTGAAACCCATGATGTTAAATCAACCATTGTAATATTAGATGACCCTGATAGTAACTCTTGGATCAACAAAGTTAGTGAAGAATGGTCGGGGGCAATTCCGGCAACTTTAATCTACAATCAATACAACCGCTCTTTTTACGAGCAATCTTTTACTTACGAAGAACTGGAATCAGCATTAAATCAATTCATTAAAAAATAAAACCTATTGTTTAACCAAAAAACTATATCATGAGGAAATTTGTATTAATGAGCTTTTTTATTTTGGCAGCTTTCGCCCAGGCATTAAGCCAGGGTTATGTTGTAGGAGATAAAGCAGAGAATTTTAAGCTTAAGAATGTTGATGGAGAGCACATTTCGCTTTTTAATTATGTACCCGCAGAAAAAGGTGCAATTGTTATTTTTACCTGTAATCACTGCCCATATGCTGTTGCTTACGAAGACCGTATTATTGAACTTGACGAAAAATTCAGGCCAAAAGGATATCCGGTAATTGCTGTTAATCCAAACGATCCGGAGTTAGTACCTGAAGATTCATTTGAAAAAATGAAGGTTAGGGCTGAAGAGAAAAATTTCCCTTTTCCATATCTTTTTGACGAAACACAGGAAGTTTACAAAATGTATGGAGCTAAAAGAACTCCACACGTTTACCTGTTAAATAAAGAAAATGGCAATTTTATAGTATCATATATTGGCACTATCGACGATAATTACAAAGATGCAACGGCTGTAGAAAAAAAATATTTAAAAGATGCAGTTAAAGCATTATTAAATGGTGAAAAACCAGATCCTGATTTTACAAAAGCCATTGGATGTACCATTAAAGATAAAAATTATAAAAAATAGTATTTCATGTGTTTCTATTTTGTTGTTTAATGGACTCAACTTGCCTGAAGGCAGTCAGTTGGGATGTCCATGTTGTCGAATTATAATCATTCCGGTTGGCGTTTGAAAATCATGAACATTTCATATTACATTTTTTGGGGGGGATAGTAGGCTATTCCTCTTTTTTTATTCAAAGGTATTACAATAAGAATTTTATTATTTAGTTATTCTTATTTAACTTCGTTGTTTGGATGGAAGCTTTTTTTTCGACATATGTATTGCCTGCCTCGTTAGCGATTATTATGATGGGTATGGGATTATCACTCGACCAGCGTGATTTTTCTAATGTTATTCGTTACCCCAGGCCTATTTTAGCCGGAATATTTAGCCAGGTAATTTTATTGCCATTAGTTACTTTCCTATTATTCTCATTTACTAACCTTGATCCAAACACCAAAGTTGGATTCATATTAATAACAGCCTGTGCAGGAGGTTCGGCAACAAACCTGATAACCCATATGCTTAGGGGCAATCTGGCTTTATCTATTTCACTTACAGCAATTAACAGCCTTATTACCTTAGTTACACTTCCATTAATTGTAAACCTCGGATTAATTATTTTTATTGGTGTTGAAAGAGATATCCATTTACCCGTTTTCGATACCATTTTTGATATTTTTATGACAATTCTTTTGCCCACATTTATTGGAATGATAATCAGATATTACAACTTCCGGTTTGCATTAAAAACTGAAAGGCCTTTAAAAATTATACTACCAATGATTTTATTGTTTGCTTTTATGGGAATTATATTTTTTGATAATAAAGCCGAGAACAATGTTAGCAAAAACTTAAGTTTAATTCCCTGGGCTTTATTATTAAATTTTGTTTCAATGACAACAGTTTATCTTTTTGCACGATATTTAAGACTTGGTGGAAAAAATAATTTAACCATTAGTATAGAAGTTGGACTAAAAAACAGCATTATTGGAATTTTTGTTGCTAAATCGTTATTAAACAATAATGATATAGCCATGGTTTCTGTTGTTTATGGTTCTGTTACATTTTTTTCCACCATTTTATTTGGTTATATTGCAAAGAGAATAGAGCTATTGGGTTTCAGATTCAGAAAAATATTTTAACTTTGAAAAGGATTTTATATAAAAACAATGGAAATTACAATATCATCAAAATTAATAATAGCTAAATATTTAATAATCAAAAAACAACAAAAACATCATATCACATGAAAACACTAAAACCATTTGTACAAAAAGCAACCCTTGTATTTTTATCGGGTATACTTATTTTTTCACTAGCCAACTGTAAAGGTGGAAAAGATGGCAAAACTGTTGATGAAACAAAAGAAGAAAAATTAGACCGAAAAGAAGTAGAAAAAACGGTACGCGAAGTTGTTTATCCTTTACCTACTGCTTTTGAAGTTACTGAAATGATTAATGAAATTGAAGCCAGCTATATTATTGGTTTAACTAACGAAAAAGAAAATGTTAACAAATATTTTACCGATAAAGACCAGGCTATAAATCTTGGCGTGTACAGCGCCGATTTAAGTTATGCCAGTACATACCAAATGAAACAGGATGTGATGAATTATATGGAAGCTTCGGAATATTTGATTAAAGAACTTGGAATAACCGGGGCCTTCGACAGGAAATTTATCGATAAAGTAGAAGCAAATATCAATAACAAAGATCAATTAGTAGATTTAATCACAACCTCTTTCTACGATACATACGAATATCTGGTAAAAAATAATAAAGAAGACCTTTCGTTGCTGGTTTTAGCAGGTAGCTGGATCGAGGCTATGTATATTTCATGTAATATTTCGGAAACAATATACAATAACCCTGAGCTGGTAAAAATCATTTTGCATCAAAAGAAATCATTAAAAAAATTGCTTGAGTTACTTGAAGAACACGAAGAACACCAATCCATTCAATCTATAATTCAAGACCTTATGCCTATTAAGAAGGTTTACGATTCAGTTGATGATACAGGAATAACAGAAAAACAATTAAATCAAATTATTGAGCAAACTGCAACCATAAGAATAAAAATAATTTCATAAATCTAAATGAATAATAAAAAATAGCTCGTGAGTTAAATGCTCATGAGCTTTTTTTTATTATAGATTTTTTCTTAAATTTTGTTCCAAATTAAAAATTCATGAGCGAGTCGATATTAAACGCATTAATCCATTTATTTGCAATTGTTGCAAATGTTAACAAAGATGGTGTTAGCGACAAAGGGCGCAGAATAGTAGTAAATTACCTGGCTCGCTATTTAAATAATGAGCTAATCAAAGAATACTTAAAATTATTCGACAACTATCATGAATTTTATCAGCGCGAGTTAGATGCTGATGATGTTAAGGGCCTAAAAGATAACAATTCCCTTATTTCTTTCCAGATTTCGAATGTATGCCGCCAGATAAAAAAAGGTTTACTTCGCAACGAAAGGGTTATCGTTTTTCTTCAACTTCTTGAATTTGTTTACGAAGATCATTTCGTAACTGATGAAGAGTTCGAGTTTATTAAAACTGTTGCCCGCTCATTTAGTTTGTCTGAAAGCGAATTTAATAATTTCAGGACATTTATTTTCGAAGGCAATCCGGAAAAACTTGATAAAAATAATGTGCTGGTTATCGACAACCAGATTATGGAATGGTCAGATAACCTGGCATGGATCATGAAGAAAAAAAACAATAAAACCGAACCTAAATACAAGCATTTATACAGACAAAATTTATATGGCAAAATTGTAGTTCTATACATACAATCTATACAATCATTTATTTTCAGATATTTTGGCGAACTTAACCTGTTTGTCGACGGGAAAAAAATTGTTAGCGGGCGTACTTATTTCTTTAAAAAAGGCTCAATTATAAAAGGCCCAAATATCGAAACTATTTACTATTACGATATTGCTGCTTATTTTATACGCGAAACTGAAAAAAACCGGATCATCTTTTCGGCCGAAAATGTAGAATTCCATTTTAAAAACAGCAAAAACGGTATTCAAAAGTTTAATTTTTCGGAGCAATCGGGGCAGATGATTGCAATTATGGGTGGAAGCGGTGTGGGAAAATCTACGCTTTTAAACTTATTGAGCGGAAAACTTAATCCAACCCACGGGAAAGTTAAAATAAATGGATATAATGTCCACTCAGGGAGTACTTCATTAACCGGGATTATTGGTTTTGTTCCACAAGACGATTTGCTTTTTGAGGAACTTACAGTTTATGAAAATTTATATTACAACGCTAAATTATGTTTTAGTGATTATACTGATGACCGGATAATTGAGAAAGTTAATTCTGTGCTTTTTGACCTGGATTTATATGAAGTAAAAGATTTGAGAGTTGGTAATCCGTTAAATAAATTTATAAGTGGCGGACAACGTAAACGATTAAATATTGGATTAGAGTTAATGCGTGAGCCTATCCTGTTATTTGTTGATGAGCCAACATCTGGGCTTTCGTCTATGGATTCTGAAAAAGTAATGAATTTACTCAAACAACAAGCTCATAAAGGCAAATTGGTTATTGCCAATATTCATCAGCCATCGTCGGAAATTTTTAAACTATTTGATAAGCTTTGGGTTTTAGACAAAGGAGGTTATCCAATATACCAGGGTAATCCGGTAGAAGCTATCGTATATTTCAAAACCATTACCTCATTAGTAAATGCCGCCGAAAGTGAATGTTCATGCTGTGGAACCATTAATCCCGATCTGATACTCAAAATTGTTGAAGAGAAAGAGATTGATGAATACGGCAAAGAAACTCATATACGAAAAACCAATCCCGAAACATGGTATTACAGGTACCAGGAAAATATTGAAAAAAAGATTGATTTAAAACCCGAAGATGTACAATTACCAAATTCGGAATTTAAAGTGCCTAATTTTTTTAAACAGTTTAAGGTTTTTAGTTTACGAAACCTTTTTTCAAAATTAACCAATAAACAATACCTTATCATTAACCTGCTCGAAGCTCCGCTTTTAGCCTTAATTCTTGGATATTTTACTAAATATATAACCCCAAACGGATATATTTTTGGCGAAAACAAAAACTTCCCCGTATTTCTGTTTATGGCTGTAGTAGTTTCATTATTCCTGGGGCTTACCGTTAGTGCCGAAGAAATTATTAAAGACCGCAAAATACTTGAACGAGAATCGTTTCTTCGTTTAAGCTGGTTTAGCTATATAAATTCCAAAATTATCTTTCTTTTTGCTTTATCTGCTATTCAATCATTTTTATATACTTTAATTGGCAATGCTATTCTCGAAATAAACGGAATGTTGCTCCCCTTCTGGATTATCCTTTTTTCTGCTGCCTGTATGGGTAACCTTATCGGGCTAAATATTTCGTCAGGGCTCGATTCTGTGATTGCTATTTACATTCTAATACCGTTAATTTTAGTTCCACAACTATTACTTGGTGGTGCTATGATTCATTTCGACGATCTTCATAAAGGCATTTCATCGGAAAAATATGTCCCTTTTATTGGCAACCTAATGACTACCCGTTGGGCATACGAAGCCCTTGCTGTACAACAGTTTAAAAACAATAAATTTGAAAAACACTTTTTTGATGATGAACAGATCATTAGTAGCACCGATTATAAAACTTCATTCCTTATCCCACAGCTAAGAAATAAACTCGAATTTTGTATGCGCAGAAAAGATAGCGGTATGGATTCTATAGCTTTGGTTAGAGATTTAAAAATCATTTCGAACGAATTGGTTAACATGATCAGAGAAACCGACCAACCTCCCTTTGAATACATACAAATGATTAACCACGAAGATTTTAACGAAGATGTAATGGAGCATGCATATGGTTATCTATACTATATTGAGATGAACTTATTAGATGAAATGGAAAAAGCCAAAGAAAGAAAAGAAGAAACTTACAATTTACTGGTTGAAAAATTAGGAAAAGATGGGTTTGTTAATTTTAAACAAAAATATTACAATAAAAAATTGGCTGATATTTTACTTAATAGAGATGAGATTAATAAAATTTATGAAACCCACGATGCTTTAATACAAAAAAAAGACCCTGTTTTTATGAATCCAACATCGAACCTGGGCAGAGCTCATTTCTATGCACCTGTAAAAATCATTAACCGCATAAAAATTGAAACCATTTGGTTTAATATTTTTATGATGTGGTTAGGTTGCGGATTATTATATTTTGCCTTATATTTTGACTTGCTAAGAAAAGCAATAAAATATCTTGAATCTTTAAATTTAAAAGAACGATTTTCGGATATAAAGTTTTTTTAACCTAAATAAATATTTATTAAATTAATTTATAATCGTAGAAACTTAAATTTATTTAATTCGTAATTATAAAATTTGGAATAAACCAATTTGTTATGAGCCTTACAATAAAACAAAGCCTGGATACACCTTATGTTCATTTAGAAAAAGGGTTAATTGAAATTTCTGGAAGATTGTTACCTGAAAATGTACTTATATTTTTTAATCCAATCGATAACTGGATTTTAAAATATCTTGAAAACCCTGCTCCATTTACACAAATAAATTTGACCTTATCATATATAAACAGCTGTTCTACAAAACACTTGAGCGACTTGCTAAAAGCACTCGATAATAAATATCTGGAAGGCCACGATATGAAAATAACTTACACCTATGAAGAGGGTGATGAATCTGCATTTGAAGTAGGTAAAGATATTGAATCGATGTTAAACATACCCTTTGAATTTACTCTTACCGAAACTAATTTAAAATCTCAAAAACGGTTAAAAGTAAAAAATCTTATTACAGGTAAAGTGGGCGAAATTTCTCATAAATACTGGGAAGCGATTAAAAGAAACGGACACGAAAAAGATTTTGAATTGATCGAAGAAAATAAACAATAAAAAAATTGCATCACTATTTTTCTCCGTCTTTTAATTTATAGTTTACTTCATAAACTATAAACTTGGCCATCTTCATAATTTATTAATCAATTCATGCTTAAAAATTATATCATTATTTCATTAAGATACTTGCAAATAAATTTATTATTTGTGGGAATGAATATTATTGGGTTAGCAGTAGCCTTAGCTTTATGTATTACAGCATATTTGAATAATAAATAAATGATCAAAACAAAGAATTTACTTTTATTGAATAGCTAATTGGTCATCTTTAATAATTTTCTTTATAAAAGCTCCTTCGTAACCTAATTTTTTAATATTCTCTAGTTCGGCTTTTGCTTCATTGTACGAACTAAAATTACCAATTGTATAACGATAAAAATCATCGGAGCTTTTTACAACTGAAACGATTGTTAAATGATTAAAAAGTGTTAATTCTACCGGAACAATTAATGCCATTATTTGGATGGTATACTCAGTAGCAAAGTTATTTTCTTTTATAAAAGCATCTTTATAACCTTTTTCGTGAATTTTTATTTTTAGTTGATTTGCCTTACCATATGATTCTGTTAAACCTACTGTATATCTGTAGAATCCGTCAGGATATTTTGTAACTGATAAATTTTCCAAATCTCTAAAGTAGCTTAATCGAACCGGCGTTTTTAATGCCATCAACTGAACGGAAAATGTTTTTTTACCTCCGGTTTTTGTAATCTGTGGTTGATAAATTACTGGCTCTTCTTTCTGAGCTATGGGTGATTTTGTGGTTTCTTTAGTTTCTGCTAAAGCTTCTGGTTTATCCACATCCTCTTTCTTTACCTCAACTTCATTTTCTTCCTGAGTCTTTATTATAGATGCAAGTTCACTTTCATCTTCATCTTTAACTAAGTCTTGTGTTTCGTCGGCTACAAATTCTTGCTCTGCTTTTACGGGTTTAAGCTCTGCATTAAAAGCAAAAAACTCTTTATCATAATTTTCAGGAATAGTTATTTCCTGCTCAAAACTTTCAAAATCGTTTGTTAAGATAGAGATTTTATAAGAGCCCGGGCCTGTATTAAAACTAAAGATTCCATTGTTTATTTTTAAAGAGCGATCGATATCATTATTTGCTTTATCAAAAAATTGAATTTCCACTTCTTTATTGTCAATAACTTCACCTTCAGCCAAATTATAAATCGTTCCTTCAAACTGAATATCAGGCAAAATATTGATATGATATATATCTTTTTTCCCTTGCGTATCATTCTCAACACGAGCCATATAACCAGAATTTTTTGACTCACCAGGGACAAAAAACAAATCATCGGCCATAGTATTTACTGGATATCCAAAGTTTATGGCTTTCACAGGATTTTCCAAATCAACATAAAAAACATCATATCCACCTATTGAATTATGCCCTTGGGAGCTAAAATACAAGTATTTGCCATCGTGTGAAACAAAAGGTGTTTCTTCATTTAATTTAGTATTAATTTCCGGCCCCAAATTTTCCGGATCGCTCCATTTTCCTTTCTCATCTCTGGTAATTTTGTATATATCAAGCCCTCCAAATCCTCCATCCCTGTTACTTGTAAAGTACAAGATATTCCCATCTGGCGATAAGCTGGCATGAGTTTCGTTACTTTTACGAGGGCTTATGGTTTTGTGCATTTTTTTTGCATTTGTCCATTGGCGACCCTCTAAATAACTAACAAAAATATCATTCCCGTCAGGATCGTCGGTAACTAAAAATAACTCATCGCCTTCGAATGATAAAGATGATGTTTTTAGATAATACTTTTTACTTACCTGGTTCGTAATATTTTTAGGCGAACTCCAGCTATCACCATCTTTCTTCGACATAAAAATGTCGATATAATTCCTGGTATATGAAGTAAAAACCATGGTATTCCCATCGCCCGAAAAAACGGGATTAAAGTTAGAAAAGTCATCATTAACTTTATTTCCCAAATTTTGCGTTTGAATGCGCCTGGGATCCCTTATCATTTCTTTTGCATTTTTACAACTTTCAATGTACTGGTTTACCAGGGCATAATTATAGTGATCGGTAGATATACTTTCCTTATATTTTTGATACATGCTAAGTGCATTATCCAGCCTGTTATTTATCTGGTAAGCTAACCCAAGATATAAATAGCCTTCCAGTGGAGTCCGGGTTTCTCTAATATCCCGTGGATTAAAATCTTCTGCCACATTTTCAGAAGCTTCCTCCAAGATAGAAACAGCCTTTTCTTTTTGATCGTCTGTGCTTAAATAAGCTAAACCTATTTTAAATATAATAAAAGAACTGTTGGGAATCTCTTTTAAAATTTTCTGATACATTTCAATGGCTTTCTCATAATTTTTTTCTTCCTGAAAATACTCTGCATCACTCTCAAGGTAATAAATCTCATTCCAGTTTTGTCCGGTTAGAGAAAAACTAGAAAAAATCATTAAGAATAATATGATAACCTTTTTTGTCATTTAAAAATCAAATTAACTTTACCCAATATAACGTTTAAAGGTTAAACAAGTTAGGTTGTTTTGATAAACAGATAATTATTATGGAGCAATAACTAATTTTGAATTGCTAATTTCATTTTCAGGGCCTTGATACTATTTCTTTAGATATTTGAAAGTATATTTTCTAATTTGCTAAAATCGATGGGTTTAATTAGAATATGGTCAAAGTTATTTTTTCTTATTTTTTCTAACCTTTCAGGGATATTTTCTGCTGTAAGAGCAACAACAGGAGTATCAGGGTATTTATTTTTAAAAAAATTAAGGCTTTTAAACCCATTTCTTTCGGCTATACGGAAGTTAATAAAAAGAATAGCGGGAAATAACTCATTATCAAGCTCCGATAAAAAGCCAGAATCAGTGTCTGTAATAATTTCATCAATACCAATAATAGATTCCAGATACTCTTTTAAAAGTAAACAGCAATTCTCATTATCATCAATTATGATAGCCATTTTTTTCAATAATGGTAATCTTTAAACATCAAAACAATAATAGTAAACAATTGTTTATAACAAGTCTGAGTATAAAAATATATAATTTTTTTTGTAATATGGCATTTATGCTAAATTTTTATCAAAAAATTTACGTATAAGAAACCCCTCTAAAAAAACGTTAATTATTTGTTTTTTAGTGCTTTATTACAACCTTTATGATTTGTATTATAAAATGTATAGCATTTGCGCTATAAAATAGAATGTTTTTTTTGCAGAAATTGGTACCGTGAAACGAAAAAATGTATACGATAAAGAAGGATTAGAACAGTTTGCACAACGATTAAAAAAAATTCGTAAAGATAAGTCAATCACTCAGGAAGAGTTAGCTTTTCGATCAGGGTTGGCTTTAAGTCAAATTGCAAGAATAGAAACTGCTCGGATTAATCCGACATTAAGTACGATTTTTAGAATTGCCAGAACACTCAATTTAAAACCTTCAGAATTATTTGATTTTGATTTATCTCCCGAACGTTTAAATTAGTTACAGGCTGGTTAAATATCTAAAAGCAATTACAGGAAGAGAATTAATATAACGATATATTTCCTCTATTACTTCCTGATACATTTTCATGATACCATCATTTATCAAAAACCAAAAAAAACAATGGATCCAAACAGAATCTGGTTTTTTTAGTATATTTATGATGGTTTCAAAATAAAATATAATGACTAAATTTATTCTTTTACAGCTATTTACACTTTTAATATTTATTTCAGTTACCTCAACAGGGCAAATAAAAATTAAACAAAATCCGGTGTTGGCAAAAATTATTGACCCAGATGATAATTTTGATAAACAAACAGGTGTTGGCGGGCTTTCTGCTATAGAATATTCCGGATATGAAAATATTTATTATGTTGTGGCCGACAAACCCCCATTTCGGATTTACACGATAAGAATCGACATTGAAAAAACCATCAATTATCAAATAACAGACACACTTATTTTTCCCGAATTAAAATTTGAAGCTGAAGGTATTCGTGTAATTGATAGTTTATCGAATTTTTATGTTACTGATGAGAAGAATACAAAAACTTCGGTTTATAAATTTACAAATAATGAAATTCATAAAATTGATGCTATTCCATCATTAAAAAATATTATGCGATATAATAGTGGTTACGAAGGGCTGGCCTCTTCAGTTGATAAAAACAGTTTATATATTACAAATGAACGGCCATTAAAAAAAGACAAACGAAAAAAGCATAATCCAAACCTTAAACCTTATATCAGTATTTTTGAATATAACATTAAAAATGATAAAATAATCAATGAGTTTGGTTATCCTTTAGTTAACCCCTCGAGCGATAACGGTGTAAGCGAAATTTTAGCGATAAATGATTCCATATTGCTGGTAATGGAACGTGCATGGACCAATAACCGGTCTATTGTAACCATCAATAAAGTAAATATAAACAGGGCCGATAATATTTTAAATTCTAAAAAAAAGCTGCCTGAAAACACTAAACTTTTAAAGCCTGAATTGTTATTAGATTTTAGGACGATAGAGGATCAATTTTCCCACAACCAAAGTTATAACTTTGAAGGAATGACATTATCTCATACCGGTAAACACATCCTTTTTATTACCGATAATAATTTTAGCCCTAACCAAATTACGTATTTAATGGCGCTGGAGATTGAATTTTAAGTTATTTTTAAAACCCTTTTTATTTTCTTTATACAACAAAAAAAACGCCTGACATAAATTGTATCAGGCGTTGATAGTAGCGGGGGTAAGACTCGAACTTACGACCTTTGGGTTATGAGCCCAACGAGCTACCAACTGCTCCACCCCGCAATATATTGTAAATATCTTAAGAACGTTTCTAACTTAAATGCGGTTGCAAATTTAATGAATGATTAATAAAAAACAAATTTTTAAGAACTTCTTTTTGCCAAACAAAATTTTATTTTTTAATTGACGTTATACAAGATTAAACTATCTTAGTTGCATTTATTTTAAGCTGATTAATCATAAAATTGATGATTCTGTCAGGTTAAATGGTTTCTTCTTTAAAAACTTATATATTTGCATGATAAAATATTGCTTACTTAAATGGTAAAGAAAAAAAAGAAACGGTTTGTTAATAAATTACAGCATAAGTATCGATTAATAATTTATAACGACGATACTTTTGAAGAGGTTTGGTTTCTGCGTTTATCAAAGCTTAATGTTTTTTCCATCGTGGGATCAGCCTTGATATTTTTAATTGTAGGTATAACAGTACTTATTGCTTTTACACCCATAAGGGAATTTATACCGGGTTATCCCGATGGTAATATGCGCAGGAATATTATTAATAATGTCCACAAGCTTGATTCATTAGAAAATGAGCTTGAAATGCGCGACCGCTACTTTGCCAGCATTAACCAGATTATTAGGGGAGGAGTACCCGAAAGTTTCGAAAACAATCAGGATACCAACATGCGGTATGATGATATTGTTTTTGCACGTTCTGAACACGACTCATTACTAAGACAACAAATTGAACAGGAAGAAATTTACAACCTTTCTGTATCAACCAACACATCTAAAAAAACCGATTTTTCAAGCATTCATTTCTATCCCCCGGTTAAAGGATTAGTTACCAACTCGTTCAATCCAAACATTAATCATTACGGAACAGATATTGTTGCTGCAGCCAACAAAGTTGTTGTAGCTGCTTTAGATGGTGTTATTACAATGGCTAACTGGACACTTGAAACAGGTTATGTTATTCAGATACAACACGAAAATAATTTAATATCCATTTACAAACATAATTCCGAACTGCTGAAAAAAGTAGGAAATCATGTTACTGCGGGCGAGGCTATTGCAATTATAGGCAATTCAGGAGAACTAACCAGCGGGCCTCATTTACATTTTGAGTTATGGCACAACGGTACTCCTATTGACCCTGAAGATTATGTTGCATTTTAAAAAGAATTGCTGGAATATTTAATGAAAAAAAGAATTGCTATACTTGGTTCAACAGGTTCTATCGGAACACAAACATTGGATGTTATTCAGCAAAACCCTGAGCATTTTGAGGTTGAGGTACTAACTGCCAACAGTAATATTCAGCTTTTAATAGAACAAACAAAAAAATATAAACCCAATACCATTGTTATTGCCAATAAAGACAAATACAATGATTTGGTTCGAGCCCTTGATGATTTCCCTGTTAAAATATATGCCGGAGCCGATGCGTTAGCCCAGATTGTTGAAATGGATACCATAGATATTGTTTTAACAGCAATGGTAGGATATTCAGGACTACTGCCAACAATAAATGCCATAAAATCAGGTAAAACAATTGCTCTTGCCAACAAAGAAACCCTGGTGGTTGCCGGCGAGATGATTCAAAAGCTCGCATTTCATCACAGAACAAGTATTTATCCGGTAGATTCTGAACATTCGGCCATTTTTCAATGTCTGGTGGGTGAAGGAAAAAATAAAATCGAAAAAATTTATTTAACAGCTTCGGGTGGCCCGTTCCGTGGAAGAAATTACGACTTTCTAAAAAAAGTAACCAAAGAAAATGCTCTTAAACATCCAAACTGGGATATGGGTGCTAAAATAACCATTGATTCGGCTACGCTAATGAATAAAGGGTTTGAAGCAATTGAAGCGCGTTGGTTGTTTGGATTAAATCCTAACCAAATCGAAGTGGTTGTCCATCCACAATCAATTATCCACTCGGCTGTACAATTCGAGGATGGATCGATCAAGGCACAAATGGGACTTCCTGACATGAAGTTGCCCATTTTATATGCGTTGGGATTCCCGGAAAGGTTTAAAAGTGATTTCCCAAGATTTAGCTTTTGGGATTATCCTAACCTTACTTTCGAAAAACCGGATATGAAAAATTTTAAAAACCTGTCGTTGGCATTAGAAGCCATGGATAAATGTGGAAATATGCCTTGTATTGTTAACGCAGCAAACGAAATTGCTGTTGAAGCTTTTTTAAAAGATCAGGTTGGTTTTTGCCAAATGACAGATATGATTGAACAATCGATGCATAAAATTGATTATATAAGACATCCGGATTTAGAACAATTGATAAATACAGATCAGGAAACACGGGAATTTACGAAAACATTAATTTAAACATTTAAAAGAAAAGAAGAGATCGATGGAAATATTAGTTAAAACAGGACAATTCTTATTAAGTATATCCATTCTGGTAATTTTACACGAGTTTGGACACTTTTTGTTTGCCAAAATATTTAAAACCCGGGTAGAAAAATTTTACCTGTTTTTTAATCCATGGTTTTCGGTTTTTAAAAAGAAAATTGGCGAAACTGAATACGGAATGGGCTGGCTACCTTTAGGAGGCTATGTCAAAATATCAGGTATGATAGATGAATCGTTAGATAAAGAACAATTGAAAAAACCACCCGAACCTCATGAATTTAGATCGAAACCATCGTGGCAACGATTACTCATTATGCTAGGAGGAGTTTTAGTTAATTTTATTTTAGCGCTCATCATATATTCTGCCATTCTTTACACCTGGGGTGAACAATATTTACCTACAAAAAATGTTAAGTATGGAATCATGGCCGACTCATTGGCCAAAGATATTGGGCTAAAAGATGGAGATAAAATCATTGCATTAGACAATAAACCCGTTAAAGATTTCTATAAAATCGTACCCAATATTGTGCTAGACGAAGTAGAGACCATTCAAATCGAACGTGATGGAAATAAAAGAGAAGTACCAATCCCAGAGCGAATTATTCCCGAATTACTGAATAGTACCAGCTTTGTTATGCCACGACTTCCTTTTTATGTAGGGGGGTTTACCAAAGATTCGCCGGCCAAAGAAGCCGGGTTAAAATTGGATGATAAACTAATAGCCATAAATCATAATCCAATTGAATTTTTTGATGAGTTTAAAGATAGCCTGAATAATTATAAAAATCAGGAAGTTACCATTACTGCTTTACGAAACAATGATACATTAGACTTTATGGTTACTGTTCCTGAAAATGGGTTATTAGGGATTGCTCCGGATGGAAATTTAACCCGCTTTTTCGAACTCGAAAGCAGAGATTATGATCTGTTAGCATCAATTCCTGCAGGAATAAACAAAGGAGTTGAGACTTTTGGAAGCTATCTGAAACAACTAAAACTCATTTTTTCGCCCAAAACAGAAGCCTACAAATCATTGGGAGGATTTATTACCATTGGGAAAATTTTTCCTGGAACTTGGAACTGGCAGGCTTTTTGGAATTTAACTGCATTTCTTTCCATTATCCTGGCCATTATGAATGTGCTTCCTATTCCAGCACTCGACGGTGGGCATGTAATGTTCCTTATTTACGAAATAGTTTCCGGCCGGAAACCCAGCGATAAATTTATGGAATACGCTCAAATAACCGGAATGATTATTTTATTGACATTATTACTTTATGCAAATGGAAACGATATTTTCCGGCATATTTTAAATAAATGATAAAAATTCATTACTTTTGAATAAACTTAAAACCAGAAGCATATGCTATTTACATCTATTATTCTAGGAATGCCCGGCCCATGGGAAATTATTTTAATTGTTCTTGTAGTGCTTCTTATATTTGGTGGCCGCAAAATACCCGAACTCATGAAAGGTTTGGGCCAGGGAATGAAGGAATTTAAAAAAGCAACCAAAGATGATGATAATGAAGAAGATAGCAAACAAGAGAATAAAGCTCAAAAATAAAATGATCATTTAAATAATTTGCCTGCCCCTTTTAATTAAAGAGGCAGGCTTTTTTATTTAAATAAATATGAAGTCATTAAGTTACATACAATCCCAAATTAAAACGAAAGATTTAACCGTTGAGGCAGTTGTTGATTATTACCTTAAACAAATAGCTGAAAACAAACATCTTAATGCATTCCTTGAAGTTTTTACTGATGAAGCAAAAGAAAGAGCGAAGGTAATTGATCAAAAGCTTAATAAAGGAAAACTGGCAGGCCTGGTAATTGCAATTAAAGATACCATTTGCTACAAAAATCATAAAGTATCAGCAGCATCTAAAATTTTAAAAAATTATATCTCACCGTTTAGTGCTACAGTTGTTGAACGCCTTTTGGATGAAGATGCAATTATAATTGGCCGTACAAATTGTGACGAATTTGCTATGGGAAGCAGCGGCGAAAAATCAGCATTTGGAAAAACATTAAATCCTTTGGACAATACAAAAGTACCAGGCGGGTCTTCGTCAGGTTCTGCAACTGCTGTAGCTGCTGATTGTTGCCTGGCAGCCCTGGGCTCAGATACAGGAGGTTCTGTGCGCCAACCTGCTTCGTTTTGTGGATTGGTAGGCCTAAAGCCAACCTACGGGCTGGTTTCTCGCTGGGGATTAATTGCTTATGCATCTTCGTTTGACCAAATTGGAATATTAACCAAAAATATTGAGGACAATGCCATCATTCTTGAAGCTATTGCAGGCCCAGACGATAAAGATTTAACACTTAATCCTGATACTATTACAAATTATAGAATTTTTTCACTAAATATTAAATCTTTAAAAATTGGTATTTTAAAAGAAACATTAAACTATCCAGCACTGGATCATCATATCCATAAAAAAATGAAAAGTATAATTACTTTTTTGAAAAACAAATCAGTAATAATTGATGAAATTTCATTCCCCTGGCTCGATTATATTGTACCCACATTTCATATTTTAGCACCCGCTGAGGCTATGTCGAATTTAGCCCGGTACGATGGTGTGAACTTTGGCTACAGGGCAACCAATGTAAAAAAATCAGAGGAATTTATTACAGAAAGCCGCTCTAGAGGGTTTGGGAAAGAAGTAAAAAAACGAATCCTTACAGGAACATATGTTTTACACGAAAAAGAGGGAGATTTATACAAAAAAGCCAAAAAAGTGCGACAGTTAATTAAAACTGAAACAGATAAAATATTTGAAAAATATGATTTCATCATAAGCCCTACGACTCCGGATGTAGCTTTTGATTTTGGTGAAAAAAATGCAAATCCCGAATCGATGTTTCTTGAAGATATATATCTTATGCACGCCAACTTAACAGGAAACCCTGCCATTTCTCTACCTGTTGGGAAACACCCGTCAATGTTGCCATTTGGAATCCAAATTATGGCAAAAAAATTTAATGAGAAAAAACTTTTTGCTTTTTCGAATTATTTAATGAATAAAGTGGAATAAATATTATTTTTACCAAATAATACTGACTCGATGTGTGAAAATGATAAATAATTATGAATAGAATGTTTCGAATATTAACCATCACTTTAATAACCTTTTTTTATTTTGCTGATTTAAAAAGTTATGCCATTAATCATGGTTTTTTTCAGACAGAAAAAAAATCCGTTGATAAAAAAAGAAATAAAGATTCTATTCCTATTTATGCTGACCTGGTTTACGAATATAAAATTGCAGAACTTAATAACCTTACACCCATCGAACTTGAATATAACGAACGTGTACGCCGGTATATTGATGTTTACACCATTGAGCGCCGTGAGCATTTGGCCAAAATTATTGGACTTGCAGAATTATATTTCCCAATTTTTGAAGAGATGCTCGATAAATACCGTTTACCACTTGAACTAAAATACCTTGCTATTGTTGAATCTGCCTTAGACCCCAGGGCTATTTCTTCGTCAGCAGCAGTAGGGTTGTGGCAATTTAAAATTAACACAAGCAAAATGTTTGACTTAGAAGTAAACTCATATGTTGACGAGCGGTCTGATCCTTACAAATCGACTGAAGCTGCTTGCGCTTATTTACAATATCTATATCGCATATATAACGATTGGCAACTTGCATTAGCAGCTTACAATGGAGGCCCAGGGGTTGTAAGAAATGCAATAATACGCTCGGGAGGGAAAACTAACTTTTGGGAAATAGAACCCTATCTCCCCGATCAAACCAATGGATATGTTCCTGCATTTATTGCTGTAAATTATGTAATGAATCATTATCAAGATCATAATATTAAACCCATTCGCTCACCTTTTATTCATCTCGATGTGGATACAGTAAAAATTCATGAAGCAACATCTTTTAAACGCATTGCAGAGTTTATTGACCTTCCGGTAGAAACCCTTCAACATTTAAATCCTGCTTACAAGCTTGATTATATTCCCAAACAAAAAGAAGGGGCAACGGTTGTTTTACCAGCTAATAAAGTTCGTATATTTCTTAAAAATGAAAAAGCCATTCTCGATGCCAATAATAAATCGGCAACACCCGAAGAGGAAATTGCAATGGCTGGTGATAAAAACGGGAAAATTAAAATAGTTCACGAGGTAGCCAGAGGCGAATACTTTCATAAAATTGCCATTAAGTATAATTGTACCATTGATGATATAAAAATTTGGAACAGCTTGCCTACAAATGACCTGAATGTAGGCCAGTTACTAGACATATGGGTTGATCCGGTACTTGCCCACTCTATTAAAGAAGAAAGAATGTTGCCAAAACAACAAAGAGACTCAACCGATCGTTATATTTATTACATTGTAAGAGAGGGTGATACTATTTGGAGTATTGCAGAAAAATTTAATTGCCGTTCGATTTCAGAGCTTAAAGAAGAAAACCAGATAGATAATGAAAAAGATTTGAAACCCGGATTAAAACTAAAAATATACCTGAATAATTAACCCCAAAATATGTTCCAATGAAAAAAATTATTTTAACAGTTATAGCTTTAACCACTATTTTAGTATCTTGTAAAGACAAAGATGCTTCTAAATCGTTGCCAAATGTTACAGGGCGAACAGGAGAAGTTGTTTTGGTTTTAGATAATGATTTATGGAATGCTGAGATTGGGCGAAAATTTAAAGAAATGTTTATAAGTGCATGCCCCGCACTTCCCCAGGACGAACCGCTTTTTGACCTTGCTCATATTCCACATAGCGCTTTCAGCAGTATTTTTCGAACTCACAGAACGCTTGTTTCGGTTAAACTGGATAAAAATTTTGATGAACCAAAAACAGTTATTCAAAAAAATATTTGGGCTAAACCACAACTGATCATTAACATTGTAGCACCTGATAAGGAAAGTTTGCTGGAATTATTAAACGAACAAGATGATGTAATTGTAGAACGAATTTTACAAAAAGAGATGGAGCGATATGCACAGGGCTATAAAAAATTTGAGGAAAAAACTATCGGCGATCGCTTAGAACAAAAATTTGGCTATAGATTAACAATCCCTAAAGGATATTCATTAGATGTTGATACTACAAATTTTGTATGGATTGAAAGCCGCGGGCGTGGAGACCTTATCCAGGGAATATTAGTTTATTCCTATCCAATTCCTGATTTAGAACTTTCTGCAGGTTTATTTTTTGCAAAAAGAGACAAGTTTACCAGTAAATTTGTTCCCGGGCCCAGCAAAAATTCATACATGGCCGTTGAAAGAGATGCCGATTTTGTAAGAAAAGAAATTAAAGTAAATGGCATAGAAATTATCGAAACACGTGGATTGTGGCATGTAAAAAATGATTTCATGGGAGGGCCTTTTGTAAGTTTTACTACTATTGATAAAGAAAAAAACAGGGTGGTTAATTTCGATGGTTTTATTTATGCTCCACAATTTAAAAAACGGGATTATTTACGACAACTGGAAGCCATTTTATATACACTGCAAAAACCAGATAAAAAAAACGATGAGTGATCTAATTAGCCAAAGCCAACTTGAAAGATCAAAGCAAGAAGAAAAATTTGTTTTGCTAACTGCCGATCAAGTTAGAAAAGATTTTGCTATGTTTGGGATGGATATTAGTTTCTCCGGAAATGCCAGCATGGTATACGATGAACTCTTTGCTCAATTATGTGTGTATATTGAAAACTTACTAAATAACAATTACGAAAAATTAATGTCTCTACTTTATCAGATTGACGTTAGCCAAAAAGAATTAGTAAAACCTGATCCAAATAAAAAGTTTGAAACAGTACCTGAAGTTATTACTCACAAAATTCTTGAGCGCGAATTAAAAAAAGTTTTATTACGTACTTATTTCAAAGAAAAAGGAGGTTATTAGCTACATAAGTTCAATCAATTATAATATATAAAACAAAAAATGGATGTTCATTTCGACATCCATTCTTTTATTAAGGCATAATACTGAAAAATAGTTGGTAAAATCTTCTAAAATATAGACTATA
>JBKHIH010000031.1:0-36416 GCA_046538755.1 Thiohalospira sp.
CCCATTCTTGAATCGCCCATTTCGCCTTCAATTTCTGCTTTTGGTGTAAGCGCCGCTACCGAATCGATTACAATAACATCAATCGCACCAGATCGAATCAGGTGGTCGGCAATTTCTAAAGCCTGCTCGCCATTGTCGGGTTGCGATATTAAAAGATTTTCCACATCAACACCTAGTTTTTCGGCATAAAAACGGTCAAAAGCATGTTCGGCATCAATAATAGCAGCAATACCACCTTTTTTTTGCGCTTCGGCAACAGCATGGATCGCAAGTGTAGTTTTTCCCGACGATTCGGGTCCATAAATCTCAATAACCCGTCCTCGTGGAAACCCTCCTACACCAAGAGCCATATCAAGCGATATGGATCCAGATGAAATGGATGGCACATCGGCAATTGCTTTATCACCCATTTTCATTATTGTACCTTTGCCATAATCTTTGTCAATCTTGTCTAAAGTTAATTGTAAGGCTTTTAGCTTTTCCTTATTAATATCAGTTTCTTTTTTTTCTTTTGTCATAATATGATATTTTTCTAAATTAAATTTTTAACGATGTAAATATCTGATTTGTGTGGTCTTTGGTTTTCACTTTTTCAAAAATCTTTTCAATGGTTTGGTCTTCAGCTATAATATATGTTTTTCGTAAAACACCTTTGTATGTTTTACCATACATTTTTTTCTCTCCCCAGGCATTGTATTTATTTAATATCTTTTTTTCAGGATCGGATATTAACCTGAAAGGTAATTCGTGTTTGTCGATAAATTTTTGATGTGAAATTTCGCTATCAGGGCTAACACCAATAACATCCATCCCCTTATTTAAAAAATCGCTGTAATTGTCGCGTAAATTGCATGCTTCGGCAGTACAGCCAGGTGTATTGTCTTTAGGGTAAAAATAAAGTACAACTTTTTTCCCTTGATATTGATCTAAAGATATTTCTTCTCCATTTTGATCAATACCTTTAAACATTGGAGCTTTATCTCCTTCTTTTAATTCTGCCATGTCGATTTTATTTTATGTTCTGTAAAATTAAAAAATAACCAGCATATCAACATCATGTTTAGAAGTAATGTTTATAATTCTTAAAATGATTTTGATTAAGTAACTCAATTTACTGAATTTTAAACTGATTAAAAAAAGTAATTGATTATTTTCTTTTACTACAATGCCAGGAATATTAAATTTGTATCTGTTTATTCAATTTGTTGGAATATAAAAAATGGTTAAATTAAAATTATATAGCTGTATTATTGGATTTTTTCTGTTTGTCGCTGGAGTATTTGCACAACAGCAAGATGAGTACCCAGGGCTTAATGATTTAAAAACAGCATATAATAATTTCATGCAGAAAAATTATTCAGATGCTTACAGCTATTTTAACCAAATGCTCAAAATTTACCCCAAAGACCCTATCTATAATTATTATACCGGAATTTGTTTATTACATTTAGAAAATAACCCTGATAAAGCTCTTAATATTTTGCGATATGCTGCAACCCAGGACGTTCCCGATGATGTTTACTTTTATTTGGGACTGGCATATCACCGCAATTATCAGTTCGACGAAGCTATAAAAAATTACGAATGGTTTGAAAAAAGAGTAACAAAAAAACAGATTAATGATTATGCCCTTGAAAACTATAAAGCAATGGCTCGTAACGGCTCTTACCTGATAAAATACGGTAAAAAATATTCGGTTTACAGCAGGGAAAGTATATCAAAAGACAATTTTTATAAACAATATCAGTTCAACGACCTGGATGGAAAATTTGTTGACAGGGACGATTTTTTTGGCTGGGAAAAAGATTCATTAGCCGGGAGCACCGTGCTTTTTGTTCCTAATGAGTTAGAGCGAAACGAAGTTTTATTTTTTGCAGCCAAAAATAAAACCCGTGGCGATTACGACCTTTTCCGTATAACAAAACTAACGGATACAACCTGGAGCCAACCCGAAAATTTGGGTGATATTATTAATACTCCTTTTGATGAAAATTATCCATTTATCCATTCAGATGGAACAACCCTGTTTTTTGCCTCAAAAGGGCATTACAGTATGGGTGGATACGATGTTTATAAAAGCTCGTGGGATTGGAGCCGTCAAACATGGAGCGAATCCGAAAATATTGGGTTCCCTGTTAATTCACCTTTTGATGACATTTTATATGTACCTTCGGCCAATAATAAACTGGCACTGGTAAGCTCAAACAGAGCATGTGGGACAAATGAGTACACTGTATATAAAATTGATCCTGAATACTATACCCCTTATATCGAATTAGAAACCCAAGAAAAAATTAAACAACTAGCCCAACTTGAAGTTAATGCCACCCTGGATGCACGAAAGCAGAAACCTAAAGTAGCAGAAAGCAAAAAAACAGAATCATTTATAAAACCATCAATAAACAAAAATTTTATAAACAAAACCCAATACGATAGTTTAATGAATTTGGCTATGAGCTATCAGTTAAAAGCCGATTCGCTCCGGTGGGTTATTGACGACAGGCGAAAACAATTTGACCACACCCCCGACGGGCAAGAACGTGCCAAATTGTCTAATAAAATTATTGAATTAGAGCAGCAGGTTTATAACACCCAAAAAAAAGCTGATAATTGCTACCATCAAGTGCGTGAAATTGAACAACAAAATATTGCCTTGAAAAATTTAACCTATGGATTTGCAAGCAATGATGAAAGTCAACAAACAGTGAGCCAATTCTCAAAAAAAGAAACAATAGATGAGAAACAACAAAATTTAGAATATAATGAAGATTCATTAAGTAAGTTGCAATATTTTACTCGAGGTGATGAGGAAAAAGAAATAAATTTTGATTTGGGATTAAATATAAAAATACCTTCCCGTTACAATTTATCCAATCCCATTCCTGTTAATGAAGATTTGCCCAATGGCATCATTTATATGATCCAGCTGGGAGCTTTTAGTTCGAGCAAAAACCCATCAGTTTTTAAAGGATTAGAACCATTAACGGCTATAAAAAAGCCAAACAGCGATATCCGAAAATATTATGCCGGAAAGTTCAGAACCATTAAAGATGCAGAAAAAAATTTACCAAAAGTAAAATCCAAAGGATTTTCAGATGCATTTATTGTTGCTTTTCAAGATGGTAAAATTATACCTGTAAATCAAGCTGTAAAGTTGGAATCAAAAGAGCCTTTTACAAATTATTCAACTCAATCATCATCGAAAGAAAAAGATGAAAAGAATGAAGGTGCTGAAAATTTATCTATAATTTATACCATAAATTTTGTGTTGATGATTGAAGATTCAACCTTGTTAAATAAAATAAAAGATATTGTGCCCGAGACAAAAGATTTATATACAGAAAATCAAAATAGCCAACAAATTATTACCATCAAATCATTTAACAATTTTGATGAAGCATTTGCATTAAAAGATAAAATTGAATCTATTGTAAATAAAGAAGTTGAGGTGCATGCTTATTTTGCCGAACATCAAATTCCCTTAGATCAGGCTATAAAAATGACTCAATAACATAAAAAATTAATATCTTTATATAGATTTAAAATTGTATATTAGGCTTTCTTAATTAAGGATACTATGACCAGCAAAAAGAAAACAGAAAAACAAAACAAGTATGAATTTAACAGCGATTCTGAAAAGGATTTCTCGCTAACTTTACATAACGATGATGTTCATGAATTCGATTTTGTAATTAAATCGCTTATGGATGTTTGTAAACACGATTCGGTTCAAGCTGAACAATGTACTTACATTGTACATTATAATGGTAAATGTGATATTAAAAAAGGGAAATTTAGCCATTTGAAAAAAATGTACGATCAATTACAAAACAAAGGTTTAATTGTTTCATTAAATTAATATGTCATTAACAGCCATCATTTTTTTAATTGTTTTGGGAATCATACTTTTTTTTGTAGAGTTTTTGATTGTTCCCGGGGTAACTATTGCCGGCATCGCAGGGGCAATACTTATTTTTATTGGTATTTATTTTGGATATAAAGAATATGGCACACCCACGGGCCATTATATTCTTTTGGCAACTGCCGGAGTATCCATTTTTTCTGTCATTCTGATGTTGCGGGCAGGTACATGGGAAAAAATTATGCTCGACTCGAAAATAGAAGGAAAATCAAGTTCATCGCTCGAAAATGAAATAAATATTGGAGATATTGGAGAAACCGTAACCCGGTTAAATCCATATGGAAAAGTTTTTTTAAACGAAAAATATTACGAAGCAAAATCATCAAGTTCATATATCGATCCAAAAACAAAAATTCAGGTAAAAAAGATTGAAGGATCGTATATTATTGTAAAACCTTTAAATTAAAATATTATGGAATTTTGGCCTTTAGTAGCAGTAATTATTGGAATCATTGTATTACTTTATTTGTTTTTATATTTAATCCCCATAGGATTATGGTTCCAGGCACTGGTTTCCGGTGTAAGAATTTCTTTACTTCAACTTATTTTTATGCGTTGGCGTAAAGTACCTCCATCAATTATTGTACGAGCCATGATTGAAGGAACCAAAGCCGGTTTGGAATTAAACCGAAACGATTTGGAAGCCCATTATTTAGCAGGAGGGCGTGTACCGGATGTTGTTCACGCATTGGTATCAGCAGAAAAAGCAAATATAGACTTACCATTTAATATGGCTACAGCCATTGATTTGGCTGGCCGCGATGTTTTAGAGGCTGTACAGATGTCGGTAAATCCTAAGGTTATTGATACACCTCCGGTAACAGCCGTAGCAAAAGATGGTATTCAGCTAATCTGTAAAGCAAGAGTTACCGTTCGGGCTAATATTAAACAATTGGTTGGTGGAGCAGGTGAAGATACAGTTTTAGCCCGTGTAGGCGAAGGATGTGTGTCATCAATCGGTTCGGCCGAATCGCATAAAGCTGTTTTAGAAAATCCGGATTCTATATCAAGAGTAGTACTTGAGAAAGGGCTTGACTCTGGAACCGCCTTCGAAATTCTTTCTATTGATATTGCAGATATTGACATTGGCAAAAATATTGGTGCGGTACTGCAAATGGACCAGGCTAATGCCGATAAAAATATTGCACAAGCTAAAGCCGAAGAACGAAGAGCAATGGCTGTTGCATTAGAGCAGGAAATGAAAGCTAAAGCACAAGAAGCCCGTGCAAAAGTTATTGAAGCAGAAGTAAAAATTCCACTGGCAATGGCAGAAGCTTTCAAGCAAGGAAACTTAGGCGTGATGGATTATTATAAATTTAAAAATATCGACGCTGATACAAAAATGAGAGAATCTATTTCAAAACCAAAGAATAAAAATAATAAAGACAAATAACCGACAATAAAAATTTGCATTTTCAAATGCAATCTTTTTTAATGATTTTTTTGGTAATATAGATCAATTTTATACTTTTGTGCAACCTCTAGGAGAGGTGGGTGAGTGGCTGAAACCACCAGTTTGCTAAACTGGCGTACCCGATTAGGGTACCGGGGGTTCGAATCCCCCTCTCTCCGCAAAACACTGAAGGCCAATGAGTAATCGTTGGTCTTTTTTTATTCAGGAAGCTAAAAAAATAAACAGAGATGAGAACGAAGCGTTGGAGGTTCGAACGGCGAAGCCTTCATGAGTATCGCTAAATTGCGATACGAATAATCCCCCTCTCTCCGCAAAAGAATAATGATCCCGCTACAAGTGGGATTTTTTGTATATAGTTGTTCATAACAAATTTTATTGGTAATTGGATAGCTATAAAAAAAGAATCTAAATTACTGACAGAAGTTCAAAATCCGGTAATTTTTTACTACTTTTCACCCACAAAAAAACAAACCAAAACATGTCATTAGTCGAAGAATTTGATAAAACAGGAAACCTTTTTTTTAAATATCGGAGTTATTTGCCTGTTATTTTATACCCATTGGCAACATTGGTATTAATTTTAAACTTTAAACAAGATATTAAGCTACCTGAATTAACCTGGTCAATTATCTGTTTAAGCATTTCATTGTTTGGCTTATTAATCCGAATAATTGTCATTGGATTTACGCCCAAAGGAACCTCTGGCAGAAATACTGCAAAGCAAGTTGCCGAAACACTAAATACCAAAGGAATTTATTCTGTGGTGAGGCATCCGCTCTATTTAGGCAACTTTTTAATGTGGTTTGGTATTATTCTTTATGTAAATAATATATGGTTTGCTATTGTTTGTACCTTACTATTTTGGCTATACTATGAAAGAATAATGTTTGCCGAAGAGCAGTTTTTAAAAGGAAAATTTGGTGATCAATATTTAAAATGGTCGTTAACGGCTCCACCCTTTTTCCCAAAATTAAAAGGTTGGAAAAGAGCAGACCTTGAATTTTCATTTCGCAATGTATTAAAAAGAGAATATAACGGCCTTTTTGCTCTTGGTGTTTCTTTTACTTATTTAAATGTTTTAAAAAATTATATTAAAAATAAAGAATTAATGATAACCGATTTTTGGCTCTACACTTTAATCATTACTTTTTTAATTTTTATCGTCCTAAGAACCTTAAAGAAAAAAACCAGGATATTACATGTTGATGGAAGATAAATTGAAAAGGCGCCCGATAGAATGAGCGCCTTTTTATATGTCAGAAAATAAGTAATAGGTGGATAATATTTTAAATCGAGTCTGTTTCAACTACCTTTGCCAGGATATCGGCATAAGGAATAAGCAAAAATTTTCTTCCTTCAATTTCAGCTTCAGTCCCCGAAAACTCTTTGTAAAGCACACTATCGCCAACGTTGATGGCAGAATTTTCTATGGTGCTAATAGCAACTACTTTAGCAATTTTCTTTTTTTCCTTTACCGAGTCTGGAATGATAATTCCCGATGCCGTTTTTTGCTCCTCCTTATCATCAGAAATATCCAGTAAAACATGCTCGTTTAATGGTTGTAACTCTTTCATTTTTAATTAATTTTTACAGTTTGACATTATTTTAACTCTAGTAATTCGTCAATTTTTGGTTTATTAAATCCAACAATCAACCGCCCGTTGATATCAATTTGTGGTACTCCCTGCTGTCCACTCTTTTTAACCATTTCCTGCGCCATTTTCTGATCGCGCGAAACATCAATATCCCGAAAAGGAATTTTTTGTTCTTTCAAATAAGTTTTTAGTGTATTACAATGTGGACAGGTAGGCGTTGAATAAACAACTACACGCTTGGCTTTTTTTTCTTCTTTGCTTTGAGTAGCCGAATACAATGCATTTTCGAAGAGGGATTTAAAAAATCCCGGCTCGTGGCAACCCTTAATTACTTTACCAGGCTTTCCTCCGATAAATTCAAGTAAAACAGGAGCTGTTGTAATCTCATATTGTTGATGTATATCGCGGGTTTTATTTACATCAACCACTAAAAATTGAACATCCTGGCTCTTAAATTCTACTTTTTGTAAATTAATAAAAGCACAATCACTTTGTTCTGCTCCTGATTTATAAATTAACAAATAGCTTTTATTACTACTTGTCAATGCTTGTTGTAATTCATTGAAAGATTGAATTTTTTTAAATTTCATTTGTTAACATTTTGTTTTTTATGGTCAGTTGGAACATCCATAATAATAATGCTCGTGTGTGTGAACTCTATTCTCATGGATGTTTCATCTTTTAAATATTTAATTATTTACATATATCCATATCATTTTTCGTGCCATTGAATATTTTAATCAACAAACTGAAAAAATGACATATTAATAATTGCTTTTGGCAGTCAACTACTTTAAACTTTTTATAAGGAATTGAATCTAAAATTTATATTTTTATATTAATCAATGATTGATTGAATGATATATAAAACTTATTATAATTAAATTCAACACTTATGAAAATTAAAATTTTATTATCAGCACTACTTATTGTGATGCTTTCTGCGAATGCGCAGGAAGAAAAAAAACCACTTGATTTTTCAGTATATGACAACTGGAAATACATAGAAAATAAAGGAATATCATACGACGGTAAATGGGCCTTTTATGAATCGAACCCTTATTATGGAGATGGAAAAACGGTGGTATACAATACCCAAACAGAAGAAAAGAAGGTAATTAAAAGAGCTAAAAATGCCAAATTTTCTCCTAACTCAGACTACCTTGTTTATAGAATTTATCCTTACACCGATACTATCAGGACAATGAAACTGAAAAAAACGAATAAAGATAAATTGCCTAAAGATTCATTAGGTATCCTGGTGTTAGAAAATAATAAAAAAATTACCTTAGAAAACTTAAATTCATTTGAGATACCCGAAAAATCTTCGTCATGGTTTGCATTTTTACATACTGAAAAAGAAAAAGACGATACCACAAAAAAAGAAAAAAAGAAAAAATTTGATAAAAAGGCACCTAAAGAGTACAGCCTAACCATTATGAATCCGGTGACAAATAAAAAGCACCAGTTTAAAAATATTACAGAATTTTCCATATCAAACAATGGCAAACTGGTAAGTTTTATTAAACTACAAAACGATACCATTTTAAAATCTACCCTCTATACGTTTAATACTGAAAAAGAGGAATTAGACAGCCTGGAATCAAAATCAGGATTATCGAAGAAAATTAGCGCCGATTATGAAGGAAATTATTTTGCATTCATTCATTCTGAAGATACTTTAGAAACAAAGGTTTACAGCTTATATCTCTACAATAATAACAAAAAACATCTTCAAAAGATTGTAGATACATTAACAAAAGAAATACCCGAAAAATGGACTGTAAGCGAGAATGGGAATATTTACTTTTCAGAGAATAACAAACGTTTATTTTTTGGAATTGCACCAAAACCAGAACCAGAACCAGAAGACACTTTACTAGACGAAGAGAAAGTTGTGCTGGATTTATGGAGCTGGTCAGACCCACTATTACAACCACAACAGCTTAGCAATTTGGACAGAGAGCTTAAACGAACATATCTTACAGTATATCATATTAATAACCAAAAAATGATTCAACTGGAAGATGAAAAAATAAAAAGAACCCAAAAAAGTAGAAACGGGAATGGCGAAATTGCACTAGGATATTACACTGAACCTTATGAAAAATTAATTTCGTGGGAACTACCAGGCTATTCAGATGTTTTTATCATCAATATCAATTCCGGAGAAAAAATGTTGTTCAAAGAAAAGTTTAAAGGCGAAATAGGCCTTTCGCCCGACAACAAATATATTTTGTGGTACGCCTATGCAGATAGCGCCTGGCATGCTTACTCCATTAAAAATAAATTAACAAAAAATCTAACTGGAAATATTCAACTTAACTTTTACGACGAAGAGTTTGATTACCCTATGGACCCAAGCTCATATGGAATTGCTGGTTGGACTGAAAAAGATGCCGAAGTATTGATATATGACCGTTATGATATTTGGAAAATTGATCCGGAAATGAAAAAAACTCCGGTTAATATTACCAATAAACATGGAAAAAAGAATAATATCCAATTCAGGTATATCCATTTGGATGATGAAAATGAATTTATTGATCCAAAAGAAGAGTTATTGCTTAAATCTTTTAATTTCGACAACAAACAATCGGGATTTTATTCATGTATATTAAACGGGAAATCCGATCCTGAGCAATTAATTGCCGAAGATGTTTATTATTATAATCCTGAAAAAGCCAAAGATGCTGAAAAAATTATCTGGCAACGCAGCAGTTTTAAAGAATACTATGACCTGTGGATAAGTGATATTGATTTTACCAAAGCAGAAAAAATGTCCAATGAAAATCCACAACAAGATGAATATTTATGGGGAGATGTTGAACTATATAAATGGATTACTGCTGAAGGAACCGAAGAAGAGGGTTTATTATACAAACCCGAAAATTTCGATCCCAATAAAAAATACCCGATGATTGTATATTTTTACCGTTTACATTCTAACGATATTCATCGGCATTACGCTCCAAGGCCCAGCCGTTCAACAATAAACCCAACATTTTACACCAGCAAAGGATATTTTGTTTTTATGCCCAATATAAGGTATAAAACTGGCTATCCGGGCGAAAGCGCATACAATTACGTAGTAAGCGGCACACTTGCTTTATTAAACGAACGGCCCTATTTAGATAAAGATGGTTTGGGCATACAAGGACAAAGCTGGGGCGGTTATCAAGCAGGATTTATTATAACCAAAACCGATCTGTTTTCGGCAGCATCGATTGGAGCACCTGTTTCGAATATGACAAGTGCTTATGGCGGAATTAGATGGCAATCAGGCATGAGCCGGATGTTCCAGTACGAAAATTCGCAAAGCCGAATTGGTGGTACTTTATGGGAAAAACCACTACATTACATTGAAAATTCGCCGGTATTTTATGCACCTAAAATTAATACGCCGGTACTTATCCGCCATAACGATGCCGATGGAGCTGTGCCATGGTATCAGGGAATAGAATATTTTGTAGCTTTAAGAAGGTTAAATAAACCGGTATGGATGTTAAATTATAACGGGCAACCTCATAACGAGAAAAATAAGAGCCCGAATACAAAAGATTTAAGTATCCGTATGATGCAATTTTTTAATCACTATTTAAAAGATGAACCAGCACCCGACTGGATGAAATATGGTATTCCGGCTACAGAAAAAGGAAAAACACTAGGATATTAAACCTTTTTATTCGCAAATAAATAATAACAAGCAAAGGGCGCAAAGATTTTACTTCGTGCCTTTTGTGGTTTATTCCATTTTAATCATTTTTAGGATTATGTCTTCAATTAAATAATCAGTATTTTTTATCTTTTAACAAATCTCTTATTTCAGACAAAAGCTCAATATCTTTTGGTGTAGATATTGTCTTATTTTTGGGATCTTCGGCTTTTCTTCTGATGACATTAATAATTTTTACAATGAAGAATATAGCAACTGCTATAATCAAAAAATTAAGCAACACCTGAATAAAATTCCCATAGTTTAAAGTTATTGCAGGATGAATCATTTTACCGGCTGCATCGTAACCGGCTTCTTTTAAAACAATTTTTAACGTTGCAAAATTGAACTTTCCAAGCAAGAAACCCAAGGGAGGCATAATTACATCCTCAACTAATGATGTAATAATACGGCCAAAAGCTGTACCAACAATGATACCAACAGCCATATCAATCATATTGCCTTTTACAGTAAATTCCTTAAATTCTTGATAAACCTTCATTAGAATATATTTTAGTTAAACAATTTTTTTTCTGAGACTTACAACTTGAAATTTCAATAATCTTTTTTGTTGCCGATGTCACCTGCTTAAGCTTTCCACAAATCTCTCCGGCGAACCTTCATGCAATAGCTTTCTAACAAGTAATTTTTTATTGCCTTCGGCGAGCTCGTAAACTCGGTTCATGTCCTTTTGAGTTTGTGCCGGTTTAATTTTTTATCCTTAAGCATGAAGGTTTCATTTTGATAAATTTTTCGATTACGATCATTTAAAAATACAAAAAAAAGCCCATACCAATAAGTATGAGCTTTAATTAATTATAAAATCCATTGTAATTTTAGAATAGTCCGGAAATTTTACCATTATCATCAATATCAATTTTCTCAGCAGAAGGTACTCCAGGCAATCCAGGCATTCGCATAATTGTACCAGCAATTGGCACTATAAAACCTGCACCAGAAGATAGCTCAACCTCACGAATTTTTACAGTAAAATCTCGTGGCCTTCCTTTTTTGTGCGCATCATCGGAAAGTGATTTCTGCGTTTTTGCAATACAAACAGCCAAATTTCCAAAACCAAGATCGGTAATTTTTTTCAACTGGTTTTTAGCTTTTACAGTATATTCAACATTTTTAGCACCATACATTTTGGTAGCAATGGCTTCAATCTTTTGTTCAAATGTCCAGTCTAACTCATACAATGGCCTGAAACAAGTAGGGCACGCTTTAGCAGCACTAACAACCTTTTCGGCCAGTTCTATTGCCCCTTCCCCTCCTTTCTCCCATGCATCGTTTACAGCTACTGGAGAATCAAGTTTTTCGCAATGTTTTTTCAATAATTCTAATTCGGCATCGGTGTCTGAACTAAAACGATTAATAGCTACCACAGGCCTGAAACCATAAAAACTCATATTTTCAATATGTTTATCCAAATTTTCAAACCCTTTCTCTAATGCCTCTAAATTTTCTTTTTCCAAATCGGCTAATCTGGCTCCACCATGATATTTTAAGGCACGAATTGTAGCAACAATAACTACAGCATTTGGCATTAGATCACCAAATTGTGATTTAATGTTAAAGAACTTTTCTGCTCCCAACTCACTGGCAAATCCGGCTTCGGTTACTACATAATCACTCAGCGACATTCCCATTTTGGTAGCAATCATTGTATTGGTTCCTTGTGCAATATTAGCAAACGGGCCACCATGAATAATCGCTGGATTTCCTTCTAATGTTTGAACTAAATTTGGTTTGATTGCATCTTTCAGTAATGCAGCCATTGCACCCTGAGCATTTAAGTCCTTGGCAAAAACAGGTTTTCCATCATAAGTATAACCAATAAAAATATTTCCTAAACGTTCTTTTAAATCTTTTAAGCTCTCTGCAACACATAAGGTGGCCATCACTTCAGAAGCCGCAGTAATATGAAAGCCTGATTCGCGAGGAACACCTTGTTTAGGCCCTCCCAAACCAATTATAATATCCCTCAACGAACGCTCATTCATATCCGTTACTCGTTTCCACTCAATGGTTCTTGGGTCTATTCCCAAATTTCCATCTTTAGCCTGAATATTATTATCGATTAATGCTGCCAGAAGGTTATGTGCTTTTTCAACAGCCGCAAGGTCTCCGGTAAAATGAAGGTTAATATCTTCCATCGGGATAACCTGGGAGTTTCCTCCTCCTGTTGCTCCTCCTTTAATTCCAAATACAGGCCCTAATGAAGGCTCACGCAATACAACCGTTGTTTTCTTCCCAATTCTATTTAATGCCTGGGTAAGGCCTATTGAAGTAGTTGTTTTTCCTTCACCGGCGGGTGTTGGAGTAATAGCCGTTACCAAAATCAGGTTAGATTTTTTAATTTTCTCTTCGTCTATAAATTTTAAAGGTAGCTTGGCTTTATATTTGCCGTACATTTCCAGGTCATCTTCGGCAATACCAAGTTGTTTAGCAATTTCAGTAATGTGTTTGATCTTTGCAGCTTGAGCAATTTCAATGTCTGATTTCATAATGATTGATATTTATTGTTAATTCTGGTTTTAAAATTCTACTATAAATTTAACTAATCTATATAAATAAATGCATCCATTTGTTAATTTTTTATTGTTGAACACTTAACAAACTGTTTTGTTCAACCACAATTATCCCCTGCTGAAAATGAATATTATATTACTAATTTATTAAAAGAAATGGTGAAATAATAAATTGGTAAATCTACTCCCGCTAAAACTTATGCAATCGACTTTTGACCTACGGCAGATTAACCAGCCGTAGCTGGTAAACCAGCAGAGCTCCGGCAGACAGGTTCATTTTTTGGTGTGTGGTTTATTACTGCTTACTGTGACTGGTTACAGCCGTATTCAATTATTTCTCGCAGAGAAACGCAGAGTTTACCGCAAAGTCTAGCAGTGTTAGTATTTCTTAGCCAAACCCAGCGAAAATTATATTTGGGTAAATTTCTCTTGTCTCCTTTCTCCTGCAGGCTGGCTGCCTTCGGCCTTTGTCAACTGCCGCTGCCTCCTGCCACTTATTATTAACACTTGCAAAGGCGCAAAGTTTTTAAGAATTAAGGTTCGTACCTCGATTCAGTAAGTATTTTCTGATAATCATCATCGAGCATTAGCTCTTTTAAAGAAATTTCGGGATTCCGTTCCATATAACGATGAACAATTTTCCAACCCAGCCAAACCACTGCTCTTCCGGGTGATTGACGTGGAAAACCTGTAGTAAAAGGTGCCGGGTTAATATAATTATTGATGGTCATATAATCAGTTGAAAAAAGCAACTTTTGCTCTACGAGGTTATCCCACATTGGCTTTTCATTCTGTCTGCACCATTTAATCTGGCCAGATGTAAATCCAAACTTCAATGAATCTTCGGTAAAAGGGAACATGGCATCTAGAAAATACTGTAATTTCCCATGATAAATCATATTATTCACCAAATTATCGACAGAATCATTATAAACAAACTCTGTCATTGCCCAGGCACGCATAGCATCAGTAGGTATTTTTTCGGGTATCATATTTCTTTGTAAATATTTTGAAATGCCCAAACGGTCGTAAAAATCCACATCAGTGCCCAAATATTTATCAATTCCAATGGCTAAAATACTATCGGCTACTACAATAGATTGATTAAATCCGCCCTGGTAAGTGTAAACTGCAGGTACTAACCTTTCCGGAAAATAGTATTTATAATATTTGAATGCCTGGTTTAACTCTTCTTCAATAAAATCAACAGTGGGAAATTTTTCCATCACTTTTTCATGTACCTGAAACATGGTGTAGTCGGTAATAAATCCTGCTAAGTAATCAGGATAGGCTTTACTATATGGGTTGCCAATACTGATAACATTTTGGCTGTAAAGCTCCAAAAATTCGCCATATTTATTAATTAACCCAGGGATATTTTCTTCTAATTCTCCAGGTTCAAGGCCAAACAAATCTTTATCTAGCCGTTTAACTTCTAATTCTACTTCTATATTATCAATATCAACATCAAATTTATTTTTCTCAGAGCATGCTGAAAACAAAAAAAACAAAGTGATAACTACAAAAAATCCTCTTTTAATCATCATTTAAACCTTTTTTAATTATGTAATATACTAAAACGGATTGATTTTTGATTACTGTCCATAAAAATCTCGCATAATGATACGATTTTATATATTTTTGTAATAACTAAAAATAAAGCCTAAAAGTATGAAAAAGTATTTAATTTTATCCATATTCGTATTAAGCTCATTAGGGATTTTTGCCCAAAATATGAGATTTACCGTATTTGCCGATCCAAAATTTTCGTGGATGTCACCCGATTTAAAAGATGTTATCAGCGAAGGTTCAAAACTGGGAGTAAACATTGGCTTAAATGTAGATAATTATTTTGCCAAAAATTATGCTTTTATGACCGGCATATCGATTGATAATACAGGTGGCAAGTTAAAATACGATTTCGTAAAAGAGATAAACACCAATAGTTCAGAAGACGATAGTATTCCTGCCGGAAGTGTTTTAGACTATAAATTACAATACATTAATATTCCTTTGGGATTAAAATTTAAAACCAACCAAATTGGGTATACTACCTTTTATACTCATTTAGGAATAAATGGAGGTATAAATATTAAAGCTACCGGGGAGGTAGATAATTTTGAGTTGAATAATGAAAATATCAGTGATGAGGTAAAATTATTCACATTAGGCTATTTTATTGGTGCAGGGGTTGAGTACTCCATAGCCGGAAGCACTGCTATAGTAGTAGGTTTAACTTATACGAACGGTTTTATTGATATCACTCCTGATAATAACAACAAAGTAACATTAAGTAATTTTGCCATTAGATTAGGGATATTATTTTAAAAAGAAATAAGAATGAAAATTGCAATAGCACAATTAAATTTCCATATTGGAAATTTCAAAAAGAATATTTCCTCGATTATTGATAAAATTGAAGAAGCAAAAGAAGAAAAAGTAGATTTAATTATTTTTTCAGAGATGTCGGTTTGTGGATACCCCCCGCAAGATTTACTGGAACACCGGTCGTTCATCGAAAAATGTGAAGATGCGGTATCCGAGATTTCAGGATATTGTAAAAATATTGCAGCTATTATTGGTGCTCCTACCATAAATTATCATCAAAGAGGTAAAAGATTATTTAATTCGGCTCTTTTTATTGCTGATGGAGAGATTCAATTTATTCAAAATAAATCCTTACTGCCAACCTACGACATTTTTGATGAATACAGATATTTTGAACCCAACGATAAATTTAATGTGGTCGAATATCAAGGCAAAAAAATTGCCTTAACTATTTGCGAAGATTTATGGGACGACCAGCCGACAAACAATCCTTTTGGGAAAAACCAGCTTTACCAGGTAACCCCCATGGAAAAATTAATAGAATATAAGCCTGATTTTATTGTTAATATAGCAGCATCTCCATTTTCGTATACAAAAATATGGGGTAAAAAAAATATTTTCATACGTAATGCAAAAAAATATAAACTCCCGGTATTTAATGTAAACCAGGTTGGGGCTCAAACCGAACTTATTTTCGACGGAGGCTCATTAATAATTAATTCAGACGGAACCATTGCCGATGAGTTAAAACTTTTCGAAGAAGATTACAGAATTTATGATTTGGAAGAAATAGAACAATATAAAAGAAAAAATTCTACAAATGAAGAACCTAATGTTATTGGAAAAATCCATGATGCATTAGTGCTGGGAATAAAAGATTATTTCAGAAAATTAAATTTCACTACAGCTACCTTAGGCCTTTCAGGAGGAATCGATTCGGCTGTATCGCTTGTTTTAGCTGTTCGTGCTTTAGGAGCAAAAAATATCCGTGTGCTTTTGCTTCCTTCAAAATTTTCATCCGAACACTCAATTATTGATGCCATCCAATTAGCAGAAAATTTGGGCGTTCAATATGACATCATCAATATTCAGCACATTGTAGATGTTTTTGATGAATCGTTAGAACCTATTTTTAGAGGGCTAAAGGCAGATGTTACTGAAGAAAATATTCAAGCCAGGGTTCGTGGAACCATTTTAATGGCTCTTTCGAATAAGTTTGGCAATATTTTATTAAATACATCTAACAAAAGTGAAGCTGCTGTTGGTTATGGTACACTTTACGGAGATATGAACGGTGGATTATCCGTTTTAGGCGATGTTTACAAAACAGATGTTTATAAGTTAGCCAGATATATCAACCGAGAAATAGAAATTATACCTGAAAATTCAATTGACAAAACACCTTCAGCAGAACTTAGACCCGATCAGAAAGACAGTGACTCGTTGCCCGATTATGATGTGCTTGACAAAATATTATTCGAATATATCGAACTACAAAAAACTATAGAAGATATGCTGGAAAATGGGTTTGAAAAAAATATTGTAGAAAAGATCATAAAACTAGTCGATAGCAATGAGTATAAACGATATCAGGCACCACCCATATTAAGGATTTCATCAAAAGCATTTGGTGCCGGCCGAAGAATGCCACTGGCAGCCAAATATAATTATGATTAATATACTCTGATTAAACCCTTTTTATCTTTTTTTTGATCTGATTTGTAAGAGTCGTTACTTAAAAAGACCGATTTTGTAGAAAAAATTTTATAGTTTTAGACTAAATATATACATTTGTATGTTTTTTAACATATACGGTAAATGATGAACAAATTAATGAACGCTGATAATATTATAGATAATCAAATGTCTGTTTTTAGTGTGCTTAATAAAGATGAAAAAGAGCAGCTAAAAAAGAACAGTACCTGCACCTCTTACAAAAAAGGAGATATTATATACAAAGAAGGAGATAAACCCAATGGATTGATTTGTTTATCGAAAGGGAAAGTTAAAATTTTTAAGGAGGGAGTTGGAGGACGCGAACAAATCGTACGTATGGCAAAACCTGTGGGATTTATTGGATACAGAGCCTTATTTGCTGAACAAAACTATCTTGCATCTGCAGAAGCCATTGAAGATAGCGTAATTTGTACCATCGAAAAAACTACCCTTTACAAAATTTTGCGAACAAATTCTGATTTGTCGTTTAATATTATTAGGTCTTTAGCCTCGGAGCTTGGATTTTCGAACAACAGAACTGTAACACTAACGCAAAAACATATTCGTGGCAGGTTAGCTGAATCTCTTTTATTCCTAAAAGACACCTATGGTTTTGAAGAAGACGGCTCAACGATTAAAGTATATCTATCACGAGAAGATATTGCTAATCTTTCTAATATGACTACATCTAATGCTATACGAACACTTTCAACTTTTGCCAGCGAAAAAATCATCGCTTTAGATGGTAGAAAAATAAAAATATTAGACCTTAAAACTTTAGAAAAGGTTAGCGAACAAGGGTAATATTCTGCTCACTATCTTCTATTGGCCATCCGGAAGATTGTGCTTCTTCACGAAAAGTATTATCAACAATATGCTTTTTATCTAACTGCCCGTTTACATACATATTTTTAAACAGGTGCAGTTTCTCAGCATTTTCATATTTATTTAAATCAGTAAGTATTTGGCTGGCAATGGCCATTTTAACTGTATCAAGCTTAAAATTTTTTCTTTGTTTTAATTCTAAATATTTTTCATGCGCTTGCTCCAACCCTTTATCTAACACAGTAAAAACCATATCATGTGTATAATCAGCGCTTATCGAATCATCAAGTACTTGCTGAATATCTCTTATAATTGAATTATTTAAAGATGATGAAGTATGATTTAATACGATGATAGTATTTTTATCTTCTACAAATCTAAAAAAGCTGGTTCTGAAACCATTCCACCGCCCATGATGGTATACCACTTTTTTATCATTGCGCTCGCTGATACGGAATCCAAATCCATAGGGCATAGTATATTTGCCGTAAAGTTTAAAAGGCGTTAATGCCTCATTCATGGTTTCTTCAGAAACCAACATATTTTTATATAAAGCCTGGTCCCATTTGTATAAATCTTCGGCTGTTGAATAAACACCTTTATCTCCTACTGCTCCATCGTTTACAGTTTCAGGAATTAAATTGTATGTGCGGCTGCGATAATAAAAACCAGTTAAAAAATTGTGTTTATGGGCCTCAAATGAACTGCTATAAACAAATGAGTTTTCCATTTTTAGAGGCCTGAAAATATTTTGGCTCAAGAATTCGGCATACCGTTTTCCGGAAACTTTCTCAATAACAGATGCCAAAACAACATATCCTGTATTTGAATAATTAAATCTACGCCCTGGTTTAAAGTATAATGGTAATTTATGTTCAGCCATCATCCTCATGATGTCATCATTATAGGGAGGTTTTTCACCTTTCCAATGATGTTCTACTAACCACATATAATTGGGTAACCCTGAACTATGATTAAGCAACATCCGAAGTGTAATATCCGGATAAGGAAAATCAGGGATATATTTAGTCACAGAGTCATCATAGCTGAGCTTATTTCGTTCATTAAGAATCATTACAGCCATAGCTGTAAACTGTTTGCTAACCGATGCCAGCTGAAAAATTGCTTTATCTTTGTTTAAAAGCTCTTTATTTCTTAGATCAGCAAATCCAAATAACTCGTTATAAATACATTTTCCTTTATAACCTACCAGGATACTGCCATTAAAATTAAACCTTTTGGCTTTATTCTGAATAATTGAATCAAGAATTGCTGCTTTTTCATCGTAAAAAATTTTATCAATCTTATCAAGTGCTGATTGATCAATTACCTCCTCTTTATCAACGATTGCTCCAAACAAATTCAATCTTATGGTAGCAGTTATAACGGCCACCACAAAAAATATCGATAAAAAAGCAAATATTTTAAGGTATCTGTAGTCCATATTATGATTAGCTTTATTAAGCTAGTTTTTCAAAGCGCCAAATTAACACATTTTTTAGGGAGATTCAAAATCCGAAAGCCGTAAAAAGTCTTTTTCTATGGTTTCAAATGAGTATAAATACAAATAAGATTAGGGCGCAATATATTCTATATCAGTATTTTATAAAGATATTAACATGCCTCATTCTAAATTACAATCAAAGATATAAAATGTGGAAAAAATATGTGTTATAATTGGATTTAGTAAGATTTAAAGCTTCATAATTACTTAGCTTTTTTTATTTACTCTTGAAAATACACCCTCTTTACCCTGGTTGAAACACTGGTAAATATCTCGTAAGGAATGGTTTCCAGCATATTGGCCAACTCAATAACAGATTGTTCTTTACCAAAAACGATTACTTCATCACCTTCATGAATATTACATCCTGTTATATCAACCATACACATATCCATGCAAATATTTCCAACGATAGGTACCAGAAAACCATTAATAAATAATTTCCCGCGTCCGTTTCCAAGTTTTCTGTTTAAACCATCGGCATAACCTACCGGAACAATTGCAATAGTCATATCATTTTGAGCTCTTGCTTTACGGCTGTATCCTATGGTTTCGTCTTTAACAACCTGTTTGGTTTGAATTACTGTACTTTTTAAAGTGCTTACAGTTGCCAGTTGTTCCTGGTTTGTTGCTGAAATTCCGTATAATCCGATACCTAATCGTACCATATCGAACTGAGCTTCCGGAAAACGTTCAATTCCTGCAGAATTAGAAATATGCCTAAGTATCGGGTAATCTAATGCCTGGATAATTTTATTACTAAAACTATCAAATAAATCTATCTGCTCCCTGGTAAAAGAATCGTGGGCATCTTCGTCGCTTGCAGCCAAATGAGAAAATACAGACCTTATTTTGATAAACTTTCTCTCTTTAATTTCATCTATGAGCTGATTTATATCGTGTTTCATAAAACCCAGCCGGTGCATGCCTGTATCTAATTTTAAATGAACAGGATAATTATTTTTTCCGGCCCTTTTTACAGCTTCGCAAAATATATGAAGCACAAGAAAATTATAAATTTCAGGTTCCAATTGATGTTCAATCATCAAATCGAAGCTATTTTGCTCCGGGTTCATAACAATTATAGGTGTTTTGATGCCGGCTTCGCGCAAAGCAACCCCTTCGTCGGCAAAAGCAACACCCAGATAATCGACCCGCTGATATTGCAAAACATTGGCTATTTCGAAAGTACCGCTGCCATAGGATAGCGCTTTTACCATGGCCATAATTTTAGTGCCGGGATTAAGTTTCGAACGGAAGTAATTTAAATTATGAACCATTGCATTTAAGTTAATCTCCAACACCGTACGATGTGATTTTTCTTCGAGTACCGAAGAAATTTTTTCAAAATGAAAATTTCTAGCACCTTTTAATAAAATGGCTTCATCAACAAAATCCTTTTTTGAAAAATGATTTAAAAAATCCGAAGTCGATGCAAAAATACTTTTTGGAATCTTAAACAATTTCTCATGCCGCGAAATAGCTTCGCCAATACCAATAATCCGGGTTACATTGTATTTTTTTAATAGTTTAGCTACCTCCTGGTATAAATCCTCCTCTTCTTTTCCACTTTGCAGAATATCTGAAATAATCAAAGTTTTTTGTGTATGCTGATTTTGTTGCTCAAGATAATTCAAGGCAATACTCAGCGAATTTAAATCTGAATTATAACTGTCGTTGATAAGTGTACAATTATTTATCCCTTTTTTTAATTCCAGCCTCATGGCTACTGAAGGCAATGTTTCGAATTTTTGATGCAAATCTTCCGGAACAGTCTCTATTGCATAAAGCACTGCCAATACATGTATGGCATCCTCAACAGAAGCACTATCGGTAAATGGAATGGTGATCTTATTTTTTTTGCCTTTATACTGATATTCGATTAAAGTAGAATGGCCTTTTCGGCTTTTTTTTAAAATTTTCAGGCCTGCATCCGCTTTTTCCGACCAGGTAAAAACTTTTTTATCAGAAAATCCAGCTTCTATTTCATGATGAATAATAGAATGGTCTTTACAATAAACAATTCGTTTGCAGTGCTCAAAAAGCTTTAACTTCTCAAGTGTTTTTTGTTTATAGTCAGAAAAGTTTTCCTGATGCGACTCGCCAATATTAGTAATAATACCAATATCAGGACCAATCATTTTCTCGAGATTCACCATTTCGCCCGGCATAGAAATACCTGCTTCGAAAATGGCAAAATCATTCATTTCGCTCATCAACCAAACCGAAAGCGGCACACCTACTTGAGAATTATAACTTTTAGGATTCCTGATTACATTCTTTTTACCCTGCAATACATGAAACAACCACTCTTTAACAATGGTTTTTCCATTACTTCCGGTGATTCCCACTACCGGATAATTAAATTTTGTACGATGTGCAGCTGCCAGTTTCTGCAATGATTTAAGCGTATTTTCTACCAGCAAGAAATTGGCATTTTCCAATTCATTTTTAAATTCAGGAATTTGATCGACCACAAAATTTTTTACACCTTTTTGATACAATTCTTTAATAAAATTGTGCCCATCGTGCCTTTCGCCCCGGATAGCAAAGAACAGAGCATTGACTGCAGAAATAACATTCCTGCTGTCGATTAATAAATATTGGATTTCACAATCTTCATTAATAAAAGATTGGGCATTCATAATTTTGGCTATTTCTGAGGTAGTATAAATCATTTATTTTGTTTGTTCTTTCATAACTTTATTAAAGCACACCCTGCATAAGGGTTCGTACTCATCTTTTTCGCCCAACAACACTAATTTATCACTTTTTGTAATACGATGCGAATATTGCGCCAGATTTCCGCAGTGCATACAAATGGCATGGACTTTGGTAACATACTCGGCCTGTGCCATTAAGGCAGGAATTGGCCCAAAAGGTTTGCCACGGAAATCCATATCCAGGCCGGCCACAATAACCCTGGTACCATTATTAGCCAGTTGGTTACAAACATCAACCAGGTTGTTGTCAAAAAACTGGGCTTCGTCGATTCCAATCACATCTACATCGCCTGAAAGCAAAAGAATATTTCCCGAAGATTCAACCGGAGTAGAACGAATGGTATTTTCATCGTGCGAAACAACATCTTCCTCAGAGTAGCGGGTGTCAATCATGGGTTTAAAAATTTCCACTTTTAATTTGGCATATTCGGCCCGTTTAAGCCGGCGGATTAACTCTTCGGTTTTACCCGAAAACATCGAACCGCAAATTACTTCGACCCATCCCCTGTTTTTGGCTTTTTTATTTGTACCTTCGAAAAACATCGTATAACAATTCTAAACTTTTATCGTTAATTTTGCAAAATACTTTAATGCTTACATTATGAACAAAAAAGAAAAAATAAATAATCTTTTAAAAGATATTCAAGATTTATATACTATTGCAAACAGGCTCGATCATGAAGAACAAATCCATCCGCTTGATATTGATCTTGCTCTTTCAAAAGTAAGAAATCTTTATGATTTATTATTAACGATTAATCCACAGACTGCATATAAAACTGAATATCAAAAGAAAGAAACTGAAAAAAATATAGTAAGAGAAGAAATAGCAGAAAAGAAAAAGCCTGAAATAGAAGAAAAACCAACCAAAGAAGAAGTACCCTCACAAAATGAACCTGAGTTTATTATAGAAAAAACCTCTCAAAAACAAGAACCGGCAGCAAAAGTAATAGAAAAAGAAGAAGATAAGGACACCCCTGTAAAAAATGAAGAAATAAAATCAACACAGGAAAAAAAAGAAAAACAACCAGAGGGTACGTCCATTGTTGCAGATAAATTTCAATCGAAAAAATTTATCCACGACAATATGTCCAAAAAAAATTCGAAAAAGGATGTTTCATCCAAACTACAATCAAAACCTATTCAGGATATTAATTCAGCCATAGGATTAAACGATAAATTTATTTTTATACGAGAACTATTTAACGGCGATAAAGAGCAATACCTTGAAACCATTCAGATTTTAAATAACTTCGATAGCTATGATAATGCACTGGGTTTTTTAAATGAAAATTTCGACTGGAATGATGACGATGTAAATTTTGAACGATTAAAAGAGCTTGTAAAACGCAAATTTGCAGCAAAATAAAAGATGAGTAAACTATATTTAGTACCAACACCTATTGGAAATCTTGAGGATATTACTTTAAGAGCTTTAAGGATATTAAAAGAAGTGGATATTATTTTAGCAGAAGACACCCGTAAAACAAGTATTCTTTTAAAGCATTATGAAATTGACAAGCCGGTGTTATCGCATCATAAGTTCAATGAACACAAAGCGTTGCCTGAAATTATCCAACGCATTAAATCAGGGCAAACATTTGCGTTGGTTTCTGATGCAGGGACTCCCGGTATTTCGGACCCCGGTTTTTTGGTTGCACGCGCCTGTATCGAAGAAGGCCTTGATGTGGAAACACTCCCGGGAGCCACGGCATTTATCCCTGCATTAATTAATTCTATTTTACCCAATGACCGCTTTTCGTTCGAAGGCTTTTTGCCACAAAAAAAAGGGCGGCAAAAAAGGCTAAAAGAGCTTGCCGAAGAACCTAAAACCATGGTTTTTTACGAATCTCCCTTCAGGTTAGTTAAAACATTAAATCAATTTGCCGAATTTATGGGTGAAGGCCGAAAAGCCAGCGTTTCGCGAGAATTAACCAAAATCCACGAGGAAAATATCCGTGGAACATTAAAAGAGCTCATCGATTATTACAGCCAATCGGCTGTTAAAGGCGAAATTGTAATCGTAGTAGAAGGGTTAACCAGTTATGAAAAAAGAGATACCCATTAAACCGATATCTCTAATAATCTTTTAAAACTTCATTTTTTATTATCTACGTACCGGTGAATATAAGATGAATAATCCTTAAGAACCGGATTGTAATCACCATCAAAAAGTGGTGATGATATCAAGAAATCGGCTGTTGACCTGTTATTGGCTGTTGGCACATTATATAAAACAGCAATTCGTAGCAAGGCTTTTACATCCACATCATGAGGCTGTGGTTGCATTGGGTCCCACAAAAAGATAAGTAAATCAATTTTTCCTTCGCTAATTAAGGCGCCTAATTGCTGGTCACCTCCTAAAGGCCCTGATTTTAACTTATGAATATGAAAATTGTTTTTCCTTTCATTATTTTTCAACAAAGCCTCTTCAACAAGTTTCCCTGTGGTTCCGGTGCAAGTTAGTTTGTGTTGTAAGAGTTTATCACTATTAAATTCAATCCACTCAATAAGGTCTTTTTTTCGATTATCATGTGCTACCAGAGCAATATTTTTTATTTTTGTCATACTAAAAAATTTTAATCCTTGACAAATTTATAAAATCTGATCAACTAACTACGCCTTGAACGCCTTTTTGCACCATCCTTTTTACTCCCTTTTCTCGTTTTGGAAAAATAATTCTTTTCTTCACGATTACTGTTTCTTTCTGCCCCGGCAGGCTTTTCTTTTGCTATTTCGGAACTAACCCGGGCACCTTCAAAAACGGAAGTATTTAAACCTTTTAAAACTTTATCGGTATACGACTCATCAATTTCGAAAAATGAAAATGATTTCATGATATCGATTTTACCAATCGGAATATTTCTTTCCCTTGTAGATTCGTTTACCAATCCCATTAAACGTTGAGGGTTAAGCTTATTGTTTTTACCAACATTTATAAATAGGCGTTGGTAGCTTTTGCTACCTCTGCTTCGTTTGCTTTTTCTTTTATCTTTTTTGTCAGCACCCGATTCATCAGGGATATTCAAATCCGGAGTATTTTTGTAATAAGCCAGGAAACGGTTAAATTCCAACGAAACAAACCGTTTAATGAGCTCTTCTTTGTCGAGCCACTGTAACTTTTTGTAAACTTCGGGCAAAAGTTCATCAATTTGCTCGTTTTTTACATCCACATGCTCCATTTTGTCAATTAAATGAAAAAGTTGTTTTTTACAAATTTCATCACCTTTGGGAACCAGGGATTGTTCAAATTTTTTATTGATCTTTTTCTCAATTTCTTTGATCCGGTATTTTTCACGTAAGTGGACAATTGCAACAGATATTCCGGTTTTTCCGGCTCTTCCTGTCCTGCCACTCCGGTGAGTATATGCCTCAATATCATCGGGCAGGTTGTAATTAATTACATGCGTAAGGTCATTTACATCGAGCCCGCGAGCTGCCACATCAGTAGCTACCAACATTTGAAGGTTTTTTAACCTGAAACGGTTCATTACATGATCGCGTTGTGCCTGAGAAAGATCACCATGCAGGGCATCTGCATTGTATCCGTCTTTTATCAACCATTCAGCTACTTCTTTTGTTTCCATTCGCGTACGGCAAAAAATAATGGCATAAATATCCGGATTTATATCAGCTATACGCTTCAGTGCCAAATACCTGTCGCGTGCATGCACCAAATAATAAATATGCTTTACATTTTCGGCACCTGCATTTCTTTTTCCTATAGTAATCTCTTCGGGCTTAGTCATATAGTTTTTAGCAATGGCAGCCACTTCTTTGGGCATGGTAGCCGAAAAAAGCAATGTACGCCGATCTTTGGGAACCGACTCCAGAATATCATTCAAATCATCGCGAAAACCCATATTCAGCATTTCGTCCGATTCGTCCAAAACAACGGTTTTCACTTTTGTTATATCCGCTTTTTTTCTTTTAATCAGGTCTAACATCCGCCCTGGTGTTGCAACAATAACATGGGCTCCCATTCTTAATCCACGGATTTGAGCATCGATATTTGCTCCGCCATAAACCGGTAACACTTTTAAACCGTCCAAATATCTGGAATAAGCCATAATATCTTTGGCTATCTGAACACACAATTCTCGCGTAGGCGAAAGAATCAATGCCTGTGGATGTTTTTCCGAAATGTTAATTTGTTGTACAATAGGCAGTCCGAATGCTGCGGTTTTTCCTGTTCCGGTTTGTGCCAGGGCAACTATATCGCGCTTTGTTTCGAGTAAAACAGGTATTACTTCTTTCTGAACGGGCATTGCTTCTTCAAAACCCAATTCAGTAATTCCTTTTAGGATATCTTTAGAGATCCCTAAATCACTAAATTTTGTCATTTATTTTTTTCCTCCCGTGCTTTCGGATTTCTTTTACAACTTGCCAAAAGCCGGTAAGATACCTGAAAACACTATTAATTAATTTAAGCGTGCAAAGGTAGAATAATAATTTGATTATGGACTATGTTTGTAGATATTTATTTTCTTTAGACCTTAAGGTTTTAAAAACTCCAAGGTCTTATTTTTTCAATTTAATTAATAAATAAATCCAGAATTTATTAGATTGTAAGGTTTTGAGAATCTTAACTATTCAAAATTATTCGTTAAAAATGTAATAATCTTATCTCTATAAAATTTAGCGTCTTCTTTTAATACATCATCAACAATTAAATGCCCTTTATCATTAACAATCCAAAGCTCTTTTTTATTACTGCTGCATCTACGATATAATTCCTTAGCCTGGTATACTTTAGTTTGCGAATCCATTTCTCCATGAATTATTAAAACCGGAATATTTTGAATATTCTGAATTAAATTTTTTGGGCTTTCTTTTTTAGGATTGATTTTAAATTTATTTCTTAAAATCAAATTATAAAAAGGGTTAAGTATTTTAATCAATAATTCGGGAGCACCATCATTCTGCATGTAATCAGAAATTTGATCCTGAATAGATAAAAACGGACTTACGGCAATTATACCATCCACATTATTGTATTTAGATGCTGTATTGATTGCAGTGCTTGCCCCCATAGATAAACCATAAATAATGATTGGTTTTTTATTAAAGTTTTTATCATCTTTAAGATATTTTATCGCGGCCTTCACATCCTTAGTCTCGTTGTAAGCTAATGAAAGGCTTTCACCATCGCTTTTGCCATGAGCTCGCATATCAACACAAACAGGTGTAAAGCCTGAATCAAATACAAACTTTGCATAATCAAATAACGATGTAGCATCCATACCATGCATCCCATGCAGAATTATAACATTTCCTTTAGATTGCTCATTAGGAATGATATATGCATTAATTTGTAGCCCATCTTCACTTTGAACAAATATCTGTTCTCCCTTTAATCCGAAATCATCAAGTGTATGATCATTTTTTTCAATACGCACATCTGTTAAAGATGAAATAACTGATTTTGCAATATAAAAATTAACAAATACTGATATTATTAAAAAAATCGACAATAATATTCCTGCGATTTTCAAAAATCTTTTCCAATGAATTGTCATAATAAAAACAAAATTTAAAAATTAACGGTATAGTTTATTTTACGAAGGAAGCAAAAATATAAACTTTTTTTTAGGCCTTAGGGTTTTTGAAACCCTAAGGTCCAAAAAATTTAATTTATTCAATTATCCATTTCTGATTTGGATTCTTTTTGTGTTTATTATTATGAAAATCCACAAAATTTCCTTTGGAATCAAAAAATCCAATTACTTTGTCTCTTGCCAGTTTTGTTGGTTTTAGTGATAAAACAGCACCATATGATGACCACGGATAATCTTGTAATCGTTCACAAAAACCATGATGAACAGGATTATAATGTATATAATAAATTAAATTTCTAAAATATCTGTCAGATTTAATTTCAATCCTTTTGAATGGACTTACAAATAAAGGCCCATATCTGTTATATCTTTTATTAAAAGCTTTAGTATAAGCATTAAACAAATTAGAAAAATACTGAAATACAGGCTTTTTATTTTGATCGTCGTCATTTATTTTTATTAACAAATGGAAATGATTCCCTAATAATACCCATGCATAAGTTTCTGCAATGGGTTCTATATACTTTTCATACAAACGAAGAAAAAAAGCATAATTTTCATTTTCTCGAAACAAATTTTCTCCTCGTCTGCCTTTATTAAAAATGTGATAATATTTCCCTTTTTCCAGTAAAGGTTGTTTCATCCTGTTATTATTATTTATTATTTAATTAGACCTTAAGGTTTTTGAAACCTTAAGGCCTAATTGAAATTAATTTATTATTCAATCATCAAATCCCGGGCGTTTAAACTCCATAGCTTTTGGAAAAGCAGCTAAAACATCTCTCTTTATTTTGGATAGTGTTGCCAGAAAGTTTAACAAATCATCTTCATGTTCCGGCATTTTTTCAAGTATATATCCCAAAGCGGCAATCGAACGGTCAATTGCTATAAGTGCAATTTTTGCCGATCCGTTGTTATCATACATGTAATATTCATCATCCTCATCCTCGTCATCCCATTCATGCTTTAAAAAAGCACGATGTATTTTGGCAGATATAAAAAAACTGTACCACTGAACAACCTCAACAGCATCTTTGAGTTTAAGGAGATTATTTTCATCAACCAACATTAATTTCTGTCCTGCTTGTTGTATCTCTTCATGATGCTTTTTTAACCAATCGGAAATATCGAAACCATATTGCCTGGATTGTTCCGTGGCATCATTTTTTACCCATTCAATCTCATAATCTTCATCCTTAATTTCGTTTAAATCAATATCCAATTCCTCCAAATCTTCCTGGATCATTTCAAAAGTTACCTCAAAAATAATTTTAAGGCCTTCCCAAAATTTTTCATTCTTTATATCATTTTCTTCCTGATCTTCGCCAAACCCTTCGGATAAGTAATAACTGCCGCAGCGGCTGGTAAAGGGACAGCGTTCGCACCAGCGGTCGCAATAATTATGCACCCCGGAAATTAAATCTTTTCTTGCGCCCAGTTCTTTAAGCCTTTTCCGGTATTCTTCTTTTTTATTCATATTAATCCAATTAAATAAATTACACTCCAAACTTACAAATTTTATAAATTTCTCTTTCAATTCTTTTTGGCCAATTAAACCAATGAAATCATTTAAAGTCAATAGATCATAACTATATATTACAATGATGAAAACAATTTACTTCCTTTTTGTTTTTTTACTTCTGGTAGCTTGTAGTAAAAGAGAAAATGAATTACAAACGATAAAATTAAACAAAGAACCCTCGTCCATCGATTTTATTAATGCATACCGGCAAGCTGGAGGAGCTATAAAAGATTCCAATGCTAATCAATTATTAAATGCAGCCAAAACGGTTTATGATTTTGCCCCTTCTAACCCTGATGTAAAATTGTTATATACCAGTGCATTAGCATCCAACAAAAAGAATAAAGAAGCTATCAAAGAATTAGAAGAAATTGCCAATTATCCTTATCCGGTTATTTCAAATAAATTGGATCAGAACTACCGGCAATATCTTGAATCTTTACATGGATACGACAGCCTTTTAAAAATTTCAGAGCAATTTTCACATCCTGTAAACAACAGTTCATTGGCTTATACATTACCCGAAAAAGGAATTATCCCCGAAGGTGTAGCTTATGATAAGCTTAGTAAAACACTTCTTATCAGCTCCATATACAAACGTAAAATTATTGCGATAGATTCACTCGGAAAAATTAAAGATTTTATTCCATCGGGATTTGAAGGTATTCAAGGTGTAATTGGAATGGAAGTTGACCCGAAAAGAAGGCACCTTTGGGCTTGTTCTGCATGGCCCAACATGAAAAAACCTGCTGGTAATATGGATCCTTATCCGGGTATTTATAAATTCGACCTGGAAACAGGAAAATTAATCAAGAAATATCTTTTACAAGATACGGTTAACCAACTTATCAATGATCTAACCATTCACTCTAACGGTACAATATTTATCACAGAATCGTTAAAAGGAAAAGTGTATATGATTCAACCCGGGAAAGACAGTCTTGAGCTTTTTATTGATTCTGACCATTATTATTACGCCAACGGCATAACACTCTCTGATAATGAAATACACTTATTTGTTGCTCACTTTTCAGGTATTGACAAAATAAATTTGAACACGCTGGAAGTAACCAGAATAAAAACGCCTCATCATGTTACTTTAAGTGCTATTGATGGTTTAGCCTTTTATAATAATTCATTTATTGCTCACCAATCAAACCTGGGTGGGGTTTTTCAGTACTTATTAAACGAACATAACGACAGTATTACATCTGTACGAACAATAGAAAGTAATAACCCGTATTTTGAAATTCCTACAACGGGAGAAATTGCAGGCGATGAATACTATTATATTGCCAATGCCCAGCTTAGGCGATTCGATGAAAATGGCATTATATTTCCTGACGAGAGGCTGGATAGTGTCTATATTCTAAAAACCAAATTAAAGCATTAGAAAAATCTAATATTTAGATAATAAAACAAAAAAGAGGCCTTCAATCATATCACTAAAAAAGGGATTACAAACTTTGCAATCCCTTTGGTTTTAATCAGGGGGTTAATTCAGGCTTCTACCTTTGCAGGCTCCAATTTAAAAGCTACAACTTCAGTAATGTATTTATCTTCGCCATTTTTATCGGTGTATTGTCGATTATTCAGCTTACCCGAAACAGATACCAGTTCACCTTTTTTCAAGAATGATAAATCCTCATCCTTTTTATTTTTCCAGTAAACCACATTATGCCAGGTGGTATTATTTACCCATGCATCTTTTTTGTTTTTGTAACTTTCGTTGGTGGCAATACTCATTGTAACAAGTGTGCGCCCGCTTTCAAATGTTTTTTCTTCGGCATCGCGGCCTAAAAATCCCTGAAGTTCTACTTTGTTCATTGTTTTTTCCATGATTTTAAAATATTAAATAGTTTTACAAAAATTTGTTGATACAAAGTAAAGGCACTGTTCATATACGATTCGGTTATTAAATGGGTACAGTCGGTTAACATTCGTTTGTTGTCGTTTGTAATTGGTTGTAAATTATTTTATATTTGATATTCAGACCCTAAAAACATCAAATTTATGATAGAAAATGATACCCGAAAATGCCCTGAATGCGGCGAAAAAATTGTGGGACGTGCCGATAAAAAATTTTGCTCCGACCAGTGCAGAAATACTTACAACAACCGTTTAAACAGCGATGCAAGCAACACAGTACGGAATGTAAACAATATTCTAAGAAAAAACCGGCGTATACTGGCCGGCCTGAATAAACAATCGGGAAAAACCATTGTAAATAAAGAGACACTGCTAACCAGTGGTTTTAATTTTACCTACCATACCCATACCTACACCACCAAAAAAGGCGATGTTTACCATTTTTGTTACGAGCAGGGCTACCTTTATTTACCGGACAAAGAGCTTTATTTGCTGGTGGAAAATAAAGAAAATATTGGCTAAAACGCGGTGCTGACTTAAAATTAAACCTCCACTTTTGCGGTTTATAGTAAAGAAAAAATGTGAGTGGATAAAGGAGTTATAGGTAAGGCTCCTACAGGGGTAGCGATAAGTGACAATTTTTATTATCTTTGTAAAAAAAGGAAAAATATGGACTTACAAACACGAAAAATACAGTTCATTCAGGAGATTTTAAGAATTAAGAATGAAAAAATCATCGAGAAGCTTGAGAAAATACTTCATCAGGAAAGGAAGAAAGTAATTGATAAAGAATTGAGTCCAATGACTATTGAAGAGTTTAACGAATTGATAGATAGTGCTGAAAGTGATTCTAAAAATGATAGAATGTATAATGCTGGAGAAATCCTAAAAGATATTGATACATGGAAATAAAAGTCTTTTGGACTGAAACGGCATTAAATAATCTCGAAGATATTTTTGAATATTATAAGTACAAAGCATCTGTTCGTGTTGCACGGAGACTGGTAAAAGGATTGGTAAAATCTACATTGAAACTTCAAGAATCTCCTCAAATTGGAAGAAAAGAAGAATTGCTTTCTGATAGGAAATTTGAATATCGTTTTTTAGTAGTTGGAAATTACAAGATAATTTATTGGATTGAAAATAACTATATAAAAATTGCAACTGTTTTTGATTGTAGACAGAATCCTGAAAAAATAAAGAAACTGTAGTCGCCCAACCTATAACACGGCTTCAGAAATAATGCGGGTTGCAGTAGTATTCTGACATTTTTTTCTTATCTTTAATTTTTTTAACGGGAGACCGGAAAGTACGGCGGCAATCCCGCACTATTTCTAAGCCGAGACCGATATAAGCAAGGCAATTTCAGAAAATAAACTGCTTTTCATCTATTCAATTTCGTAAATCAAAGTATTTTTCTTTTCTATTTGACACCACTGGTAAATACGAAACTTAATCTGATCTTGATATTGATAATATTATTTCTATTCTAAGCAGTTTTATAGTAGGTTTTTTATTGATTGGTTTGGCAAGTGTAAGCTTCCCATTTTTAGGACAGTGTTTAAGTAGACTTTTTCAAAGATATTTCTTTTTTCTCAATGGGGCTAGTCCCATTGAGAAAAACAAAGAAAACATAACATGTAATAAAAATTTGTACCGTAAGCGGCAAGCCATTTTAGAGCACCCGTACGGAACTATAAAACGTCAATAGGGGTTTAGCTACATACTCACAAAACAGGGAATTGAAAGAGCAGAATCGGATGTAGGATTGATGTTTATTGTATATAACCTGCGCAGAATTATAAACATTATAGGTAAAAACCTTATAATAAAGTACTTAAAAGAAAAATATATCATATCTTAACTTTTTTGAGTCAAATTAGGATGATTTTAAGTCAAAATAAAGCCATAAAAATATTAGAAAAACAATTGATTAATTTTTTTTAAGTCCGGTATAAAGCTGTCTTATTTACCCTAAAATTTAATATATTTGAGTTTATATTGAAAAAAAGCGATTTTTAGACAGACTGCCGTTAGCGGTAAACAATAATATTTGCTGGAATTTTGAGCAATTCTTATTTTGCCGTATATTTGATCATAATTAAAATGCAGAATATGAATAGAATTGTAAAAGAAAGATTAGATGACATTATTAGACTGTGTGAAAATCATGGTGTAAAATCGTTATATATTTTCGGTTCTGCAAATACTGACAATTTTGATAGGAATAGTGATATTGACTTTCTGATTGCTTTTAAAGAATCATTAAGTATCGAAGAATACACAGAGAATTATTTTACACTTCAGTATAAACTGAGAGAATTGCTCAAAAGAGAGATTGATTTGGTTACTCAAAATTCTCTTTCAAATCCTTTCTTTATTCAATCTATTGACCAGAATAAACAATTATTGTATGGAGCTTAAGATACAGAAATACCTTTATGACATAATTACATCTATTAATTCAATTTATGAATATCTTGGAGAAAGTAGAGACTTTAATGAATATTCTGAGAATAAACTTTTACGTAGAGCAGTTGAAAGAGAACTTGAAATAATTGGAGAAGCATCGAATCGTATTTTAAAAATTGATAGTGAATTTCCAATTGATAATGCCAGAAAGATAGTTGATTTAAGAAATTGGGTGATTCATGGATATGATAAAGTTGACGATGTAATTATTTGGGGAATTTTAACATATCATCTTCCAAAGCTAAAAAATCAGGTTGAGAATTTAATGAAATAGAAAATTATTGTCAACCGCTAACACGCCATCACAAGCCATGCGGGGGGTTGGTGGTTTGCTGACAAAATATTATCTTAGTAAAGTTGTTCAACGGGGGACAATGAAGCAAAGCGGAAACCCGCGCTAAACTTAACACGGGGCCGTTACACACACTCCCTACCGATTAAATTTCAATTGAGTTTCGAAACAAACGGTAAAAGGGATAAATAAAAAAAGGAGTTTATACTAAAATAGATAAAAAAGATAAAGTGTTAAAGATTAATGATTTATTTTTACCGTTAGTCTTAAGCGCAGAGTAAAACACAAGGTCATCAAACAGACATCTATAAACAGATAAAAAACAAAACATTTTGATAATTAAGCATACACACAGTGAATATTTATTAGAAGAGCAAAGTATATGGACCATTATATAGTTTTTGGAGTGCTTTTACTGGCCCTCTTGCTTTTTGCATGGGGTCGCATACGCCATGATTTTGTTGCGTTGATATCGCTTTGCGTTTTGCTTGTTTTCGATATCATTGAACCCGAAAAGGCATTTGCCGGTTTTGGCCATCCGGCTGTTATTACGGTAGCAGCAGTATTGGTAATAGGTAAATCTCTGGAGTTTTCAGGTGTTGTTGATTTATTGGGTAAATGGGTAATGAAACTTGGTAATAACATTACCTTGCAAATTGTCTCCCTCTCTGTACTTGTAGCTATAGCCTCAGCTTTTATGAACAACGTGGGAGCATTGGCTATTATGATGCCAATTGCTATACACATGGCTCGAAAAAGTGGTAATCCTCCTTCATTCTTACTGATGCCGATTGCTTTTGCTTCATTGTTTGGCGGTATGACCACCCTAATCGGAACCCCTCCGAATATAATCATTGCGACATTCAGGGCTGATGAAACCGGACAACCTTTTGGGATGTTTGATTTTTCACCTGTGGGTATTATACTCAGCATTGCCGGCGTGGCTTTTATTACTTTTTTGGGATGGAGGATAATTCCCAAAAGGACTGCTAAAAAATCCGATAAAGACCTGTTTAATATTGAAGATTATATCACCGAAGTGAAAGTAGTCAAAGGTTCAAAGATTGAAGGCACAAGCATTTCAGAAATCGAATCTATCACAAAAGCCGATATTCAGATTCTGGGACTGGTTCGCAATAAAAAACGCATTCACGCCCCTTCTTCTGATGAAAAATTTAAACTAAATGACATCATAATTATTGAAACAGACGCTGAAGAACTCAAAGTATTTATTGAAGATAGCGGAGCAAAGCTGGTTGGGGATAAGAAGTTTAGAAAAGATGCCGAAGGATCTGAGAAAATAGCCATCACCGAATCCATCGTCATGGCTAACTCCCCGTTGATTAACCTAACTGCTGCTTCCCTTAATATGAGGAGCCGATACGGGATAAACCTTCTTGCAGTAGCAAGACGTGAGAAAAAAATACATAACCGCCTCGATCATATTAAATTTCAAACAGGGGATGTATTATTGTTGCAAGGACGGGAACACATACTTCATGACACCATTACCTCTATGGGCTGCTTACCACTTGCAAAACGTGAATTAAGGATAGGATATCAGACTAAAATTCCCATAGCATTGGGAGTTTTTTCAGCTGCAATTGTTTTAGTTGTTGCCAACTTATTGCCTATTCAGGTTGCTTTTACAATGGCTGCCATTGTAATGGTACTTTCAAGAGTATTGCCGCTCAAAGAATTTTATTCCAGTATTGATTGGCCCGTCATTGTTTTGCTTGGAGCCATGATTCCGGTGGGTACAGTATTGGAAACAAGTGGAGGGGCACAATTGATAGCCAATGCTGTACTCAATATTGGAAACAGTATTCAACCGTGGGCAATTCTGGCTATAATTCTCACAGTAACTCTGTTGTTATCTGGCATCATAAATAATACCGCTACTGTTGTACTCATGGCACCTATTGCAATTGGTGTAGCAAATGGTCTTGGGTTTTCTGTTGATCCCTTTCTTATGGCAGTTGCCGTTGGAGGTTCATGTGCGTTCCTTACGCCCATCGGACACCAATCGAATACACTGGTAATGGGCCCAGGTGGATACAAGTTTACAGACTATACGATTATGGGGCTCCCGCTGACAATCATCATTATAATACTGAGTGTGCCATTAATCATGTGGGTGTGGCCGTTGTAAAAAAGTAGTGATTAAAAACATTATGAGCAATAGATTACATACACAGTGGACAAGAACTTCAGCTGGTTATCGAGTAAATGGCTCCGTCAATAAAATCTGACGGAGTGTACCTCTCCCATTTATCTTCCAGAATAAAATGAATGCATAGCCACTATACGTACAAACATTCCCGAAAAAAAGTGTCGGGACAGTTTATGTACATCATATCTTAAACATTTTCTCATTTTCTTGACTTTGACAGTTAAAAAACGCAAATAATTCATTATTAGTGATTTATA
>JBKHIH010000032.1:0-34833 GCA_046538755.1 Thiohalospira sp.
ATTAAGAATAAAGAGATACTAAACGAGTTGGGCTCTATTGTTTCTGCTGCATGCCTGGCACACGATATGGGAAATCCTCCATTTGGCCATGCCGGCGAAGAAGCCATATCTAAATACTTTACCAGTGGAAATGGCAAAAAAATTCAGTCTGTCGTTACTCCCGAAGAATGGAACGACCTGACAAATTTTGAAGGTAATGCCAATGCCTTACGGCTTTTAACCCATCAGTTTTCTGGCCGCCGGAAAGGAGGATTTGCACTCACTTACTCTACAATAGCCGCATTAATAAAATATCCTTACGGAACCGATGCAGGTAAAAAGAAATTTGGTTATTTTCAGTCGGAAAAGGAAACATTTTTAAGCATTGCTCACGAATTAGAAATAAAAAAGTTGAGAGATTCACCGCTGATGTTTGCCCGCCACCCTTTGGTATTTCTTGTTGAGGCTGCCGATGATATTTGCTACGAGATAATGGATATTGAAGATGCCCATAAGTTGAAAATTATTGATACAGAAAAAACATTCGCTCTTTTGCTGGGATTTTTTGACCCTGATGTGGATAAGGATTTTTATATCCAAAAAAATGAAGTTTTTAATGAAGTAACCGATGTAAATGAGCAGGTAGCATACCTGAGGGCTTCGGTAATTAACCGGCTAATCAACGAAACAGCCGGGGTTTTTATCCAACATCATGATGAGATTATGGTTGGACAGTATACCCAAAGCCTGATGAAAGGGTTGCAGGGAAAAACAAAAAAAGCATTCGAAATCTGTAAAAGCCTTGCTATCAAAGAAATTTATAAACACCGGTCGGTGGTAAAAATTGAACTCACCGGTTTTAATGTGCTTGGAACGTTGTTGGATGAATTTATGACGGCCATTTTAAATCCTGAAAGCAGTTATTCTGAAAAAATTTTATCGGTTTTACCTTCCCAGTTTTCTGTCGAAGGGCATAATTTTTATAAAAAAGCGATGTCCGTCGTAGATTTTATTTCCGGCATGACCGATCTGTATGCTGTTGATTTATACAAAGATATCAAGGGAATTAATTTGTAAAACAAAAAATGATGAGTGCCCTTGTAATAATCAAAAGAATAGGACAAATCTTTGGCTGTATTAGTTTTACATAAACAGAAACTTTGTGTTACAACTAAAGATTTATGTAAACTTATGGATTTTAGTTTTTGCAGGTACTTTCGGTTTCAATTAAGGATCGCCTGCATCCCTACCGGTTAATCCGGTTAATATAAAGTACCATCTTTGATTTCCTTTTTTACTGCATTCTTCAATGCTGATTATTTATCATAAAAAAATATAAAGAGTTTATTATATATTACCGGATTTAGGCCGGTGATTCTATAAAGCAACATGCTGCTTTAGTTTTAAATAAAAATTTTTTAATCTGTGAATACGTCTGCCAGGGCGGGCAGGCCGCTCAATTTGTGTATTCAGTTTATGGAGTCAATGTTCTATTATTTTTTCTTTTTCTGCTAAACAATTTTTACATGTTTCTGTTATTTAATTAACAAACTATTTAATAAAAATCTAAATAATAATTTAATATTAACAATATGCTTATCAATAACAATTATACAAGAAAAATTGATTTTCGCATCAGAACCTGGATGCGAGAGAATGCACCTATCCTTTTACGATGGAGCGTAGGAATTATTTTCCTCTGGTTTGGGGCGCTTAAATTTTTTAAGGGCGTCAGTCCTGCAGAAAGCCTGGCCATAGAAACCATTCGTTTACTTACTTTCGGGTGGTTTTCTGATGCTCTGATTATTAATGGGCTGGCTCTATGGGAAGTTATTGTAGGTATTGGGTTAATTACAGGGTTTTTCTTAAGAGGAATTATTCTTTTGCTTTTTCTGCAGATGTTGGGTACTCTATCACCTATTTTCCTGTTTCCTGATGAAGTTTTTGTACAAATCCCTTTTGTACTAACACTGGAAGGTCAATATATTGTAAAAAACCTGGTACTCATGAGTGCAGGTGTCGCTATAGGCGGAACGCTGAAAGATCCAAAATAATAGGTTATTTGTAAAATTTTTAAATCTCGCCTTAGCAGGTGCTTAAGGCTACAAAATATTAAATTATTTAATTTACTCTTTAGTTACCGGATAGTCTTCCAGGTCTAATATCATTGAACAAATTTCAAACTCAAACCATTCTGAAAACATTTTATAGGTTCTATTTTGTGGCCATGCTTTTTCGTCAGTATACCAATCATTTAATTCATTTACAAAAATATGGTCATAATTTCTTTTAACCCACTCTAGCACGAGTCCATTACTGTCCATTTCTTTTACCAGATAGATATTATTTTCTTCAGAAATAACGATGGGGTCCTCATCCTGAAAAATTTTATTTAACCAATCGAAAAAAGGCTGTTTAGGCCTTACAACAATTGCATTCCTGTCAATTGAATCGTAAAAATAGGGTATTGGTTCCATTTCCGTTTTTTATTTTCTAGCACTTGATGATTATAATATAATTAATCCCATACTTTCAAAAAAACTAATTTTTGAGGTTCTGCTTAACCTGTTTATTCAAATTATTGAAACTGCGGTCTATTATTATTTTACTCACTTCTTACCACTGTCTTAGAAATATGGGTATCGCCCGCAACAATCCTGATATGATACATACCTAACTGTTCTCCAATGTCATCATTTTTAATGATTTCATTATAAAAGCCCGCTTTTTGATTTTTCTTATTTACGGCATACAATTTTCTGCCTGATTGATCATAAATTTCTATGGTAATATCCGAATCTTCAGACAGTAGATAGTCGATGGTAAACTCATTTTCAAAAGGGTTTGGATAGATATTGGCTTTTATTATGTTTTCCCATAAAGGTTCATTGGTTATTTCTGCTTTACTTTCTTTGATTTTTGAATAGTAGGCGGTTTGGATTACCCTTTCGCCTGAATTAGAAAATGTTTTAATAATGGTTAGCAATGGGTAGCGAATATTTTTCGCATACCATTTGTACGAAATGGTGCCACAATTACAGGCGTTGTTATTAAAACACTGTTCTTTAATGGTTTTTATTCGTACTACATTGTGATATGTTTTATTGGGTAAAATAAGTGTTCCGTATGCATCTGCCTCGAGCGTATAACTACCAGTAAATGTTGCGGTGTAATTATTTTTTCCTTCAACATTTCCCGAAAAATCACCAACATAAATATCTCCATAGCTAAAAGGAAAAATCATTTTTACAAAGGGCTTGTCGTACCTTGAAATGGTATTATTTTTAGATATGGTTCCGTATTGCTCAATCATATTGGGTGATGTTCTGAAAAAAAATTTAGTTTCAAACTCTTCTAACACAGCATTTGCATCGGGAATATCGAAGGCATGGTTTGTTTCATCGGGATGGTACATATAGCTTGTTAGTTGCGATTGCGTTTCAAGTTTTGAAAAATCCCAAATTTGGGCAGGGCCCGACGGCCCTTCACCGGCTGTATTACATAGGTTAAAGTAGTGTTCATCGCCCGATCGTAAAACATGGGAGTTATTTTGCAATACAAACTGGCTTTTGGCTGTTAAAAATGTCGCAGCCAATATTAAAAACAGGTATAATTTTTTCATAGCATATAATTGTTAATAAAAGAGCTGTACCAAGTTACAAATTATAGATTTTTACTCCAACTTTAGCATTAAAAAAAAGACTGCCTTTTTAATCAAAAGTGAGGTGTTTGTAATTAGAAAGTTCCAAAGCTTTTTTCCGAAATTCAGATGCTTTTTTTCGATCTTTTTGTTCCCAAATTCTCGATAACCCAAAATAAGCATAAGATAAACGTCCGTTAGCAAAAGGTGTAAACTTTTCAGAAAGCTGAATAGCCCGCCAATAGTGTTTTTCGGCAAGTTTAAAATTGTTGTGTTTTTTCTCCTGGACAATTCCTTTGTAAATATGAACCATCATTTGGAAAAATTCGTTGGAAAATGGGTTATTATCCAATTTATCGATTAGATGTTCTGCCCTGTAATATTTTTCCAGTAAAAGTAATGTGCTGATTCTGTATGAAATGTACAAAGGATTGTCAGGATATTCTTTATGCAGCTCGCGGGTAAAGTGCAAGCTTTTTCGGTAATTACCTTCGAAGTTAAGGCTAATATACACCAAAAACGACAGCGCTTCGGCATCTAAAAAAATACCGTTTTTCCAGGTATATTCCAGTTGTTCTAAACCCAGCTCTTTGTTTCCTTTTGGAAAAAAATAGGCAATAGGTTTATACACCGGATGTTTTTCAGGGTAAGCTTCGCGGTAGTAATTATATAAACCTGTTGAAAATTTAAAATCTGTAAATTTTTCGGTTAAATCAAAACCATCTCTGGTTAACTGGTATGCTCTTCGTACATACGGGATTACTTTGGATGATTGTTGGTTATCGGCATAATATTGCATAAGCAATAGCCTTGATACAAGGCTTATAAAAGAAGCTTCGGTATTGTTTTTATCTTTTTTTAGCAGTGCATCCGATTTTTCAATCGTTTGAGTTATATAATCAATATAGATTTGGTGATAATCGCTTTGTGGTGTTACCGGAAAATGTTCCCAGTAAATTTTTATTGAATAAAATAAATGAGGCAGTGGATGATCAGGATATTTTGATAATATTTTTTGATAATACGAGTCAAAATGTGTAAAATCATAATTATAAATACGATTTAGTTGATCTTCAATTTCTTTTACAGCCTTGGGGTCTGATAAAATATAAGGTTGTGAATAAGCCTGAATTGAAATGATAAATAGGATTAACGCAAAAAATGTCCTCATTTTAAATGATCGGTTAATTAGAAGCCCAAAATTATAATTTCTTGCCTATAAAAAAAGGCTGTAGAAAAAACATAAAATAGTGTTAATCATTATAACATTTTTTTCTCTACAGCCTTGTTTGTTGTTGTTTTGGGTTGCTTATCCTTTAAACCCGTTTTCTTTATGGGTTCCGTCGCAAAAAGGTTTGTTTTTAGATCCGCCGCAACGGCATAGATAAGTGTTTTCTTCTGTAGCAATTACTTTACCTTTACTGTCTTTTAATTCTATTTTGCCATCAATAAATAATGGCCCGTTTTCGATTAAGTTAATTTTTGTTTTGCTCATAGAATTTATCTTTTAGTTGATTTGCATGGGTACTTCCATCAGTAAAATTTTACAATCACTGGTAGCAGTAATATTGAATTTCTTGGTTTCTGTAATTCCCAAGGCATCACGGGTATTTAATAAGTTGTTTTCAATGGAAATACTTCCCTCAATAACAAAAATATAAACGCCATGATTTTTGCCTTTTAATTTGTACTCACCTTCCCATCCCGATTTTAAGTTTCCTAAATGAAACCAGGCATCCTGATGTATCCAAACGCCCTGGCCGTTTTTATTTGGTGATAAAATCTGAAAAAGCTCATTATCTTTTTCCAAATCTTTAATGGAAATTTGATCGTACCGTGGCTCCACATTTTTTTTGTTGGGAAATAACCAAATCTGAAGTATTTTCACTTCCTGATCGGCGTTAGCATTAAATTCACTATGTTGTATTCCCGACCCAGCACTCATCACCTGCAAATCTCCACTTTTAATAATCCCTTCATTTCCCATGCTGTCTTTGTGTTTTAGATCGCCAACCAACGGGATGGTAATAATTTCCATGTTGTCGTGGGGATGAGCTCCAAATCCTTCTCCTCCGGCAATCGTGTCATCGTTTAAAACACGCAGTGCACCAAAATGTATCCTTTCCGGGTTGTAGTAATCGGCAAAACTGAAAGTATGATAAGTAATTAACCAGCCATGGTTGGCATGTCCTCTGCTTTCTGCTTTATGTAATTTGGTTTTCATATCGTTTTTTAGATTAGAAGTAATAAAAAATCAATAAAAAGAAATGTTTATTCTTTAATCATGGTAAGCAACATTTTAAACCTGTAAGGTGCTTTAACAGCATGTGGTATGTTTGCCGGCATAATAATCGATTTGCCTTCAGCCACTTCGTATGGGTTTTTATCAATAATAATTTGTGCTGTTCCTTCTAAAACCTGGATAAGTGCATCAAATGGAGCTGAGTGTTCGCTAAGTTCCTGGCCCTTATCAAAGGCAAAAAGCGTTACATTTCCGACAGGTTTCTGGATAATCTTTTTACTTACAATTCCATCGCTTGAGTAGTTCACTTTTTCAACAAAATCAAAAATTTCAGAATGAATAATTTTATCTTTCATGGTATAATGTTTTTTATTTTCAAACAAAAAAAAGATCGATTTGTTTGTTTTTATAATATGTTTTTGTTAGAATAATTAGTTTATAAGCATTTTATTTTTAATTATCAATTATTTTTTGTATAGTATTGTAGAATTAAAAGTTTTATGATTTTTAAGATGATGATGAAAATATTGGCTTTTTTAATGTAAATGTTGAATTTTTTTTTAATTGCAGAACAGAAAATGATATGAAAAAAATATATCAATATAAAATTTTAAAGGCAGGAGAGATTAAACCCAAAGGATGGATAAAAGAGCAATTACACCGCGATTTAACAGAAGGTTATATCGGGCAATTTGATAAAGTTCATCATACTGTAACACACAACCTTTTTGTTAAACAAAACAGAAGAAGTGAGAAACAGTATAAAATTGTAAAAGAATGGTGGAGTGGCGAACACGAAAGCTACTGGAAAGATGCAGTAGTCCGTATGGCTTTTTTAACGGATAATGAAAAATATATTCAACGTGCCAAAAGCTGGATAAATGAGATTGTTGAAAATGCCGGTAAAGATGGTTATATTGGAATATATGAGGATTGCGAAGAACCAACATGCCGTTTTAAACACGAAAAGGGAAATGGTGAATTATGGACTACCAGCAGGATATTAATGGCCATGCTGGCATATTATGAATATACTGGCGATGAAAAAGTATTTTCTGCAGCAGAAAATGCAGCAAAGCTAATTATTTCAGAGTATAAAGACAGGAATTATTTTACAAAATCTTCAAAGGGTGGTGGTGTATCTCATGGTATAGGATTTTTTGAAAATCTTGAATGGTTGTATCGGTTAACGGGCGATACATTATATCTTAATGCTGTTATTAAATTGTATCATGATTTTTGCAACGGCAAAGTACGTGACGATGATTTAAAGTTACAACATTTACTTGATACTTCGAGATACTTCAGAAAACATGGGGCACATGTTGCCGAAGGGATATTTGTACCTGAATTTGTTGCTGCCATTGAAGATAAACCAGAATTTAACAGAGCCGCAACATTGAGTTTAAAAAAATTAAATTATCACTTAACTCCAGGCGGAGCTATGCGTTGCGACGAATGGGTAAAAGGGCGCAAAGGCACCGCTGATGAACGGTACGAATACTGCGGCATTGCCGAAATGATTAGCCCGTTAAATAAAATGATTGCTTTTAGTGGTGATTTTAATCTTGCTGATAAAATTGAAACCATGACTTTTAATGCCGGACAGGGAGCCCGGTTACCAGTGTTGAAAGCATTATCATATCTTACCTCAGATAACCGGATAAAAATTAACCATAAAGAAATTGGACACCGAGAATCTTATGATGCCTCACACAGGGCAGCTTCATGCTGTGTATTGAGTGGAGGAAGATTAATGCCATATTATGTTGAAGGTATGTGGATGAGGGATATTGAAAATGAAGGGTTGGTTGCTACCCTATACGGGCCGTGCGAAGTAAAAACAACTGTAAATAATGTTAAAGTGCATGTGAAAGAGCAAACCAACTATCCGTTTTCAGAAAAGGTTGAGTTTAACGTTAACCCTGAAAAACCAACAGCCTTCCCGATCATTTTACGAAAACCTCACGGTTGCTCCGGCATTGATATCTCAAAAATTGAAGGTGCTAAGATCCGTGAAGAAAAAGATAAAGTCGTAATTACTAAACTTTGGAAAAAAAATGATAATTTTATAATAAATTTTAATTTTAAAGTTGAAAAAGTTGCTCAGCCTGCATCGAAAACAGTTAAGGGTAAAGGGTTTTATGTAAAACGGGGGCCTTTGGTTTTTGCGTTGCCTTTTGCTTACCAGATGGATATAGTGAAAGAGTATCATAATAGTGGTTTTTACAGATACAAGATCAAGGCAAAAGATAAAGTGGGATGGAATTATAAAATAACACCCGATGAGGATTTTGAATTTGAATCTAAAGCTGGGAATCAATTATTACTAAATCCGTGGGATGAAACGGTTGTCAGGCTCAGAGGGAACTTGATAAATAAAAAAGGAGAGAAAGTATCGGTTGAGCTGATTCCTGAAGGAAATACTATATTAAGAAGAGTAACGTTCTCGGAATATAAAAAATAAAACAATCATTAAAATTACCCATTATGGATAAAAAAAATGTAAGTATTGTTATTTGTGCCTACAATGAAGAGCCAACCATTAAAAATGTTGTAGAATCATGCCACCGTTTTAATCTTGAAAGCGAAATTGTTGTAGTAGATGATGGTTCGGAAGATGCTACACAACAAATATTAGAAGATTTAAAAAATGAAATCCCGATCAACTACATCCGGTTAAATGAAAATAAAGGGAAAAGTTATGCAATGGTTGTTGGCGTTGAAAATGCTAAACGTGATATCATTCTCTTTTTTGATGCTGATATTACCAATATTAAGAAAGAACATTTTGACCAATTGCTAAATCCTATTTTTAATCAGGAGGCCGACATGGTTTTAGGGCAGCCATCCGAGACCTTGATAGATTACCGTATAAATCCGTTTAAAGGGCTTACCGGCGAAAGGGCCATGCTTAAAAAAGATATTGAACCTATTTTGGAAGATATACGTGATATTCGTTTTGGAGTTGAAACATATATTAACCTTTATTTTCAGGCTTATGGCAAAAAATTAAAGTTTAGTGTATTAGATGGGTTAACACATCCTACAAAATATGCGAAAACTACACCGATGAAAGCTACCATGGAATTTATCAGCGAGGGGCAGGAAATAGCAACTACTCTGTTAAAAAATTACGATTTAATTACCAAACGGATTGAAACTTCGTTTAACTCACAAAACGAAAAATTGAAAGAGAAAATAAAGCAGTTACATTCCGAGCTAAACGAAAATATACAGTCGTTATTAAAAAATGCTAAGTTTAAATAATAAGGCTCCCGAATAAAAAGCACTATGCAAAAAAGAAAGCTAATTCAATCGGGAGTTTTTTTTGTAATTGGAATTACCCTGTTTTGGTATGTTTATAAAGATTTAGATGTACAAAAAATTACTTCTGAATTAGGAAACCTTGCTTATGGTTGGATTTTTCTTTCGTTGGTTTTTAATCTCTTAAGTCAGCTAACGAGAGCTTATCGTTGGAAAAAACTGATTACGCCGATGGGTTATCATCCAGGGAATTTAAACCTGTTTTTATCAGTATTGGTATTGGCTTTTACAAACCTGGTTATACCTCGTGGCGGAGAAATTGCACGTTGTGGAGTTATTGCCAAATATGATAAAGTGCCATTTACTAAACTCGTGGGTACTGTTTTTATTGAACGTATCACAGATTTTGTGGCTTTAATTATTCTGTTTTTTGTTTTATTGGCCTGGCAATTCCCTATAGTGAAAAATCTGTTTCTGTCGTCAAATCTGGAGATGGATTTTTCCACTTATCGATCGAAGATCATTATTTATTCATCGATAATAATAATTTTGGTTTTATTATTTTTTGTGTTGTATAAGCTCAATGTTTTTAAAAAATTCAGGCAAAAAATTCATCAGGTAAAAATGGATTTTGTTGAGGGCTTTAAAACCATTGCATCCATAAAAGGGAAGGGGATGTATGTCTTCCAGACTTTTCTGATTTATTTTTTCTGGCTTTTAATGCTTTATGTAATGTTTTTTGCTTATGAACCAACACAAGAGCTAACATTGGGAAATGCAGCCTTTACCTTTGCCATTTCAACTTTTGCATTTATTTTACCCATTCAGGGAGGTATTGGTGCATGGCATTATGTGGTAATACAGTGTTTGTTGCTGTTTGGTATCAGCAGTCACGACGGAATGGTTTTCGCACTGCTGGCGCATGCAGTTACCAACCTGGTATATCTGTTTTTTGGCGCTATTGCTCTGATTATTTTACCATTGGTGAATAGAAATTAAAATAAAAAGGATATAATTCTCATAAAAAAAGCATGGGCACTGACAAGATTCTAAATTTGTCAGGCACATGCTTCAGTAATTGGCAATTCTTCAACTAATTTAACCAAATTAAATCAACTACTTAATCCTTTACGCAACGGACAGAAAAGCTGCTACCCGCTCGAAAGGTATTGCATCGCCATATTGTGCTTTTTCCATGAGTCATTGCTCGCCCCCAGGCATCGCCGGTATCTTCCATGGAAGCACTCCACCATTTACCATTTACTCCAATATGAAGGAAGTTGCCATTAGTGTCACGCCAGCCTCCAGGTAGAGCTGAAAATCCACTTGTGCCAAATTCGTTATTGCTCTCCAGAGCGCCATCATTCCACAAACTTGCATTGCCGGCTAGTTTGCTGCCTTCATTAGTGCCGCGATATTCATTACTTTTATCGGCATCGGCCTGGCTCATACCCAGGTACATTTCAAGGGTTTTCCACTCTTCATCGGTGGGTACATGCCAGCCGTCAGGGCACAGGTTACCAGTTTCCACAGCGTACGAGCTGTACAGTGCTCCATAAGTATCGGCATAGGAGACTTCATCATTGTCGTACCAGCAGTAGGCGCCAGTGGTGCTATTAATCCATGCCGTGTTATCTGTAACCAAATCAATGTCAGTACCATCGTTATACGTAATGGTTTTCAGGTTCTCGGCCATCCAATTTTGGTCTCCAATCCAGACTGTTTTATAAGTATTTCCGTTGATATCTTTAACAGGTTCTCCCGGAGAAGTGTTTACTACATCATCCGTTGTAATTTCTTCCGCTACAGGGTCGTCATCTTTTTCACACGCAGTGAAAATTAATAACGTGCTTGCGAAAGCCAGTATTAAAATTGTTAAAAATTTGTGTTTTTGTAGCATAATTTGAAATTTTTAAGGCTTATAATTCTGTTTGTTTATGTGTTTGCTTTTTATGTCGGGTAATGGTTTGCAGTTAATAAGCGTGGGGCTTTTCGGAGCTATTTCCTGTCCGCCTATGACAACTGTAGCCACTATGAACGAACATTGCGGAAAATAGCCTTCGCCCCACGTTTTCTTTGGTACTGTTATGGTCAGATTTTAATTTCCCACTTCAACATTATTAGGGTTGAAGATGTCGTTAGCTTTATACCAATTTACATATCCTTCTTCGCCTAAATATGCTATTAATTCACTTGAATTAATAGCAGTACCTTTGACTGTAAAACCCAAAACAAAAAAATAGTCATTTTGCATTACAACACCGTCAATTAGCAAATCATAACCAGGACCCGCAGACTCTAAAGCTTTGTTCGTGGCGTCCTTGATAGAAGCTCCGAAACCTAAAAAGGTATTACTCGATCCTTCTACTCTAATACCTTTTGATTTGTCAATTTGCAGATTGTGGTTTTTTGAACTGATAACAGTAAAGTCCATAAGTCGATAAGAACAACTTGTCAAAGTTAACGCGGCAATAAAAAAAATAGTTGTTAAAAGTTTAATTGATTGTTTCATAATATTAAGTTAATTTTAAGATTTCCTACTCGTCTGGCTTTTCGGTTCCGCCCCGTTTTTAGAGTGTTCGCTGGACTCCACTTTTTTATATAAATATTTGTCCGGCTATTTACATTTTTATACTGGATAACTGACATTAATTAACTTAATTCCAACTAAATTAAATCAATCAATTAATTATCTTTCACGCAACGAACCGAAAAACCAGTTCCCTTATCGCTGTAAAAACGCTGAATTGCAGTAAAATTCCACAATACACCCCTAACCCAAACGTTATTTTCCTCAGATACCGTGTTACTCCACCAGTAACCATAATAACCAAGACTATTATGAGAACCATCGGAAAATCGATACCCACCTGGCAAAGCTTCAAACCCACTACTTCCAAACTCGTTTTCATCTTCAAGTGGACCATAGGGCCATAGTGCCTCGTTTCCGGCAAGCTTACTACCTTCATTAGTTCCTCGATCATCATCTGTACCATCTGCATCAGACTGGCTCATTCCTAATTTCATTTCGAGAATCTTCCACTCTTCGTCAGACGGAATATGCCATCCATCGGGACATAATTTATTTGTTTCTATAGCATACCAATTATACAAGGCTCCATAAGTTACTGCATATTGAGCCTCATCATTGTCAAACCAACAATAAGCCCCTGAAGTATTATTCTCCCAATCAGAATTATTTTCAGCAAGTTGAATAGGTGTTCCATCGCTGTAAGTGGTGGTTTTCAGGTTCTCGGCCATCCAATTTTGGTCTCCAATCCAGACTGTTTTATAAGTATTTCCGTTGATATCTTTAACAGGTTCTCCCGGAGAAGTGTTTACTACATCATCCGTTGTAATTTCTTCCGCTACAGGGTCGTCATCTTTTTCACACGCAGTGAAAATTAATAACGTGCTTGCGAAAGCCAGTATTAAAATTGTTAAAAATTTGTGTTTTTGTAGCATAATTTGAAATTTTTAAGGCTTATAATTCTGTTTGTTTATGTGTTTGCTTTTTATGTCGGGTAATGGTTTGCAGTTAATAAGCGTGGGGCTTTTCGGAGCTATTTCCTGTCCGCCTATGACAACTGTAGCCACTATGAACGAACATTGCGGAAAATAGCCTTCGCCCCACGTTTTCTTTGGTACTGTTATGGTCAGATTTTAATTTCCCACTTCAACATTATTAGGGTTGAAGATGTCGTTAGCTTTATACCAATTTACATATCCTTCTTCGCCTAAATATGCTATTAATTCACTTGAATTAATAGCAGTACCTTTGACTGTAAAACCCAAAACAAAAAAATAGTCATTTTGCATTACAACACCGTCAATTAGCAAATCATAACCAGGACCCGCAGACTCTAAAGCTTTGTTCGTGGCGTCCTTGATAGAAGCTCCGAAACCTAAAAAGGTATTACTCGATCCTTCTACTCTAATACCTTTTGATTTGTCAATTTGCAGATTGTGGTTTTTTGAACTGATAACAGTAAAGTCCATAAGTCGATAAGAACAACTTGTCAAAGTTAACGCGGCAATAAAAAAAATAGTTGTTAAAAGTTTAATTGATTGTTTCATAATATTAAGTTAATTTTAAGATTTCCTACTCGTCTGGCTTTTCGGTTCCGCCCCGTTTTTAGAGTGTTCGCTGGACTCCACTTTTTTATATAAATATTTGTCCGGCTATTTACATTTTTATACTGGATAACTGACATTAATTAACTTAATTCCAACTAAATTAAATCAATCAATTAATTATCTTTCCCGCAACGAACCGAAAAGCCATCTCCCTTATCACTGTAAAAGGGAGAAATTGTGGTAAAATTATAAAGCACTCCTCTAACCCAAGCATTATGCTTATACACACTATTGCTCCACCAGTAACCATAAGATCCAAGACTATTGTATGAACCATCTTTGTAGCGAAATCCACTTGACAAAGCTACAAATCCACTACTTCCAAACTCGCTGTCATTTTCAAGTGGGCCATAGGGCCATAGAGTCTTGTTAACGGCTAGTTTACTACCTTTATTGGTTCCACAATCTCAAAGTATAATACCATAATTTTTTTCCATTACTTATTTCAAGCTATAAATTTCCAGATGTACTTTTTTTAATTCCAAGTCATTGTAACTTCATCACATGATGATAAGTATGTAGATTTATACTTCCATCCATCCAAACCAGTATAAGAACCCCATACCTTAATATCTCCCGCATTAACTCTATTGTAAGTTGTTTGACTTCCATTTGAAAGTTTTCTTTCATCATTATAATCAGATGAACCCCATGTAACATCAACATAAATACTACTTCCAGTTGAATTTTTTACAATAACAGTACCATAATTGTCTACTTCACAATCAGGTCTAGAATCTTCTTCATCACAAGAAGCAATAAAGAATAAAGAAATAAAGAAAAAAATTACACTTAAAATTTTTGTTTTCATAATAATAAAATTTATTTTGTTAGTAAATGATTAAAATAAATTAATAAGATTTTCTAACTCTAAAAACATTAATAGCGGACTTAACTTGCATTGCTATGTTTTCATCATTTTACGCGATAATTTTGGCTTTTACCAATTTCCTGCTTGTAATTCATTTTTTTTATTTAAATATCTAGCAATAAAAATACTATACTACAGAGCCAAAAAAAATACCCAACGTTGGGTATTTTTCACCTAATATTAATAGGAAATATTTGTATGATAATCTATTCTCAAGAAATTATTTTACGAGTTAAATTCGCAGACATCCCTTGTTTGCGAGGGTTGGTATCTACTTGAAAAAATCTTTAATAACCCACTACTCGTTTAGCATTACCTTAAATACAATCTCTTTCTTCCACTCCAAATCTTCTCTACTTCCTGTTTCGAAGTACTTTTCATCATCCATATACCCTCTAATAAGCCCTAACTCATTAACCTTTTTACGTATCTGCCCTGTTTTAGGGTTCAGGTACCAATCTTCAATAAAAATAATGGAGTAGAATTGCTCCAAAGCATAAGGCTCAACAAACAGGGTATCTTTTTCTTGCCCATAATTTCCTATTTGTACTGTATCAACTTTATTCAATCTAATAAAAATATCATCATTGGAAAGCTTACTATTTGTTCTATAATCATAGGCCGGCACATTACCGTTCTTCACTTTATCGAGTATGGTTTTAACGAGCAATCTTTTGTTATACCCCGCAAGCATTGGTGCCAAAGTAGTTCTTATATTGGTATATTTACTTCTAAGATGATCTAGCAAGCTTTTATCCAAAGGCAGGTCCATTGGTTCAAGGCTTGTTATCTCATAATTATTTGCATCATCAGGATACATGCATGGGGCATACGACAAGATAAATTCGTATTCAGCATGAAATGTTTTATTAAAATTCTTCATATCATCCTGAAAAACTTCATCAGGGTAGAATATGCGAAAAGCACTGGCATTAACCTTTTCTGAGTAGAATGTATAGCTACGGATAAAATCAAAACCCAATACTTCTTTCCTAAATGTGAATTTTTCCGGATTAAACTCCCATTGATCAAAAAAAAGGAAACCGGCAAATTGCTCTGATAAACTGTCTTTAATTAATCGCATAGCTTTGTTGCTATTTTCAAATTGGTGGTTCTTTGGGAAATCTCCTATAGTATTTGCCAGATCAGTTGTAGTTAATTGTTTGCTATTTTCTACTGCAGAATAAGGAAAAAAATTGTCTTTGTTTTCAACACAAAATAATTGATATCCATTATCAAAAATACCATTGATTAAACTTTTAACAACAGAAGAATTGTTGTCTAGTGTTATCTTATGAATAAATAAACTATCATAATAGGGTTGTATTTTATGATGACCGGAACTGCCTGATATCAAAAAATCCTCGTACACTAAAATATCGGTGGGGGTTAATAAGTTCTGAGATTGCTGTGCCTGCAATTGAGTTGCTAATGCGAGTAAAATAATTGTTATTTTTTTCATAAACAGAGTGCTTTAAAAATTTATAGTTGGACAATTAATGTTATCGATATTAATCTCTGGGTTGAAGTTCATTGCAGGGCTTCTATCCAATAGTCCTTTGTATGTTTTCTGTTCACCACCTTTTACCCGACCTAGAGAAATTGAGTAATTTTCTTTATATCCATTGTAATGTGCTGTAAATGAGATGTATCTGTTTGGGCTAGTCGTTTGCGCCGCATAGGATTGTATTGGTAAATAACCGATGAGTCATATAAAATAATTTTATACTTTTTTAATCACACCATCCATCAGACTTTGTATAATAACCTGGAGAATAGGGTTCCCCTGTTGATATCTTAATCAATGAAAGAATAAGATTATTTTCATCGCTTTTTTCTATCAGCATTTTTGCTTCAGTTCCTGATATTTTATCTCTCATGGTAAAATAACCTTTCGTATATGAACTGTTCCAGTCTATGCTGCTTATATCGACATTATCAGAATTCCCACCTGTTCCGCAAAATACCGGACTATTAGAACTTAAGTCAAGATAAATATCTTTATAAGAGTCAGTTCTTTTCCACGTTGCTTGATACCAGTAGCCATCATTACTGTTATTCTCCCGATCTTTCGAAAAATCAGAACTGGAAGGCTTTCTTTTTACCTTTTTACCTTTTTCAAATTCCCCTTCATATATAATATTTCCTTTGGCATCAAAGTATTTTCCATGGCCATGAATATACCCGTCCACAAATTCTCCAACATACTTTGCCCCATCTGGCCAGGTTAATACACCATTTCCATGCCATTTCCAATTTTTGTATTCACCATCATAAACTGCATAGCTTATAGCACCTTCACTTCCGGCTTCCACTGATGCTTTGTAAAACATTTTTCCTTCGATAAGTTCCCCATGTTTAATTTTACCCTTTACAAGCAGACTGTCTTCAATTCCATAAATTCCGGTATATGCATCTTCCATTCTATCCTCAATAAATGCAAAATAAACTTTATTATCATGAATACGCATCAATTTTTTTGAATCGCCATACCATTGTTGATTTTGAAAACGAACTGCTTGACAATTTTGTGATAATAAATTTTCCAGACTTTGATCATAATCCAAATCTTTAAAGTTGGAAAAAAACCACTTTTTCAATATTGTCTTATCTTTATTATTAACAATATATTCCATAAAAGCCCGTAATTTCAATTCATTGGATGTACTAAATAGATTGTTATTGGGCTCACTGTTTATTGCAACTAACCCAGGGCTGTAGTAATCCATAATTAGCGGTTTAATTTTTTCATGATTCAACCACAATGGAGATGAATCAAAATAATCTCCTTTTACAATAAGCCAATTACCCAATTTGTGCTGAAAAAGATAGATGTCTTTTGAAGGGTCATGTAGATTGTGAACTTTTATATAATACTCATTATTATAAGGTGATACAAAATGATCGGTATTCGTAATTTTGTGTTCCGATTCATAAATTAAGCCTGTATTTTTATCAATATAGTTGTAAAGAACATAGGGAATAGTCCCACTAGTTGGAATTAGATCATGCAAAATTGAAATATATTGGGGTGTAAGACTTCTAATTCTTTCAATTTCCTCTTTAATAAGCTCTTTTTTACCATTCGCTGGGTTTTTATATGTATACCTTTTGCTATGAATATATCCCCGGCGTTTCGAAAACCATAGCGTACCATGTTTTCCTTCTTGGCTTACATCAAATCCAAAAATTGCATCCCTTGATCCACTGATTTTCTCATAATATTTGGGATTGTATAAATCGTAGTAATAAATTTTTCGTCGATCTTCACTAAAATATACAAACCTGTTATTTATATATTTTAAATCATGAAAACCCCAAAGAGACTTTCTTTCTGCTGAGTAATTATGCAAGTTCACGATAAATAATTCTTCATTCCCATCAATTGCACACCATTTTCCATTGGGCGAAAAATAAAACTTCCGGTTCACATATCGCTCATTCTTCCAATTAAGGGTATATACAGTCTTTCCGGTCTTAGTATTTATGACATAGATATGATTTACAACAGCATAAGCTATGTGAAGTCCATCCGGAGAATATTTAATTTCCTCAGCATGTGCAAATTTTCTATTCAATTTTATTCTTCTGTATTCACCTGTTTTGAGGTTCCATTTATTGATAAACCTTTTATTGGCGCTAATTAAATGTTTGCCATCAGATGTAACAAAGGCAATAACTTTTTCATCTGAATTATATTTTAATGGTTTCTGTTTTATAAAGCCCATTTCAGTATTAAATTGGGCTATTTTTTTATGCAATTGTGCTTCTGCTTCAATTGAAATTAGGCAAAACGCAATGATTGAAAAGATAATTATTGTTTTCATTTTTTTTGTAAAATAAGAGTAATTTGCAACACCATTCAATACCCAACGTTGGGTATTTTTATAGACGCTAAATATAAAATAACAGGATATGAGTAAGTTAATATGGTTTGGTTATTCGTAAAATGATTTGTATTTTTAAGATTGTTTTTCAATTGATTGGTTATGTACTTAGAAAATCGACTTTCTTTTGAAGAAACCAAAGATGCGATGGCATCTAAGCTGTTTACCCTGGATAAAAAAAGGCGCCAAGGCATTATTTCTATTACCGAAGTGGGTGATTTCTTCCCAGTGGGTGTGGTAATTAATAGCCGGAATGGTGAAAATCTGTATATGAATGCCATGTCGGAGCAGATTCTGGGGTATACTGCAGAAGAAACCCGTGAGTTGGGAAAAAATTATGCAAAAGCCATTCAATATGATGAAAAAGAGGCACGGGAGATTCTTAATGAAATTGACGACTTTTTCCATTGCCAGGACGATAGTGCAATTTTAGCCCAATTCCAGCGCCTGCGCCCCAAACATAAAAAGGATTATGAATGGATGTATATTGCATCGAAACTCCTTTGTGAAAAGCCTGATCAGCCAGCCTCCAAAAGGTTACTGATTGCTGCACCTGTTAGTCACATGGGTAACATGAATTGTAAAATCAAAAGGGTACTGGAGGAAAATCTTTACATGAAGAAAAATTTTAAACGATTTGCGGCCCTGACGAAACGGGAAAAGGAAGTACTTTCGCTTGTAGCTGTTGGTAAGGAAAGCAAAGAAATTTCCGAAATGCTTTTTATATCACGTTATACCGTAGAACAGCACCGGAAAAACATTGCAAGAAAAATAGAACACCGCAATTTTACCGAGCTTATTCAGTTTGCAATGGCGTTTGATTTGATTTAAGCACTGGAAATAAAAAATACAATTCTGATTATTCCGTAACAAAATTTAAAAACTGATGCAATTGAGCATTAAAAATCTTAGGCTGTTCAACAAACGGTAAATGTCCTGCCTGTTCAATAAGCTGAATATCTCCATTCCATAAATCGAACTTTTGTTCTTTGATATAATCCGGGTTCACTAATGCATCATCTTTACCATGAAAAATGGCTAACGGAATATCAGCATTATGTAAAATATCAACTTCAGATTCATTAATTTCTGTTGCAATAGATTGCCCAATATAAGCTCTTGCTAGTGGGTCTGTAGTACGAATAGCTGATTTTACCTGTTCAAATTGGGGAATTTTATCATTAATAAAAGCTTTGGAAAGCATTTGGATTTCATCACTGGATAAGTCGGGCTTAAAAGCCAAGCCCATTGCAGGATTTGGCAAAAAGGCTTTTTCTAATGCCGGGGGAAGGGTTAATGGTGGTGTTCCGAATAATGCGAGGCCTTTAATTTGAAGCCCGGTTTTTAGCAATGCTGGCAATAAATGAATAGCTATGTGCCCACCCAATGAATGGCCTATTAAAACAATGTTATTTAAATTTAGTTTTTGAATTAATTCCCGGAGTATTGATATGAAATTTAAAACTCCATAATCTCGCTGAGGATTTTCGCTATTCGCAGAATTTCCATGTCCAGGGAGATCTGGTGCAACTATACGGTATTGATTTAACACGGGATTGTTGAGCTGGTTTTGGAACAAGGATGCATTTAATGAGTTGCCATGAATAAAAAACAACGAGATATTGGAGTTTTTCTCATTGTCGAAACAGGCAATTTCTGAATTATTGAATAATGATAATCTTTTTCTTCTCATAGGCTTTTTTTAACCGGTAAATAATAGCATTTTTTTTTAAAAATCAATCCTCCTCATCGCCCAATCTTCCATCTTTGGTTAACAGAATAGCAAAAGGCTTGGTTGATGGAATTTTCGATAAGATGATAATTAGCATTACAGTAATAGGGACACTTAAAAACAATCCAATAATTCCCCAAAGAGCTCCCCAAAAAGCTAAACCAAAGATGATGATCAATGGGCTGATATTTAAAAAATCGCCTGTAAACTTAGGATCTATATAATTTCCGACAATAAGTTGAATGGCTCCTACAATAATTAAAACCCATATACCGGGCATTATTTCGCCAAATTGCAGCATGGCAAAAAAGGCAGGAAAAACAGTGGCTACCAATGAACCAACAGTTGGAATATAATTCAATACAAAAATTAAAAACGCCCAAAAAATGGGTGCATCAATATCTAAAAATAATAAAGCGATGTAACTTAAAAATCCGGTGAGTAAACTCACAAGAGTTTTAATAGAGATATACTGGCCAATAGAACTGTCTATTTTGGAAAGGATTTCAATCACATCATCCTGATCATTCTTATTGGCATAAATGGCATTGATCTTTTTTGGGAAAAAAGGCTCTTCAAGCAATAAAAACAAGGTATAAATAATAATAAGGATTGCATCTCCAAAAAGATCTGTTATAGAATTAAACAGAACAGTTAGAAATTTACTATATTCATATTTACCTAAAAACTCTTTAATAGAATCAACGATATCAATATTAAATGTTTGATTTATAGAAATTGTAATATCGGTAATGTTTTTTTGGTAAGCCGGTAACTCTTTGGATAATTGTTGAATATTAACAGCTAATATTTTCCCTACTCCGCCAAGGATTGCAAAAATAAGTGCAAAACCAATAGCATTTAAAATAATGTTATGAACTTTATTTACATATTTTATTTTTTTTAAATGATCTCGAATTTCTTTGATTAAAAACCAAAAAATAAGTGCAATAATAAACGGAAGAATTAAGTCTTTACCGTAAATAAAAATCAAAACTACTCCAAAAGAAACAAGCAGTGCATTGGTTATTCTTGAAGCTTTCATGAGATTATTTTTTAAGGCATAAAATTAATATTTTTAAATGATATAAAAGAATTTAATAGATTGAAAATTAATTAAAACAAAAGTGCCAAAACAAAACAGTTGTGGCACTTTTGAATATGATTCTTTAATAATAAAATTTATTTTGTGATCGGTTTGATCTCTTTAAATAAATCTTGATTTGCTTTTATTTTTTGATCATTTCCATAAACACAAATGATATCCTGTTTCATAATTTCACGAATCATTTGTTCGTATGATTTTACATCTTTGGCAGTAGTATTAAGTATAGCATTTCGTTCTTTTTCCAGCTCTTCTTTGGTTGTTTTGGTAAAATAATTATCTACAGCCATCCAGCCGCGTTGCGAAGCAGTTGTTGGGCGGTCGATATTTGAAATGGTACCAATAATAAACCGGGTCATAGCTGTTTCGTCGGCATCAAATTCAGCTAAGAATTCAGTTGCAGCATCATAATTCTCAAAAGTTTCTTTTAAATTAGGATCTCGATATGATGCAAAATAGGTGTTGCCTGATGGGGCAATTCTTGCCCAGCCGCCATAAGCTCCTCCCATCACACGGATTTTGTTTTGCAGGTAATCGCGGGATAATATTTGGTTTAGTACACGCATTTTCCCATCCCATTCATAACCAAGCTTTTTAAAATCGTAACCTTTAATTACATACTGAACCATAGATGAAGACATTAATCCTTCATTTTTAACTTCAAACTCAAAAGCCCAATCGTTTAAAACAACTTCTTCGTTTGGCAATTGAGATACAAATCCTTCAGCTTCTTTTTTGAAGTCCACATAATTTTCTTCAGAACAAGTAATGTTTGTTATTAAATTATTTTTATTAAACAACAGGGTAGCTGTTTTTTCTAAATTATCTATAATTTCCTGACTTTTTGAATCAAAATTTTCTGTTAATTCTGTAATAAACTCATAATAAGACAAGCCTCGGGTCAACTCATTAAACATTCCCTGGTTGCTGTAATAAGAATTTAACCTTGTGGTTGCAATTCCCACACCGTTATTTTTAACCATTGATTCAATTTGTGATTGATGCCTGATAATTAAATCTTTCAGGCGGTCAATATCATCAAGTTTAGTTTGATTTAATATTTCGGTGGTTAATTCGAAAAGTTTATCGGTTTTATCAATAGTAGCTTTTGCATTAACAGCAAATTTAGGGATTAGTTTCTCATCATCATTATTTTCCAAATAAGATGTTAAATAAGTATTGAATCCTCCGGTATGGATATTTAAGGCATTGTCGAGCTCGCCGTAAGTATAATTTTCTGTATTCATGCTTCCTACAAGCTCGGCCAAAAGATTTGCATAAGGTATCAATTCTTTTGGCAGGGCGTACATATCGAAATACAGATTTGAATAAATGATATTGCTGGTAAAATCTTCGTAGTGTAATACTGGAACATTACTCACAGCTTTTTCTTTTACTTCATACCATTGTACCTCTTTACTGATATCTTCTAGCGATAACATTGGAACAGTAGCGATTGCTTCAGGAGAATCTTCTTTTTGCTGATATTCTTTCAGTTCTTTGGTTTCCTGAACCAACTTTTCAAGTTCTTCTTTGCTTAGGCTTGCTTTATATTCGGCCAGTTTTTTTCTTGTTTCTTCGGCGATTTCTTTTTCCAGGCCTGGCTGGGGTTTTAAAACCATTAATAAAGCATGGGGATTATCAATAAAATATTCTTTAACAATGTTTTCAAGCATTCCATTCTCAATCTCTTCTTTTACATTAGCCAATGGTTTTTCATATTCTAATCCCATGAAAGGATCATCGGCAAATAGTAGTCCGTTTTTAATTGAAAATAAATACATTAAACCTTTTTGAGGCGTATTTCCTTCACGTAATTGGAACTCCATGCGATTTATAATTCCTTCAATGGTTTCATCATCAAACCCTTCTTCGCTTACTTTTTTTAGAGTATTAAAAACAATTTCTTCAAATTTTTCTTTGTCTTCGGGGTTTGCATTTTGCACCATTATTTGAAAAACATTTTGTTTGGTATTGCTTACCCAGGCATTAACATCCTTTCCAATTTCTGCTTCTTGCAAGGCAAGGCGTAATGGAGCGGACTCATGATTAACAAGAGCCTCTCTCAAAATATCAAGAGCCATTTCAAGCTCCTGATCGGTATTTAATCCTGCAACAAAACTATAACTTAAAAATGTTTTATCTTTGGTTTCACTTCCTTCAGGTACACTATAAGGTTTTTCTGCTACTTTCTTTTCTTCAAAAGGTTTTTGTAAAGGGATTTCTACTTTTTCGTCAGATTTTTCATAGTTAGAGAAATATTCCTGGTCAAGAAATGCTAATTCTTTATCTAAATCGGCATCACCATATAATAAAACAAAGCTGTTAGATGGATGATAATATTTTTTATGGAAATTTTTGAAATATTCTTCTGTAAGTTCTGGTATTGCTGTGGGGTAACCTCCTGACGATACTCCATAGGTATTGTCGGGAAAAAGTATTTTGCTTACTTGATAACTTAATTCACTATAAGGACTTGAATAAACACCTTTCATTTCGTTATAAACAACGCCTTTGTAAACAATTTCGCCATCAATATCATCTAATTCATAATGCCAGCCTTCCTGTTGTAAAATTTTAGGATCGGTATAAATACGAGGATTAAAAACTGCATCCATGTAAACATGCATCAGGTTAAAATAATCTTTGTCGTTCATGCTTGCTATTGGATATGCAGTAAAGTCTGAACCTGTCATGGCATTAATAAAAGTGTTTAATGATCCTTTTACAAGAAGGTCGAACGGGCTTTTTACAGGAAAGTTTTCGGAGCCATTTAATACCGAGTGTTCCAAAATATGTGGAGTCCCATAATCGTGTTCAGGAGTGGTTTTAAACGATATGCTAAAAAGGTTATTCGCATCATCGGCGGCAATTTTCATTAATTTTGCGCCGCTTTTTTCGTGAATAAAGTACAAACAATAAGCGTTTACTTCGTCCACAAATTTTTTTTCTTCGAGCTTAAAGCCATTGTAAACTTTGCCCTCTTTGTAATCAGGGCCTTTTGAACATGACCACAACAATGAAAATACCATTGCGGTAATCAGTAATAGAATCTTGTTTCTCATAGTGTAAGGTTTAATTTTAAATTGGGTTTAATAATAAATTAGATTGTTTTTTTAATTAGAAGTTTAAAGATATAATAATAATTTTAATTTCAGAATTTTTGATTATGATATTTAACTTTTTTGGTGGGGCAAGATCAGGTACAACCACAGAATAATGTAATTTAACTTTACTTTAAAAAGAGAACAATCAGGAAAAATCACCGTATATTCATATAGTATGCATTCATCGGATTCAAGAAAACTTATTGAATATACATTGCATAAAGCAATGAGGTTGTTGAACAGTTTAAAAATACATATTTGATTTTTTACTCTAAGGATTTAAACCGGCATTTTAGCTCGGCATACTGAAATTCATTTGTATCCGATAAAGCATCTTCCCTGTTTGTTTCAATATCTTTATAATTTAATTGAAAATCGAATTGTTTTTTTGTAAAATCGATTCGTTTCCCATTCACAAGGTTATAAAAATGCCACTGATCATTTGCTTTCGTTTTGAGGATTTTTCCACCAAACCAGTCATTTATTATCAAGGCAGTTACACCACATTGTCCATTGTATGGATTTTGTTTTGAATATTTACTGCTTGTTTTCAGGCTCCAGCATTTTAACAATTTTTGCTCTATTAAATCGTAATTAAACTCCATAATTAATAATATATTATTTGTTCAGCCATTTTTTAAAATTAGAGGCTCTTTCTATGCTTACAATGGTTTCCATTTCATCATCTGCCGGAGGGTTTAGTTTTAGTTTTACTCTTCCACGCGAAAAGGCAGTCATACCTTGAATAGCTTCCATGTGAACAATATATTTTCTGTTGATCCTAAAGAATTTGTCTGGATCGAGTAAACCTTCCAGCGCATCCAGTGTATAATCTACAGCGCTGGAACCACTTTTAAATGTTTTTAAAAAAACATTTTTTTCGAGGGCATAAAACCACGCTATTTCGCTGGTTTCAATTTTTTTAATTTTATCACCAATTTGAATTTAAAAACGCTTTTTATAGTCTGGTTTTTTGCCTTGTATACCTGCCAGTAAACTTTCAAAATCAATAGAAAAGGCGGATTTTAATTTTTTATATTTTTGTAAACTCTCCTCCAGTTCTTTTTTCCTGACGGGCTTTAAAAGGTATGCAATACTGTTTAATTGAAAAGCTTTTATAGCATATTGATCATAAGCGGTTGTGAAAATAATGGGTGTACTAACATTTACCTGTTCAAAAATACTGAAACTAATACCATCGGATAACTGAATATCTAAAAAAATTAAATCGGCCTGGTTGTTTAATAACCATTTTGCTGATTCTGTTATGGTTCCTGTTTTTGCCATAACCTGAATCTCAGGATCAATCTGGAGCAGCATTTTTTCCAACCTGTTGGCTGCTACCTTTTCGTCTTCAACAATTAATATTTTCATCATTTTCGGTTTTTAAAATGGGCAATTTTACTACATAATAATTGGTTTCTACTAAAAATTTTGGCGTTTCATTTCCAATCATTCCATATCTTTTTATCAGGTTTTTTTGTCCCAACCCGGTAGACAGCCCCCTGGATAATTTTGACTGTATATTATTTCGTACAATTAACCAGTCTTGATCGTTGTAAATTTCAATTTTTAGTGGCTGTAAATCGCTAACAATATTATGTTTGGTCGCGTTTTCTAAAATTACTTGTAACGATAATGGAGGCATAAACCGATGTAATAAATCAGCCGGAATATTTACATCAAAAATCAGGTTTTCGCCATAACGCATTTGTTGCAGATAAATATACGAACGGGCAAAGTTTAATTCTTCGCCAAGAGTAACAACCGTTTTGTCTATTGACTCAAGAACATATCTGTAAATTAACGAAAATTCATCTAAAAATTGCTGGGCTTTATTTACATCATCATCTATTAATCCGGAAAGGACATTAAGGCTGTTGAACATAAAATGCGGGTTGATTTGACTTTTTAGCACTTCGAACTTGATTTGTGAAAGTTCTTTTTCCAAATCATCAGCTTTAATTTTTGCTTGTTTGCTTTCATTAAAAAAGATCCAGGCTTCAAGAATAATTACTAAAATAAAATTTACTACCGATGCAACCATGGCATTACTTATAAGCACTGCAATCAAATCTTCTTCATAATTGTCCAGCCAATGAGCAAAAAGTGTAATAAAAGTTGAAACAACAATCCCAATGATAACTGTTGATATTATTTGGATAATAACTCTTTCTATAATTCGCTTACTCCATGAAAAATATTTGTTTAAATACTGAATAATAAACAGGTCGGGATATGCGATAAGAAATGCCGCAATGGTTGTTAATACGGAACTAAAAATAAGCCTTGCCAGAAAATTGCGAATCCCGGTAAGGTGAAAGAAACCGCTTAAGTGGTTGTATGAAATAATTATAACTTGCAGCGTTACAGAAAAAAGCACGAGTAACTTAAAAAGCTTTTCGAATGGTATGAGTTGATGAAGTTTACGAATATTCATGATATATTTTATTGAATGATAAAGATAAAAAATTAAATATCAATTATAATTATTGGGAAAAGGGTTAAAAAGAGATTTATTTCTTTTTAACCCTGGTAACGGAATCTTCAGAACCGCAAAGTTTTGTCTGAGAGTTTTATCAATCAGATTAAAAGATTCCGTATTTTATAGATAAACCTAATGTGTAATTTTCAAGAAAGTTTTCGTTGGTTCCCATAAATTCAACAGGCGATGTGGTAACATAGGTTGCTTTTGCTCCCAACCACCATTTGCCGGCTACTCGAACATCAAATTCAATTCCTGGTTCGAGTACTGCATAATTTTCGGTATCGATAATTTCCTGGTACCAGGGACGTTCTTCGCGATACTCTTTGTTATACCTGTAATTTACAGTTCCGTATCCACTATAAACAGAAAAATTTAAATTTCCCCAATCGGAAAATGGGATGATATACTTTACAAACATTCCTGTATGTCCGCCTTCTAAACGATAAGTCCCATCGCTAACAAGTTCATCAAGGTTATAATCGAAGTTGATAGCAGCACCAGATAAACCTACTGCCCATTTTTGATTCAAAACAACTCCGATTTCAGCGCCTAAATACCCGGCTGATTTATCCATGATTTCAGAATAGCTATAAAACAATCCTCCATAAAGGCCAATAGTTTTTGTTTCATTTTTTTTCTGGTATTCCCAGATGAAGTTTTTCTTTTCATTTTCCTGAGCCATTAATACAAAACTTGAAATGGCAAAAACTGCTGTTAAGAATAATACTTTTGTTTTCATATTTTTTGATTTTAAAAATTAATAATCCTTTGGTTAATTTTCTTGAAACAAAAGTAGGGCGGGTTGCCCGGCTAATAAAACAAAACCCGACGAGCGTGTATTTTAAAAGGATGAACTTGCAAGTTGAGTCGCTGAATTTGTTTTTTAATAATAGACATGTATGACAATAAATTGGTATTGAAAATTTCCAGCTATAAAAAAAATATTTTGTTTAATTATGTTAAGTATTCAAATCGAAAAATTTCTACGTAATGAAGATTTATTCATATTTTTTAAGGGAAAAAAGTGATGCGATGACTCAAAGCCATCGCATCATAAATAAATAAATTATATTTCTTCAGTTATAAATGTTCCGAAAGTTTTATAAGTTGAATAAATTCACTTCTGTAACCTTCCGTATCTTTTCCTTTAGCTTCCTGTGCCAATTTTATGGTTGACTTATAGCTGGCGTTTCCTTTATGTTCTGAATCGCGCAGCAACATTCCGAAACTGGCAACGGCAGCCGAGAATTTGAAATTATCAGACATTTCACTGATATTATGATCGGCATAAGGGATAACTTCTTCAAGCAAAATACTTTTTGTTCCATTGGGTTTTTTATACCTGAATTTAACTGTTGCCACTTCATCGCCTTCTTTTGCCAGTTTATTCAATTGGGTAGTTTGATATTTAAGATCATTTTTTGATAATGAACCATGATGCGCCAGCTTTATTTCGTACAAGGCAGTGACAGTATGTCCGGCACCAAGTTCTCCGGCATCTTTTTTATCATCTTCAAAATCTTCATTATTTAACAATCGGTTTTCGTAACCAATAAGTCTGTACGATTCAACAATAGCAGGATTAAACTCAATCTGGATTTTTACATCTTTTGCAATGGTAAATAGTGTTCCACCGAATTCATTTACCAGAACTTTTTTGGCTTCCATAATATTATCGATGTAGGCATAATTACCATTTCCTTTGTCGGCAATAATTTCCATTTTGCTATCCTGGTAGTTACCCATTCCGAAGCCAATTACCGAGATAAAAGTTCCTTTTTCGCGTTCTTTTTCAATTAATCTTTCCATTTCGGCATTACTCGACTGCCCTACATTAAAATCGCCATCGGTTGCCAGAATAATCCGGTTGTTTCCGTCTTCGATAAAATTTTCGGTTGCCACCTGGTAAGCTAATTTTAACCCGGCGGCGCCTGCGGTAGATCCCCCGGCACTTAATTTCTCAAGCGATTCCAGGATCTTATTTTTTTCGTTACCTGCAGTTGATGGTAAAAGCAATCTTGAACTCCCGGCATATACTACGATTGCAACCCTGTCTTCTTCGCGTAATTGCTGAACCAATAATTTAAATGCTTTTTTGAGTAATGGTAGTTTGTTGTGCGAGTTCATAGAGCCGGAAACATCGATAAGGAAAACAATGTTGGATGCAGGCAGATTTTCTGTTTCAATTTTTTCTCCCTGCAAACCAATATGTAAGAGCAGGTTCTCTTCGTTCCACGGACATTTAGCCAGTTCCTGGTAAATGGCAAAAGGATGTCCGTTATCGGGTTGAGGGTAATCGTAACTGAAATAATTGATCATTTCTTCGATTCGCACGGCATCAACCGGTGGTTTTTTCCCGTTATTTAAAAATCTGCGGACATTGCTGTATGATGCTGCATCTACATCAATAGAAAAGGTTGACAGCGGATCTTTAACAGCATATTTATAACCATTTTCATGAATGGCATCATACGCTTCGCGGTTAAAATCTTCCTGATGATAATAAAATGATACAGGCATTCCCTGTGCAGATTTTTGAACATTGGCATAACCACGAATCCTGATATTGTTTTCTTTTTTTGTCGTTTGTTCTGCTTCAGTATCGCAATCCATCACAATAACCTCATCCAAAACCCTGAATTCAGGCTCCAGTTGAATATTTATAAGGGATTGGTTTTTAACTATAACTTCTTTGGTTTTGAAACCTACAAATGAAAATGTTAATACATCGCCTGTTGCAGCTTCAATGGAGTAGTTTCCTTTATTATCAGTGGTTGTACTGATAACAGGATTGTTTTTTAGATAAACAGAAACACCGGGAATGGGAGCACCATCTTCCGAACTGGTTACTATTCCGGTAATTGTGCGAGCACTTAAATTAAAACTCATAAGGATCGCTAAAATCGGGATAAGAAATACTATTTTTTTCATAACTTTAAAAATTTAAGTGAATAATTCGTTTTTCTAAAGGGTGCTGGAGAAAAGATAATTCCATAAAAGTTTTTCGCTTTTTTTATGATTAATTTTTTAAGGTGCAGAATATCAGAATGATAAAATGACGAGTGATAAGAAAAATATTGATTTTAATTCAGATGCGGAGCTTCTTCGGCAATATATTGCTACAGGCAATCTTGAAATTTTAGGAGATATTTTTAATCAATATATTCATTTGGTTTACGGGGTATGTTTAAAATATCTAAACGACAGGGAAGAAAGTAAGGATGCTGTGAACAGGATTTTTGAAAATCTTGTTACCGAAATTCCTAAATTTGAAATACAAAATTTCAGAACCTGGTTGTATGTGGTTACAAAAAATTATTGCTTAATGGAAATCCGTAAGCGAAAAACAGAACGGAAGCGATTTGAGAAATATTCTGATGAATTTTTTATGGAATCGACCAACATTTCGCATCCTATTGATGAGGCTCCTGATGAAATGTTGGAAAAACATCTTAATTTGTGCATTGAAAAACTGAAACAAGAGCAAAAAAACTGCATACAACTGTTTTATTATGAAAAAAGATGTTATAAGGAAATATCAGAAGAACTGAATATAGATCAAAATAAAGTGAAAAGCTTTATACAAAACGGGAAGCGGAATTTAAAAATTTGTATTGAGCAATTACAAGCAAAGGAAAATGTCTAAACGAAAACTGACATATAAGGATTTTATTAACTATTTCAGCAATCATTTGCAGAAAAAAGATAAACACGATTTTGAAAAACAGATGATGCAGGATGCTTTTGAAGAAGAAGCATTCGACGGACTTTCAAAATTAAGCGAATCTGAACTGAAGGATGATTTGGCTGAATTGCAATCAGACATCAGAAAAAGAACATCGAAAAGCCGGCGGTTGATTCCGGTATGGTTTAGATATGCTGCAAGTGTAATTATATTAATGGGTATTGGATTTGGCATTTTCTTTTTAAACAGCCGTTACTGGCAGGATTCTTTGCTAAAAAAACAAGTTTCGCAGGAAATGGATATGGGCGATAGTATTTTGCCGGAAGCAGAAAAAAGAATTACTGGCTCAGGCCAGGATACTTTTAAGGAATCGGAAGCAAAAGATATTGTTGCAGATAATAAACAGGCAAAATCAAATGAAAAGAAAATACAACAGGAGGAGACCATTTCTTTAGAAATTATTGATGATGATGTGATTATTGAAGATGAAGTTGTGTTGGAAGATGCAGATGAAGAGCCGGAAGATGTTTTTGCCAAGGTTGAATATGAAGAAGTTGATGAATTAACTACCGATGCTTCAAAGCCGGAATCAACACAGGCAATTGCAAATGCAGCATCTTCCAATATTGCCATTAGAGGCAAATCCACTCTGACCGAAAGTGAAAGCCCTTTGTATGTGATTGATGGTAAGCCTTTTGATCTTGATAATACCAGAACGATTCAGGGAAAAGTTTTAAGCACCGAAGATCACTCTGCTCTTCCGGGAGTTACGGTTCAGTTAAAAGACATGAACGTTTTTGGAACGGTAACCGATACCAATGGAGCGTTTTCGATAACCATTCCTGATGACGATGAACTAAAAACGCTGATTGCATCGTTTGTGGGAATGAAAACAGTGGAAATTAACCTGAAAGAAGATAGCAGCCTGTTTGTTTACATGGAACCGCAAACTATGCAGTTGGATGAAGTTGTGGTTAGCCAAGCTTCAAAGAAAAAGGATATTTCTGATCCTGTAAAAACAAGTGCCCATCCACCAATATCATTCAATAAATACAAAAAAGAAATTGTTGAAAAACTGGATTATAGCCGGCTTGCCGATTTTTCGGGCAGTTATAAAGTAAAAGTATCGTTTACAGTAAATGCCGACGGATCGTTAAGTAATTTTAATTTTAAAAATGTTCCCGATCCGGCGATGAGTAATGAAATTTTACGTGTGATGAAAGATTTGGGAGCGTGGACTCCGGCCATTGAAGATCATCGGGGTGTTTCTTCAAAAAAAGTATTAACATTGAAAATTGAAATTGAAGAATAAAAATCTGCACATTTGAATCTGGAAATTATATACAAAGATGAATATTTAGTTGCTATTAACAAACCGCACGGAATAGCTGTTCATCGTTCAGGGTATGTTGGCAATGCTGATGTGTTTGCAGTGCAGGAGCTGAGAAATCAAATCGGGCAATTTGTTAATCCGTGTCACCGGATCGACCGTAAAACTTCCGGAGTGTTACTTTTTGCAATGTATCCGGAAATAAATGCCCTAATGCACAAACAGTTTTCCGAAAACCAGGTGAAAAAAAAGTACCTGGCCATTGTTCGTGGCTATACTGATGATTTAGGGATTATTGATTACCCACTAACCAACGAGAAAAGGAAAACACAGGATGCTGTTACCGGATATAAAACGATACAGAGGGCTGAAGCGGAAATCCCATTCGGTAAATTTAAAACATCGCGTTATTCTTTGATTGAAGCCTATCCGCAAACCGGGCGATTACATCAGATTCGCAAACATTTTGCCCATATTTTTCATCCCATTATTGGCGACAGGCCACATGGTTGCAATAAACAAAACAAGCTGTTTAAAGAAAAATTTGAAATGACAACCATGATGTTGCATGCAGCTGAAATTGTTTTTAACCATCCGGTAATCCAAAAAGAAATTATCATAAATGCAGGTATACATTCGGAATTTAAACGGATGATGGAAATGATGGGTTGGGAGTAGCAGATTTTGCAACAAAGCAAGGATAATTTTGTTTCAAAATCAACATATTTATACATGATAATTGAATAATTTTAATAACTTGCTCCACAGAAATTTAAAAAAATTTGCTCAAAAAGGTTACCGTATTAAAAACATAAACACTCTGGAAGTTTTATTAAACAAGGTTCCATTATTAACGCTAACAACTTATGACAGAAAAAAATCTAACCGATGTCACATTAATCGGATCAGGAATTATGAGTGCTACATTAGGAATACTCATTAAAAAATTAATGCCTGAAGTAAAAATTACACTTTACGAAAAATTAGGCCGCATTGCCGGTGAAAGTACTTATTCGTGGAATAATGCAGGTACCGGGCATTCTGCTTTTTGTGAACTTAATTATACTCCCGAACAGCCCGATGGTTCAATTAAAATTGAAAAGGCATTGGATATTGCTTCTGCTTTTGAAGTTTCAAAACAGTTTTGGGCGTATCTTAAAAACCAGGATGATTTGGGCGAACATCATTCTTTTATCAAAGCAGTTCCACATATGAGCTTTGTTTGGGGCGATGATAATATTGCTTTTTTAAAGAAAAGAATTGAGCGCCTTACAAAATACGCACTGTTTGAAGATATGGAATTTTCCACCGATTTTGATGAGATTGCATCATGGGCACCGCTTATGATGAAGAGCAGAAACAGAAAAGAAAGAATTGGCGCTACACGAATGATGATCGGAACAGATGTGAATTTTGATGTTTTAACAAAAGGAATGATACATTATTTGCAAGGGACAGATGATGTGAATATACATTTGAAGCATGAGGTTACAGATTTAGTGCAACAAAATGATGGCAATTGGAAGGTTAAGATAAAGGATCTTACTACGGGGCATAGCAAAATTAGCTACAGTAAGTTTGTTTTTATTGGCGCTGGTGGCGGAGCATTGCCGTTGTTGCAAAAATCAGGAATTGAAGAAGGTAAAGGTTATGGTGGTTTTCCGGTTAGCGGAATGTTTTTACGATGTAAAAATCCTGATGTGATCCGGCAACATCATGCCAAAGTATATGGAAAAGCGGCAGAAGGTTCACCACCCATGTCGATGCCACATATGGATGAACGAAGAATTGACGGACAAGAATCTTTGCTGTTTGGGCCTTATGCCGGATTCTCAACAAAATTCCTTAAAAGCGGCTCTTATCTCGATTTAATCAGATCAGTTAAAGGGCATAATATTAAACCAATGTTGGCAGTAGCCAAAAATAATTTTGGGTTGATAAAATATTTAATAAAACAAGCGCTAATGACACCTCGGGAGCGGTTTAAAATTTTAAAAACCTATTTTCCGGATGCAAAATTCGAAGACTGGGAATTATATACAGCAGGCCAACGGGTACAAATTATGAAAAAAGATGAAAAAGAAGGAGGTATTTTAAAATTGGGAACCGAAATTATAAGCTCATCAGATGGTACGCTGGCAGCACTTTTGGGAGCATCTCCCGGGGCATCAACATCAGTTTCTATCATGCTCGATGTACTCGGAAAAAGTTTTTCCGATAAAATGAAAACCAAAAAATGTAAAGAAAAGCTTTCAGAGATGATTCCATCGTATGGTAAATCGTTAATTGATGACCATGAACATTGCAGGGAGATGAGAAACAAAACCTCCGAAGTACTTGATATTAATCTTCAGGAACAAAATGTTGAAGCCATATACTGATTAATGCACGATAGATTTTTTAAATTCTTTGTAATGTAGAAATAAATATTTACATGTGCGATTATGACAGCTTATATTATGTTCTAGTTGACCGGCAACAATTTAACAATAAATCCGGGCTTTTCTGCTGCCACATAAATAAATCCGTCGGGGCTTACTTCAACATTTCTAACCCTGCCTATACCTTCGAGTAGCCTTTCCTGCGCTGTAACTTTATTTCCATCCAGTTCAATGCGCTCAACATATTTTGCACGTAAAGCACCCACCAGAATGTTATTTTTCCATTCAGGGTAGCGGTCGCTATCCACAAATGTCATTCCGCAGGGTGCAATAGAAGGATCCCAGTAAATGATGGGTTGCTCCATTCCTTTTTTATGGGTGATATCGGTAAAAGTAGTGCCATCGTAATTTATTCCGTAAGAAATTACAGGCCATCCATAATTTACTCCCGGTTTGATTAAATTTAGTTCATCGCCACCTTTTGGGCCATGTTCGGTAATCCATATCTCGCCTGTTTCGGGATGCATTGATGTCCCTTGCGGGTTTCTGTGTCCGTAAGAATATATCGAGGCCTTAGCTCCTTTAGTATCAATAAATGGATTGTCGTCAGGTATAGAGCCATCATCATGTATTCGATGTATTTTACCGTTGTGATTTTCGAGAGTTTGCGGATTTACATCCCTTTCGCCTCTGTCGCCAATGCCAAACCACAAATATCCATCTTTATCAAATTGTAATTTACAGCCCCAGTGATGGGTCTTACGGGAATCCGGTTGTCCGTCAAAAATCTTCTCCTGATCTACCAACTTTTCACCCTCAATTCTGGCACGCATAATGGATGTATTCCCTGCTTTTTTATCTTTTTTTGAAGGCTCGGAGTAGGCAAAATAGAGCCATCCATTTTGTTTGTAATCAGGATGTAATCGTAAATCCAACAGGCCTCCCTGATTGACCGCCAAAATATCAGGCAAACCTTCAATTT
>JBKHIH010000033.1:0-34822 GCA_046538755.1 Thiohalospira sp.
TAAGATTTACAGCAAGGACTTTTTCCCAGTTTTGCGGGTTAGATTTATGAAAAATCTCATTGATGCTGATTCCTGCAGCATTGATCAAAACCAGTTCTTCTACTGAAGAATATTCATTAATCCAGGACTCTACCTCATTAAATTTTGACACATCCACTTTTACATAATGATCTGACTTTTCGGGTTGGGTATTATTATAAGTTCCTGACACGTTGATTTGATTATCCAAATACCTTTGAAAAAAGTACTTTCCTAAACCTGATGATGCTCCTGTTATAAAAATCATATTACTTGAAGTTATATTGATAATCCGGATTTTCTTTCATAATCTTTGCGCTTTCGGGATAATTTTCGATAAACCAAACCATAAATTTAGTTACATCTATTTTGTTTTTCATAAAATTTTGATGGCAAATTTCCATTTTATTCTCCAAATCGGTGTCGGATAATAATGCTTGGCCCTTTTCAATGGCTTTTTGCTGGCTTTTTAAATCATTTTTAAAATTATAAACCAATCCAAAATTTTCTTCCTCAATTGTATATCCACGGCCTACTTTATCGAGATAAATGGCAGACCTACCCAAAACGGTGCATTCTTCCTGTAATCCACCGCTATCGGTTAACATGATAGTTGCATGCATATTTAATTTTAGCATGGAATGGTAATCCAACGGATGTAACAAAAAAATGTTTTTATTATGCAACAAATCCTCCCAAAGTTTAAATTTTTTGAGTTGTTTTTCGGTGCGGGGATGAACCGCCCATATTAAAGGCAAGGCTTTGGAAACTTCATCATCTATAAAATTTTTAATGGACAATAAAACTTCTTCTTCATCTACATTCGAAGGACGGTGAAGGGTCATTATTGCATAGGGCTGGCCAGAAATTTTAGGTGCTTCATTGCTTTCAGATATACGATTGCTTTCAATTATCTTTTGAATCGTTAATTGATTTGCTTTTTCGCGGTTGGCTTCCAGTGTATCGATCATGATATTTCCTACAAACTTAATTTTTGATTCCGAAACACCTTCACTTTTTAAATTCTCTATAGATAATTTATCCGGCACCAACAACAAATCTGCCAAACGATCCGTCACCAAACGGTTTATTTCTTCGGGCATTTTCATATCTCCGCTGCGCAAGCCGGCTTCTACATGACAAACCTTTATGTGCAGCTTTTTGGCTGTTACAGTAGCTGCCATCGTAGCATTTACATCGCCATAAATTACCACCCAATCGGGTTTTTCTTTGATAAAAACTTTTTCGAGTGCTATCATGGATTGCCCAACCTGCTCGGCATGTGTACCCGAGCCAATTCCCAGGTTAATTTCTGCTTCTGGTATATTTAAAGCCTCAAAAAAAGCCTGCGACATGCGATCATCGTAATGCTGACCGGTGTGCACCAGTAAATGCTCTACTCTGTTTTTATTAACTTTGTTATATGTTGCAATGGTATGGATGAAAGGAGCTACTTTCATGAAATTTGGACGGGCTCCAACTACGGAGATTATTTTCATATTAAGAAATTTCAAATGTTTGAATTACTTGTAGAAGCTTTTCTTTTACTTCAAAATAAACTTCTTTAGATCTATTTAAGTCAGGTTCTCTTTTATTACTTTTTAAAACATAATTTAAAATTTCTTCAGGAGTTCGTGAAAAAAACATCCAATCATCTTGTATCATTTTTTGATCAACAGCTAGGAGCGTTTTACCCGCAAAAAAGGAAATAGAAGGAACACCCAGGCATGCTGCTTCACGCGCAAAAGTTCCTGCGCCAGTTAATACAGCATCTGAATAATAACAAGCATCAAGCCCGTTAATTGGATCTTCCGGAATGTATATATTGGAAATCCCTGTTGCGTAATTCTTGTCAAATTCATATCGAGGCAAATAAAGGATATTAAAACCTTTACGATTTAACAACTTAAGCAATTCGGGGGTAATGCTTTTAACTTCGTTATTACGTATGTAGTTAGCCATAATATTTTCGGGCCTCACAACCACATAATTTTTAAATGGCAGTTGTTCCCTAAAGGTTGGATCGGGCAAATAATTTGCCAGATATAAATCCTCCTTAAAACCATTGTAACGATAAAGTTTTCCATCATGTAGCCCTTGCTTATTCAAGAGTGATTTATCAATTGCATTGGGGAAAAATGCATAATTACAAAAAAGAGCATATGTCCATTGGCGTGCTGTGTCATTATCTCCAAAAGCAATTGACTTTTTCCTACGAAGAAATGAACTCCAAATGGCGTTTTCACTACCGTTCGAGATAGAAAGATCGTAATCTAGTTTTTTATGATGAACTTGCAAAAAGCGATGTAAGGTTCCGCTAATTTTGTGTATATATTTTTTCCCGTGATGACCACCAATTGTTTCCAAAGGTTCATCAAGATTTTTTTTTAGCAATTTAGCTGTTTCAGAAAACTCCCGGGCAGTAAAAATAAACTCATTTCCATTATCAAGCATAGATTTAATGCTTAATAAGAAATGAACCTGAGGGGTATTCATTATGTCAAACCACACCTTCATTATTGATTATCTGTTTTTAAAAAATGAAAAAATATTTAAAAAATAGGCAAAACCCGGTTTAAAATCCTTTTTAGAAAATAAAGCATTTGTTTTTTTCTTTTTAAAAATTGATGCAAAATATTTTAAAATATTCAACTGTCCTTTTAAAATACCTATACCGGCAAAAACAGTATCGGTAACCGGATTTATCCAGTATCGGTGTACCTCATATTGTTCCGGATAATCATATTCCATGTCATGTACATAATGATAAATCATTTTTGCATAATCCACACCACACGCTTTGGCTAAGCCTACCCACAACCAGGTGCGGGCATTTATTTCTATGAGTTTATATGCATTATCACGTGGGTCAAGTAAATATTCCACTTCGCAAACGCCGGTATAACTTAATGCTTTTAACAATAGGATGGATTGTTTGTGACAAGCTTCCACATAAATACTTTTGGTAAATGTTGCCGTGCCAAACTGCAAAGGATGTTCGCGTAATTTCACTCCCGTCCAGTGTGTTTTTATTTCGCCATTTACACAAAATGCAGTAAAGGAGATGGTTTTGTTGGTGCCGTTAAAAGGAATTAATTCCTGGGTAAATGAACTATTTAACGGATAGTTTTTTTCAATTACCTCCAAATTCTTTTGTAATTCCTGCGGATTATTGGACAAAAGCGCTTTTTTGCGTACTGCTTTATAAAAAGATAGCCCATGCCGTCCTTTTGTAATTACCGGAAATTCAATATTACTTTGCAATACCTGGTTTGTGGTACTAAAAATTTCTGTTATTGGAACGGGAATTCCTTCTTTTTTAGCTACATCAATCAATCGAGCTTTATCATATATTTTATCGATTATTTCGATGCCGGTCGTTATAATTTTATAATACTTTTCAAGTTCGGTTTTATGCTTTGAAATACTATAAACCGCATGGTCGTTGGATGGTATCAATACCCAATCTTTAATATTTTCATTTTTTGCCAAATCAATTAAAAAGGGCACAAAATCATCGGAAATAAAATCGGGACAACGAAAAAACTTTTTGCAATATTTTGAATAGCGGGCAATGCAATTTGTTTTATCTACAACATAAACCGGAACACCCATTTCGCCTAACGAGCGGGTGTTGGAGAGGCCCTGTACGTGGCCTTCGATGATGATGGCGCCGGGTTTGTTTTTAATTGTTGATGTATTTGTTTGTATAAACAATTTGTTTGCTGGTTTAGTGGTAAAAAATTATGACAAAAAAAGAGACGTTAGCGATGTAAGCGACTTGAGCGAACGGTTTGAATAGTTTGGTTCTTTGCGTATTTTAAAATAAAAAATAACAGATACTACCATGACCAGTTTTCTGGTTTTGAGCTCATATTTATTAGCATTGAAATGATATGGTCATATTGATCATCTAAGATTTCATGAAAATCCTCCTTGATATAGCCACAAGCCAATGAATAATCTAACCAGACCTGAGTTTCAGCGGCCTCTCCTTCTGCATCTGAAAGCTTAGCAATAAATGATTTTGGATATCTACGCTTTCGAAAAGCTTCTGCAATATTTCCCGAAACCGATCGTGATGATCTTCTGATTTGATCAGTTAATGAATATCGTTCTTCTTTTGGAAATGCTTTACTTTCATTAAATATTCTCATTCCAGCATCAAATGATAATTGATACACTTTAAGTTCTCGGTGGGTCTTGATTATTGCTGCCATAACTATTAAATATTGTTTGTAATTTATCGCATTTATTGAAACAGACTAAATCACTGTCTTCGCTAAAGTCTCTTAGTTCGCTAAAATCGCTAAATTCTCTTAGTTCCCTACGTTCGCTCCATCCGCCTCATCTTATCATCTCCTTTTCGCTGTCTTCGCTAAAGTCGCTTCGTTCGCCTAATTCTCTTAAGTCGCAAACTCGCAATCAGGTATCATCCCTTCATCGCAACCTTTCCTTAGTTCTCTGTAGTTGCTAAAGTTTATTCGTTCACTTCGCTCGCTCATTTTTCGAAAATATCGGCAAAACTACCGTTAAACATTAAATATCGGAAAAATTACCGTTATAGCAGGTTAATTACTATCCCCGAAAACACAGCAATTCCAAAACTGACAAGGGTTCCAACCAAAACATATTCACTTTTTGAAGTACTCGAAAACCGAAGAATAGATTTTGCTGCAATCAACAAACCTACAGCCTGAAATTGCCCGATTAAGCATAAAGACAATACCATAAACCGCTCGCTAATACCAATTAAGCGGCCTGCGTTAGGTAAGCTTATTTCATTATCATTACTACTATGAGGAATTTCAATAGAAAATTTTTCGAACGTATATTTTATGATAATATTAGCAGGTTTGGCGCACAAAATGAATCCTGCAAAAACAGCGATCCATTTTATTTCCAAATCAAGAATAAAAGTAATTCCATAAAAATGTATGTAAAGCACTGATATTACCATAAAAGAAATAATGTGTAAAAATTGATCGATAAAGAAAAACGATCGTTTTTTTTGTTTTAAAGTGAGCCAACTCTTAAATACATCAATTAAGAGATGAATACCTGCAATAATTAGTGCCGCCTTCCAAAAACCAGGGTCAAAAGATAATATATAAGAAGTAACTCCTACAATAATTACATGGTAAAAATGTTTACTTGAAAAAAGCTGTTGTTGTTTGCTATTGCTCCATTGTTGTGGCTGGAAAATAAAATCAGCCAACAGGTGAGCACAAAATTGGAGGACAATTAATTTTAAAAACATGATGATAAAATTTTTTCATAATAATTTACAACATTCTCTATTGCTGTCCAGCCAGCTGAAGTGGAATGTTGGCTAATAGTAGACTGGCTTTTGTTGAGTTTTTTTGCGATTTCTTTTTCACTCAAATTTTGTAATTTATAATAAACAACTTCACTTTGTTTTGTAGAACATTTGCTAATAATAATATCTAATAAAGAAAAAAAAGCATTCATCTGATCTTGTAATTTTTCATCACTCGATTTAAAAAACATTGTATTTTTGATTACAACCCTTTTCTTATCTGAAGTTGAAAGATTTTTTATGGCACGCCCAGAAAGGTAAATCGCTTCTCCATCAATAATTCCGTTCTCAGGATCTAACTTTTTTAAAGGAGCAATAGCAACAGCAATCCTTAACCCGTGTTCTAAAAAATATTTCAGGCTTTTTTTATTTGTGCTGGTTGTTATTCCAATCGATTTTACAAACGTTTTTAACATAAGGGCTACGCGTAAGGCGTATTCTGTTGAATTCATGGCACATTCAATATAATCACCCTGAACCAATCTACCATAAAAGTTATAGTTACTAAACTTTATTGACAAATCGCCTAATAGTTGCTGTAAGTTCTTCTCCAATAAACGCTTATCAGGTTCTGGCAACAATGTATATGAAATTACATCTGCGGAAATTGTAGTATACATGACAAAAATTGTTTTATCGGTAAATTTACTAATAAATATGCTTTATCGGCAATAAACCCGATAATATTTCCATTTCAAAACTGTCAACAGCGTATTATTCCTGATAATAAATCAGCATTGATTTAAATATAAAAAAACTGTCTTTTCCCTCAATTCTCTACGTTCTCTTAGTTCCCTCCGTTCGCTCCATCCGCCTCATCTTATCATCTCCTTTTCGCTGTCTTCGCTAAAGTCGCTTCGTTCGCTCAATTCTCTTAAGTCGCTTAAATCGTTTAAGTCGTCAAAACTTATTCACTTTCTCAATTGCTTCCTCATAAACCTCCACCAACCTCCCGGCTATTGACTTTTCATCCAAACCCAACTCCAAAATACGCTGGCGTCCATTCGTTTTTCCATATTTTTTTGCAAAATCCAGAGCCTTTTCAATTTTTTGAGCAACATCTTCCGGTTCAAAACTGCAAATATAGTGGCCGGGCTCATTGCCAAAAAGCCAGCGAATATCGCCCACAACTGTTGCAACTATAGGAGTATTGCAAGCCATGGCTTCTTTAATGATGTTGGGGGAGCCTTCCCAGCGGGAAGTTAATAATACTACATTTGTTTTAATAATTGCTTCGAGAACTTCTTCATGTGGTTTGTTGAATATTATATTAAGTTTACCGGCAATATGCTCCATTGCCTTTTTAGCCAAAGGGTAATTTTTTGATTCTCGAGATGGATCAGCTGCAAACAACACTTTTCCAAACACTTGCTTATCAGCTAAAGACAATTTTTCAGCTTTATGATGAATAGAGTTAATTTTTTCAATATTTACTCCATTAGGCAGAACTAGGCTATTTTTTAACCCAGCATCCCTTTGCATTGTTTGGCTTTTAACAATAATTTTTGACCAAAGAAAACGACTGCAAAATTGCACCAAGAAACGGTTCCAAGAGGCGAGTTTAGTATCGCTACCCATTAAGGAAACAATAAGAGGAGTTTTGTGGCAAAACATTAGGGCTAATGATGTAACAAATGCCGTTAGTGAATAATGAGCATGAATAATATCGAATGAATTATTTTTAAGGTAAGCAGCAATTTTACGAATATTCTTGAGATACCCAAACAATCCTTTTCCTTCGATTAAAAAATAATCTACTTCTACACCTGCATTTTTTAATGATTCTCCCTGGTTATAAACTACGGCACCGGGTTTTCCGGGATTGTTGCCTTTATTGCCGCTGGATACGAAAAGTACTTTCATTGATTATTTAAATAATTAATTATGCTTAAAACAAAGCACTCTTCCTGATTCAAATTATTCAGCTTAATTTGCCATTTTTTATTTTGAAGTTCAAAATATTCTTTAGAATATAAAATACCAGCAGTTCCAAAATAAACAAACTGAAATTCTATTAAATGGAATTTTTTACCATCAAAAGCAATATCCATTGCCATGTGAGGCACGTTAAACTGGGAAAAAACTTCTCTAGAAAAACCTAATAAACCATCGGGTATTTTAGCATTCATTCCATAATAATAGTTTTCATAACCACCACCGCTAGCTTTAAATTTTCTCTTTTTAAAAACCGGCCTGTAAAAAACAAAGTATTTATTTCCAAAAACATATACTTTCCAATCATTTATTAAATTTGGGATAAACTCCTGCAAAATGAATTTTTTGCGAAACTTAGATTCTAATTTGTAGCCCCGATGTTTCTTTCCGCGTAAAAAGTCTTTAATTTCTTCTTTTAAATAACGTGTTCGGCTAATCGACTTAACAATTTTCAATAGTTCAGCTTCATTATTTGCCAAGAAAACACCTTTACCCATGGCTCCTCCCGGCTTTTTTACCACAATTGGAAATGTAAATTCATTCTTCCTGTCTAACATCTCCTCATAAGTGCCAAACTCCCAGCTTTTTAAACTATTAACAGCGCGATTATCATTCGATTTTCGAAAAAACTCCATAAAAGTTTTATTGTTATTTGCCCTTAAATACTCATAATCAGGGATGACTATACCACCTTTTGATTTTATAAAAAGTACCACATCCTCTATAAAACTTTTATAGTGAAGCCCAACATCTTCTGAAGAGGTATAAATGAAAGGAAGGTTTTCAATACTATTCAAATTTTTTACTTGGCTCATCTTAACAAATTCAATACTAAATCCTTTTTTATGAAATAATTTGATTATTAAATTCTGATCAAAGCCACTTCTGTAAGGAATGCTTTTATATTTTGACCCAAAATAACCTTTATAATCAGTTAATGCATATATCTTTTTCATAAAGCTATTTCTTTAAATTTTCTCTAATTTTATTTATTGCAATGATTCCTGCACTAGCATTAGCTAAACGCTTTTTGTCTAAAGTCGATAATTTATCATACTTTATTTCAGTCAAATAATATTGTTGTAATATTGGATTATCTCGGTACTTATTATCTTGTCTAAATATATCTATTATAATATCCTTAAACCATAAATCGTAATGATGTGGTTTTGGATAATTCTTCTTATTAGTTTTAAACAAATGACTTTTCATATATCCTAAGCCAGCTAATGGTAGCCTATAAAACTTACACAAATCATTCACCCTGTATAAGCGGTCAAACCTTGTTTCACCTAATTCAGGACTCAGAAAAGAAATCATTTTAGCATAAAAAACCTTAAACTTAAAATTAATTATAGGATTGTGATAAAAAGGTTTCTTACGCAAAAAGCTTATATGAGAATTGAGTATTGTATCTAAGTAATTAGCATTTAGAAAAGGTATAACAAGATTACTATGGTTTTTAAAAACTTTATTGATTGTACCAAAGAACTTACTGTACTTTTCGTTTAATAAAAATTTTAAAAGGTTGAGATTATCCGATTGCTTATAATATGGTTCCAATGAGTTGAGATAAGATTCCTCTAATTCATAAATTTTTTCTTTATTTAAAAACGGATTGTTTTCTAATTCACGATAAAAAGATTCTCTCAATTCATTAGGATTATTTGCTCGTATCAAATTAGCCGCAAAATTATTGAATGTTACCTGGGCTCCAATAGATTGTCCTCCCATGATTTCACCCCCCATGATGCCTGAAATGATGTTTGCTGTTGGTAATTGCTCTTTAATAAATGAATATTGTGTTATATCAAGCATTGTGGGATTATCAAGATTATAAGAGATAAAATCATATACAATATTCTCTAATTTGTTCAAATAATTTTGATCGAGGTAAAAGTTTGTATGCTTTTGAGAAAATTTTTCAATGAATGGTTTTGGGACTTCCATTTCAATATTACCATGTTGCCCAAAAGTAAATGATTTAAAACTTAAACCTAAATTATTACATGCTGCCAATAAAGCACGTGAATCAAAGCCTCCCGTCATAGTAAGATAAATGTCCCTTTCATCACATAAATCACTATTTACATTTTCTTTCAGAATATTGGCAACATTTTGAGGCTTAATAGAGGTTAGTTTTTCAGGCAGTTGAAAATTATCCGCGTAATTATTTGGGAAACTAAGAGATAATGAACCATTTGAAACAATACACTTTGTGCCTCCCTTGAATCTCTTTATATCTAACAAAAGGGTTCGATCAAGCAATGTATAGTTAAAAAGAACCAAGTCTAGTAAAGCGAATTGATCAATTATACCCTTAGAGGACTCAATTAATAATTTGTAATCGGATGCTATTATAAGTTGGTTGTTATCATTTTTATAAAATAATTGATAGTACCCAAAAATATCGTTATAAATAATAATTTTATTATTACTCTTAACTATAACTATTACAAATCCATGAGTAAGTTTTTTAATGTGCCTTTTTATAGCTGCTTCATTAGAATGGCTCCTTATAGCATTGGAAAAATTTATGTTGGTATCTCCAAGAATAATTAACCCAGAAGTTTCTATGAAAAATTCTCTTTTTTTACAATTATTATTGTAATTATAATTTAAGTAGTTATTACCTACCTTTATAAAATCCCAATTTTTGTCTAAACGATTTGCTGAAAAGATAAATTCCATATAAAAAACTTTTATACATTATTTCACTATATTTAGAACTCACGAAACTCTTTTATAAATTGCTTTCTTGCTGGATGGATGAAATGCAATAAAGCCAACCCAAAACAATATATCAGAAATAAACTGGTTTAATGACCTGTTTAAAAAATACAGGAGTGATGAACCTTTATTTCTGCCGGCTTGCTTGGTATTTCTATATACTTTTAAAAATAATAATATTAAATAGGTGAAGAGTAAAACAAAAGATAATATATCAAAAAAAATGGTAAGAACAAACATAAGTAATAGTATAGCGGTATACTGTCTTCGGACAGTATGTTTGATTTTGGGTAAATAAAATAAATGATCTCTGGTTGTTACAGATGGGTATAACAAGTTCCCTGATATTATACTTTGCCACATCCTGTTTTGATGCCTGTAATCTATTGTATGATGAATTCCCATCAAAAAAGGCACTCTTGTAAAATGAATGCCTTTTTTAGAAAGACGTAAAGCTAAATCTAAATCTTGATTCTTCCTGTATTTGGATCTCATTCCTTTTGCCAACTCCCATATTTCTTTCTTAATAAGAAAAATGCCTCCATTTACTGATCTGGTGGTAATATTAGTTTGTTTTAAATCTGTATACCCCTGTGGAGCACGTTTTATAAAATCCCAATTTTCATCATAAAAAATATTGTCTAAGTAACCAGCTACACAGTCGTACTTTAATACACTATGATTATTAATAAGAACATGAGGAATGAAGTCGGGCAGTAATTCAACATCTGCATCTACAAAGAATAAAATTTCACCTTTTGATTCTTTCGCGCCAATATTTCTAGCTATTGCAGCATTATAGACACCTGTTATCTGGAAAATTTTTATATTATTAAATTGCTTTGCTCTTTCTATACTATCATCCGTTGATTTAGAATCCACATAAATAACTTCATAGTCTTTCAGGTTATTGTATTCAATTGTTTGATAAACGCTCTGCAAACATTTTGTCAATTTCCAGCCTTCATTTCTGCCTATTATGATAAATGATATCATTTAAATTATTGTTTTAATGTTGAATTTTCTTTGTGGTTCTCTGTGAAACTTTCTTTAATTTCTGAAACAAATTTTATCGCCGTATCAATATTAAGGTTTTTTTCAGTACTAAGAAACTCAATAAATTCTTTAAACCCATGCCATATATTTTCATTGGAAAAAAGTACCCAGGGATGAAAACCGATACCCCCAAGCTGCCCATTGTTTAGCCTTCTATAAAGCTTGATAAAATGTTGTTTTACTGTTTCACTATCCCCATTTTTTTTATACAATGGATAGTCATCCCCAAAAGTAAGGAACCGGAATAATTTATTTTTCGTATATCGAACCCGGATATAATTCACGTCTTTTCTTTTTTTCTTTGAAATAACATCATAACCATAGTTAAATTTTGAAAGATTTTTTACCGTTTGGTGGTTCCATTCGCCATTAGGAGAATGAAAACCTCTTACTTCCAATACAGCTGTAGAAATCTTTTTAAAGTCATTAAAATCTTTGGAAACATTATTTTTTGAAACATTGGTTTGTTTAATATGGTCAAAAGTGTGGGAGCCAACCTCGTGCCCCTTGTCTATGATTATTTTGATGCTTTCAGGGTACGCTTCAAATATTTTTCCTACGGTAAAAAAAGTAGTTTTGAATTGATACTTGTCCAGTAATTCAAGGATTTTATTAATATCATTATCCGTAACACGGGCCATTTCATTTCCAAACTCCCGCTCGTAATCAAAATATAAAAAGAGGTTTTTAGAGCTTTGCAAGGAGGGCGGAAGTAATTTTACCTTTTTGTGCCAAAAAATATCATACACCCGGAAATAAGTCTTATTAATGAGTTTCTGTAGTATGTTCATTCTCTACTTTTTATACTTTATATACTTAAACAGGCGCCCGCGTATTGGTTCTATGGCTTTACCGTATACCGGCAGGAACTGAACATGATCACCCCCAAATTCATATTTAAACCGCCACATACCATAATTGGGATGGTCTTTTTGAGGCACAGGACCCGGACAAAACGCCATATCATATTTTTTTATTCCCTTTGATTTCATATGTTTAATCATTACCCATTGCATATAATGCCCCGGGGACGGACAACCCTCTAGTTGCCTGTAATTAAGGTTTACAGCCCCATGATAATACGTGGCAATGCCAATACTTGAAGTTAAAGCTACATCAACAAGCGTGTTTTGGAATTTTAAAAAGAACAAAATTGCCCCCTCATTCATTAAGGATTTTACTTCTTTAAAAAAATTTACTTTCGATAATGTTGAAAAATCTTTATTTTTTCCTAATTCTTTATATAATTGATAAAAAACTTTAACCTTTTCTGCGTCAAATGTATCAAAAGTTTCAACTTGCAACCCGGAATTAATCGCTTTCTTAATTTTTCTGCGTGTCTGAGGCTTCATACTTTTCAAAAGCTCATCTTCACTTTTCGTAAGGCCTATCCAATAGGTGTGCCTACCCTCACTTAATACATCAAACTGTAATAGTACATTGTTGAATAATGTCTCATAGCCAGTATGATTTCCTTTCATTGTTTTAGGTAACCAGGGATTAATTCTGATGTAAACAGCATGGTTAGCTATGGCAAACCTAATAAAATGGTCTATAATGTATTCTAACAATTCTTTTGTTGGCTTATATTTAAAAACAAAGCCCGAAATTATATCGGCTATAGTAAATAAATTATACTTTGATTTTTTAATAGAATAATGCACACCTGCCAAATCTTCCCCATTTAAAGTAAAAATAAAGGTGCTTGCCTTTCTGTTATTCATTTCCTTAGAATACTCGTAAGCAAAAGTTTGCCGATACGAAGGATAAAGGGAGTTATACAAAAGTGCATCCCACCGTTCTTTATCTTTCATTGATATCTTATTAACGGAATATTGTTCTGCCATTATTTACGCTTATTTTACTACTTTTTTAAATGGATTCCTTAAAAACCCTTTCAGAGATCTGTAAACATGAAAAACAGGCCATTGAATAACGTAGTTCTGTTGGTATAATTTATAACCATTATTAAGAACAGAATTTATACCTCCCTTATTTGAATCATGAATTTGAACAAAAATTTCATGCGCACCATTTTTAATGCAATAATTTATTCTTTCCTGCTCCATGCGCGTATGCAATCCCTGGTGGCGATATTCAGGGTGGCAAAATCCATCTTTTAATAAAAATTGCCCATTTTTTAGTTTTACGCCAAATTCTTCAAAATACTTTATACTTTTTGTTATTACCCAGGCAATATATGCAATGTTACCGTTTGTTGTATCTATTACTGATAAACCAACCCATTCAGGAGAATTCATTCTTTTGGGAATTTTTCTTGCATATCGCTTAGGGTCTGAATAAAAATCCTTTAGCATTTGTTCATCATCCCAAGTGATTCGCTTTATCCCATATATATGATCAATAGGGCGGAGATTTGCAATAAGTTTTGGATTGTTCAAAATGTATGTATTCACCTTATGTATTTTGGGAATACTTCTCCAAACGAAACTCCTAACCCAATAAGGGAGTATTTTTTTTATTTTATCTATGCTCATAATGGCTGTTTAAACGGTTTACGCTTACATTAAAATTATTAAAAATCAGCCCTAATAAAAAAGCCACATTAGCAGGAAAATAGTATGATACCATTATTCTGCTTGAAGAGTGAATAATCATAATGGCAATAATTGCTAAAGCAAAAACAAAATACCCGTGTCCCGGATTATTGAGATCAATTTTAAAAAAATATAACATAATAGCTATAGCTGTAAACCATACAATAGCCAGGCCAACAACTCCTCCCATTAATAATAAACTGTGATTACCAACATGCCCATCATAATATTCCTGGGTTACCTTACTATAGCCAAAACCAACAATCGGACTTTCTGAAAATTTCGACATCACGCGTGGTCCACGAACATCTAGTCTTTTCAATGTACCTCCGGCCGTTATATCTCCTTCAATTAAATATTCTATGGTTTCCAATCGGTTAAAAGCCGATTGCATATTTTTTTGAAACGAATCTGGAAGAATTAGTGAAATAAAACCAAAAAAGATTATTGCATACAATAAGTTAACAAAAGATGACCCTTTTAATAAAAAGGAATATACAAAATAAAAAATAAAAAGAACTGAAGTGGCAATCATCCAACCCCTGGTGGCACTACTAAATACAAATAATAGTGAAAATAAAACAATCAACCATAAATACCATTTCTTAAAAGCTTGTTGTTTATTAGCTAAGTAATAAAGTCCTGCAATTATAACATATAAATGAAGAATGATTCCTCCTGTTATTCTCACTAATTCTTCGCCGCCACTCACACCTGTAGGAGGCTTACCAAATGTTAACAGAATTATGAATCCATTTGATGTTGCAATTTCCACAACACTACCCAGAAAATGTATGAGAGAAAATGCAAAAATTAGTTTATTAAAAGAGAAAACCTGCGCTCGATTAAGTAAAACAGGCGCCAGTAGAAAAATAAAAAAAGAGGGAATAAATTTAATTAACTTAAACACAGACTGCAAATTGTGCCCATAAGGAATGCTCCATAAAAGCAGAAAAAAAACATAAGCCAGAAAAGGTTTGTAAAATCTTTTTAAATAATCGAACCTGGATACTTTAATTCCGGATTTCATTCTGAGAAATTTAAGATAAAATGCAACTCCTATAGCTGTCATATATGATATCCCGACGGTTGAAGTTAGTTCTATATACCAGTCATAGGGCCTATAATAGAACAACCCCCAGGGATTGTTGGCCATAATAAATAAAAAGGCTGTCCAAAAAACAATATGCTTTGAATAGATAAACTTATACAATACAAAGGTGTAAAATATAAAATTACTATAAGGAAAAGAAATGTAATATACAAAGAACCCACCTGCTACAAGATATAAAAGGAGTTTTAAAAGCGTTTTGGATATACGTTCCTTAAGATACATATTATTAGTATGAAATGCCGTATTAATTTTATGATTTAACATACGGATTTTTTCCATCATTTGGTTTTCGAATAAACAGCCATTTTAAACCCCATAAATACCCTCTTAAAGTTGCTATGGCACATTTTCGCTTAGTAGTATTATTAATAATAGTGCTTACCAGTAATTTTAATATCTTTTTTGAAATTGAAATAAAAAAATACTTTCTTTTAAGATTTCGAAATGCAAACACAAACTGCCCCTGCCCTCTCCAGTAACAAACAGGTAAAGATTTGGTGTTACCTCCTCCGGTGGTCAAACTTTCCTTGTGCCAGATTTTGGCTTTGGGTGTAAAAATTAGTTTGTAACCCTTTCTTCTTGCCCGTTGTGCATAATCTCCCTGTTCGGCATACAGGAAAAAATATTCGCTGTAAAAACCTACATCTTTAACTAAATTCTTAGGTAAAAGCCAGAAAACATCATCCAAAGAATCACGTTCTTCCTCTTTTTCAAACTGACCGATATCCTTTTCATTCTTACCGGGATAAGCCGTTTTTAAATACCTTTGATCTATAAAAATAACTCCTGTATGCTGTAACACATCAGGATTGTCGTAATAATATACCTTACCTGATACAATTGCCTTATTATTGTGTCTTTTGGCAGCTTCTACCAGATAATGAATAGCATCTTTGTCCAGTATGGTATCATTATTCATGATCATGAAATAGGCTGCCTCATTTGTAAGTGCATGTTTCAAGCCATGGTTTACCCCTTCCACGTATCCAACATTTTTATCAATTCTAAGGATCTCAACACGCTTTTCGTTTTTATAATATTGCATTAGTTTTTGATAATCCTCCACTTTTGAGCCATTATCAATAAGCAGAATACTAAAATCATTATATGATGAATGAAGAATGGAGTTTACACAAGGTATGGTTTCAGCGCTGAGGTTGTAATTTATGGTGATAATCGTTATCATTTGTTGATTTCTAATATCTGGTATATTTTTTCCTAACAAATTGTTTTATCCTAAATTAATTCCTAAGTTTTAGAATATGTGCGAAGGCTTCTATATTTCTGGCCCTGATAAGGCGATAAAGTAATAATAAATATTTTTTTAAAAAAAGCTGTTTATTTAGATGCTTATGTTTAAATGCTTCGTATAAAATAAAATGATGGATAAGTGCTTTTTTTACTTTAAAAAAGTTGCTTTTCCTGCTCACTCCCCCTTTATGCACCCGATACGCAGCCATCTTCTCATCAAAAATCCGTATTTTACTTTTGAGTGCAATATTTAACCAAAACCAATAATCATATACAAACCACAAATTTTCGTTTACAACTCTTTCTGCTAAAGGTTTAATTAATTCAGCGCGGGTGCAAACGGTAAGAGTATTAATCAAATTGGTTTCCAGTAAATCAAAAAAATCGACCGTGGGTTTTCGCTTTTCTCGTTGTTTCAAAACCATTTGATTATCGGGTAACGGGTCTCCGTTTTCGTCAATTAAATCCACATCGCCCGAAACTAAACCATACTCCGGATTGGCCTCCAAAAAATCGACCTGCTTTTGCAGTTTGCAGGGGTCGGTCCAGTAGTCGTCGCCTTCGCAAAGGGCGATGTATTTGCCTCGGGATTGAAATAAATTGTATAGAAAATTAAACCTTCCTGTAGGATTTCCATTTACGTATATTACATTTTCGCGATTATGTAAAAATAATCGAATTTTATCTGGATATTTATCAGAATATTCAATACAAATATCACGAGTTCCATCTGTTGATGCATCTTCGCCCAATAATATTTCGAAAGAAAATTCTGTTTTTTGCATTAATATTCCATCCAGACAGTTTTTGATAAAATTTGCATGCTGGTAGGTTTGCACGCAAACACTAACCTTTGGGCTTTCTTTAACAAAATTGGTATATTCTTTTACTGGTGCTTTCATCCAGTCTATAATAGTCTCATTCATTATTTCCCTCAAAAAAATTGTAAGCTTCTTTTAATTTATCTATTTCTTCTTTTTCGAGCTTAGAAACATTCGTATTATTAAAACTCTTAACTCCTTTATATTCATGAGTAATATCAAAACCTAAAGATTTATATTTATTTATAATTTCGTTAAAATAAGTTTTCGGATTCCTGCAGAAATCTTCATATTGAATTACTACCTTCTTTTCCTCGGGGATATTTTCTAAACCATTTTCAATAGCTTTATTTGTATAAAAGACTTGTCCTGCAATTTGAGTAAAAACATCTAATTCCCTAAGTTTGTCATATTCCTTTGGTTTTACTGACCACCAAATATTTTTATCACCATAATATTTTTCTCTGGCTAACAATAGAGATTGCATGTTGTATAAAGGTTCTCGTTTTATATGAATAAAAATTGACTTTGGGATATACTTATAAAAAACATCCAAATTAAATTGTAACATAACCAATTTAACCACAAACGGTTTTTGAAAAGCAGATTCGATAGAAGCAAGTCCACTTTTAATTTTGTTAAAATCAATTTTTTCTATGTCATTATCAGGTAAATATTGCGGTTCAAAATTATCCATATAATTTCTAAAAAAATGCTGAAATTCATTAACAGATAAGGCTCCTGATGTTTTTCCTAAATTCGATTCAAATGATATCCCAGACATTAAATCTTTAAATTCATCATTTAAATCAAATTTTTTATCAAACAACAATTTTTGAATTTGAGCTCCAATATATGGAGCATAAGCAAAACGATTCAAGAAGTTGGTTGGATATGAAAAGATTCCTAATGAAGCCATCCACTGCAGCAATAGTGTTGAACCACTTCTCGGGTTTCCGACAATAAATAAAAAAGGATATTCATTATTTGTGAAATTGTTTTGTATTTGAAGCTGAACAGGCTCTAATAAAGCTTTGAGTTCTGTGATTAAAGCATCAAGATTTTCATTGGGTTTAAAATTTTCTGTTCTTTTTTCAGAACGCTTCATAATTATTGATTTTTAATAAGCTCTAAGATCTTTATCATTTCTTCAGTTGAATATCTTTGGTCAATAGGTAATGCAATTAAATTGTTACAAAGATGAATTTCAAATTGACTGCCATCTGCAACCCAATTTTTCACATTAGGCCAATAAGTAGCTGTAAAAATCTTATTTTCAATCAATTTTTTCTTTTGTTCACTGCCATTGTCGATTAAGTAAGGATATACCATCGGCACATCATCATCTGTCAGTTCAATTTTTAATTGATTCATTTTTTGTAATTCATCGTGTAAAGAATTAAAATTTTCAACCCTTTTTTTTGCAATTGATTTATATTTAAAACTTTTGAGCATCCTTTTGGTTAGATTGGACATTCTTTTTATAGGCTGTCCAATCAGTGCATCATCATTTTTCTTAAAAGACTTGTAAAAATTTTCAGCTCCAATATCAAGTCTCCCTAATAGATGTTCGCAGCGTTTATAAGAAATATCATGTTCTAATTCAATCTCAAGCATTTTATCTGTGTAAAGATAAGCTCCATCAGGTATTCCAAAAAATTTTCTCGGAGAGTAGAAGGTGTCAACTCCTGATAATGGTTTTGAATAAAAGGCTTGAGAATTATCAATAATAACGTTTTGGCATTTTTTTGTGACTTCGCTTACCTGTTGGCTACAAATGCCAAAATAGTTATTATAAATCAATACTTCATCTGATTTTACTTTACTGAAATTAAATATTGGAAAAAAGGTTTTATCAATTTGATAAAATTCATAGTTCAACCCTAAATTAATAATGGGTTCAAGCATTACATCACAAGTATAATATGGCAAATAAACTTTTTTGAAACTTTTAGCCCGAAGAATATATTCCAATGCATTTCTTCCTGTATTGAGTCTTAATGCACTAGTATGATATTCCCTGTTTTGATTTAGTTCTATTTCAAAATAGCCACCAATAGGGTTCATGTTAATTCGTAATTATCAAGCATGTTATTGATATTTTGTGGGGAATTGAACATCATCACATCAATGATAGATAATCCAGGTTCAAATAATTTTCTTTTTTGATCATATTCCGGGAGATTTATGTTTAGAAATTTTAATGCTATGCCTTCTTTTTCATATTTATTCTTATCAAAAAAATCCTTACCTCCGGGCAGATTGATATATTCATCTGCCTCCATGGCTTTGGTTATATTCAAAGCCCATTCATCAGGTGATTGAGGTTTTTTAACTTTTAAGTTCATTTCAGAGAATATGGAGTATTTGAAATCTATTCTCAGGTATTCAAGAACCTTTTCCAGGGCAAAAACATCCAGTTTTACAATGGAATCTGTTTCAAAATTAAATACTTCTTCCAATAAATCCATAACTTCCCTGTAATAATTTGCCTTCTTTTTGTAATGATTCAATTGAGCAATTATCTTACGTTTCCAATCAGCAGTGTTTTTAATTCTTACATCTTTAATGGCTGTCTCTCTTTTATGTTTTTCAAGAGGAACTTTAATGTACTGCCAGCCTTCCTGATGTTTTAAAATCCGGTTTCTTTCAATCCAGCCATGTCTTATGAATTGCGGTGTGTCAAAAACAACAAAATGATCGGTATGCTTAATTAAAGCCAAATATCCCAGATAAGGGAAAAAATAAGGTTGCATTATGGCTAAACGCATGCTTTAAATTTTAATTAGTTTTAAAATTCGTTGTACATCATTTTCTTCTAACTCAAAATATATAGGTAAACAAATCACCTGTCTCGCCATTAAATTAGCTATGGGTAAATTTTCTTTTTTGGCAGAATCCAGTCCCTTATACATAGAAAACTCACTTATTAATGGATAAAAATAACGCCGCCCATAAATATTATTTTTTTTCAGATGATTATACAATTCATCTCTTGACATGCCGTACTCCTCATTGATAAATACAGGAAAATAAGGATAGTTTTGGTCTGAAGTCCATTCATTTTCCGGCATCAATCGAACTCCTTTTACATTTTCCAGTGCATTGCGGTAAGTTTGTGCAATTTTTTTACGTTTCGCAATATTAGCATCGTAATGTTTAAGTTGCAACAGCCCCAGGGCAGCCTGCATTTCGTTCATTTTGGAGTTAATTCCTGGTGCCATGACAGTAATTTCATCGGCAAAACCAAAGTTTTTCAGAAAATCGATTCGCTGCTTCGTTTTTTTGTCGTGGCTAATAATTGCTCCACCCTCCATGGTATTAAATGGTTTAGTGGCATGAAAACTCAGGGTTGATAAATCGCCAAAATTAAGTATAGAAGTTCCTTTGTACTTATTTTTAAAGGTGTGTGCTGCATCGTAAATTACCTTTAATCCGTAAACATCGGCAATTTCCTGTATCCGTTCCACCTCACATGGATTTCCGTATACATGCACCGGCATGATGGCTGTGGTTTTTGCCGTTATGGCCGCTTCTATTTTATCAGGATTAAGATTTCCGTAAATGGGATCTACATCCACAAAAACAGGTTTTATATTATTCCACCATAACGAATTGGAGGTGGCTACAAAACTATAAGGTGTAGTAATCACTTCTCCTGTTATCTTTAGGGTTTGAAGGGCAGTAAGCAAAGCTAGTGTGCCATTAGCAAACAACGAAACATATTTTACACCCAAAAATTCTGCCAGTTCTTTTTCAAATTGTTGGTGGTATGGCCCTTTATTGGTAAGCCATTTACTTTCCCAAATTTTTTCAAGATAGGGTATAAATTCTTTTAAATCCGGAAGAGATGGCTGGGTAACTGTTATTTTATTTTTGTTGTCCATTTCTTTTAATTAAATTAAAAGCTATCTCTTTTATTTCAATATACTCATCCATTTTAAATAGTTTTGATAAAGCCATTACCATAAAAAAGGCAATAATAGAAACCAAAAATAGAATAATTATATGGGATAGATAAGTCTTAAGTAAAAATACCAAAGGAATTAAAGTAATTGCCATTATGATTGTAATTAAAAATGTTTTGGAAAGACTCTTTAATTGTTCGAAAATTCCCAGATTAATTAATTTGTTGGTGTAATATGTGTTAATAATTAGAGAAATAAAAGAAGCAGCAATCATACCTATAATCATGGCTTTAATGCCAATGAAAATTCCCAGTAATACAGAAGGGATACCAATTAATTTTTTATAAATTTCAACTCTAAGAAATAAATCAGAGTGGCCAAGTGAAGTAAGAATTTGCACATTAATTGCATGCATAGGATAAAATACACCCACAAAAACAATAAGTTGCAAATAAGGAATAGCGCCACTCCATTTCACACCCAACAAACCAACAATAATAGGTTCTGCAAGTATTCCCATCAATATCATGGCATTGATATTAAAGAACATCACAATTTTTAATATTCTAATAGCTGCTCTTTTTAATCTTTCGGGCTCATCCTGCATTTTTGAAAATACCGGTAATAAAAAACTCATTAACGAATTGGATATGGCATGCGAAGGCAGGTTTTGGAATTGTTCGGCACGGGTGTAATACCCTAATTCAGCAGCAGGAAAAAATTTACCCACCACAAGCCGGTGTAACTGATTATAAACCCTGTCGATAATACCGGAGATTAAAAGTTTACTGCTAAAAGAAAACAATGCTTTAAATGAGCTTTTGCTAAATTCAAGAGAAGGAAACCAATGATTTTTCAGCCAAAGCTGGGTATTAATAAAAACCTGGTTTAAAAGGGTTTTCCAAATTAACGCCCATACACCAAAACCTTTGTATGCTAAATAAATGGCAATAGCGCCCGATGAAATTTGGGAAAATAATTCAATTCTGGTTTTTAGTTTAAAATTAACATCCCTTTTAATTAAAGAATTTTGTACAATGGTAAGCGCATAAAGGATAATAATAATCGAAAGAACTCTAACTATTTCTATTAGTTGTGGTTCTTTATAAAAATCGGCAATAAGTCCGGCTCCAAAATAAAGAATAATAAAAACGAGGATACTAACGCCCATGTTAAGGTAAAAAACAGTAGACAGGTCGCTGTTTGTAATATTTTTACGTTGTACTATGGCCGAACTAAAACCGGAATCCACAAAAACATAAAATACGGTTATAAAAACCAGTGCCATTGCCACCAACCCATATTCTTCAGGCAAAAGTAACCTGGCCAGTATAATGCCAATAATAAATTGTGTACCCTGCTGGAGCAACCTGCCCGTCAAACTCCATGATGCTCCTGTTATGGCTTTTTGTTTTAAACTACTCACTTAATTTTTTAATTATTTTAGCGGGTACACCACCTACCATTGTGTGTGATTCAACATTTTTAATAATTAAAGCATTAGCCGCAACAAAAACACTTTCTAATAGTCTGACTCCCAACAACAAACGAACCCCAACTCCTAAATAACAATTATCATTAATGTAAATAGGTTTCTGAGTTGCTTTGTAATTTTCTTTTAGAGTCGATTTGCTCATATCAATATGTGTAATAAAACTACATTGCATAGAAATAACTACATTATTTCCAATAATTACTTTTTCCCTTAAATCAAAAAAACAATTTTTCCCAATATGGCAATTATTTCCTACAATTAGATTACAATAATCTTTACAGTTATGAAAAATCAACCCTGTTTCAATATCGCAATTATTTCCTATGGTTGCTCCATTATTTTTAAGAATTAATTGCATAGATATTTTATCAACTCGCTGCAAGAATTGGTTCGCCACATCAAAGCCTAATAACTTCTTCCTTATTGTGAAGCGAATTAAATTACAATAAGCATATGATTTACGGAGTTTTTGGTGTATTCCTAAGCCTGTTTTCATAATTGTTATTTGAGCACAGATTCAACAGATTTACGCAGATTTTCTTATCTGTGATTATGAGCTCAATCAGCGTTATCTGTGTTCTCTTAAATGATTAATTATATAATCCACTTCATCATCCGTCAAATCAGCATGTAAAGGAAGTGTAATAAATTTATTGGCTTCTTGTTCAATAAACGGGCAATGTCCATTAAATGGTTTAAACAACGGTTGTGTGTGCAGCGGAGTGTAATGGCATCCTGTGGCAATTCCTTTTGATTTTAAATAAACCATCAATTCATCACGCTTTTCTGCACGTATGCCAAACATTTGATAAACGTATTTATCGGGTTTGTAAGGCAATAATGGTTTAATACCATCAAGGTTTTTTATTCCATCCATATAGCGTTGAATAATTTCTCCTCTCCTGGAATTAAATTCCGGCAGCTTTTTTAACTGAGCAAGTCCGATTGCTGCGCTCAAATCGTTCATATTGTATTTGTAACCCAATACATTTAGTTCATAAAACCAATGCATGGCATCTTTGTTGGTATCAGTATAGCTTTGTGCTGTTTTCCAGTTATCCTTATCAATACCTACCCAGCGCATGGCTTTTACGTCTTTAAAAAGTTCGGGATGGTTAGTTACCATCATGCCACCATCACCAGTTGTCATTAGCTTTTTTTCTTCGAAACTGTAGCATCCAATATCACCCCAAAGTCCAAGTGGAGTTCCTTTATACAAACTGCCTGAAGTATGGGCACAGTCTTCAATAACTTTTAATCCTTTTTCGCGTGCCCAGGGCATTAGCTCATCCATAGGTACGGGATGTCCGGCATAATGTACAGGCATTATAGCAACTACATCTTTATCATAATTTTGTTTCATGTCTTCTAAATCCATACCCAGGGTTTCCGGATTAGAATCGACAAAAACAGGGATTAATCCATTATACAAAACAGCGGAAGCTGTGGAACTAAAAGTTAATGAAGGGACTAACACTTTTTTGCCTTTCGGAAAGTTGAAAACAGCTAATGCAAGATGCAAAGCTGCCGTTGCGGAATTTAAACCAACAGCTTCTTTTGCACCCACAAAGTTGGCCCATTGTGTTTCAAATTCGTTTACATTGGGCCCTAAACCAACCCAGGAACGTTCAAATGCTTCGTTGATGTTTTGTAGTTCTTCTTTTCCCAATGAGGGTTTAAAAAGTCGTATGTTCATAGTAACGTATTTTAGAACACTGATGACACAGATTATGCTGATTTGCACTGATTATTATCTGCGACCATCTGTATTCATTTCATTATTCTCATTTATAAAAATCTTTCTTTTGAATTCTGGTTTTTTTCCAAAATTAAGAAGTAACCCTATTTCAATTTCAGTTGCCTTCAAGTAATTTATTAGCTGGTATTCATGCTCTTCACAAAGTGCGTCAGAGGCTTTGTTTTCTATGATAACTTTATCTTCAACAATGATATCAGCTCGATAATCACCAACTAAAATATTTTGGTAATATACTTTTACAGGGTATTCTTCATTACAATGAAGTCCAATATTACGCAATTCTATCAGCATAGCTTTTTGATAAACACGTTCCAGAAAGCCATAGCCTAGTGTATTGTATACTTTGTAGTAAGCTTTAATAATTCTTTCGGTAATATCTTGATGTAAGTACACCATTGTTTTCGTTGATGAACGCTAACAACACAGTCCCGAAAGCTTTCGGGATAGCTGATTTACACTGACTTCTATTATCTGCGAATATCTGTTAGATCAGTGTCATCTGTGTTCTATATTGCCCCATATTCCCTTACAAAATCTTCAAGCTTTAAGTTTTTTTGATCTTTCTCGGATAAAATAGGATTTTCTGCTGGCCAATCTATTCCTATTTCCGGGTCATTCCACATCAATCCTCTTTCGTTTTCTTTGGAGTAGAAATTGTCGACTTTATAAAGTACTTCGCTTTCTTCGGTTAAAGTACAAAAACCATGTGCAAAACCACGTGGAATAAATATCATTTTTTTATTGTCGGCACTTAATTCTATAGCATCCCATTGTCCAAATGTTTTAGAATCTTTTCTTAAATCTACAAAAACATCCAATACAGCTCCGTTAATGCAGCGTACAAGTTTTGTTTCTGTAAAAGGAGGCAACTGAAAATGCAGTCCGCGTATTATTCCTTTTTGAGTGCTTCGGGAATGGTTTTCTTGTACCCAAATCTTATTTAACCCGTATTTATTGAATTCGTTTATATCAAACGTTCGCATAAAAAAGCCACGGTGGTCGCCTTTTGGTTCGAGATTAATTTCAAAAGTTCCTTTTAGTTTTCGCTCTTTGATATCCATTTTTGTGTATAATCTTCAATTTGTTGATGACAAATTTCTAAGACATTAGCTTTTCTGTATTTTTTATACCAATCCACGGTATATTGAATTGTTTCATCCAAATTTAAAACCGGATGCCAGTTAAGTTTTTGTTTAGCTTTGCTAATGTTTAACGATAAAAGTTTAGCTTCATGCAGATTTTCTTTATTTGAAACATCAATCCATTCGCCCTTATCAAATGCTTTTATTGTACGTTCCAAAAGTTTTTTAACGGTAACAATATTGTCTTTTTCGGGGCCAAAGTTCCAGGCTTCATCAAACTTTCTTTCTATGTGCATTTTAGCACCAAGCAATAAATATCCACCCAATGGTTCGAGCACATGCTGCCATGGGCGTGTTGCTAAAGGATTTCTGATTTCAATTTTTTTATCCGCTTGAATCGATTTTATAATATCCACCATTAAACGATAGGGCGACCAATCACCGCCTCCTATAACATTGCCAGCTCTGGCAGAAGCGATTTTCTTTTCATTATTCTGGAAATAAGATCGCCGATACGAATTAATGATTAATTCTGCTGCTCCTTTACTTGAGCTGTAAGGGTCAAAACCTCCCATCGGGTCGGTTTCAATATAGCTATAATCCTTCTCAATGTTTTCGTAACATTTATCAGTGGTGATATAGATTCCTGTTTTTAATGTCGGTGAATGTCTAAATACTTCAAGCAAATTTACCGTACCCATCACATTTGTTTCGTAGGTATTAACCGGTTCGCTATAACTTTCAATAACAATAGGCTGTGCCGCTAAATGGAATAATATCTCCGGTTTTTCTTTTGTAACAATTTCATCAATAATCTTAATATCCCTAATGTCAGCCCTGTAATCTTTTATTTTATCTCCAATATTTGATAAAACAAAATTATCTTCTTGAGTTTTTGGGTCTAATGCAATCCCAATTACATCAGCCCCAAGATATTTTAACCAAATAGATAACCAACTACCTTTAAATCCGGTATGCCCCGTAACTAATACTTTTTTATCTTTATAAATATTCAGAAAGTCTTTTATTTCCATAATTTCCAAACTGGATCTTCTTTCCACATTTTATTTAATTGCATATTATCTCTATAGGTATCCATAGAATGCCAAAAACCCTTATGATGGTAAACAGACAAATTACTTTCTGCTACAATAGCATCCATTGCTTTTTTCTCTAAATCTGCTGAAGGGTCGTCAGGAATATAATCCAAAAACTCCCGCTTAAAAACAAAATATCCGCCATTAATTGGTTGCTGGGTCTCAACATCTTTAAGCTGTTGTTTAAACTGGCTAACCATATCACCAGATGTAACCAAATCACCAAACCGGCTTGGAGGATAAACACCTGTTACCGTGCCGATAGTATTTTTCTTTTTGTGAAAGTCTACAAGTTCTGCTATGTTTACATCTGACACAGCATCGCCATAAGTTAACATAAAACGGTCTTCCGAAATATATCTGCCGGCAAGTTTGGTACGATACCCTGTCATGGATTCATCACCGGTTTCTACTAAAGTTACTTTCCAATTATTTTTTGAATCTTCGTTCTCTATTTTTACATCTCCATTACTTAAATCCACTGTAAAATCCCGGTTGTATTTATAATAATTGAGAAAATAATCCCTGATTACATCCCCCTTATAACCCAGGGCTAAAATAAATTCATTAAAACCATAATGGGCATAATGTTTCATGATATGCCACAAAATTGGTCTACCACCAATTTCTACCATGGGTTTGGGTTTGTATTCTGTTTCTTCGCGTAGGCGTGTTCCCATACCCCCGCAGAGGATGATTGTTTTCATTTAATATATTTTTTATAACGGTTAAAAATATTTAGTTTTATTTAATTGTTAACCTTTAAAAAACTTAATCTTTTTTAAAATTGAAGTTATCCCAATCCACCCAACAATAATAAAAATAGCATCAAGTGGTAATCGATAGCGCCAATTGGTATATGGAATTGTTAATGCGTGTAATGTTACATATATTACTATGGTTCCAAGAAACAAGAAAAATATCTGCCGGTTTTTCAGATATAGAAAATAAAAACCGGGTATTGAAAAAAGAAATATAATACCATAAAAAAGAAAGGTTGCAACATTGTGCCTGAATGACTTTTCATAATAATAATACCCTGTTCTTTCAAACCGGCCTTCAATTTGGAAAGGTTCCATCATCGTTCTTATTCTTGACCAATAGGCTTCGAGCCCGGTTAAGGGTGCCGGTCGTTTACCTTCTCTCATAGCCTCTATCCAGTCCTTGGGGATTTCATAACCTGCATCAGTGTGGGTTTTTGTGCCGTTAATAACTGAATCAATTTGGTAATCATGAATATAATATCTGCCTTTAATATCCATGAAATCATCACCAAAATATTCATCTTTAGGTTCATAGCCAAATATTTTGTCGGTGTATGGTTGTGTTCTGGGTGTTAAAATAATGACTCTATCATACTTTTGATAGTGTCGGACAGACCATGGAATCATCAATAAAATGACAAAAATAATAAACAGCAAAGATTTTTTTATCCTAAGCTTCTTAAATGCAAAGGTCTCATTATAGAGAATAAACAATAAAATAAAAGGCCCAAATATCACATACCGCTCATCCAGATGAAACGAAATGACATAAATAAAAATGAATAACAGATAATTTTTATAATTGAATTCATGCTTTATAAAAAGTTTAATCAACAGATAAAGTAGGAAAATCATAAAAAACGCCATCCAAATATCTTTCCCCGGACTTGAAATGTAGTAGAAATAGAAAAGATAGAACATTGCCCAAACACCTGCAAATAACGAAGTTTTTTTATCTAAAAATAAGCGCGCTGTTTTATAAATGAAGAGAACAATTAGTGCTGAGCCTAGTGCAGTTACAATATATAAACCCAGATAATTTTTGCCAAAAACAAGCATTGTAAGGGCGTTGAGCCATGGGATAACAGGACCCGAAATTTCATAATACGAATTTACTTTATCATAAAATATTTTGCCTTGCTGAATTATTTCTTGTGCCAATTCATAATATAAATTAGTTTCCATGAGTGGAAAATTAAAGTAGCTAAAAATGGCGTATCCTGTACGTAAAATAAGCGCAATAAAAAAAAGAATGAATGCTATCTTTCTATCATTCGTTGTTTCAGCTATAGTCATTAAACGTTTAATCATACAGTGAACAATTTTATTTTAGTATTGAAGCGAAAATGATTTAATAAAATTACTGCTATAGAATTCAGTAGGTTTTTCAACACAATTAGATCATATAAAGTTTTAAAACCATAACAATATTTATGCTAATCAGTGGATATGCTATTATGCCTTATCCTGATCATTTTTCATTTTTTGAATTTCATTATCCAAAATACTGGAGTGTGATATTAATTCCTGTATTCTGTCGCTAAGCTCTGATATTTTTATGGATAAATAGAGAACATAAATAAGTAAAAAAGAAATAAGTCCTACAATAATTAGAAAAGAAGCATCAGTAATTCCTAGCAGGTTAGCAATTGATTTATAAAACTTTTCAAATGCAACTATGCTAATCATAAATAAAGATATAAATAACCATAATACAGTATAAAAAGGTTTTATGGATCTCTTTTTTATGAGACTTAGAAAAACACTAAAGAATATAATTCCAAAAACTAATGCTAATATTTTAAGATATAAACTCATTATTGATGTTTTTGAATTAAAGTGCCAACTAAATTAATAAATCCGTATAACGGGAATTTTAGTGCATTGATCAGGTTAATTTCCGATTTTCCGGAAATCCTTGGTCTCATTTTCACCGGAACTTCATGCATTTTTAAGCCAGCGTAATGCGCCAGTAAAAGCATTTGCACACATGCTTCTATTTCGTGTTTAACATTTTTTCCAAAGTATTCAATGGACTTTTTATTATAAGCCCTAAAACCTGAAGTAATATCTGTTAAGCTGGTTTTGGTTATTTTCGATAAAATTTTTGAAAAAAAAATTATTCCCAATCTACGGGCAAATGTAGACTGAAAACCTTCTTTTTTAATATATCTTGATCCAATAATAATGTCATAATCATTGGTTTCTAAAAGGGGAGTAACAATTTTAGGTAATTCAGATGCAATATGTTGATTGTCGCCATCCAAATGACAATAGATGTCGTAGTTATGGTAATATGCATACGCAAAAGCAGATTTAATGACTCCTGCGCTACCTCCGGTATTTACCGGGTGTGCCAAATAATTCACCCCGGTTGATTTAATTAACTCAATGCTTTTGTCCGAAGAACAGTTATCTATGACCAGCAAATCGGAATCTAAGGAGTTATTATTTAGAAACTCTGTGATGGTATCGACAATAGCTTTCTCTTCGTTGTAATTTGATATGACTGTTAAAATTTTCATTTCTTATGCAATTTTGCCGGTACACCAACATAAGTGCCTGATTTAACAATGTTTTTTGTAACAACGGCACCTGCACCAATTACTACTTTATCTGTGATTGTTACGCCAGGTAAAACTGTAGCATTTGAACCGATATAACATGAATCTCCAATTTCAACATTCCCAAGTATTACTGCATTTGGGGCTATTGTCGTAAAATCACCAATTATAGAATTGTGCATTACATTACAAAAAGTATTTAATTTCACATACTTTCCTATAACACACTCACTAGAAACATTAACCAGATTTTGAATAATAGAACCATCTCCAATTATAGCAGACTTTGATACTTGCGACTTTTCTGATATCAAAGCACTAAATTTATAACCAATATTGTTATAATACTTTGCAAGACTTACTCTTTGCTCTGGTTTGTCGGGCGTTAATAATACCGGAATATCCCTTAGGGATAAATAATGGTTCTTTGCTTGATCGTCTGTTCCAAAATTTTTATATCCACAGTAACTGTCATTTAAAACATTATCAAAAAAACCAACGATTGTATACCCATTTTCCTCAGCAAGTTCTATAATTTCAATAAATGCCCCAACAAGTATTATTTCCTTACTCATATAGTGTTTTTTCTAACTTCTCTGCAATATATGCTATATTTTCTTTATTTAACTTTGAATACATTGGCAACGTAATTAAGTTATCGGTTACATACTCTGTAATAGGTAATTTACTATAAAATTCTTTATAAATAGAAAACCGATGTACCGCCGGATAATGTATACTGGTTTGTATACCTTGTTCTTCCAGCTTTTTACGAATTAGGTTTCTTTTTTCGAAAGTTGAATTTTTTAAAATTATAGGGAAAATATAATTGGAAGAAAATTCAGAGTAATCTTTAAATGGGATAATAATTCCATCAATGCCAGCAAGCTTCTCCAAATACATTTTTCTTATTTCAGCACGTTTTTTTAAGTCCTGTTCCAATTTATTTAATTGAACAATTCCAATGGAAGCTCTGATATCGTCCATGCGGTAATTGTAACCTAAGTCGATAACATCATAAGCTGTGGAATGCCCTTTTGCACGTTCATAAGACATGGATGTCATTCCATGCGAACGTAAAAGCTTTGCCCTTTCCTGGTATTGCTTATTATTGGTTACTAACATTCCTCCCTCACCGGTACTAATATTTTTATTGGAGAAAAAACTAAAACAGCCAATATCTCCAATGGTTCCCAATTTTTTACCCTTATACTCAGAAAGTGGCCCGTGGCATGCATCTTCAATTACTTTTAAATTATGTTTTTGGGCAATTTCAATGATTTTTCCCATATTGCATGCAAATCCTCCATAATGCATAACAATAATAGCTTTTGTTTTAGCAGTAATTTTTTTCTCTATGTCAGAAGGATCAATAGTTAAATCTTCATAATTTTTAATATCGGCAAAAACGGGATTTGCATCAATATAGAGAACTGAATTGGCTGTAGCCACAAAAGTTAACGACGGGCAAATAACTTCATCCCCAGGTTCAATTCCGGCAAGTTTTAGTGCCATATGCAAAGATACCGTGCAATTTGAAAGTGCAACCGCATGCTTAACGTGCAACATTTCTGCAAACATTTGTTCAAATTCGGCTGTTTTGGGTCCTGTGGAAATCCATTTAGATTTTATGGTTTCCAGTACAGCCTTTTCTTCCTTTTCATCAAAATTCAGATCAAATAAAGGTATTTTATATGCCATAATCGTAATTTATCTAATTTATTTACTCCCCGGTATTAAAGTATTCTGAATAATCTTTTTGGGCTTTTTCATAATCATTCAAACGGCCAATATCTAACCAATATTCCTTTAGGTCATATTTGGTAACCTTAAATTTTTGTGCAATCATTTTTTTTATAAGAATATCCATACCAAAATATTCATTTTCAGGGAAAAATTTAAATATTTCCGGTCTCATAAAATAGATTCCCGCCAAAATATACATTTCAATATCCGGTTTTTCCTGAATTTCTGTTACATTATCCCCATCAAACAAAATGTTCCCAAATGCAAAAGGAGTAATTTCCTTTTTTACCGATAAAGTTAATAATGATTTTTGTTTTATTGAAAAATCATAAAAGTCGTTAAAATCTATTAAACTTAATATATCCCCATTCATTACTATAAAAGGTTCGGTAAGTTTATCTTTAAGTAAAAGTAAAGGTCCCGCAGTACCAAGGGGTTTATCTTCTTTGCTAATTTCTAACTTTACTCCATATCTTGTACCATCACCAAAAAAGTTTTCGATATATTCAGATTTATAATTTGTTGCCAGATAAATTTCTTTAAAACCATATTGTTTTAGTCGTTCAATTTGTATTTCTAAAACAGACTTTTCTCCAATTGGTAATAAAGGTTTTGGAATGGCTTCAGTAAAAGGTTTTAAGCGGGAGCCTAACCCGCCTGCTAATATTACAGCTTTCATAATTTTATTCTTAATATTAAAATCTTGTATCTAATTACATCTTGCTATCTAAATACTTGCCTTTCTCTTTATGTATAAAATTAGGAATCATTTCTTTAAAAAGTGTAAGCAATTCAGGTTTATCCCATTTTTTAGAAGCTTTCAATTTTTGAATTGAACTTGAAAAAAGGTCAAGTTTATCATTATCAAAATCAAGTTTATTTTTTATAACACCCAAATTTACAAATCTTTCTAAGTCCAGTATTTCATGATCAGTAAAAAACTCCTCAAAATCTTTTTCGCCTGTAGTATTGCTTTCGGAGAAATAACATGGCCATGCTTCGCCCCCACTTCGACCACGCTCAGTGTGCAAGCTCAGCACTGGCTTTTTATTATCTTTTTCTCTAAAAAAGTTTCTGGCTTCCTCCTCGGTTTGGCAGATGTAAGGTTCATATCCCAATTGTCTTAAATATTTTTCGGCAATTTCGGCAAAAGTAATTAAATGTAAATTCTCATTTAATTTTGGAAAGAAAATATCTCTGTTTTCACCAAAAATGCAGGACATTAAACATAGTTCGCCTGATTCTTTGGGGATTACAAAATAACGTCGCACATCGTTGGGGGCTACAATGGGTTGCTGCTTTTTTATTCGCTGGTCGAAACCATGCAACAGCGAGCCATCGGAAAAAGCCACGTTGGCAAACCTTGCCATGGAAATATCAATATGTTGGCTTTGCCTGTGTGCAAACATTTCCATAATTCGTTTGGAAGCGCCCATCATATTTACAGGGTTAGCGGCTTTGTCGGTAGAAACACAAAAATATTTTTTTACACCTTTGGTAATGGATTGTTGTATGGTTTTTTCGGTATTGAAAATATTCACATCAATCATGCGCATGAGGGTAAACGGATCTTTTTCGCTGCGCACATGTTTTAATGCAGAAAGATTCAATACATAATCATATTTTCCATCGCTTTCAATAAATGCATCGTATTCCACAGAACCAACATCCAGTGCAAAAGTTTTAAAATCGCCATCTATATATCCTAAAGAACTCCTAATATCCCGGACTAATTCAACCATGTTATTTTCTGAAATATCAACCACATGCAGTTTCTTCGGATTTCGTTTAAAAATCTCTTTGGTAACTGCCTGCCCGATAGAACCAGCACCACCAATGACCAAAAACCGCGAATTGGAAACGATTTGTTGCAGTTCCTTTTCGTGTTGATGAATATCTTCGGTAAATAATTCTTTGTTTCTGCCTATTAGATGGAGCATGTTTATTGTCGTTATTAATTGCACGCTGATGACACTGATTATACTGATAATCGCAGATAAAATATATTCAAAAAATAGGTGTTCTATTACTGGTTACTGCTGCTGGTCACTGGTTACTATTTCCCAATACCCACTTTTTGTGGAGCCTACTCTTTCGATAATACCTGCCTTTTTCAATTTAGCTATGTTTTTCTCAATAGTACTTACGGATACATTCATCTGTTCAGCCATTATTTGTGTTGTACTTTCGGGATTTTTAATTATAATTTTTAATATTTCTTCCGCATTTCTTCCGTATTTCTTCCGTATTTCTTCCGCATTTCTTCCGTATTTACTTAAACTAAAATCATCTTCTTTACTGATCACTTCATTTTCTTGCATTTCACCCCCTTGAACAGGCTCCCTTACTGAAACTGCAAAGCTTGTAACTTTATCGTAATCAAAAACAGGTTCCGGGTTGCCATTTTCTGCCAGTTGTACTTTTACAAGTTCAATACCACGATTAAATCTATTTACATACCCAAGTATTTTCATGGCTTCAGCAATAACCGGATTGCGATAATCATTTTCATTTGGAAAATTTTCAGGCCTCGCTTTTCCATATAAGCCACCTGCATTGGCAATTTGTAAACCATTGCTATACTGATAGAACTTAATTGGTGCATTCGATTCATAGTCACGATGCATTACAGCGTTCATCATTAACTCACGAATAGCCCAGTTTGGGTAATTCTTTTTTGTGATTTCTTGCAGTGTTGAAAAAGGTACCGGCCGTTGCGTAATTATTGCATCATCGATAAAACCCTCAATTTTTTTCAAATTAGTTACGAGTGCACCTGAGAACTTTTTTTCATTTAATATTTTGCCCGAAATAGTATTTCCACTAAATTCTACATACTGAATATATGCGCCAGGGATGAAATACTCAGGATTTTTCCCAAAAAGTAAAACACCTGCATTTGTAGGTTTATCGTAAAGGATATTGTAAAAACGCAAAGCTGCCAATTTTTCTTTAATGTTACGGTTGTCATTTTTAAGCACATCTTTATCAATTGCTTTTGGCAAATAAATATCGACAAATAAATCAAGGTTTAAATCTTTCAGGCTGGAATCAATGCATGGCCGCATATCGAACATACTCAAATTTGATGATCTGCGCTCGATAAGTACTCTCTCTTCCATTTCGCTGGCAATTGCTTTACGGGCACCTACTCTAATCCAGGTTTTTCCTTTATATCGAACTGGAGGAAAAGGTGAAGGCGTTATTTCAACCACCACAACATCACCTTCTTCAAAAGTGAAGGTTTTCACAGAAATTATGGGTTGTGGCAAAATATTTCCATCTGAACGGAAGCCTCCCAGATTTTGTAATAACTTATCATCTGCTTTTAATCCAGACAATTCACCATTATTTTTTACACCTATAAGCAAATATCCATTTTGCTTGTGATTTGGGAGATCATTTGAAAAAGCACAAATTGCCTGAGCAAATTTATCAGTATTATTTATTGATATAGTTCTCTCAATAAGCTCCGATTCAAGGCTGGTAAGCTTTACAATTAATTCATCTCTAGTTATCTTTGCTTCTCCCATTTTTTTATTTAGTACTAATTCGGAACTGGGTACCACGTTTTGAATTTACTCTATAACCAACAGCTATTATT
>JBKHIH010000034.1:0-34528 GCA_046538755.1 Thiohalospira sp.
GGTGTCTCCCGCTTAAGCTTCCCACAAATCCCTCCGGCGAACCTTCATGCAATAGTTTTAACAAGTAATTTTTTAATGCCTTCGGCGAGCTCGTAAACTCTGTTCATGTCCTTTTGGGTTTGTGCCAGTTTAATTTTTTATCCTTATGCATGAAGGTTTCATTAGCGTTAAACAACTAATTTTTACCGGATATAATAAAGGGTTAAAAGCAGATAAATTAAAAACCATAAATGGTAAAACCACCGTCAACACTTATACATTGGCCGGTTATAAATGCAGCGGCCGGCATACATAAAAATGCAATGGTAGCAGCAACATCTTCAGGTTCTCCAATTTTTTGTAAAGGTGTGCGGCTAATCACCTCATTGTAGTAATCTGTATCTTTTAAAACTGTTTCAGCCAATGGAGTTTTAATATACCATGGAGCCACAGCATTTACTCTTATCCCGTCGGAAGCCCATTCTCCTGCCAGGTTTTTGGTTAACTGGGTCATAGCAGCCTTTGTCAGGCCATAAATGGCACCTGTTCTCAAATGCGTTTGCCCGGCAACAGAAGAAATGTTAATAATGTTACCCTGTTTTGATTTTTTTAACAAAGGATAAGCTTTTCTGCTTAGTTCAAATGCAGGCCTAAGGTTGGTATTAATGATTTTTTCATATTCATCATAGGTATAATCTATTGTTTTTTTACGGATATTCATTCCTGCATTATTCACAAGGATATCCAACGCTCCCCATTGTTTATTAATAATTTCAGTTATATTTTCAATGTCATTTATTTGGCTTACATCAGCCTTGATAAATGAGATTTGATCTTTGTTTTCAACCTCATTTTTTAACTTAATAAAATCTTTTTCATTACGTGCCACAATCGCAACTTCTGCTCCATGCTTGATAAACTCTTTTGCTGTTGATGCTCCTATACCTTTTGTCCCTCCTGTAATCAGCGCTTTTTTATTGTTCAGGTTCCATCTGTTATTCATTGTTTTTAAGTTTTTTTGTGGGACGGTAAAAATACATATTACCTTCAACCACCGTTTTTATATCCATTGTGCTCAGGCCAACTTTTCTACCAGAGAATTGTGTATTTTGATGCGCAATTTCAAAAACCCCTTTTTCCTTAACCTTGTAAACAATAGCTGTGTGTTGTCCCATCGTTTCGGTATAAAAATTATTTCCTTTCTGGTATTTAATTACAATATTTTCGAATTGGATTAAATCTCCTGGAAAAATTTTATCTTTTTTGGGATCAACAGGGTTTCCATAAATAAACGCTTTGTCCCAATCAGCATCAACTCTGTTTAATGCCTGGTAGGCCAGGTCCCAACATTCGCCCCTGTCAACTTTTTTCCCTATCACTGTTTTTACATATTCTACAATTTGCTGGTTTAATTCAGGAATATTTTCCTGAGCGAAAAGTAGCGATGAAAAGAGTAAAATCAAACCAAATGTTAAACTTAATTTTTTCATAATTCAGAATATTTAATTATAAAAATTAAACGCATAAAGTTTGATTTTGTTTTTTAAGATTTTCGAACCAAAATTTTTCCTTCTCCTTTTTTAGTAAAGTTTCCAATATGAGCGGCTTCTGTTATTCCAGCGTCATTTAATTGTTTTAACACCTGTTCTTTTTTATTTGAGGGAACAGCGAATAATAAGCCTCCTGAAGTTTGAGCATCCGACAAGATGAATTTCTCAATCTCGGAAATTTGCTCTTTCCATTCGATATGTTTGGAAAAATAGGCTAAATTATTTTTTGTACCACCCGGAATGATATTGCTTGTTGCAAAATCCCAGGTTTCTTTTATTATGGGGACTTTATTGCAAAATATTTCTGCATCGACATTACTGGCTTGTGTCATTTCGGTTAAATGTCCCAAAAGCCCGAAGCCTGTAACATCGGTGCAAGCATTGATATTATAATTTGATATCACTTCAGCAGCATTTTTATTTAAGGCTTTCATAATAGAAATGGCATAATCTTCCACTGATTTATCAGCTAATCCTCTTTTAAGGGCTGTTGTAATTATTCCGAGCCCAATAGGTTTGGTTAGAATAATGGCATCTCCTTCTTTGGCATTCGCATTGCTTAATATTTTATCGGGATGAACAATGCCGCTAACTACCATTCCATATTTGGGTTCAGGGTCGTCGATGGTATGTCCGCCGATAATACTAATTCCAGCTTCTGATGCTTTATCATGGGCTCCTTTTAGAATTTGTTGCAAAACCTCCATAGGCAACCTGTTTGAGGGAAAGCCAACAATATTTAAAGCAAATATGGGTTTTGCACCCATAGCATAAATATCACTTAAAGCATTGGCAGCAGCTATGGCCCCAAAATCATAAGGATTGTTAACAATAGGAGTGAAGAAGTCTAATGTTTGAACCAATGCCGTTTCATTATTAATTTTAAATACTGCGGCATCATCAGAATTTTTAGTATCAATTAAAATATTTGCATCTTTTGAAACGGGTATCTCTTTTAAAATCTTTTCCAATTCCTGAGGCCTTAGTTTGCAAGCACAACCTAAACCCTGTGTAAAACTGGTTAGTTTGATATTTGATGCGTTTGAAAAATTGTTTGTGATTTCCTTTCTTTCAGGCGACTCTAATTTTTTTACCGATTCGATAATAATTTTGGAAGCCCTGTTTATATCATCTTCGGTTGTATTTTTGCCCACTGAAAAGCGGATGGTTCCCATAGCATAATCAGTGTTTAGTTTAATAGCTGTTAAAACAGGTGAAACATCAATATTATCGGTATGGCATGCAGCTCCAGCAGAAGCAGCAATACCCAAAGACTCAATTTCGCTAAGTAATATATTGGCTTCGATATTTGGAAAACTTATATTTAGTGTATTGGGTAACCTGTTTTCGGGATGTCCGTTTAATTTGATGTTAGTGATCTCGTTTTTTAGGTTTTGATACAGCCGGTTGCGCATACTTTGCATGTGGGTAATGTTACGATACATATATCTTTGAGCTATTTCGCAAGCCTTTCCAAGCCCAACAATTTCCAGCACATTTTCGGTTCCGGCTCTTTTATTTAGTTCATGATCCGCACCATGAATTAATTTTTCCAATTGAATTCCTTCTTTAATATATAAAGCTCCAATTCCTTTGGGTGCATAAAGTTTATGTCCTGCAATTGAAAGTAAATCTACTCCCAGTTCTTCAACATCTACCGGGTATTTTCCTGTAGATTGTGCAGCATCGGTATGGAAATAAACTCCATGCTTTTTAGCAATTTTTGCTATTTCTGAAATGGGCTGGATGGTTCCAATTTCATTGTTGGCATGCATTACTGTTATTAAAATAGTTTGTTTGGAGATTTCTTTTTCCAGTTTTTTTATATCAATGGTTCCATATTCATCTACCGGAATATAAGATATTTTAAATCCCTTTTTTTCAAGGTACTTACACACTTCAAAAACAGCAGGATGTTCAATGGTTGATGTAATGATATGGTTTCCACGGTTTTCATATGCATAAGCAATTCCTTTTATGGCATAATTATTTGATTCAGACCCTCCACTGGTAAAAATGATTTCATGCGGTTTGCAATGAATTAAGTTTGCAACCTGCTTTCGGGCGTTTTCAATAGCCTTTTTTGTTTCTATTCCGAAACTGTGCGCGCTGGACGGGTTTCCAAAGTATTCTGATAAATAAGGTTGCATTGCCTGTGCCACTTCCTTGTCAATGGGAGTTGTAGCATTATAATCGAGATATATTTTCATGGATTGATATATTAATTGATTAATTGTAAAAATAATCAGAAGTAATTATTTGTAAAATGTTTTTAATAAATTATTTTAACGATTATATGTGTGTTTTAGACTAAAAAGCGTCATGTTGACTTATTGACTAGTATTTTTATGACAAAAAGGCGTATTTTGATTCGCTTTATCTTTTGGTATGTGTTTTGAATTATAATTAATGAAAATTAATCATATGTCAAACTAAAAAAAAAAGGAGGGTTAAGCTATGATACCAATGTTAAGAAATTCAAGATTTTTGCCTAGCTTTTCTGACGACTTTTTTGGCAAAGATTTTATGTCAGACTTTTTTGATTCATCTGTTAACAAAACAATCCCAGAAGTAAATGTGTTAGAGAATAAGGATGAATTTAAAATTGAAGTAGCTGCTCCTGGACTGTCAAAAAATGATTTTAAAATTGACTTAGATAACAATGTATTAACCATTTCATCAGAAAAAGAGGCAAAGAATGAAGATGAAGGAGAAAAATATGTTCGACGAGAATTTAGCTATTCATCATTTAAGCGATCATTCAGTTTGCCCGAAAGCATTGACCAGGACAAAATTAAAGCTACTCATAAAGATGGAATTTTGATTGTTAGTATTCCAAAACGTGAAGAGGCAAAAGAAAAACCTAAAAAACAAATTAAGATTTCGTAAGCTAAGTAATGAATAGCTAATCAAATAGCGGGAAAAATTCCCGCTTTTTTTATTTACTAATATTTATATAATTTTCGTGATTTGAATATTAATCTTAAATAATCAAAAATTGTTCTATAAATATTCATTTTTGATTTCCCTTTTCTTTTATGGGATAATAAAGTGGTAGGTACTTCAATAATTGATGCATTAAGATTTATTGCTTTTATTAATATTTCTACCTTAGATAAAAACCCTTTTTCAGATATTATTGATTCATTATTTTCTTTAATCTTTTGAATTAAATTTATATTGTAAACACGATAAAAAGAACTTAGTGTTAAAACATTTAAATTTAAAGTTGAACGTAAAATAATATTAGCAAAAAAAGAAAGGTATTTTCTAAAAAAAGTTGTTTTATTGAGTTTCCCTCCTTGTGCATAAACAGAAGAAAGAACTAAATCATAACCTAACTCACTTATAGCGATCATTTTGGGCAATATTGATAAATCAGTGGTATTATCTCCTTCAAGCGTAACAATAAAACTATTATTCTCTTGTTTATGCTCAATAATCCATTCAAAACCAATATTAAAAGAATCTCCCGGGCCAATATTTTCTTTTTTTTCTAAGACTTTATAATTATCGTTATAAAAGGTTTCATGAATCAGATTAACTGTATTATCGGTTGAACAATCGTCGACAAAAACAAAAATTTTTTTTTGGTTTGGTAAACATTTAACCAGGTCTTTTTGTAATTGATAAATATTTTGAGATTCGTTATATACAGGTATTAAAAAATAAATCATTTGTTAATTGTATTTTTTTGCCAATGAATTGTTTTTATAAGCCCCTCTTTTAGGGAGTATTTTGGTTCGAATTTGAAATAATCTTTAAGTTTATCAATACAAGGAACCCTTCTTTTTACATCTTCGTATCGTCCAAAATTTGAGTATGGAACAAGATTAATTTTTGGTGTTGATTCTTTCCCATTAATTAATTCCCAAATTAATTTTCCGAGTGCTAAAATTGATATTTCTTCATTTGGATTAGAAGCAATGTTAAATATTTCATTATCAGATTTTTTTGATTCTATACAATGCAATAATGCCGTAATGGTATCATCAATATATGTAAATGTTCTCGTTTGAGATCCATCTCCATGAATTTCAATAGGCTCGTTATTAAAAGCTTTATTAATAAATACAGATTGCGGGCCACCCCACCATGTTAAATTTTGATTTGGCCCGTAAGAACCAAAAAACCTGACAATAGTATACTTTAAATCAAATTCATCAGCATTAGCAATAATATGCTGTTCTCCATATATTTTCGATAGTGCATAAGCCCAGCGTTTAATTTTTGAATTTCCTAAAACAAAGTCAGCATCCTCTTTAAAAGGTAATTTTGTATTTTTCCCGTAAACATCCGAAGTTGATGCATAAATTAGTTTGCAATTATCTCTTAAGCATTTGTTTATGATATTTTTGAGCATTAGGTAATTTTCGTTTAAAGTACGGTAAGCACTTGAGTATCTTGGTATTTTTTGAGAGGCTAAATGTATAATCAAATCTATTTTAATATCTTTAATTAGCAACGGATTACAAACATCTCCAAGAATAAAATTAAAATTTTTATGAGATTTAAATGATTCAAGATTTGTTAAACTGCCATAACTCAAGTTATCAATTCCATAAGTTGTATATCCTCTATTTAATAATGCTTTTGCTAAATTAGACCCTATAAATCCGGCTACCCCGGTAATTAATATTTCCATTAGAATATATTTTAATTAAACTATTGTTTTTCTGAGACTTACAATTTTAAATTTCAATAATCTTTTTTGTTGCCCGGGTTTCCCGCTTAAGCTTCCCACAAATCTCTCCGGCGAACCTTCAGGCAATAGTTTTCTTAAAAATAATTTTTTATTGCCTTCAGCGAGCTCGTAAATTCTGTTCATATCCTTTTGATTTTGTGCTAGTTTAATTTTTTATCTTTAAGCATTAAGGTTTCATATAATATTTATTGATTTTTTAAAAAAATATTATAAATAACATATCCTTTTGGGTAATCTGTAACATCTTTATTGTAGGCAAGTTGCATTACATTTTGCCCCTCTTTTAACCACTCTTTTTTTATAGTTGCTGTAAAATTTTGTCTTTTTGCATTTTCAATTGAAGATTGATTTTTATGCAGATTAAAAACAGCGTATTGTTTTTTATTAATGATTACATAGGCTTCATTTTTTTGATCAATACCCTGAGCATCAATCACTATTAAAAGGTCGTTTTTTATTTGGCCGAGAGATTTTATTGTAAAATTTAAAGGTTTGGAAACTAGTTTTATTTTATTTCTGCCTAATTCTATAAGCATTGAATTGCTATATTTTCTTTTTCTTTTATGATTCCAGCTAAAAACTTTTATTTCGCCATCGTTATCAATATTAAAATGATAATCCATATTCTGTATAACAAAATCCCTGGCCTTAGGATCGGTAAAAACATTATCAAAGTAATAATCTGCAAATAACCAGCCTTTTTGGTTTTCTTTGTATGTGCTAATTAATTCTTCTAAAGTGTAAGCCGAATTTTTTTGGCCTGTAGGTTTTCTGTTTACATATTTCTTTAATTTTGTATCATACACTCTTTGTCGAAACCATATGCTATTATTTCTATTTAAATAAAAATTTGTTGCACTAGGCCATGTTGATAAGACAATATCCTCTTTACTTACATAAGGTTCTATTTGCTTACAAACTCCTTTCCAGTCAATGTAACGGTTATAAAATAGTTCTTTTTTAACAACTTGTCCATGCTCCTTAGTTGTTATTAAAGATTTAATCTCTTTTTTGGGGATAGCAATATATAATAGTATACCTATTAATATTAACACAAAGTGGTTAAAATATTTTTTTGATTTTAAAGAAGAAGGTAGAATTTTACTGATTAGATTGCTTATCAAAAAGTATATAAATAATGATATATAAATTAAAAATAATGGGTAGATATAATAAATGTAGTTAGGTGTACTTGGATCTCTGAAAATGAAACTCATTAATAGAAACGGAATAACAAACATAGAAAAAAGATAAATTGCTTCTTGTTTTTTTCCAGGGATAAAAAACGATGAGATTATACCTAAAAATCCTAAATAATATATTTTTGAAAAATCATTTTTTAATACATTAAAATATACTATGAAACTTTTATATGCTTCATCAGATGTTTTTAACTTTTCAATGATATAATTCCAATCTGGAAGCACCCAGTTTATTATTCTATCTGGTAACATGATACCTAGAATTGGTCTTGCAATTTTTTCAAGTAATGCCGGGCTGAAAAATATGATTAGGCCAACTATAATAAAATAGGATAAAATAGTGTAAATATTTGTAAAACGATTGGGTTGCTTTTTAATAATTTTTATAATAGCATTTAATAAAATATAAGTACTTAACCCAAAAATAGAAAAAAAGGTGAGTTGATGATTAATAAGCGAAAAAATAAAAACAAATGGCAGGAGTATTAAAAATTTAATATTAATACCATTTAGATACCAAAATCCAGATTTATTTTGATTTTTAGATACAGTATTAAAAGTTAACCAAATAATTATTAATAGAATAATATATGAAAAACCAAAACTGGCATAATTGCGAGCAATTCTTGACCAACAAATTAAGTATAAAGAAAAAGCAGCTAAACTTGATGCCATAATTCCCACACTTCTGTTATAAAGCTTTTTTGCGAAGTAGTAAATGAAAGGAATTGTAGCTGCTCCAAATAAAACACTGGGAATACGGGCTACTGTTTCATTTATTCCGAAAATTTTAAAGAATAAAGTTACTACCCAGGTTAAAAAAATACCATTAATATCCGATTCTGTGATTTCCCTGTTATTTATAATATCCAAAGCAGGGTTAATATGCATATATTCATCTAGCCAAACAGATAAATAACCTACTCTGTATAACCTTATTAATAAGGCTCCCAGGGTTACTAAAATAATAATATAAGGAGCATACTTTTTTAAATGATTCCAGTCAGGGAAAGTAATTTTTTGTGCATTATTTTTGCGGTTCTTTAATTTCTTTTTTTTCATTTTAATATACAAAATGAATTTGATTAGTAAATATAAAACAAATATTTACAACTTTTTGTAGTTAAAGAAACATAAATAAAAAATTCCTGAAAATTTATGTTGTATATAAATAATTATTAATCTATTCTAAAAGTAGAGTAAAAAATGTAAAAATAATAAGGTTGATAATTATGGATCACTTCATATTCTTGTGGGATAATATAAATTACTCAAACAATCCCTCGTCACGTATCAACATTAAAATAGCATTGTGAGGGACAATCATATATTTTTCATTTTTAAATTCAATTTCCCAGGCATTGTTTTGTAGGTAAACCGCTAAATCGCCAACGGTGGGTTGTAAAGGTACATATTTTACTTCGCTGCTTTTGTCTTTCCATGGCTCGTCTGCCTCGTGTATGGCCGGAATAGGATAACCCGGCCCTACTTTTAAAACATAACCGCTATGTATTTTTTCCTTTTCCTGAACTCCTGGGGGTAAATATAATCCCGATTTAGTTTTGCCTTGTGGTGTTTTGGGTTTGATTAAAACACGGTCGCCTACCATGATAAACTTTTCAAGTTCGTGGTCGCCTATTGATAATGCCATAGCTTGTTTTTTTGCAAAATTAATTAAACTTTTTATTCAACCTAAAATTAGGGAAATGCTTTTTGTTTTAATAAAGACCCAATATTTAAAATTCTAAAATAAATTCACTTCCTTTCCCTGGCTCTGAATTTACTTTTATAGAGCCTTTATGCATTCGCATAATTTGCCGCGATAAACTTAAACCTATACCCGAACCTTCTTTCCGGGTAGTATAAAAGGGAATGAAAATTTTATCTAGCGATTCTGCATCAATTCCTTTGCCATTATCTTTTATTGATATCTGGTGATGATTGTTTTTTCCTTGTGTAATTTTAATACTAATTTCAGGATTTTTTTTCCCTTTTACAGCATCAATTGCATTTATTAATAAATTGATAATTACCTGCTCAATCTGGTCGTAATCAACTGATGCCATCATTTGTTTTAGCTCTGGGCAATCAATATAAAATGCAATATCATTTTGTGTAATGGTTTGTTTTAATAATGTATAACAATGGTTTACTAACTCAATTAAATTAACATCTTTAAAATCGGGTTTTGGTATGCGTGTTAATTGTTTATAGGTTGAAACAAACTTTAGCAACCCTTTGCTTCTGTTTTCAATGGTTTTTAGGCTCGACAACATATCCATAAGGTCTTCGTTTGTTATTGCAGCAATACCCTCTTTTTTATCTTTTATATCATTAAAAAATTCATTAATGGCTGTACTTAATGATGATATGGGAGTAACTGAGTTCATTATTTCATGAGTTAATACCCTGATTAATTTTTGCCACGATTCGAGCTCATAAAATTCAAGTTCCTGTTTAATATTCTGAAGTGAAATAACTTTAATCCGTTTTTTTAATAATTTTATTTCGGTAGCATATACCGATAAGTGCATTAACTCCTGCCCAAGTTTAAGTTTAATTAATTCACTATTTCCAGATTTGATATTAAGAATTAATTGATAAAGCATATTATCTATAGACTGTATATTTTTAATGTGACTAAGATTTTTAAGATTTAGCAAATGTTTAGCCGATTGATTAATAAACAGAATTTCGCCTTCGTCATTAAAACTAAGTAAAGCTACTTTTATATGTTCGATAATAGTTTTTAAATAATGATAGTGCACTTCTTTTTCGATCCGTATATTCTGAAATTCGCTTACAATTATCTGATAAGCATCTTTGAGCAGGTCTTTTGAATCTTTATCGGCAATATTACCAGATGAGCTGATAAAATCGCGCGATTTAACTGATAAAAGAAAGTCACTTAACCCTCTTTTATATTTTTCGGCGTACCGGATGATAAAAATTATCAAACCAATTGATATAGTGCCTGATACCGTGGTTGTTACATACCATTCGTTTTTGTATGAAGAAAAGATGGTAACAAAAATTGCAAAAGATAATAATAGAATTCTTATAATGAGTCCTGTACGGAAACTGTTTTTAAAAACCATATTTTGTCATTTTGCGGTACATGGTTGTTCTGCCAAGTCCCAGTTCTTTTGCTGCTGCACTTACATTAAAACTGTGTTTTTTTAGTGCTTTTTCAATAGCTTGCTTTTCAATATCTTCAAGGTTTAGATTGTTTTTATTATACGATGGTTTATCGGTTATATCTAAAATAAAATCATTTGCGTTTAATACATCTTCATTGCACATAATTACAGCCCTTTCGATAATATGTTGTAATTCCCTGATGTTGCCCGGCCAATTATATTTTTTTAGCTTTTTAAACGCTTCGCTGCTAATTTTTAAACCGGTTTTATGATACTTCTTTTTAAATGATTCGAGAAAATGGGTTGCTAATAAGTTGATGTCATCTAACCGGTCTCTAAGAGGTGGCAGATGAATTTCAACAGTATTAATTCTGAAAAACAGGTCTTGCCTGAATTTATTATTATCAATCATTTCTAACAGAGGCATATTGGTAGCGCAAATTAACCTAATATCTGTTTTTACAGGAGTATTAGCCCCTACGGGTGTAATTTCCTGATTTTGAATTGCTGTAAGTAACTTTGCTTGCAACGGCATAGAAAGGTTCCCTATTTCATCGAGGAATAAAGTTCCACCACTGGCTACTACAAAACGTCCATCGCGGCTTTCTTTGGCATCTGTAAAAGCGCCTTTAACATGGCCAAATAGTTCAGATTCAAATAGAGTTTCGGGAATAGCACCCAGGTCAACGCTCATAAATAAATTTTTTGATCTTTTGGACTGCCGGTGTATTTCACGGGCAACCAGTTCTTTTCCTGTTCCGTTTTCACCCAGAATTAAGATGTTGGCATCTGTGTTGGCTACTTTTTCAATCGTTTCGAATAGTGCTTTTATAGGTTCCGATTTTCCAATAATTGTAGTAAATGGCTGATCAATATCTTTGGCAAGGGTTTCTTGTTTTGTTTTTAATTTGTTAATTTCTTTTTTCGACAGGCTCAATCTATAGGCACTGTTAACAGTGGCAAGAAATTTTTTATTTTCCCAGGGTTTTACAATAAAATCTATTGCACCTATTTTCATTGCTTCTACGGCAAGGTTAATATCTCCATAGGCTGTCATCATTATTATGATTGATTCGGGAGAAATTTCCAGGATTCTTTTGAGCCACGACAGGCCTTCTTTACCACTGGTAGCGCCGGTAGTGAAGTTCATATCCAATAGTATAACATCGAAAAGGCCTTTTTTTATAAAAGGGATGATATCTTCGGGTGTGGTTACAGTTTTAATTTCCTTAAATTCCTTTTTCAATAATACTTTGGCTGTTAATAGGATATCTTTATCGTCATCAATAACAAGAATTTTTCCTTCATTCATCATAAAAAACATTTAATTTTAGATGTTAAAGGTACAAACTTTACTTTTAAATGTGTTTCTATTTGAAACATTTTGTGTTCCGATACGAAACATTAAATAATAAGTTAATTAACAGGTAGTTTTGTAAATTGCTTATTATTAGCATTTTGTGTATTTTGGCACAGCTATTGTTTTTTAAAGGGATATAAAAATTAAAAATTGTTTACAATGTTTAAAAATTACATAAAAACCGCCTTTCGAAATTTATTCCGAAACAAATTTTATGCCCTAATCAATATTGTAGGATTATCAGTAGGGCTTGCCGTTAGTTTGTTAATAATATTTTATATCAAATATGAGTTAAGTTTTGATCAATTTCATCATCAAAAAGATAACATTTATCGGTTAATTCATGTAAATGAACAGCCTAATAAAACAACAAAGCATTGTATTACCATGCCGGTAATGGGCCCTGAAATTGCTGATGAATTTCCTGAAATAAAAAATTTTGTTCGTTTTATGGCTCCTCAAGAAGGTTTTTTTACTTATAACGATAAAAGTTATTATGCATCAAATCTAACTTATTCAGATTCGGCTTTATTTGATGTTTTTTCAATAAACTTGTTGGAAGGGAACCCAAAAATTGCATTAAAAGATCCTTTTAGCATTGTTTTAACCAAAAGCCTTGCACAAAAGATTTTTGGAAACGAGAATCCTATTGGGAAAGTGGTAACTTATAATAAAGAAAATCAATATACCGTTAGGGGAGTTATCGAAGATTTACCTGATAATAGCCATTTACAATTTTCGGCTATTTTTTCTTTTGCTACTTTGTATCAAATTATTCCGGAATACCATTTTAACTGGAGAGGAGGATGGAGTTATTATACCTATTTATTACTTGAAAATAATACCAATCCCAGCCTTTTGCAAGATAAGATGTTAGATTTCTATTATGAAAAGGTTAATAAAGAACTAGAAGAAATCAATTGGAAAATAACTCCAATTGTTCAGCCTCTGTCTAATGTTTATTTATCATCAGATATTATGTATGAAACAACGTTAAAAGGAAATCTTAAAAGTATTTATATTTTTAGTGTTATTGCAATATTAATTTTAATACTTGCAGGAATAAATTTTACCAATTTAACAACAGCACTCTCCTTAAAAAGAGTAAAAGAGGTTGGTGTTCGCAAGGTTGCCGGAGCATCTAATTTTAAAATCCGAACACAATTTTTGAGTGAAGCAATTTTTATTACATTTATTGCTTTTATTATTGCCATTATCTTAATAGAAGTTCTGTTACCCCATTTTAATCAATTAATGGGCAAACATATTGAGGTTTATACGCTGACTAATATTCCGATTATTTTATTAACACCAGTATTGGTTGTTATAATTGGTATTCTTTCTGGAAGTTATCCTGCCTTTTTTATTTCCAGGTTAAATATCGAAAGCATTGCTAAAGGTAAAGTAAATAAAAATCCCAAACGTGCATCTTTAAGCAATATTCTAACGGTCATCCAATTTTTTATTTCTATCGGATTAATTATTGCGAGTATTATTATTTATCAGCAGTTAAATTATATTCAGAAAAGAGACCCCGGATATAACCATAGTAATTTAATGATTATTCCATTAAAAGGCTCGGATTCGCTAAAAGAAAAAGAATTGTTAAAAGATCAAATCCAAAAACTATCAAATATAAAAAATGTAGCTCTGGGTTCAGATTATCCTGGCAAAGGAGTTACTTCAAATGGTTATGTTCCCGAAGGTTCTGATAAGCCCATCATGTTTAATGCATTATATGTTGATGAGAATTATATTCCGATTTTAGAGTTTACTATAAAAGAAGGGCGCAACTTTAATCCCGATATGCAAACCGATAATGAAAGCTGTATTGTTAATGAAACTTTGGTTGATGTTGCAGGATGGGATAACCCACTTGGAAAAACCATTGAAAGGAACAGTGTAAATTATAAAGTTATAGGAGTAGTTAAAGATTTTAATTTTTCTACGGTTTATCAACCCATTGAACCGTTAATTTTTACACAGCAGGATTATTCGAATCATTTGTTTCTTAGGTTTAAAACGAGTAATAATGATATCTCTCAAATAAAAAAAATATGGAATACTGTAACAGATAATGAACCATTCGAATACTTTTTTCTTGATGATCAGTATAAGAAAATATATCAATCAGAAATTCAATTTGGAAAAGTTGTTTTGGCATTAACAATTTTGGCAATATTAATAGCAAGTTTAGGTATACTTGGGCTAACAACATTATCTACAGAACTAAGAACTAAAGAGATAGGTATACGTAAAGTTTTAGGCGCTAAAACCGGTTCTATTTTAAAGCTTATTCTTTATCAATACTCCAAATGGGTTTTAATTGCCAATATTTTAGCCTGGCCTTTAGCTTATTATTTACTAAAAGAGTGGTTGCAGCAGTTTGCTTACCGAACCGATATTAACTGGGTAACTTTTATAATTTCTGGATTGATAGCCTATTTTATTGCTATTGCTACCATTTCCTACAGAGCTTTAAAAGTTAGCAACATTAATCCGGTAAATACATTGCGTTACGAATAAAAAAATATAGAATTATGTTAAAAAATTATATACAAAACGGCATAAGAGTATTAACCCGGAATAAAATATTTTCGATAATCAATATATTTGGCCTGGCCATTGGTTTAACCAGTGTAATTATTATATTCTTATTCATTAAATACGAGTTAAGTTTCGATAAACATCATACAAATTATGATCAGATTTATCGGGTGGTTACCCAAAATTTAAAAAATGACCAGGAACAGTTTGAATGTGCTGTACCTGTTCCTTTAAGTTCAGCATTAAAAGAAAATTTAACAGGGCACAATCATATTACCCAGATATATTATCATTACGAAGAATTATTGAGGGTTGGTGAAGAAAGATATCGAGAACGAGGGATGTTTTTTATCGATACCAATTATACCAAAGTGTTTGATTTAAAATTTATTAGTGGTTCGGATGAAGATTTAAAACACCCCAATAATCTTTTTCTGACTGAAAAAATTGCGGAGAAATATTTTGGTGGTGTTAAGCAGGCTTTAGGCAAAACTGTGACTGTTAAAGATTCCATTTTATTGCAGGTAAAAGGAGTGGTTGAAAATCCTCCCCCGACTTCGCATATTCCATATACAATGATTTTATCGTGGAGCACCCTATCCGATGCTTTTTTTCAGTTCGAATATGATAGCTGGGGCGCGACAATGTCTGGTTTCGGAACTTATTTAACGGTAAAAGAAAATTCAGATCCTGTTTCCGTTGGGAATAAGATACAGAATATTGCGAAGCAAGCTTCAGATGAAGAAATGGATGATTCGTTTGGTTATTATTATTTGCAACCTTTAAATGAAATTCATTTTGATGAACGGTTTGAAACCTATTCGGGCTCTTACATCACCAGTAAGCGTTTTATCTGGATTTTTACCAGTGTAGCGTTTTTTATTCTTTTAATTGCATTTATAAATTTTACAAACCTGTCACTGGTTCAAATCATAAAAAGAACCAAAGAAGTTGGTGTTCGAAAAGTTTTGGGTGCCGATAGAGGGCGCTTAATAAAACAGTTTTTAGGAGAAACTTTTATTCTCTTGCTTATTGCTGAGATAATTGCGGTTATATTAACTGAAGTGGTGCTATCGAAAATAAATCAAATCCTGGGAAATAATATTGAGCTTAAATTGTATGGCGATATCTCGATGATTACATTTTTATTTTTGGTTTTGATTTCATTAACTTTCTTATCCGGTATTTATCCGGCTTTGGCTTTGTCTAGGTTTAATCCAATAAAAGCATTACGTTATAACACAGAATTAAGAAGTAAAAAATCACCCTCTTTATTTAGTATTTTGGTTATTTTTCAGTTTTTTGTTTCTCAGGTGTTAATTGTCTCAGCTATTATCATTTCGCTGCAAATTAATTATTTTAAAAATAAAGACCTGGGGTTTGATAAGGAAGATGTAATTCTTTTAAATATTCCCTCCAATCAGGTAAATAGGGGAAGACTTTTAATTGATCAGTTAAGCAGGGTTCCGGAGATTCAGAAACTATCCTTAGGAATTGGTGCTCCTATATCACGGTCTAACATAAATTCCAATTTTAAAATTCAGGGATATGAAAATGAGTATTTTGCGAATATAAAAGCTGTAGATACCGCATATTATAAACTATATGATTTAAAACTATTGGCCGGGAAATGGTATTCTAAATCCAATCCTAACGATACATCATTTAATATTGTAGTTAATAAATCTTTAGTACAAAAAACTGGAATCCAAAACCCAAAGGATGCTATCGACAAATATATGAAAGTATTCGGTTCTGATCATGCCCGGATTATAGGTGTGGTTGATGATTTTCATTTATATTCACTACAACATCAGATATCGCCGGTTGTTTTTGTGCCTTTGGAGCAGTTTTATGCTATACTAAATATTAAAACCAATGGAGTAGAATTTGACAGCATTAGGCCTGAACTGGAAAAAGTATGGGATGAAGTTTATCCTGAATATTTTTTTAACCATGAAATACTGGAGGACTTAATACAGGAACGATACTCTACAGAGCAACGTACATCCGATATCATCAAAATATTTACATTTATAGCCATTGTTATTGCCTGTTTAGGTTTATACGGACTGGTATCTTTTATGCTTGTTCAGCGAACCAAAGAAATTGGAATTAGAAAAGCATTAGGGGCTTCTGTTCTGTCATTAATTATTTTGGCTTCGAAAAGATTTCTAAAACTTGTGGTTATTTCGTGTGTTTTGGCATGGCCGGTAGCCTATTATTTAATGAATAACTGGCTTAAAGATTATGCGTTTAAGATTGATATTCAGTTTTGGGTATTTTTGGTTGCCGGGTTGCTGTTAATCCTTATAACATTTATTACGATTTTTTATCAGGCATATAAAGTGTCTAAAACCAATCCGGTGGATGTGCTTAAGTATGAGTAGTTGGTAACTTGAAATTTGAAATTTGAAATTCGAAACTCAAAACTTGAAGCTTGAAACCTGAAATGCTGAAAATGATTAAAATTTTCAATTTTGTAATCATTTCAGCATTCACGAAAAACAAGCAAATTAAAAATTTGTGTTTTTCGGAACCTGAAACCTGAAACTTGAAACCTGAAATCTGAAACCATGCCTTCGGCAGGTAAATCTGAAATCATTTGCCTGTAAAGTACTTACAGTAAGCTTGGATTCCACAACTCTCACATTTTGGTTTTCGGGCAATACAAACATAACGTCCGTGTAAAATTAACCAGTGATGAGCAATTGGAATCAATTCTTCAGGAATAAATTTTATTAATTGTTTTTCGGTTTCCAGTGGAGTTTTTGCATTGGTGGTTAAACCAATCCGTTTAGAAACCCTGTGTACATGTGTGTCTACTGCAAGTGCCGGTTTCTGATAAACAACTGATGCAATAACATTAGCTGTTTTACGGCCTACACCCGGAAGTTTTTGAAGCTCTTTTACATCGTCGGGAACAATTTCGTTATAATCTTCAACCAGCATTTTCGACATGCCGGCCAAATGCTTAGCTTTATTATTTGGATAAGAGCAGCTTTTGATATATTCAAATATTTCTTCGGCCGTTGCTTTAGACATTTCGTAAGCTGTCGGAAATCTTTCTAAAAGGGCAGGAGTAATCATATTTACTCTTTTATCGGTACATTGTGCACTTAAAATTACAGCTACTAAAAGTTCAAATGGTGTACCGTATTTTAATTCGGTTTCTGCAACCGGTTTTTCTTTTTGGAAAAATTCAATAATTTTTTCGAAGCGTTCTTTTTTGGTCATGATTAAAATAAATGATTTTGCCCAAAATTAGTAAAACCATTTTATTGATTATGATTTAAAGGAATAGAAATATAGAAAGTGCTACCACTATTAACTTCTGTATCATACCATATTTTGCCTCCCATAAGTTCAGTAATCTGTTTGGCAATGGTTAAGCCTATGCCTAAGCCCTCAGAATTTTTTGGAATATTTTTACCTTTTACAAACTGAAAAAAGATATCTCCTGATTTTTCTTCTAAGATACCTATTCCGGTATCAGAAATATATAGTTGTAATAAATCATTGTCCTCTTTAAATCCAAGCTCTACATTGCCTTTATTAGTAAATTTAAATGCATTGTCAATCACTTTTAAAATACAATTTTTTAATAAATCTTTATCGGTTGAAAATAGCCGATTTTTTAATTTACTATCAGGCGCAAAACTGAAATCAATCGATTTATTATTATTTTTAAACCGATCGATAATTTCAAAATGCAATTTGTATAAATAATCATACACATCAAATTCTGTATTGTTTATTTTAATTCCTCCAGAGGCCACCATTGACAACTCCAACAATCCATCAATCGTATTAATTAATTCTTCACTGTTTTTCCGGATCATATTCCATACCTGAGGTTTTTTTTCTTCGGAAATCTTCGATTCAGCTATTAAAGAAGAAAACCCTACAATACCATTTAGTGGTGTGCGTATCTCGTGTGATAAATTATTTAAAAAGCGGGTTTTTATTTCGTCAGCCTTACCAGCATCTGTTTCTGCAAGAATAAGTTTTTTGTTTAATTCTTCCAGGTTGGCTTTTTGTTCTTTTATTTCTTTATTTTTTTGTTTAAGTATTTTGTTATTTTTTCGATAAAAATAAATAAATATTAACAGGAGTATACTAAATAATATCCCGGCAATAGTTAGGATGTTAAGATATTTTATGGTTTGTTCTTCCTCTTTAATTTTTAACCTGTTTATTTCATTTTCTTTAATTTGTAAATTGAGTTTATGTTCTAATGCATTTAATTGATTTAATTTCTCAACATTATACATTTGCTGGTATAGTGTAAAATATTTTTGATAGTATTCTGTTGATTTTTGGTAATTAGCAGCTTGCTCGTAATTTTGAGCTAATATTTTGTATGCTTGCAAAATTTCATTATTTAAGTTTATAGGGCTGGCAGTTTCAAGCACTTTAAAAAGATAATCGACAGAAGTACTATATTGATTTTGTTTGAAATAATATTCGCCGTACCCTAAATAAGTTCTTGCTAATCCTACTTTATCATCGGAGTTTATATTGTGGGTATGTGCTTTTTTTAAATAAACTAATGTAGAGTCAAATTGATTGAGTTTTAAAAAAGCATTGGCCATCAATGTGTATGACTTGCCAGCACTTGTAAAGAAAAAATTTTCTTCTTCAAGTTTAACACCTTTTCTTATGAAATCAAGTGCCTGGGTGTATTTTTTCTGTTTATAATATAATCTGCCCATATTTGAATAAACGATGCCCATATAACTTTCACGGCCCGACTTTCTTAAAGCTCCTAATGCTTTATTGAAATATTCCAGCGCCTTTTCATATTCGAACAGCCCCTCGTAATTTAGTGCGATTAAATTTAATATAGCAAATTTATCTTCCATTACATTATGCTGTTCAAAAAACTGTTCAGCATCAAGAGATAATTCCAGTCCGGAGCTATAGTTACCTGTTTCCCAATAAATATTTGCCAAACCAGTAGAAATCGCATTTGCCAACCCTAACTCTTTAGTGGTTTTTACAATAGGCCATGCTTTTTGGTAAAAAAAGATGGCGCTATCATTTTCCTGCCTTAGTTGGTGAAACCTTCCGATAAGATAATAATTCCATGCTAAGCCATGATCATAATTTTCTGAAAGAGATAATTCAATATTCTCCACAATTGCATTTTTAATGCTATCGTGAGTATTGTCTACATTATTTTTTAAAATCTCTATATTTTTATTGATAAGTTCAATATTTTGGGCATTCTGAAAAGTATCATTATTATTAATATTATCTGATGTTATATTCTCAGGAATTAACAATAGGAGTATAATAAAAAGTGTAAGTTGGTTAAATAATAAAATAATTATTCGCATATTTTCTCAATCAATATAAAATAAAAATATTTGACAATTAAAGTTATAAAAAGTTTACGAAATAATTATATTTTATTTGTTTTTAAAGGAATTAAAACTTCAAAATTAGTTCCTTTGCCATTTTGAGTATTAACCTTTAATTGTGCATCAATTACATTTGCAAAATTATATGCCAGTGCCAGGCCTACTCCACTTCCACTTATTTTGCCATTATTATTATCTTTTCCCCGGTGAAAGGGGGTAAATATTTTATCTAACTTTTCTTTAGGTATACCCGGCCCGGTATCTTTTACAAAGATATTTAGTACTGAGTTGTTTTTTTCATAACCAATATTTATTTCTCCTTTTTGGGTATACAAAATAGCATTTTTTAATAATTCTGAAATAATTTTTTGTAAAACATATTTATCGGTACAAATGATAGTATTAGGTTTATTTGTTATATTGATTTGCAGATTACTAAGATCTTTAAAATAAAAATCATTCTTGATCTTGGAAACTAAGTCGGTTAAAAAGGCAGATAATTCGAATTCTTTATAGTTGGTTTTATATTGATTGGTAGTTAAATGGGCTAAATCGACTAAATTTTCAATGGTTGAAATAAGCTCGTTACTATTTTTCTGGATAATTTGATCTATTTCGATCCTTTCCTTCTGGCTCACTTTTTCACTGGTAAGAATTTCTGAAAAGCCTACAATTCCATTTAAAGGAGTTCTTATTTCGTGTGAGATGGTTTTTAAAAACTGGCTTTTTAATTGATCAGACTCTTCTGCTTTTATTTTGGCTTTTGCCAAAGCAACATTGCTTTTTTTGTAATGTATAATAAATGCAAATGCAATAATGATTATAACAATTAACAACCCGCCGATAATAAAAAATAAACGATTGATGGTTTTTTGTTTTTTTAATTCCAGTTCAACCATCTCTTTTTCCTTTTTTTGCTGGTCAAGTTGATATTCTAATGCTTTAGCCTGATTTATTTTTTTTACATCATAAATGGTTTTATAGGTTTCAAAAAAATCATTGAAACTTTTATAAGCTTCTTTATAGTTATTCTGGGTAGCTTTAATTTTGGATTTTAAATATAAAGCATCGCTAAGTAAGCTATTTAATTTAATCTCATCGGCATATTTAATTGTCTTTTCAATATGCATAAGAGCATTTTCAAAATCTTCGATTTGAAAATAATAGTTGCTAACACCCATGAGGGTATGCACCAGTCCAATTTTATTGTTCGATTGTTTATTGTATTCAAAAGCATTTAATAAATAATGATATGCAGAATCTAATATCTCTTTTTTTAAATATATATTTGCAATGGTATTATAAGAATTGCCTGCATTGGCCAATAGCTCGTATTTTTCTTCTAATTTAACACCTTTGTCAAAATACAAAAGTGCAGAATCCAGCTGGTTTTGGTCGTAAAACAATTTACCCATATTGGCGAAAACAATTCCTGCATAAGCTTCATTATTATCTTCTAAAGCTAGCTTAATCGAATAGTTATAATAATATTTGGCCAATTGATACTCCATTAACGTTTGATAACTTAATGCTAAAAGGTTGTAGATATAATAAATATTGTTTGTGATTTTTTCATTTTCTGCTAACTCTTTAAGATTAAGGCTGTTTTCCATAGCTAAGCTATATTCGCCCATATTTCGATAGATATTAGCAAGGTCTCTGTAAAATTGAGCTTTTAAATTATAATCGTCGAAAGGATACTGTAAACCGGTTTTGTAATAATATATAGCACTATCATAAAGTTCCCTGGCATTGTATATTTTAGCCTGATATAAGTTGCTTCTGTTAATCCCTTTTTTATAACTAATAGTTTTAGACTTTGAAAGCATTTGACGCGAAAGATCAAGAAAAGAGTCTGTTTCAGAATTTAAATTTTCATTGATAATATCTAAATTACGATCAATATTGTTTTGTTTATTTTGTATTGAATCTTGTACTGATTGGTAAGCGAATATAATATTGTTTTGTAAAAAAAAAATAATAATAAAAAGCGTAGTATATAGTAGTAATCTCTTCATTTAATATATTTAAAATTAAAATTAAAACTTAAATTACTTTTTTCAAAAATATTGGGCTATTTTATTTCAATAAATTGATGAATTGATTTCATTTGTAAACGAAATAATGAATTAAATATGATAAGTTATTTACAGGTTGACAAATTAAAAAAATCTTTTGGTGATCTTGTGCTGTTTGAAGATATTACCTTTGGCATTGATAAAGATCAGAAAGTCGCATTGGTGGCTAAAAATGGTACCGGAAAAACTACTTTATTAAATATTATTGCCGGAAAAGACAGTCCTGATGAAGGGAAAATTACTTTTCGGCGTGATTTAAAAATTGGTTTTTTAGAACAAAATCCACCCTTGAACAATAAGAATACAATTATTGATGAAGTTTTTCATGCTTCAAAGGATATTAAAAAAGCGATTATTGAGTACAATAAAGCAATCAATGCTAAAAATGAAGATTTTTTAGCAAAAGCAACTGAGCAAATGGAGCAGCTACAAGCTTGGGATTACGATGTTAAGGTGAAACAAATTCTTACAAAATTAAAAATTGATCAATACGAGCAATCCATTGAAAATTTATCTGGTGGTGAAAAAAAACGGGTTGCTTTAGCCAAAGTTTTAATTGAGGAACCAGATTTATTATTGCTTGATGAGCCTACAAACCACCTCGACCTGGATATGATTGAGTGGTTAGAGAATTATTTAAAAGATACACGGTCAACTTTATTAATGGTTACCCACGATCGTTATTTTCTCGACCGAGTTTGTAATGAAATAATTGAGATGGATAATTCTCAAATATTTCAATACAAAGGAAACTATTCTTATTTTATTAAAAAACGCGATGAACGTTTAAAAGCTCAAGAAGCACAGGTAGAAAAAGCAAAAAATTTACTGCGAAAAGAAGAAGACTGGATGAGGCGTATGCCCAAAGCCCGTACACATAAATCAAAATTCCGGATTGAAAATTATTATGAACTGAAAGATGTTGCTGCTAATACCCGAACCAACGATGAAATGCAAATTAATGTAAAATCATCGCGAATGGGAAAAAAAATCATCCATATTAAAAATCTGGAGAAAAGTTTCGGTAATGCAGTTATTTTGGAAAAATTTAGTTATAATTTCACTCGTGGTGAGAAAATCGGAATTGTAGGCGATAATGGAACCGGAAAATCTACCTTCTTAAATCTTATAACAGGGAAATTAGCTCCTGATTCAGGTACTATTGATATTGGAAAAACTGTTGTTTTCGGTTATTATCGGCAAGAAGGGATTAAATATAACGAAAATCAGCGTGTAATTGATGTAGTGCAGGAAATTGCCGAAATTGTAACATTGGGAAATGGCAAAGAAATGAGTATAAAAGAGTTTTTAAGTTTTTTCCTTTTTCCTTATGATATGCACTACACGCCAATTTATAAATTAAGTGGAGGAGAAAAACGAAGGCTTTATTTGGTTACTGTATTAATGAGAAATCCTAATTTTCTAATCTTAGATGAACCTACAAACGACCTTGATATAATGACCCTGGCTGTGTTAGAAGAATATTTAGCTACTTTCGATGGTTGTGTAATTATTGTTTCGCACGACCGTTATTTTATGGACCAGGTGGTTGATCATCTTTTTGTTTTTAGAGGGAATGGTGTGGTTAAAGATTTTCCGGGTAATTATTCGCAGTTTCGCGAGTGGTTTATTAAAGCAGAAAAAGAAAGAAAAAATGAAAACGCCTTACAACCTAAAAAAGAAAAGCCTTCAAAACAAAAACCTACGTTAAAAACAAAATTATCGTTTAAAGAAAAAAGGGAGTTTGAGCATCTTGAACAAGAAATTGAAAAACTTGAAAAAGAAAAACAACAGCTCGAAAAAGAGATTAGTAGCGGCGAATTAAAAAGTGAAGACTTAATTGAAAAATCGAACAGGGTAGGAGAAATAATAAAGCTTTTGGATATTAAATCAGACCGGTGGCTTGAGTTAAGTGAATTTTTGTAAATTATATTTACTCATGCCTAATTTTGTGCATTAATAAATATTTCTGTATTTTTCTTTTTTAAAATCATGATGTTGATTATGGAAACTTTTAAATCACTACAAGAAAGAGCCAAAGAATTACAATGTATTTATAATATCGAACAGGTATTATCCGATTGTTCATCAACATTTGACAATACTCTTTATAAAATTTTAAAGATAATTCCACAAGGATGGCAGTTCCCTAATAAATGCCATGCTAAAATTGAATACAATAGTAAAGTATTTGCTTTAGATACAGAACCTGTAACAGAATGGAATCAAACATCCGAGCTGGTTGTTGATGATAACATTGTTGGAAAAATTACTGTTTTTTATACCAATATTCCTTTTCAGGGAGAATGTTTTTTACCCGAGGAGAAAAGATTACTAAATATGATTGCCGATCGTTTAAGTCATTTTATTTTTTCATGCCAATTGGAAAAAACCATTGATCTGCTTAGAAATCAATCAACGGCACAAAATGAGCAAGATTATTTAAAAAATACGAGTGACGAACATTGGAAGTGGCGTTGGCGAATGGCTGAAAAAATAGCTGAGAAAACAGATTTTAAACAGTTTGGAATTAAAGCGATGTATTTGATTGGAAGTACAAAAGAAACTACATCTGGACCGGCAAGTGATATCGATCTGTTGGTACATTTTGATGGAAGCCTAGAACAAGAAAAATGCCTTAAAGCATGGATAGATGGTTGGAGTTTTGCTTTGGAAGATTTTAACCGGCAAAAAACAGGGCATAACATAAATGATGGCTTAGTTGATCTGCATATAATTACTGACAACGATCTAAAAAAACAAACAAGTTATGCCGTTATGATTAACAGTGTTCATAATTCGGCTCGACTATTAAAAAAACGAACTGTATGAATTGCTACTTTGTTTCAGACCTGCACGGACGGTTGGAGCGATATGAAAAATTGTTTGAAGAAATTGAATCGGGAAAACCAGATGTTTTGTTTATTGGAGGCGATATTTTTCCAAATTTTTATCCAAAAATTGATCATCCTTTTGATGATTTTGTTTTCGACTATTTGTTTCCAAAATTTCAAAACCTTAAAACCATTTTAAAAGAAAAATACCCAACAATTTTTTTAATTCTTGGCAATGATGACCCAAAAACCGAAGAAATAAAAATAATAGAAGGAGATAGGATGGGGCTTTGGAAGTATATTCACAATAAAAAAGTGCAGTTTGGAGACTATACCATTTTTGGTTATGCCAATATTCCTCCAACACCCTTTGTTTTTAAAGACTGGGAACGATACGATGTTTCCCGTTATGTTGATCCCGGATGTATTCATCCAACCGAAGGAAAAAGGTCTGTAAAAGAAAATATTGACCTGGAATGGGAAACTATTAAAAATGATTTAAATATTTTAGTGGGAGAAGATTCGATGGAAAGAACTATTTTTTTATTTCATTCGCCACCTTACCAAACCAATCTAGACCGTGCAGCACTTGATGGGCAAAAATTTGATCATGTCCCACTGGATGTTCATGTTGGAAGTGTTGCTATTCAGCGATTTATTGAAGAAAAACAACCTTTATTAACCCTTCATGGACATATTCACGAATCGTCGAGAATTATGGGTGATTGGAAAGAAAAATCGGGAAAAACCTGGATGTTTACGGCAGCTTATGAATTCCCAAAACTGGCTATTATTAAATTTAATTTGAATGATCTGGATAAAGCCCAAAGAGATATTATTTAATAACCATTTCAATCATTTATTTACTTTGATTTTTTTTGCATAAAGAATTAAATTTTGTACATCAAAGAATATTCTGTAATTTCATAGCATCAAAACAAGTTAGCAATGAATACTTTTGGCAATATTTTTCGCGTAAACATTTATGGAGAATCGCATGGTAATCAGGTAGGTATTTTAATTGATGGTTGTCCTGCCGGTTTACCAATAACTGAAGATGATTTTACCAATGATTTGTTACGGCGAAAAAGTGGAGCCAAAGGAACAACACCTCGTATTGAAGATGATAAACCTGAACTATTATCGGGTGTATTTAACGGCAAAACAACCGGAGCACCTATTTTAATTGCTTTTCAAAATAAAAATACAAAATCGGAGGATTATAAGGACCTTCAAAATTTTCCACGCCCGGGCCATGCAGATTTTACTGCAAAGTTTAAATTTGGTGGTTTTAACGATTATCGTGGCGGTGGCCACTTCTCTGGCCGTCTAACTCTGGGATTAGTAGCTGCTGGTATTATTGCTAAAAAATTAATACATCCTTTAACAATTAAAGCAAAATTGGTTGAAGCCGGTGGCGAAAAAAATATCGAAAGTGCCATCGATAATGCCATAAAAAATAACGATTCGATAGGAGGTATCGTTGAATGTAAAGCCGAACAAGTGCCCGTTGGTTTGGGCGAACCTTTTTTCAACTCAGTAGAATCATTAATTAGCCATATTATTTTTGCAATCCCTGCTATTAAAGGCATTGAGTTTGGTTCCGGATTTCAAGCTGCAAAAATGTTTGGCAGCGAGCATAATGATGAGTTATTAGATTCTTCAGGAAAAACGGCTACCAATTTTGCCGGTGGTATAAATGGTGGAATCACCAATGGAAATTCTTTGATTTTTAAAGTTGCCGTTAAACCCACATCGAGTATTTCAAAAGCCCAGCAAACTGTTAATTTAAAATCAGGCAAAGCCGAAAAACTCGAAGTAAAAGGGCGCCATGATGCTTGTATTGCTTTACGGGTTCCTGTCGTTGTTGAGGCTGTTACAGCCATTGTATTAGCCGACCTGATGTTAACCGAACAAAAAATCTCTAAAGTTCTTTTTGAACGATCTGGGCGCTAATTTGTTATAGAAATTAAATTAAAGTTGGGTTATGAGTTAATTTAAAATAAAACAAAAGGCAAAATGTTTTTTTTAGCATTTTGTCTTTTTGTTTTTTATATTTATATGCTTTTTAGATTATAAAATTATTGTTATGATAAAAAAACTTTTTCTACTGTGTTTAACATTAAATATCTTTTATTCATCATATGGACAGATTAATAAAAACGGTATTCCGTTTATTCGGAATTTTAATCCCAGCGAATATAAAGCAACTGAGCAAAATTGGGCTGTTTGTATGGATAAAAGAGGTGTGGTTTATTTTGGCAATAATAATGATGGAGTACTAGAATTTGACGGTACAAACTGGAATAAAATTCCTGTTTCGAATAATTCAATAGTAAGATCTTTGGCTGTAGATTCTGTTGGAACTATATATGTTGGAGCTGTTGGAGAATTTGGGTATTTGGCTCCTGACCTTAAAGGGAAAATGCAATATAAATCATTAATTGATGAAGAGTTGGATTCTCTTAATATTGGTGATGTATGGAAAACATATACCCAAAATGATGAAGTTTATTTTTGTGCCGGTAAAAATATTATCAAATTCAAAGACCGTAAATTACAAAAGGTATATCAGGATACGGCAGGAGGTTTTTGGAGTTTTCTTATTAATGATCATTTATATTTAGGTAATTATTGGAACGGATTGAAAGAATTAAAGAAAGATTCAATTCAAATAGTAAAAGGGGGTGAGTTTTATAAGGAGAAAGATATATTTGTTTTATTGCCTTTAAACGAGAATGAATTGTTTGTAGGTACTATGGAACACGGGCATTATTTATATAATGTCCAAACTGGGCAATCGAGAGATATTGCCACAATAAATAAAACCTTTAAAAAATTATCTGAATTTTTAAATGAGGCTTTATTATATAATGGGATTCGTTTAAATAATGGAAATTTAGTGCTTACAACTATAAGCAATGGTTGTATTATCATCAATCAGGAAGGAAAGATACTAAATCATTTTACCAAAGAAAATGGTTTAGGTGATGTTACGGTTACATCTGCTTACGAAAGCAAAAATGGAATATTGTGGCTAAGTTTATTTAAAAGTTTATCTTATATTGAATTGAATTCACCGTTTCTAAAATTTGATTCGCATCAGGGAATTGAAGGAATGATTGTGGATATTGAACGATTTAACGGGACATTATATGTTGCAACTAGCCTGGGGCTTTTTTATCAATATTTTGATGATAATGGCCTGCCAAAATTTAAAATGGTAAAAGGTATTGAAGGAATGGTTTGGACATTGAATAAATTTAAATTCAGTGATAATTCCACACGCTTACTCGCAGGAACGCGTCTAAATGTATTTGAAATTATTAATCCACAGTTAACGAAGAATCTAAACATTAATAGTAAAGAATGGATTAATTGTACTTCAGTTTACCAATCAAAGATAGATCCTGATATGTTATTTGTAGGACATAGAGATGGACTGGGAGCTATAAAATATTTAGATAAAAATTGGGAAGTTAGGCAAAATTTTAGAGGAATTACTAATCAAATTGAAACTATTGCCCAGGATGATGAAGGAATATTATGGTTGGGAACAACACTTAACGGAATCATTAAATTTGATTTTATTAATGATTCTGTTGTAGCATATGGAGTCGATAAAGGATTACCCTCAATGGATGGCAATAAAACTAATTTTATTAATGATGATCTTATTATTTCAACCAATAAAGGGTTATATCATTTTGATAAAAAAAATGATACGATTGTTAAATATTCAGGATTTAATAAAAAATATTTATATCGAACAGATCGTGTAACTAATATCATAAGGCAAAACGACTCAATTGTTTGGGTATTTTCACAACACCCTCAAGGTGGAGTAACAGGAGAAAGCCTTGAATATGCAGAGAAAATAATTATAAAAGATAATGATGTTCAGATTATAGATTTACCTTTTAAACGATTAAATAAATTTGCTTTTTTAAATGTATCGTTTGATACTAATGATCATGTTTGGTTTTCAACATCAAATGCAGCAATAAATTATAATGTATTGGATGATCAAAAATTTAAAGATTTTTATAAGAGCCTGGTAAGAGAAGTTCGTATACAAATGGATTCTGTTACTTTCTGGGGAACAAACTATTCTGATACTTTAAAAATGGTTATATCTCTTGAACAGCCAGAAAATCTTAAATATACTTTCGATCATAAACACAATTTAATTACTTTTAATTTTTCTTCTCCTTATTATCCAATTGAGGATATCAAATACAGTTATATGCTTGAGGGATTTGAAGATACCTGGTCACCCTGGGATATTAAAACCGAAAAAGAATATACAAACCTTCGCGAAGGGAAATATACATTTAAAGTAAAAGCTAAAAATATATATGGGGTAGAAAGCGATGTTGCCTCTTATGAATTTACTATTCTTCCTCCATGGTACAGAACAATTGTTGCCTATATCATTTATTTTATTCTGGCAATATTAATTATAGTAGCTATTGTTAAAATTTATACCCGTAGGTTGGAATTGGAAAAAATAAGGCTGGAACAAATAGTAAAAGAGCGTACCGAGGAGGTAGTTAAACAAAAAGAAGAAATAGAAAAACAAAGAGACGAAATTGCTGATAAAAATCGAAGTATTACCGATAGTATTGAATATGCCAGCCGAATTCAAACCGCTGTCTTACCATCCGATGATTTCGCAAAAAATATTTTACCCGAACATTTTATTCTTTTCAGGCCTAGAGATATTGTTAGTGGCGATTTTTACTGGATGACAAAAAAAGATAATTTATTAGTGCTTATTGCTGCCGATTGTACCGGGCATGGTGTACCGGGTGCTTTTATGAGCATGTTGGGCGTGTCGTTCCTTAATGAAATTGTTAATAGGCACGAAATAACTACTGCAAGTGCCATCTTAAATCAATTACGAACAGATGTTAAAAAAACCCTGGGACAGGAAGGTAAAGAAGGAGAAGCAAAAGACGGAATGGATTTGGCTCTTTGTATAGTTGATCTTGAAAAAATGAAATTGCAATTTGCCGGAGCATATAATCCACTTTACTTGTTCAGAAATAATGAATTAATTGAAATTAAAGCCGATAGAATGCCTATTGGTATTTATGTTAAAGAAAAAGAGTCTTTTACAAACCATGAGCTTGACCTGAAAAAAGGTGATGTATTTTACATATTTTCAGATGGTTACCAGGATCAATTCGGGGGCGAAGATGGGTCAAAATTTAAAACGAAAAATTTCAAAATACTTTTATCTGAAATTCATACAAAACCGATGGCAGAGCAACGCAAGATTTTGAATAAAACGATAGATCAATGGAGAGGAAAATGGGAGCAGGTTGATGATATTATTTTAATGGGAGTAAGAGTGTAAAGTACCATAAGACTTTAATTAACCGGTATTTTTAGATACCGGTTATTTTTTGCCATTATGATTAATAAATTTTTTTAGCTTGGATATTTCTCTTTCTTTTAATAAAAATTTTACTTTATAATAAAAAAGAATTCTTGAAATTGTAAAAGAAATTATAAGAAATACGAAGATGTAACTCAAATCAAAAAAGAAGGTTTTAAAAGAAATATCAAATAACAGATGAATTAACCATAATAATAAATAGCTAAAAATAATCTGAGATAAATACATTACAAAGGGGAAATAAAAAATTACAGAAGTAATTAATATCGTAATTAAATAAATATAGTAATTATTATCATCAGATAATATTGTTAAGCTTGATTTTACTGCACCCCACGAAATAATAATTAACGAAATGGCACCATGAATTAAACGGTGGTGATTTCTAACTTCGCTAAGTTCTTTAATCTGATTGTAAAAAACATATAATAAAAATACAATCGTAAAAACCAATAAAATGATATCAACTTTAAAATGCAAAAAAAATAATTTAGGTTCAATTGATTTTTGATAAATAACAAAGTTGTAAAGTGTTGAAAAAAAGGCAATTATCAAAAATAAAATACTCCCGAACTTTGCCCTTTGATTATTGATAAGGCAAAGAACATTCTTAACCTTTTCTGTAACATATTTATCGAAATAAAATTTTTGAATAAACTTATTAATCATAAAATTTATCTTTATTAGAATTTAAAAATGAATTTACAACTTTAAATTAAAAAAATGGTGGTTTTATGCTAAAATATGAAGTAAAAAAATAAAATAAGGATTTAAAAAACCTGTCATTTAAAAATGACAGGCTTTTATATTGCGAACCTGGAGGGATTCGAACCCCCAACCTCCTGATCCGTAGTCAGGTGCACTATCCGTTATGCTACAGGTTCATTGTTTGTTTTAAAAATTCTCTTCCAGCTCCAGATTTAAAATATTTTTCCCTTTCTCTTGCTTCTGTTCTTGTTTGATATATTTCTTTATAAACAAGAACCCAAGGCCTATAAGGAGCTGTTGTTTTGTTTTTTCCAATATTATGTTCTTTTAATCTTCTTTCTAAATCATTGGTGAAACCCTTATATAGTCTTCCGTCTATTTTACTTCTAATTATGTAAACAAAGAACATCTTAAATTTAATATTTTATTTCCGTAGTCAGGTGCACCCTGCCTGCCGGCAGGCAGGTATCCGTTATGCTACAGGTTCATTGTTTGTTGCATTTCTTACAAAACCATTGTGCTGTTAGTTAAATGCGGTGCAAATATATAAAAATATCTTCAAATCATATATTTTTTAGCTTTGTTTATCCACATAAAATTTATCTAAAGGTTTAGCAAATCAAAAAAATAAATATTAATATCTAATTAATATTAATCAGTACAATTATTTATTAAATTTGGTTATTCATTGTTGAGATAATAAATAAATTTATTCCTAAAAATAATACGTTATGAAAAAGTTTGTCAAATGGTTTTTCAGAATTTTCCTTTCACTAATTTTATTAGTAATCATCTTATTAATTGTACTTCCTTTATTTTTTAAAGATGATATGCTGGCAAAGGTAAAAGACGAGATCAATAAAAATGTAAATGCTAAAGTAGAATTTACTGATTTTAAATTATCCCTATTTAAGTCATTTCCCGATTTTAATTTGGGACTGCATGAAATGTCAGTTATTGGAATCGGGCAATTTGAAAACGACACTTTGGTATATTTCCAATCATTTAATGTACAAGTTGATTTAGTTAGTGCACTTAAAAAGGAAATTTTAGTTAAGGGTATTGTTTTGGATAAGCCTTTTATAAATGCTACGGTATTAGCCGATAGTACTGCTAGTTGGGACATTACAAAACCTATGGAAGAAGTTCCTGATAGCCTTTTAGTTGAAGAAACAAAGGAAGATACTATTACAGAACCTACATCAGAGCCCATGGATTATCGGGTTGATCTGCAAAAATTTCAGATTAAAGATGCTAAAATAAGGTATACCGATGAAACATCAAATCTTAATGCAGCTATTGATAATTTGAATTTCTTGCTCAAAGGAAATTTAGGAATGGATTATTCCGATTTAACCATAAAAACATCTATTGAAGCAATTAATGTAAATATGGGTGGCATACGTTATTTAAAAAATACAACTTTTGGTTTTGATGCTATTATTGGTGCCGATTTAGAAAATATGATTTTTACTTTTAAAGAAAATCAATTTCTGTTAAATGCTATTGCACTTGGATTCGACGGAGTTGTTGAGATGCCCGATGATGATATTAATGTAGATGTAAAATTTAATACACGGAAAACAAGTTTTAAATCTTTGCTTTCAATGGTTCCTGCCATTTACATGGAAGGGTTCGAAGAGTTAAAAACAGATGGAGAGTTAATTCTTTATGGAGATGTAAAAGGTACCTATAATGAAAATCAAATGCCCAGGACAAATCTGAAACTTCTGGTAGAAAATGCCATGTTTCAATATCCCGACTTGCCAAAGCCTGTTGATAACATTAATATTGATTTAGATGTTTTTTATGATGGTGTAAATAACGATGAAACAAAAGTAGACCTAAATCGTTTTCACGTTGAAATGGCAGAAAATCCTTTCGATCTGCAAATGTTCGTCAGAACCCCAATTAGTGATCCATATATTCATGGGAATTTTGATGCACATATTATTTTAAATTCCCTTGCTGATGCTCTGCCTTTAGAAGGGATGAACCTTGACGGAGAAATAACTGCTGATGTTGATATTGCAGGGAATCTTTCTACCATCGAAAATGAACAATACGAAGATTTTAAAGCAAACGGTAAATTACAGGTTAAAGATTTTATTTTTGAAAGTGAAGAATTGCCTGCAGCAGTTAAAATTGTAGAGACGACTTTTAACTTCTCTCCTCAGTTTTTAGAATTACAATCATTTAATGCTGAAATAGGAGAGAGTGATTTTCAATTACAAGGAAAAATTGAAAATTATATCGCATATGCTTTAAGTGATGGTACTTTAAGAGGAGATTTTCAATTTAATTCTTCATTTATTAATGTAAATGAGTTTATGGCAACTGAATCCTCAGAAACAAATCAAACCAGTACTGACGAAGAACCCGGATCGATTGAAAGTAAAACTACAGAAACTGATTCTGTTGCAACTGGAATATTAGAAATCCCAGGTAATATCGACTTCAAGTTGGTTTCTAACCTGGATCATATTATTTATGATAAAATGGACATAACCAATTTAACCGGAACTTTTTTGGTTAAAGAAAAAAAGGTGTTAATGAATAATCTGAATATGGATTTGCTGGATGGTAAATTTAGTGTCGATGGTGAATACAACACACAGGATATGGAAAAACCATCGGCTATTATGGGCCTTAATATTGAACGCGTTGAAGTTGAAGAAGTGGTAAACTCATTTAGTATGATAGAGTCGATAGCTCCAATTTTAAAAAATTGCAAAGGTAAAGTATCTATTAAATTTGATTATAGTAGTTTGATCGATTCTTCTATGAGTCCAATACTGAGTACTGTTAATGGTTATGGACGATTACAATCGAAGAGTTTGCAGGTTGTTGATTCTGAAACTTTCGATAAACTTGCCGATTTACTTAACCTCGGAGATAAGTTCAATAATGAATTTAAGGATGTAAATATAAGTTTTAATATAGCCAATGGAAGAATTATTGTTGAGCCTTTTGAGACTGAGGTAGAAGATATTAAAATGGTTATTGGCGGTTCGCATGGTATTGATCAAACACTCGACTATGATTTAGCATTAACCGTGCCAAGAAAATATATGGGCTCTGCTGCCAATGAAGTGATTGACGGGCTTTTATCACAAGCTGCATCAAAAGGAGTTGATATAGAAGCAGGCGATAATATTAATGTAAATGCAAAGATTATTGGAACTACAACAGATCCAAAAATTACGCTTGATTTAAAAGAAAGCAAAAGCAATGTAAAAGAGGACTTGAAGGAAAGAGCCCGGGATGAAATAAAAAAGCAACAAGAAGAACTGGAAGATAAAGCAAGAAAAGAGGCCGAAGAGCGAGCACAAAAAATAATCAATGAAGCAGAAAAAGAGGCTGCTAAAATTAAACGTGAAGCTCGCCAAACTGCCGATAAGTTATTAGCAGATGGTAAAAAAGAAGCCGATGCATTGGTTAAAAAAGCTGCTAAAGAAGGGCCTTTAGCTAAAATAGCTGCACAAAAAGCAGCCGACGAATTAGAAAAGAAAGCAAAAGAAAAGGCAGACAAATTAATTAAAGAAGCTGATAAAAAGGCTGATAAAATTGTTGATGAGGCACGCAAAGAAGCTGATAAACTAAGGCATAATACTGAAAAATAGTTGGTAAAATCTTCTAAAATATAGACTATAAC
>JBKHIH010000006.1:0-90209 GCA_046538755.1 Thiohalospira sp.
AATCCCAGCAAAATCATTAGAACAAACCAGGGGTTTCGAAGAAAAACGATACCGGCAATTCCTAAGCCGACAATTAAAATATTTACAGCTAACATTGCATATCCCGATGCTGCTGCGTATTCTTTTTCTTGTTTCATATTAGAATTTTTAATGATTAATAAATGATATCAATTTGATATCACAATAATATAAAATATTATCTAATAAAACAAATTTTTATAAAAAAAAAGGGACAACAAAAAATGTCATCCCTTAAAGAAAAAAATAACCCTTAACCTAAAATTCTTCAAACCTTGTGAAATCAATTATTTTATTCACAATTTTATCCGGGGCTTTCAATTTTCCCAAATTTAAAATTTTTTGAACATCCGTAAAATCTTTAAATTGAAGATCAAAAAATTTTTCGGAAGAAACTTTATCTTTATTTAAATTGTCATAAAGATAGAATAGCGTAAATGTTTTTCCCATAGGCATAACTTAACTTTTATTTGGAAACGCAAATGGGAAAACATTTATTATATCAGTTCAAATATTATTGATAAGTAAGGCTCAATTTTTTCTCTTCAATCAGTTTTCGGAGGTTAATCAAAGCATATCGCATACGCCCCAAAGCAGTATTAATACTAACATTTGTTTGTTCGGCAATATCTTTAAAACTTAATCCGACATAATGACGAAGTAATACAACTTCCTTTTGTTCTTCAGGTAAAAAATCTACCAGCTTACGAACATCATTACATACCTGTTCATGAATAATATTATCTTCGATTGTTTTATCGGAAAATTTATTAGAATTAAACAAATCGGTTTCATATTCGTCGTTCGAATAAGTTTTCATTTGTTTTTCTTTCCTGAAATAATCAATAATCAGATTATGTGAAATACGAATAACCCATGAAATAAACTTCCCGTTTTCCTGATATTTTCCGGTATGTAAAGATTTAATAACCTTAATAAATGTTTCCTGAAAAATATCATTCGCCAGGTGTTCATTCTTCACCATCAAAAAAATATAGGTATAAACTTTATCTTTGTGGCGTTTTATTAGGGTTTCAATACTGGATTGGTTACCATCTATGAACCGTTTCACAAGCTCATGATCTGAAAATCCTGATGCTTTCAAAACTACCTCCTTTTTTATTTACATATTAAAAAGGTAAAAGTTCAATCGATAAACAATCCTCCGTATTTTTGGTTAGAAGTTAAAATTTTTTAAAGTAATTTAGCGCAATTAAATAAAAATTTTGGATAATTCAAAACCATTTTATCTTTGTTAACATTCTTTAAGTAATTTTCTTCAATTATTATGCCAGATAAAAATCAATATATCATTATTAAAGGAGCAAAAGTTCATAATTTAAAAAATATCAGTTTAAATATACCTCGCGATAAATTTATTGTCATCACCGGTGTTTCTGGTTCAGGAAAATCATCGCTTGCTTTCGACACCATTTATGCCGAAGGCCAGCGTAGGTATGTAGAAAGTTTATCATCGTATGCCAGGCAATTTTTAGGAAAAATTAACAAGCCCGATGTTGAATTTATTCATGGAATTCCTCCTGCTATTGCAATTGAACAAAAAGTAAACACACGTAACCCTCGTTCAACGGTTGGGACATCAACCGAAGTTTACGACTATTTAAAATTGCTTTATGCCCGAATCGGTAAAACCTATTCACCTGTATCTGGCTCTGTTGTTCAGCGACACAGTACTACCGATGTGGTAAACTATCTTTTATCTTTTAATGATGGAACAAAGGCTTTGATATTATTCCCATTATTGATCCAAAACGGTAAAAAGCTGCCAAATTATTTAGAAATGCTTTTAACCGAAGGGATGAACCGAATTGAACAACAAGGCCAAATATTTAAAATTAACGAAGTAATAAAAGATTTATCGCTTATTAATGAAAGTAAGCCCATAAATGTTGTTGCCGATCGTATTGTTATCAATAATAACGAAGATTCTGTTAGCCGTTTTGCAGATTCTATTCAACTGGCCTTCGACGAAGGAAGAGGCAACTGTATTATCGCAGTATTTAAAAATGATGAAACCGTAAAGAAAGAATTTTCCAACAATTTCGAAGCTGATGGAATCGAGTTTGAAGAACCAACTGTAAATACCTTTAGTTTTAACAATCCTGTTGGAGCTTGCCCGCGTTGCGAGGGGTATGGGAAAATTATTGGTATCGACGAAGACTTAGTAATACCTAATAAAAGCCTTTCGGTTTATGAAGATGCTATTGCATGCTGGAGAGGAGATAAAATGCAGGAATGGAAGAATCAATTAATATATAATGCCGGTAAATTTAATTTCCCAATTCATAAACCTTTTTATGATTTATCTGATGATCAAAAACTGTTGCTTTGGACAGGAAATAAATATTTTAAAGGGTTAAACCGTTTTTTTAATTATCTGGAAGAAAAAAAATATAAAATACAGTACCGCGTTATGCTTTCACGGTATCGTGGAAAAACAACTTGTCCTGACTGCAGAGGAACACGATTAAAAAAAGAAGCATCGTATGTAAAAATCAACAATAAATCGTTACAAGATTTGGTTTTAATGCCTTTGGATGAACTGTATGCATTTTTTAAAGATTTAAAATTAAACAATTATGAGCAGGAGGTATCAAAAAGAATTTTAGTTGAAATATATAGCCGTTTAGATTTTTTACTGAATGTAGGGCTGGGTTATTTAACGTTAAACAGATTATCATCGACTTTAAGTGGTGGAGAATCGCAACGTATCAATCTTGCAACATCGCTAGGAAGCAGCCTTGTAGGTTCTTTATACATTTTAGACGAACCAAGCATTGGTTTACATTCAAGAGACAATTACAGGCTTATAAAAGTACTTAAACAGCTACAGGCGATAGGAAATACAGTTATTGTTGTTGAACATGATGAAGATATCATAAAGTCGGCAGATGAAATCATCGATATAGGCCCACTAGCCGGAAGACTGGGCGGTGAAATTATTTTCCAGGGAAATCATGCTGAAATTATTAAAAGCAAGAAAAGCCTTACCGCCGATTATCTAACCGGTAAAAAGTTTATAGATATTCCTAAACAGCGCCGAAGATGGAATAATTACATTCAAATTACCGGTGCACGCGAAAATAACCTTAAAAATATTGATGTAAAATTCCCTTTAAATGTTTTAACAGTTATTTCTGGAGTTAGCGGTTCGGGCAAATCAACACTTATTAAAAATATATTATATCCGGCATTAAGCAAAATAATTTTGGGTACCGGCGAAAAAACTGGCAAATTCGATAAAATATCGGGCGACATAAAACAACTTAACAGCATTGAATTTGTTGACCAAAATCCTATTGGCAGGTCATCCAGGTCAAACCCTGTTACATATTTAAAAGCCTACGACGAAATAAGAAAATTATTTGCAGATCAGCCGGCATCAAAAATAAATAATTTTAAGCCAGCTCATTATTCTTTTAACGTAGATGGTGGCAGATGTGAAGAATGCCAAGGTGAGGGAGTAATAAAAGTAGAAATGCAATTTATGGCAGATGTTACATTAATATGTGAAAACTGCCAGGGAAAACGTTTTAAGGAAGAAGTTTTAGAAGTAAAATACCGTGATAAAAACATCTCTGATATTTTGGATATGACTGTAAATGAATCAATTGAATTCTTTAGTAAAGAAAAAGGAACTACCGAAAAGAAAATCATAGATAAGTTAACACCACTTGCTGATGTTGGGTTAGGATATATTAAACTGGGGCAATCATCAAGTACATTAAGTGGTGGTGAAAGTCAAAGAGTAAAACTCGCTTCTTTTTTAAGCAAAGAAAATGCCCGGCAATCAACACTGTTTATTTTCGATGAGCCTACAACGGGCTTGCATTTCCACGATATTAACAAATTACTCGATGCCTTTAATGCGCTAATTGAAAGAGGTAACAGTATTTTAATTATTGAACATAATATGGAAATCATAAAATCTGCCGACTGGGTTATTGACCTGGGCCCGGAAGGAGGAAATTATGGAGGGAAAGTAATATTTGAAGGTACTCCAGAGGAGCTGATAAAAGATAAAAAATCTTATACCGGTAAATTTTTAAAAGAAAAAATAAAAACAGATACGCTTCGTGTTTCTAATTAAAAAAACTGTTTCAAAACAAACAGTTTGAAACAGCCTTTAGATATTTATTAATACTAAATATTAACTTAATCTTCAGTTTCTTTTATACCAAACATTATTGCAACACATCCGCTAATTAACTCGTCGGCTTCTTCCTCGTTATATTTCACCCTTAATGAAATAATAAGCTGCTGACTCGATTCAAGTTTAAAATCCCAAATTTTTGAGTAGTTATTTTTACGATTATCGTAAAGTACATTCCGGTTAACATCAAGTACCTGGAATTCGATATCAGGTAAGGATTCTGAGCCGCATATATATATTCTGTAATTCTGTCCGGCATAAAACGTTTTATATAATTCAGCATCTTCGCCTTCAGTTAGAATTGCAGCATTGTAATTCCCATCATGAGTATAAGGTGATAACTCTAGCTTACATACTTTTTTGGCAAAACTTTTACATTGTGAAATGCCTGTTAAAGGTAACAGAGCTAATACTGTAAGGATAATAATTGCCTGGTATAATTTTTTCATAACGGAGGATATTTTTATAAAATAAAATTATTTCGTATTTCTTTCACTTTTTCTTTTAGCTGGTTAAAAGTATTCGGACTCATTTTAACCTGTGTAGTAGATTTAAGCGTAGTTACATTAGTTTCTTCGTCGGTTACGGGTTCAATAGCCGAAGAAGAAACTTCAATTTCATCATAAATGCGCTTTATCTCATCTACATGTGTCATAATAGTTTTAATATCTTCATTATCTTCGTTTTCTTCCAATAATTTATCAACAGTTGATAAAGTAAGTTTTTGGTCAACGATACGTTTTACAAGTTCGTCATTTTCCAAATCGGAATCGGGGGCAACTAAATTTGTGGCAATGTATAGTCCTTCGACCCATCCTCCAACCAATACAATCGTTGACATGGCCTGGCGGTCATTTTCTTCAAAAAAAGAGCTGGAATTCAATATTGTCTCGGAAATAATATCCATAATAATATCCCTGTTATTGATATTTGCTTCAAGCCTTTCTACAACTTCTTCATCAATAACATTAAGGATTCCTAATCCTTCAGCCATTCTCTTAGCAGCATCCATATAATTGATGGTTGCCTGTGTTTGATCAAATAAACTGGCATAGCTTAAATCTGTTGTATAGATACCAAGGTTAAGGGCCATACTTTTATTGGTTACATACTTGCTTACATTTTCGGTTGGATTTAATAACTCATCGTTATATTTGGCTCCGGCTTGCTTAAGAATCATGGCTGTTTCTAATGGCGATGGAAGCGAATAAAAAATCTCTTTTACGGTTTTTACATCCTGAATTAGTTTTTCATCAATTTCTAAAGAATCAATGGTAACCACTTCATCTGTATCTTTGCTTTTTTCCTTATCGGAAGCGCAGTTCGTTAATATTGCAATAACCGACACAATTGCAATAAAATAAAAGGTGCTACGAAATAATCTGATATTCATAATTTGTTGTTTTATTTATTGTTACCAATGAAAACAATTTTTAGTAAAATTAATACTTTTTTTTAAAAATCAAAATTTTCAACTTCCGCATACCAGCTTATATTTAAGCCTATATACGGCATAATTTATGTTTTGGTTATGGAAAATCTCAATAATTTTGAACTAATATAGGAAATTATAATGTTAATAACCAATAATTTTATTTGATTTATTCTAATTTTGTCCCAAATAAGTACCATTATTTTTGGCTTTTCAATCTTTAAAAATATGAATAATAAAGAATTAACAAAAAACTTACGATCGGAAAAAACAGAAACTGTTATAACTACCCTTAAATATATTTCTACAGATGGCAATAAAGAAATTATGCCTGAAGTTATCAACCTGCTACATCATACAAAAAGTACCCTTGTTAGAGATGAAATCATTAAAATCCTGGAAAATTTAAAAGACCAGAATAGCACTCAGGCTTTGGTTAATGCCATAAAGGATATTAATTATAAAGATGAACTTTCTGTTTTAGTTTCGGCATGTTGGAAAAACGGGTTAAATTTCGAAGAACATATCGAAACTTTTATTGATGTATTTATACAGGCAGATTTTCAATTGGCATTTGACGCGTTTACTGTAATTGACAATTTTAATATTATTGATCATAAAAAGGCTGAACAGAGTTTAATAAAACTGGGAAATACAATTGAAGATACTTCTGACTCGAAACGCCCGCTCTTTTTCGAGCTAATGAATATTATTGAAAATAAAAAAGAAAACCCTGCCAGATAGCAGGGTTAGTGATTCTTTTATTGAATGCTTGAAAAATATTTCATGAATTGTGAGCGCTCATAAACCAGCGGGTCGTCAATTTTATGGTAACTCATTTTACCCCTAAACTCGTTAATGTGATCAAATCCATTTTTTTTCATCCATGTTTCTAAATCAGCAATAATGTTTTCTAATTGTCCTATTCCGTTTTTATACAGCGTTGAACATACCTGCACTGCAGTGGCTCCTGCAAGGATTTGTTTAATCACGGCTTTTCCATCGTGCACCCCTGTAGAAGCTGCAATATCAACTCTGGATATTTTCGAAGAAACAATCCCAACCCAACGAAGTGAATTCCTTATATCGGAAGGAGAACTAAATACCTCGGCGGAAACAAATTTCATTTGATCGATATCAATATCGGGTGCATAAAATCGGTTAAATAGAACTACGCCGGGGACATGCAATTTCTGAATAAATCCAACCAAATTAGAAAAATGTGACCCCAGCTTAAAAGCAAAAGGAATGGTTATAATTTTCTTTAACTTATCAGCCAGGTCAAAATATATGCTCTCATATTTTTCTCCTGGTGCATTTCTATCATTAGGCAAAACAAAAACATTTACTTCCAGTGCATCGGCTCCTGCCTGTTCAATCTTTTTTGCAAAATCAACCCAATCTTTTGCCGAAACACAATTAATACTGGCTATTACCGGAATCTTTACTTCAGCTTTTGCCTTACGGATTAATTCCAGATATTCCTGAACGGTATTATTTTTAGTGTAATATTTAACATAATCTAAAGCTTCAGGCGAATCGGATGAATCTGCCAACGATCCGGCTTCGAAATTTATTTGTTCTTCGAAAAGAGATTTTAAAACTACGGCACCAGCTCCTTTTTTCTCAATTTCTTTAATTTTATCTATTGAACTTGTTAATCCTGAGCTGCCAACAATCACAGGATTTTTTAATTTTAAACCTAAATAAGTGGTTTCAAGTCGACTCATAGTTGAAAATGTTTTATTTTATAATTTAATAATTTCTTGGCCCAAACAGAAGACTCCCAATACGAACCATTGTAGAACCCTCTTCAACAGCAATTTTATAGTCATTTGACATACCCATTGAAATCTCGGTAAAATCTTCTTTCTGACTAAAAAATTGTTTTTTTAACTCATTAAAGATATAAACTAATTCTTTAAATTCATTACGAATTAATTCTGTATTTTCGGTAAAAGTAGCCATCCCCATTACACCTCTTATATTAACATATTCTAAATCATTAAATTCGGGCGATGCAATAAAATCTTCAGCTTCATTCAAATCCAATCCAAATTTTGTTTCTTCTTTGGCTATATGAAATTGCAAAAGATAGTCGATTTTTCTTTTATTCTTCCGTCCTTCTTTATCGATAACTTTTAATAATTTAAATTTATCTACGCCATGAATCATTGATACAAATGGAGCAATATATTTAACCTTATTGCTCTGTAAATGTCCAATCATATGCCATTCAATATCTTTGGGCAATGCTTCGTATTTTTGAACCAGTTCTTGTGCTTTATTTTCGCCAAAAATTTTGTATCCCGAATTATAAGCATCAAGGATGGTTTCAACCGGCTTTGTTTTGGTAACTGCTATCAGTTTTACATGCGATGGAATTTCATTTTCCACAAAGTGCTGAATATTATCTTTAATACTCATTTTTTAAAATTTATATAAGTTCAAAATTGCTGTTCAAAATTAAGAAAAAAAGTAGTTCATTAAAAGAACAATCATATACAGTATTCGTTCAATAAAAAAAGGAGGAATTAATTTGAATCCTCCTTTTTATCAATACCAATAAATAATGTTAATCAAGTTTATGAATTACTAACCCGCTTCTTAATTTAGGCTCAAACCATGTGGTTTTTGGTGGCATAATATTTCCTGAGTCGGCAATATTAATTAACTGCTGCATTGAAACCGGATATAAAGCAAATGCAACTTTCATATCTTCGCTATCAACACGTTTTTTTAATTCACCTAATCCTCTGATACCACCTACAAAATCGATTCGTTTGGATGTTCTTAAATCTTTAATATCAAGGATCGGTTCAAGTACATGTTTTGATAAAATAGTTACATCCAAAACGCCAATTGGGTCATTATCGTCATAAGTACCGTCTTTAGCTGTTAATTTATACCAATTGCCGGCAAGATACATGCTAAATTCATGCAACTTTGCAGGTTTATAAATCTCTGAGCCAACTTTTTCAATTTCAAATGCAGTTTTTAGTTTTTCGATAAATTCGTCTTCTGACAAACCATTTAAATCTTTAACCACACGATTGTAATCAATAATATTTAATTGATTATCGGGGAAGTGAACTGCCATAAAGAAATTGTATTCTTCATCACCTGTATGATTTGGATTTTGTTCTTTTTTCTCCAAGCCAATACGGGCTGCAGCAGCAGTTCTGTGGTGTCCGTCGGCAACATAAGTATAAGGAACTTTGGTTGCAAACAACTCTTCTATCTTCTTATTAGTTTCAGCATCGTTAATTGCCCAGAAATGATGGCCAAATCCATCTTCTGCAACAAAATCGTAATCTGGTTTCTGGTTTTTTACTATATTTTCAACAATACGGTCAATTTCAGGAACTGCTTTATAAGAAAAGAATACTGGTTCGATGTTTGCATTGGTGTACCTTGTCAACACCATTCTGTCTTCTTCTTTTTCAGGGCGCGTTAACTCATGCTTTTTAATAATTCCCTGATTATAATCTTCGCATGCTGCAGCACCAACAATTCCATATTGGGTTCTGCCATCCATGGTTTGTGCATAGATATAATACTTAGGTTCATTATCCTGAACTAACCATCCTTTTTCCTGGAACTTTTTAAAGTTTTCAACTGCTTTGTTATAAACTGTTTCAGAGTGAATATCAGTTCCTTCAGGACAATCAATTTCGGCACGTGTGATGTGTAATAAAGAATTTTCTTTTCCCTCGGCCATTTGAGCTGCTTCTTCACTGTTCATAACATCATAAGGCAATGATGCTAAATCTTTAACTATATCTCTGGGTGGCCTTAATCCCTTAAAAGGTTTTATTATCGCCATTTTTTAATTGTTTTTTAATTAATGATTTTAATATAATGTTTCAATGATGCAATGATGCAATGATGCAATGATGCAATGTTTTTCTAATTAGTTTACTTTAAAAGTTTCGTTTCCGTTTTCGATAAAATCAACGATTTGTTCAGCCGCTGCTTTACCTGCATTAATATTTGCTTCTGCTGTTTGTGCACCCATTTTTTTAGGTGTAAAGAAATATCTGCCTTCATATTTTGCTTCAATTTCTTCTTTACAATCGGGAGCAATATCCGAAACGTATTTAAAATCATCTCTTTCGGCAAAAACTTTTAGCAATTCTTCCTCGTTAATTACTTCTTTCCTGGCAGTATTAACCAATGTTGCATTTTTTGGCATCTTGCTTAATAAATCGTAACCAATGGATTTTTTTGTTTTATCGTTAGCAGGAATATGTAAAGAAACATACTGGCAAGTTGAATATAATTCTTCAACAGAATTTAAAGGCTTAACTTCGTCTTGTTCCATTTTTGCTTTATCAACAAATGGGTCGAAAGCATAAATATCCATACCAAATCCTTTAGCAATTTCGGCCACATATTTACCTACATTACCATAGGCATGGATGCCCAATTTTTTACCTCTCAACTCAGTTCCTGATTTACCATTATAATTACCACGAGCAATAGAAACCATCATTCCAAGCGCTAATTCGGCCACTGCATTTGAATTTTGTCCGGGAGTATTCATTGCTACGATATTTTTTGCAGTACAAGCATCAAGGTCAAGATTATCGTAACCCGCTCCTGCCCTTACTACAATTTTAAGGTTTTTAGCTGCATCAATTACTTCTTTTGTTACTTTATCGCTTCGAACGATTAAAGCATCAACATCTTCTACAGCTTTTAACAAGTCTTCTTTATCGGTATATTTTTCGAGAAGTACCAGTTCGTATCCGGCTTTATCTAAAACTTCTTTTATTTGTGTTACTGCTGCCGGTGCAAAAGGTTTTTCGGTTGCAACAAGTACTTTTTTCATATTGTTAAGATTTTTTTAGTTAATAAAAAGACTCAAAGCTGTTTGGCCCTGAGTCTGTAATTATCAAAAATTTGTTACGCGTTTTTAGCTTCGAAATCCTTCATTGCTTTTACCAAAGCACTTACATCTTCCATAGTTGATGCATTGTAAGTAGATGCTCTAAAACCACCCACTGAACGGTGTCCTTTAATTCCAACACAGTTTCTTTCTGCAGCGAAAGTAACAAATTCGGCTTCTTTATCTTTGTATTCATCTTTCATCACAAAAACAATATTCATTCTTGAACGGTCTTCTTTAACTACCGGACAAACAAACATATTGCTTTCATCGATCGTTTTATAAAGCAGCTTGGCTCTTTCATCAGCAAGTTTATTCATTGCTTTAACTCCACCCATTGACTTAACCCATTTTAAAGTTTCGCGAACAGCAAAAACATTTACAACCGGAGGAGTATTGTACATAGATCCTTTATCGGCATGAGTTTTGTATTTTAGCATGGTAGGAATTTTTCTGCCTTCAACCATTTTATCAAGTATATCATCTTTGATAATTACAAAAGTTACACCTGCAGGCCCAAGATTTTTTTGCGCACCACCATAAATCATTGCGTATTTTGAAACATCAACCGGGCGACTTAAAAAATCTGATGACATGTCGGCAAATAATGGTAAACCGCCAAAATCATAATCTTCGAAAATTTCTGTACCACGAATTGTATTGTTAGTAGTTATGTGCACATAATCAACATCTTTTGGTACGGCATATCCTTTTGGAATATAAGTAAAATTTTTATCTTCGGATGATACTTCAACTACTTCTCCCCAAAGTTTTGCTTCTTTTATTGCCTTTTCAGACCATGTTCCGGTATTTAAGTAAAATGCTTTTGTTTTTAAAAAGTTATAAGGAATCATGGCAAATTGCAAACTCGCTCCGCCTCCTAAAAATAAAACAGAATATCCTTCAGGAATACTAAGCACTTCTTTCATTAAATCCACCGTTTCGTCCATTACGGCTTGAAAATCTTTACTTCGGTGTGAAACTTCAAGAATAGATTGTCCCAGGCCATTAAAATCAAGAATAGCGTCTGATGTATTCTTTAATAATGGATCTGATAATTTACACGGTCCGGCGTTAAAAATATGCTTTCTCATAATGTATTGTTTTTAAATTTGTTAACTATTTATTGAATTTGATTGCAAGATGCAAATAAATTTTAAATTTTCAGGGTTATTTTATATGATCTTCAACACCTTTTTAAAAATTATATATACAAATGCGACATAAAATTAAGAATAAACCATCGATTATAAAACCTTAATCATTAAAATTCTTATGTTCAACCAGATAATCATTTTTAAGCATGGCAATTGCATTGGTAATATCATTTTTAAAACAATATGCAATAACATTTTCGAGTCCTAAATTTGTTAGCCGTTTATATTGATAAATACTTTTAATATAACTAAGAATATCTTTTTTAGCGATCGACCAAAGATCAATAGATGCAAGTACAGAATCGCATTCTGTTGAAAAACGACCAGTTGTAATTAATTTTTCGGATAAAGCTCCGGCAAAAATTGCATCCTCGGAACAAAAATTTCCTTTCCAACCCGAACATAAAAGGAGTATATTTTTATCTTTTTCTTTGATAAAATCTGCCACAGCTGATATATTTAAAAAAGATGCTATAATAACATTTTCAGCAGTTTTTACCGAATTAATTGTATTAGTTCCATTTGTAGAACTATAAACCAATGTTTTACCATCTATTTTTTCTTCGGTAAAAACATAAGGTGAATTATTAAAATCGGCAAAATCAACTTTTTTACCATTTCGTTCGGCAGCAACTAAATACCCTTTTTCTTTATATTCTTTAGCTTCATTTAAATCGCTTACCGGAATCAGTTTATACAATCCATTTTTAAACATGGTAGTAATTATTGTTGAAGCTCTCAATATATCAATAACTACAACCATCTTATTTTCAATATCATAATTCCTTATTAATTCGGGAGTAAAACACACTTCGACGGTATTCATAGTTTTTTATTATTATAAACACAGATGATAAGCAATTATTATGATATTACCAAAAAAACCATAAAAAACCCTGCTCGAAAGCAGGGTAAAAAGTAAATATTTTTAAAGATTTAATTATTACTTAAATGAAAAGGTGGTTTAGCCACTTTTGCTTTTAATTTTTTATTTCGAACTTCGATAAAAATATCGGTATCGGTTTTCCAAAAACCTTTTTTAAGGTATGCCATTCCAATTCCTTTTTTAATCATTGGCGACATGGTTCCTGAGGTTACTTCACCGATTTCATTTCCTTCGGCATCGACTACTTTATAATGCTGGCGTGGAATTCCGCGGTCTTCCATAATAAAACCTTTTAAGCGTTTTTCAACACCTTCTTCTTTTTGTTTTTGCCATTTTTCGCGGTCGATAAAATCGTTACCATCCACAAATTTGGTAATCCAGCCTAATCCGGCTTCAATAGCAGAAGTGGTATCATCAATATCGTTACCATATAAGCAAAATCCAGACTCGAGTCTAAGTGTATCGCGGGCACCAAGTCCGATAGGTTTTATTCCAAACTCTTCACCAGCATCAAAAACAGCTTTCCATAGCTTTTCGGCATCTTCGTTAGCAACATAAATTTCACAACCTCCTGCACCGGTATATCCTGTTGTTGAAAATATTACATCTTTAATGCCTGCAAAATCAATTTTCTTAAAAGTATAAAACTCCATATCTTGTACATTTTCCGAAGTAAGTTTTTGCATTGCTTTTAAAGCTAACGGGCCTTGAACAGCAAGCTGAGCAATTTCGTCCGAAGCATTATAAACTTCTTTACCAACTTCGAGCCCCATTTCTTTAGCTTGTTTTGTTACCCAGTTCCAGTCTTTTTCAATGTTTGCGGCATTAACTACAAGTAAATAGGTTTCCTTATCAAACATATAAACCAAAAGATCATCAACAATTCCGCCTTTCCCATTGGGAAAACACGAATACTGTACTTTTCCTTCGTATAAATCGGCAACATTATTTGATGTGATTTTTTGTACCAAATCGAATGCTTTTGGCCCTTTTACCCAAAACTCGCCCATGTGTGAAACATCAAAAACACCAACTTTTTCGCGAACAGTTATATGCTCATCATTAATTCCTGAATACTCTATAGGCATATTATATCCGGCAAATGGAAGCATTTTTGCTCCCAACTCAATATGAAATTTTGTGAATGCTGTATTTTTCATTGTATGTGTGTTGTTATGATTATAAAATAAAATTTTATCCGATCACAAAGCTAAAAAAATTTCATTAGAATATTAACCATATATTAAAAAGCAAAAAAGATGATTATAAATTTATAACCATCCTTTGAAAAAAAATTACTTTGCATTAATTACTTACTTAATACTTTAAATTCAACGCGGCGGTTTTGTGCCCTGCCCTCTTCGGTATTATTATCGGCCACAGGTTGTGTAAATGAATATCCTTTATATTCCAGCCTGCCGGAATCTACGCCCTGATTTACTAAATAGTCGACAACACTTTTTGCCCTTGCTTCAGATAATCTTTGATTAGCTCTGTATGAGCCTACATTATCAGTATGGCCTGAAATCTCTAAACGAATACCAGGATTATCTTTTAACAATGTAGCTACTCGTTCTAATTCGACAGTTGATTCAGTTTTTAATGTTGCCTTATTGGTTTCGAAGAAAATATTTTTTAGTACCATTTTTGCACCCACATCAATCCTGTCGAGTTGGAAATTAGCTTGCACCTTGCTTTCAACAACCTGTTTTTCAGATAAGTTTACAATGGTTACATAAAATAAATAATCTTTGGCGGTAACCTCAACACCATAATCTTTTTTCTTAGGAATCTTTATTTTATATACCCCAGAAGTATCTGAAAGTCCTGTGGCTACTACCTGGCTAATTTCAGTATCAATCACTTCAACTTTAGCCTGAATAGGAGTACCTAGTTTTGAATCAGTAATCATACCAACCATAAACAGGGCTGTATCAACTTTTAATTCTTGTGGAGTAATATAAAATAAATCATCTATTGATTTGTAATCCCATGCAAGGTGGATATCATCAGTAGTTACTTTTAGCTCTTTCTCTTCGCCCAGGAATATTATTTTATAAAGATCAAGGCCTCCATTTCCATTTTCCCTGACAGATGAATAATAGGCTTGTTTATTATTTTCTTCCATCTTAAAAAACAGATCATCATTAGGAGTATTGATGGGATATCCCAAATTTTCTGGGAATGTCCACATTTTATCAGCATCACGTTCCATAACAAATACATCGAAACCGCCCATTGAGTTATGCCCCTGCGAACTAAAATAAACTTTATCTTCTTTTGGGTGCCAATAAACACCTTCTTCATCGTAAGGTGTATTGATGGCAGCACCTAAATTTATAGGCTCTGACCATTTTCCTTTTTCATTCAGTTTACTGTAAAACAAGTCCATTCCACCTATTGTTCCTTCCTGGTTCGATACAAAAATCATTTCAGTTTCATCAGGGCTTAAAGCTACAGTTGTTTCTTTATTTTTTGATGATACTTTTCCTTTTAATGTTTTGGGTTTTTTCCATTTATCATTTTTAAGTTCGCTGACAAGTATCTCTCCACCATCTTTTTTACCATTGTATAAATAAATATCATTTCCGTCTTTGGAAAAAAGCAAAACAGATTCATTGTTTTTTGAATCAAGCTTATTTTCAAGCAACTTAGGTTTTTTCCAAAGCTCACCGGCTTGTTCAGAAAAAAATACATTCTCCATAAATTTATTATCTGCATCTAAACGTTTATTCTTCTTGTCTGTTTCACGGCGTGAAGTAAAATACAACAGGTCCTGTGAAGGATGCAATACCGGGTTATAATCGTCATGCTCTGAATTCACCCTTGATCCGAGGTTGTTGATAATAACACGAACCGGGTTATTTGTTAGCTCTTTTCCGTGCTTACACTCTTTTATGTATTTATCGATGTTTAAATCAATATCTTCGAGTTCTTTAACAGAAAAGGAGTTATAATAGGCTTTATAATTATCAATTGCCTGGTCAAAATTTAAATTTAAATGATATGCTCTTGCCAGCATAAAATGAATATCGTCTGTTACATTTTCATTTTTAAGATAAGCCTTCTCCAAAAAATCTGAGGCTTTATAAAACTCGTTGGTAGCAAGATAGCAAACTCCAATTTTATAATTTAGTTTAGCACAATCGTTATTATATTTATGAGCTCTCAAATAATGCATTAGGGCATCGGGATATGTTCCCAGTCCGGCAGAAAAAAGTTTTTCTCCTGCTTTAACCTCTTTCCAGGCATCTTTAAACCCAACATCTTTTATTTCAATTCTGAAATCTTTCTTTTTAATTTTTATATTTTCCTGGGCTAAAAGCAGGCTTGTTTGTGTTACAAGTATTAATGATAATATAGCGTATCTTAATAATTTCACGAGAATATATTTTAGTTAAACAATTGTTTTTATTTCCTTCGGTCATGAGAACGCTAGCGCTTAGTTCTGCGATTTACAACTCTAAATTTCAATAATCTTTTTTTTGTTGCCAGTGTCTCCCGCTTAAGCTTCCTACAAATCCCACCGGCGAACCTTTATGCAATAATAGCTTTCTAACAAGTAATTTTTTATCCTTAAGCATGAAGGTTTCATTTTTTTTAAATATTAATTATTCACATTCGGTGATATATTTTTCGGCTTCTTCGATTCCCAGTTCTTTTGCTTTTTCCCAATCGCTACAGGCACTTTCAAACCTACCCAAAAACTCTTTGGCATAACCTCTATGCATGTATGCTTCGCCATATTCACTATCAATTTCGATGGCTTTATCTAAATCGTTAACAGCTCCCAGATAATTTTCCATTTTTATTTTTGTTATAGCAGCATTATTATAACCTGGAGCATAATCCTTTTTTATTTCGATTACTTTAGAAAAATCATTTAAGGCCTTTTCATACTCAGCCATTAAAAAATAGGCATTTCCTCTGTTATTATAAGCAATATAGAATTCAGTATCTTTTTTAATAGCTTTAGTAAAATCTTCTATGGCTCCCTGGAAATCTCCGGTTTTTATTCTGCACGAAGCCCTGTTATCGTATGCACTAACAATAGACGAATCGTAAGATAAAGCCTGGTTATAATCATGAATAGCGCCATGATAATCGCCAAGCATTTTTTTTGTACTTGCCCTTTCGTTTAAAGCATAAGCAAAATCGTATCTTTTATCAATTGCCATGGTAAAGTCGATCAATGCACTATTAAAATCCTGCAATTTAAAACTCATTATCCCTCTAAAATAATAAACTTCAGGTGCGATAAATCCTTTTTGAATTGCACGGGTAAAATCGGTTAAAGCATCCTGATAACTATTCATCAAAAGCCTGAGATAACCTCTAACATAAAAAGCCTCGGCAGCATCATCATCGGTCTCAATGGCTCTCGTTACATCTTCTATAGCCAGGTCATACTCCTCATTTAAAATTTTTATTTTAGCCCTTTCAATATAAGGCAAAGCAAATTCAGAGAGAATAAACAAACTCTCATCAAATTTAGCATGTGCTTCTGTGTATTTTGATTCAGCTGCCAACCTTACTCCTTCGTTATAAATCAAATGCGATTTTTTTTCCAACTCTTTTAAAGTTTGTTCGTCCTGTGCAGTTGCATTCAAAAATAAAGCAAATGAACAGATAAAAAGAATGGTTTTTTTCATATTTATGGAGTTATATTTCTTAAAATTTAAACGATTAATTATATAATAGGTTTTACTGGAATATTGTTAAGTCTTTATTTGATGATTATATTTAGATTTTAAGATTAAAAAGATTTACTTGAAATGTAAAGTAAAAATAAAAATTTTAATTTCGAAAGACTAAAATCTATTTATTAATTTTATAAATTGTAAAAGTTTAATTCATTGTAATAATTTTATTAAAGTAAATAGAAAAAAATGAAAAAAGACGAGGATAAGTTAATCAACCTTTCATATTTAGAGTCTATAAGTGATGGGAATGATGATTTTATTCTCGAATTAATAGACATGTTTTTTGAACAGGTCCCAGAATATCAAAAAAAGCTACAGCTATTTTTTAAAGAGAAGGATTGGGATAATTTATCAAGAATTGCTCATAAAGCAAAATCAGCCATTTTAATGGTTGGAATGGACAAACTTGCTACTGATCTTAAAAAATTAGAAGAAAATGCTAAAGATGAAAAAAATATTCATGAATATCAGGAAATAATTACTAAATTTGTCAATCAAAGTATGCTTGCTATAAATGAATTAAAATCAATACGTAAAAAGATAACTTAAAATATTAATCATAAAACCGGAATCTATGTTAAAAAATGAAACCAAAAATGGCGTTGAGATATTATCTTTTGACAATGTTAATAAATTAAATATCTTAATTGCACAGACTCTAAAAGAAGAGGTTGCTCAATACTTAGCAAAAGCAAATACAAAGCTAATTTTGGATCTTGATGGAATTGAATATGTAGACAGTTCTGGTTTTGGTGCATTACTTTCAATTCTCAGGAATGCAAAAAACAATGATAGCCAGTTTAAAATTTGCAATGTATCATCCGACGTAATGGAGCTTGTTAAACTGCTTCAGTTGCATAATGTTTTTGATATTTGCGACAATGTTGATGAATGCTTAAACTCATTTGAATAAAATAAACCCGGCTAACAAATAGCCGGGTTTTTAATTAATTACTGAAAATTATACCCTTTTCATCCTTATCAACTAGAATTTTTTGATCTTTATTGATTTTATTGGCAATAATTTGTCTCGACAGTTCATTCAGAACTTCTTTTTGAATAATTCTTTTTACCGGCCTTGCTCCGTAATGTGGGTCAAAGCCTGCTTTGCCAATCCAATTTACAGCTTCATCAGTTATTTCAATTGAAATGCCTTGTGCCTTTAACATATTCTGAATAATATTAAATTGTAACTGAACAATATCTTTGATTTCTTTTTCGGTAAGGGGTGCAAACATTACAATCTCATCGACACGATTGATAAATTCTGGCCTTATCGATTGTTTCAAAACACCAAGCACTTTTCGCTTTGTTTCTTCCAGGATTTCTTCTCTGTTTGTATCATTTAACTTAGAAATGTCTTCCTGAATAATATGAGACCCCACATTCGATGTCATGATAATAATGGTATTTTTAAAATTAACCAACCGCCCTTTATTATCAGTTAATCGGCCATCGTCAAGTACTTGTAACAAAATATTGAAAACATCAGGATGTGCTTTTTCAATTTCATCCAGCAATATTACAGAATATGGTTTTCTTCGAACTGCTTCGGTTAATTGCCCTCCTTCGTCGTAACCTACATAACCTGGAGGTGCACCTACCAGCCGTGAAACAGAATGCCTTTCCTGATACTCTGACATATCAATGCGAGTCATCATATTTTCATCGTCGAATAAAAATTCTGCTAAAGCTTTTGCAAGCTCAGTTTTACCCACACCGGTTGTTCCTAAAAATATAAACGATCCGATAGGCTTTTTAGCATCCTGTAATCCAGCCCTGCTTCTCCTTACAGCATCAGAAACTGCGGCAATAGCTTCATCTTGTCCTACAACTCTTTTATGTAACTCATCTTCGAGTTTCAATAATTTTTCTTTTTCGCTTTGAAGCATTTTGCTAACAGGTATACCTGTCCACTTTGCAACAATTTCTGCAATATCGTCATTTTCAACTTCCTCCTTAATCATTGCTGTTTCGCTCTGAAGCTGAGTAAGTTCTTCCTTTAACTTTTCAACTTTTGAATTGGCTTCTTTAATTTTGCCATACCTAATTTCGGCAACACGGCCATAATCTCCATCACGCTCTGCTTGTTCTGCTTCAAGTTTAAATTGTTCAATCAATTCTTTATTTTTTTGTATTTGATCGATAATTGATTTTTCGTTTTCCCATTTCGAGCGCATTTGATTACGTTCATCTGATAAATTAGCAATAATTTCGCTGAGCTCATTCACTTTCTTTTTATCACCTTCACGTTTAATAGCTTCGCGCTCAATTTCCAGCTGTTTAATTTTACGTTCAATTTCGTCAATATTTTCAGGTACTGAATTCATCTCTAACCTTAACTTAGAAGCAGCTTCGTCAATCAGGTCAATAGCCTTATCTGGCAAAAACCTGTCGGAAATATACCGTTGCGAAAGCTCTACTGCAGCAATTAAGGCATCATCTTTAATACGTACCTTGTGGTGTGTTTCATAACGGTCTTTTAATCCACGTAAGATAGAAACAGCACTTAAAGTATCAGGTTCGTTAATCATTACTTTCTGAAACCGGCGTTCGAGCGCTTTATCATTTTCAAAATATTTTTGATATTCGTTTAATGTAGTTGCGCCAATGGCTCTAAGATCACCTTTTGCCAAAGCTGGTTTTAGAATATTGGCTGCATCCATCGCTCCTTCACTCTTTCCTGCTCCGACAAGTGTATGAATCTCATCGATAAACATTAAAATTTCACCATCAGAAGCAATTACTTCTTTTACTACCGATTTTAACCGCTCTTCAAACTCGCCTTTATATTTTGCACCGGCAATCAGTGCACCCATATCCAATGCATAAATTTGTTTATTTTTTAAATTTTCGGGTACATCGCCATTTAAAATCCTATGTGCAATACCTTCAGCAATAGCTGTTTTTCCAACTCCTGGCTCTCCAATTAAAATCGGGTTGTTTTTTGTACGGCGCGAAAGAATCTGTAACACACGGCGAATCTCATCATCACGGCCAATTACTGGGTCTAATTTCCCTGCCCTGGCTTGTTCAATAAGGTTAATTGCAAACCTATTGAGCGAATTGTAAGTATCTTCAGCTGTTTGGCTATCAACTTTTGAACCCTTTCGCAAATCCTGAATTGCATTCCTTAAATCTTTTTCGGTAATACCATTATCTTTCATTAACTGAGCAACTGCATCACCTGATTTCAATATTCCCAGTAAAATATGTTCAACCGAAACAAACTGATCGCCCATCTCTTTAGAAAGATTTGTGGCCTTTTGCAACGATTGATTTGCTTCTTTTGAAAGATATGGCTCGCCTCCCGAAACCTTTGGATATGATTCAACAATCTTATCCAACACATTTTCAAAATTAACAGGGTTTACATTTAACTTTTTAAGTAAAAAATTATATAAATTCTCACCCTGCGATAAGATACCTTTTAGCAAATGCCCATTTTCGATGGCTTGATGGTGATATCCCTGGGCAATTGTAAATGCCTGTTGAATAGCTTCTTGTGATTTTATAGTAAATTGATCAAGTTTCATATATCTTTTTCTCCTTTTCTTTTTATTACTTTTTTATTATGATGCAACAAAAGAATTGCCATTGTTTTAAAACTGACCTTTTGTCTTTTATTTATCGATAAATCAAGACAAAATGACACACTTTAATAAATCTTATACTAAAAATTATAATTTGGATAAATAATATGTTTAATTTACTTTTAAAAAGGTTATTATATTCAAGAAAAAGATTATGAATTACCACCTGTTAAATATGGATATCATCGATCGTCAAGGCAATTCGTTTATTATTGAAATAACGCTCGATGATGAACATAGCAGGATTCGGTTCTCGCCAACAGATAAATCGATAACATATCTAAATAAAAATAAACTAACGTCATTTTTAAAGTTGCGTGAATTTCAATTACGAAAAATTTTACACAACAAAAGGGCTGAAAGTTTTTATAAAGGTTTCAGCTTAAAATTTGTTCTTACGGATAGTTTGCCGGATCCACATTTTTATGACCGGACAAAAATTACTATTTTAGATAATCGGCATAACAAACACCTGGTAACTAAAAGCGATAAAAAAACAAAAAATATTCCCGAGCTTTTTACCGATGGCTCATTTAATCACCAAAAGCAAACCGGTGGATTTGCAATTCTGATAAAAGAGGAACCTTCTGAATACAAAATAATACAAGCTCAAACCAAAAGGAAGGGGAACAATTTAATTGAACTTTTAGCGGTTATAAAAGGGCTGGAATATTTAAAAAATCATAGTAAACTAAGAATTGTTACCGATAGTCAATATGTAATTAAAGGGATAAGTGAGTGGCTTCCGGTATGGAAAATAAATAATTTTTATACAGCCAATGGAACGCGTGCAAAAAACATAACAGACTGGAAAAAAGTTAACCGGTTGATTACCGGGAAATATATAGAATTTGAATGGGTTAAATCACATGCCGATCATTTTGAAAATACCATTTGCGATATAAAAGCGAAATCAATAATAAAAAATAATCATTATGAAGAAAGTTAATAAAAAACCTTCACCACTAATTTATCCTGTACCAGCTGCAATGGTAAGTTGCGGAATAAGCGAAGATGAATACAATATTATTACGATTGCATGGACGGGTACTGTTTGCTCTGTTCCACCCATGTGTTATATATCTATCCGAAAAGAAAGACATTCCTATGATATTGTGAAACGAACCAAAGAATTTGTTTTTAACTATTCTACTAAAGATATGGCTTATGAAGCAGATTGGTGTGGACGAAAATCAGGAAAAGATCATCAAAAATTTAAGGAACTGAATTTAACTCCCGGCAATTCTGTTAAAATCAAAACTCCGGTAATAGCAGAGTCGCCAATAAATCTTGAATGTAAAGTTAAAGAAATAATTCCGTTAGGTTCGCATGATATGTTTATAGCAGAAATTGTTAACATTCAGGTTAGTGATCAATATATTAACCCAACTAATGGAACTATAAATATGCAACACCAGGTGTTAATGGCTTTTTCACATGGCAAGTATGTTCAGTTAGGTGAAATTATTGAACAGGCAGGTTTTTCCATAAAAAATAAACAATAATTCTATTATCTTTGTTTTTCATTTCAAAATTAAAATGTTATAGAATATAGTATGTATGCAATATTTTTTGAGGATTATTTTTTTATTGATATTAATACCTGGCTTTAAAACAGTTTTATTGTCGCAGGAAAATATTACACAAACAATAAGAGGCCAGGTAGTTGATAAAGAAACTCAAATACCCTTGCCAGGTGTAAATTTGGTTATTATAAATTCTCAACCACAAAAAGGCACCATAAGTGATGAAAAAGGTAATTTCCGTTTCAACAATGTTAGTGTAGGACGAATATCTTTACAAGCAAGCTATGTTGGTTATCAAACAAAGGTTATAGATAATATTTATTTAAATTCTGCAAAAGAAACCGTTCTTAAAATTGAATTGGAAGAATCGGTTACATCCATTGAAGAAGTTGTTGTTAAAGCAAATAACCGGAAAGACCAGCCCATAAACAAGATGGCTACCATAAGTGCCCGCTCTTTCACAGTTGAAGAAACCAGCCGTTATCCGGGAAGCTATGGCGACCCTGCACGAATGGCCGCTAACTATGCAGGTGTTATGTCTGTTCGCGACAATAGAAATGATATAATTATCCGAGGAAATTCATCTACAGGTTTATTATGGCAACTTGATGGTGTTGAAATCCCTAACCCCAACCATTTCGCTGCATCCGGAACTACTGGAGGGCCGATTACTATTTTAAATAATAATCTGTTAACCAATTCTGATTTTTTAACCGGGGCCTTTCCGGCCGAGTATGGTAATGCACTGGCCGGTGTTTTTGATCTTAGAATGAGAACCGGAAATAACGAAAAAAGAGAATACTGGGCTGAGTTTGGATACAATGGGTTAGAATTTGGCGCTGAAGGCCCTTTTTCTAAAAATTCAAATGCCTCGTATTTATTTACATACAGATATTCATTGGTTGATATTATAGATTTACTGGGTGCCGAGGTAGAAACCACAAAATACCAGGATTTAACTTTAAAACTTAACTTCCCTACTACAAACGGACGGCTCAGCTTTTTTGGGATTGGAGGAACAAGTTATATTGAGATGTTCGACTCCAATGACGAGCGTGAAGATTGGAGTTTTGAAAGTTGGGGCGAAGATATTAGCAATGGCTCCGATATTGGAGCTACAGCCCTTTCATATTTACACTTCTTTAGCACCAAAACAAGGTTACATACTGCAATATCAGCATATGGTTCACATGTAAAAACGCAAATCGACACTTTTAGCATTAATCATTCGCAACCATACCGCTGGGCAGGTGAAAAATCTCAAGAAATAAAATTAAGTTTAACATCCGAATTAAATAGCAAAATAAATGCTAAAAATACGTTTAGTGCCGGAATAAAAATAGATCGTTTTTTTGTTGATCTGGCCGATAGCAGCATGGTTGACGGAAAGTTTAGAATTGATACTGATATAAGCGATGCTTTTAACTTATATCAAGGTTTTGCTCAAATAAAACATAAGTTTACCGATGATCTTGAACTTTACATGGGTGTTCATTCGCAATTGTTAGGCCTTAATAATTCATTTTCCATTGAACCGCGCCTGGGTTTTAACTGGGGAATTGATGATAAAAATGCAATTAATTTTGGTTACGGGTTACATAGCCAAACACAACTAAGGGTGGTTTATTTCACACAAACAGAATTTAGTGATGGTTCGATTGACTATTCTAACAAAGATTTAGATTTTTCTAAAAGCAGCCAGGTAATCGCAGGATGGGACCATTTATTTAACGAAAATCTAAGATTAAAAATAGAAACTTATTATCAATATTTATATGATATTCCAGTAAAACCTACTCATCCACAATATTCTGTTTTAAATTATGGGGCCGAATATTTTATCGAAAGAGTTGATAGCCTTACCAATAAAGGTACGGGTAAAAACTATGGGATTGAACTTACCCTGGAGCGATTTTTAAAAAACAAGTTTTATTACTTAATAACTGCTTCGCTTTACGAATCTAAATATAAAGGCTATGATGGCATTGAAAGAAATACTGCCTTTAACGGAAACTTTGCGATAAATATCTTAGGAGGTTATGAATTACCCATAAGAAAATACAATGCCTTAACAATCGGGCTAAGAACTACATATTCAGGAGGGAGGCCATATGTCCCATACAATGTTACAGAAACCGTTTTACAAGGGACAGAAGTGTTAAAGTGGAACGAAGCTTATACAATTAGCCAGAAAGATTATTTTAGGCTAAGTTTACGAATTGGTTTTAAAAGAAATAAACCCAGGTTTAGTGTTGAATACAGTATGGATTTGCAATACAGAACAAATTATACAAGCATTTACGATCACAGAATTGACCCGCTAACGGGTGAAATTTATCATAATGATAAGATGGGATTATATCCAATGGCCAATTGGAGAATACATTTTTAAAAATTATAATTATGAAACCTTCATGCTCAAGGATAAAAAATAAACTGGCATAAACTCAAAAGGACATGAACCGAGTTTACGAGCTCGCCGAAGGCAATAAAACATGAGGGTTCCATGGCATTAGAATTGCTAATGCTATTTTATGACAATTACAACTATTTGAAAAACAGACGTCTAACATAATTTTATTGGAATGAAAAAAAAGATTTTATTTTTTGCAATGTTAATCATAACATGCAACACAATCAGATCGCAAGAGTATGCAGCAGCAGTACTCGAAGATGAATTCTGGGGTTATATTGATGAAAATGGAAATGAAATACTTCATCCGATGTATGATGTAGCCTATGAATTTTCATCAGGTATAGGATTAATCAAAAATGCAGGTGAACTTTATTATGTAAATAAAGAAGGAATAATTATAAATAGCACCCGTGAATATATTGTACGTTATAATTTTTCAGAAGATCTAGCAAGAGTTGAGAAAGATGGAAAATGGGGTTTTATCAATACAAAGGGTGAATTTGCCATAGAACCTCAGTTTACTGCAGCACGAGACTTTAAAAATGGCGTTGCTGCTATAAGAGCAGGAAAATTATGGGGATTTATTAATAAAAATGGCACTTATTTTATTGACCCCCAATTTAAAAAAGTTAAAGATTTTGAAGGCAATGTAGCGATGGTTGTTGATCCTACAGGATGGGTTTATTTAAATAAAGATGGAATTACGTTCCCTTCAAATAGAGCATACGAAGTTCATCATGATTTTTCTGATGGTATGGGTGCTATTAGAAAAGATAAATTATGGGGATTTGTAAATCAAAACGGAGATATAGTTATCCAACCTCAATTCACAGATGTTCGTGATTTTAAGGATAATATTGCATCTGTTAGATTAGATAAATTTTGGGGCTATATTAATAAAAATGGAGAGTATATTGTACAACCTAAATATTCAGTTGCAAAGGAATTTAATGATGGTATGGCTTTAGTCAGAGAAGATAAGCAATATTTTTACATTAACGCTTCAGGCCAGGAAATTGGGAAAAATGCCGATTACATTATTAAATATGCTTTTTCTGATGGTTATGCCAGGATCATAAAAAACAGAAAATGGGGATTTATCGATAAATCAGGGAATATAGTTATTCAACCACAATTCGATAAGGTCGAGGATTTTATAAACGGGCTGGCTGCGGTGCTTCAAAATGGTAAATGGGGATTTATAAACAAAAAAGGAAAAATTATTATTGAATGTAAATACAAAAAGGTAAGTGATTTTAAACCATTTTAATGATTGATGAAAATTCTATTGATAAACACACCGCGCTCGCCACACAATATGATTCTGGAATCGGCTCCTGAAGAGGCGAAATATTTTATACATAAAAAACTCATCGGGCCCCCATTAGGGTTATTAACAGTTGCCAAAGCAGTTGAAGAAGATTATGATGTAACTGTTTTTGATACCAAAGGCGAGTATGATCTAAATCCTGATACAACTCCTCCATTAAATGAGTTGGTTTTAAATTTACTTAAGAAACACAAACCTGATATTGTTGGAACTACAACCATTGCCTCTGAATTTTATTATGCAGTGGAAATTTTACAAACATCAAAATCATTCAATCCTGATATATTAACCATTGCCGGAGGTTTGCATACGACACTTTCACCATTGGATTTTAATCATCCTGCTGTTGATATGATTTTACCGGGGCAATCGGCACATACTTTCCGTCAAGTTGTTGAAGCAAAAGAAAAGGGCTTATCTTACAGCCATATTCCAGGTGTTGTGATTAATAAAAACGGAGTATTAACACCTACAAAAGCAAAAAAAGATAATATTGATTCGGCCGGGAAAGATTTTTTAATGCCCAACAGAAACCATTTAGAAAGATGGAAAGAAACTTATAAAGTAGGAAATAATCCCTATCCATCTACTTATCTTTTTACATCGTTGGGATGCCCATATAAATGCACATTCTGTTCTATCTGGTGCCAGTTTAACGGTAAGTATTTACAAAGAGACGCAGAAAGTATTATCGAAGAATTAAAGCAAACCGAGGATTATCCGGTAGTTCGCTTTGCCGATGCAAATACCATTGTCAATACAAAATTTATTGATCAATTGTTTGACAGGATCGAGCAGGAAGGCATAAAAAAAACTTATGTAATGGATATTAGGACAGATACGGCTGTTCAAAACCCTCAATTGATAGAAAAACTTGCCAAAAACGGCCTTAAAGTGGTAATTTGCGGATTTGAATCGTTCCGCGAACAAGAACTCAAAAGATACAATAAAAGTGCCGAAGCAAAATTAATCCACAAAGCCATCGATATTTTTCATCAAAATAATATTATGCTGCGAGGGAATTATGTAATACCCAATGATTATGATGAATCAGATTTCGAGGCTTTATCCGAATATACCTCATCACATAAAGTGGCCTATGCAGGATACACCATTCTAACACCTATGCCTGGCACCCCTTTTTATGATGAGGTAAAAGACCAGATTATTGATTTTGATTTATCGAAATACAACTTTTTTAACAGTGTTTTAAAAACTAAATTACCACTTGAAAAATTTTACGAAAATGTAGGTAAACTGTGGTTGATTAAAAAAGGTACTGACGTTATTTAATAACAAAGCGTTTTTTTTTAATCTATTTTTTGTTTGTACTATCCTAATTTTTATTAAATTAGCTTATTATAAAATAATGTTTTGTACCAGATGATAGGATATAATCATTAATTTGCATAGGAGGAAACAAGAAATTGACATCAACACTTACTTAAAAAACCTAAATATTATGAAAAAAAAATCTTTAACCACAAGCATTATTGCATTTTTCGTAATCATGTTATTATCCTTTAATGCATCGGCTGATGAGACTTCCGTTAAGATCAAAGCACCAGAAAAAGCTGAAAAAAACTCTGAGGTAACCATTAAAATTGAAGTAACTCACGATGGCAATAGCTTTTTACATCATACGAACTGGGTATGGGTAAAAGTAAATGGTACAGAATATAAAAAATGGGAATATGGAGGTTTTAGTAAGCCAGATGATGAATACTTTACATTAGAGTTTAAGATGAAAATTAAAGAAACAACTACAATTGAAGCAAAAGGAAACTGCAATATGCATGGATCAAAAGGCAGCGAAAAAGTTAAAATAATTGTTCAATAAACTATCTGATTATGTTTCTAGGAATCAATATTATTTTATGGTTTGGTATAATAAACTTAATCCTGATCATATTTCAGTTATTAAGTGGATTACGCGTAATTAAAGTAAAATTCAAAATACATAAAGTATTTGGTATCATTCTATTCTTTACTGCTTCAATTCATGGAATTTTAGCATTAGTTATTAACTATATTTAATTAACCTTTAAAAACTCAGAATTATGAAATTATTAAAATTAATTTTTGCAGGACTACTCGTATTAGTTTTTACTGCAACAAAAGCACAAAAAATTAACATTGTTGAAGGTGACCTAAGCATCCTAAAAGGGGAGTCTGTAGTAAACCTTGAATATGATTACTCCGATATGAGTGTCGGGAAATTTGAAAATGAAGCCGATTATATTGCCAAGAAAAAAGCAGAATACAATGAAAAAGAACCTGGCAGAGGTGACAAATGGGAAGAAAGCTGGGTTGAAGACCGCGGAACAAGATTTCAGCCGATGTTCGAAGAGCTGTTAAATAAATATACAGGCAAAAAAGGTATCGCTTTTAGCCAACATGAAAATGATGCTAAATATACATTAGAACTACATACAACTTTTACTGAGCCCGGGTTTAATATTTATGTAACTAGAAAAAATGCAGAAATAAATGCAATTATAACCATATACGAAACTGCAAATCCGGATAATGTACTTTGCAAAATAGATATGAGAAGATGCCCTGGGAAATCAATGGGAATGGATGATTACGACACCGGCGGAAGAATTAAAGAAGCATATGCTAAATGCGGCAAAGAACTAGGGAAACTTATCGCTAAAAAAGCAAAATAATTATTTTAATATAGTAAATGCTTAAAAATAAGGAATCCTTTTTGGGTTCCTTTTTTTAAATCTTATAAACTGGTTTAATTTTGTAATCACCTTCAATAAACCTCGCAATTTTGGTTAAATCCTTTCCGGCTCCGCATTCGTAAAAAACCGAAACATTTTTTTCCAATAATTTTTGCATTGTGTTGTACCAGTTAATTTTCTCGGTTAAATTATAAACCAGTTCCTTTTGTAAATCAAGAGTATTTATAATCTCCCGTTGATCATAAGTTGATATTACCGGGATTGCAGCATCCTTAATATCAATATCGGTAATAAAATGGATAAACTCATTTTTAAATTTTTTAAGATATTTTGAATGATAAGGTGTATTTACAGTTAATTCAGAAACAGAAAAAGCTCCTTCATTGGTAGCAATTTCCAGCAATCTTCTAATATCTTCTTTTACCCCGGCCATTACAATCGATCTTTCATTATTGATGTTAATAATTTCTACATCTAGTTTATTGTTATTTATTAGCTCTAAAACATCAGAAAAAGTAAGGCCAATAACAGCACCCATCCCAAACTCTTTGGTTACACTCAATTCATTAACCAACTGATAAGCATTTGCAATAATTTTTACTCCTTCTTCAAAGTTAATTGATTTACTGGCATATAAAGATGCATAAATTCCCATGCTGTATCCGGCAACATAATCGGGTTTAATCTTTTTTTTTATTAACAAATCGCTAAATGCACAGCTAAAAATATAAGCAATTAATTGCGACAACAATTCATCTTTTTTATAAAAATCTGCATTGTAATCAAAATCCGGCAAATCAATATTTAAAAAATCAGATGCCCGATCTAAATAACGACTCAAAAAAAAATTATTTTTTTCTAAGGTTCTAATCTCTTTTAAGGTATAAGAAGTAATAAAAGCAGGAAAAATAAATGCAGTTTTATTATTCATATTTAAAATGTGGTTAAAACAACTTTAAACAAGACATAATCGGTTGTTTCAGAAAAATCGGCAATTATATCTTCAATCTTATTTTTTTTAAGCAAAGTTTCAAGTTTTCCAGAAAAATGAATTTCAAATTCCTGCTCAGTAGTAAAAATAATTTCTACATCTTTCCAATCGTATTCTTCGATATTAAAAGCTTTATAAAATGCTTCTTTAAAACAAAAACCTTTTAAAAATGCATGTTTGCCGAACAAAGAAAAATTTTCGACCTCCTTGCTTGTAAAAAGGCCATAAACTAAATCCGATAATATTCCATTATCAAAATAATGCTTATTAAAACGTTTTGGCTCCTCAATATCAATTCCACAACCAAATATCATCAGATGTTAAAAATATTATTCAATATTTAAAATATTATTTTCATGCTCAATAATTAGCATTTGCATATCAATAAGTTCTCCAATGGTTTTTACCGGATTTTTAACGGCAAATTTACCAATGGTTTTTAACTCAATATTCAGGTTATATTTCTTTTTAAATATTTCTATTAGTTCTAAAAACATTAATGAATCACCGTCAAGATCAGCAACAATGTTTGAATCTTCGGTAATTTCATCTTTATCAATCTCACATTCTTCAGCAAAAAAATCTAAAACAATTTCTTTTACTTCGTTGCGTGTATTTTCAGTTATTTTAGCCATTTCAAAATTTTATTTATTATTCTGTTATTAACTTATTTACCTCATTTTTGGTTAATTCCTGCCAGTCAGGATTTTCAAAGTTATTGCCATTCTGCTCAAAAACCACTTTAAAAAAAGATTCTTTATTAAATGACAATTTTGTTTTTTTATCGGGTGTACGTTCGATAAAAATCAGCTCTTTTGGGTTAATTTCAAATTCTTTACAAATTTCAGCTGCTAGTTTTGTATTCCATTCAGTTACAGACGTTCCAGGATTTTTTTCATAAAGGTCTGTAACAATAACAATTGTTTTTTTTGGTTTACGAACGATTTTCAAACCGCAAATTGATGGAACATCCCACATTCCTTTAAAATGGTACTCCCTGTCAATAAACTGTTCTTTTTCAAAATCCATAATTATAATTCATTTTTAAGATGCCAATTTATTATTCACTTTTTTACCAAAACTCACTTTCGAAAGGTCTTGTCGGCGTTTTCTATAAGTTCCGTCTTTAATTTCGCGAGAAACAACATTTTTAAGGAGTTTAAACATTTTTTCTTCCTGGGTTTCGTCTTTATAAAAAGTATCCCATGCAAATTGATAAAGCTCTTGCAATCTCTCTGCTGACATATGTTTCGGATGATAAACCACTTTTCCGGCATTATAATCGTTCCAATCGGAATTAAAAATACGTTTTTGTTTTCGCAGGTCTGTCCAGGCTTTAGTGTGAGGAAATGGAGTTAAAACTGTAAACTCTGCCAGGTCTAAATCAATTTCAAGCAAAAAGTCAATTAAACGTTTAATATCATCTTCGGTTTGGTCATCGAGCCCAAGTAAAATAGTACCTTCAACACCAATACCATAATCATGGTAACGTTTAATTCTGTTTTTAATATAATCAGAGGTGTCGAATACCGCCTGATAAACGTACCATGCCCCAGCTTGAGCTGCCAGGTCAAGCACTTCGGGTTTATCTTCAATGGTATGGCTCACCCATTTTTTTTTCATGGGAATCATAGCCTTAAATAGCTCTTTTTCCCACTCGGTATCCTGAGCCAGCGAATTGTCTACAATAAATAAACGATTATTATCAATGGTCTCTAATTCTTCAATCACTTTATTTACCGGCCTGGGCCTGAATTGCCGTCCGCCAAGATATGCCACAGCACAAGGATAGCAATGATAACGGCAGCCACGCGAGGCATGAAAAGTATCTACCATTTGTACACCTTTATGATAATATAAATCGCGATTGTATAAATCTCTTCGCGCTGGGCCAACCAGTTCGATCGGTGGCAGGTCGGTCATAAAGTTGTAAACCCTTTTTAGTTCTCCTTTTTTAAAATCATCAAAAACCTGCTGCATATGGCCTTCTGCTTCTCCCAGAAATACCGAATCGGCATGTTCCATCGTTTCTTCGGCATGCAACATGGTTGAAATTCCACCAAAAATTACTTTCTTGCCACGTTTTCGGTATTCATCAGCAATTGCCCAACCTCGCTTTATTTGTGTAGTTAAAAGCATTGATATGCCAACAAAATCCACGCTATCATCAAAACGCATCTCTTCCAGGTTTTCATCAATAAATTCTACTTCGAATTCTTCGGGAATGGTAGCTGCAAATACTACTGCACCGTGTGGAGGCAGGTTAAACGTTGTTTGTCCGGGCAACTTTTGCCATTTGGGAAATATTAATTGAAATTTCATATAGAATGCTGATTTTTAATTTCTATTAAACGGATAAAAATATCAAAAAAAAAAACTTTTACAAATTATATCCGTTTTCTTTCATCCACGGAGCCATTATTTGATCAATTATTTCTTTATCATCTTGTGGCAACATGTATTTATTTTTCTTATAATCCTTTACGGATGCTAAAAATTGGTTTAGTGCTTTATTAAAATCATCAGAAAAATGAAGCTCTAGATCATTATAAATTGATTGTAAAACTTTTACAGGATTTATTTCCAGTTCCTCAAATTTAACCAGGGTATATCTGTTTTTAGATAATTGCCTGGTTTCATTTTTAATTTTTTCTTCCATTTCAAGCAAAACTTCTGTCACATCTCCTGTTCCTGGTTTTTTCCATTTTTTATTCATGGTATTTTGAGTGCCAACAATATTCCACATTCTAATGGTTGAGGGCACAACTTTGTATGGATGCCTAATGATATGAATATATCGGGCTTTTGGAAAAATTTTGTTTAAAGTATTAATTCGTAATGAATGAAAAGGATTTTTAATTAAAATAGTTTTGTTATTTTCGAGTGTAAGCTTTTTATAAAAATAGGCCAGGGCATTTTCCCATTTTTCCAGCTCTTCATTTTCAGCAGGTAAAAAACCTGGGAATAATTTTAAAAAGTATTGATCAGATTTTGGAAATACTAATCTTTTTAAAGGAGAGTATCCGGATAATCTGAAAAGAGCATATTCATCTTCCAAAGGTTCATCCAAACCAAGCTTCACCTGATCCATCGGCCGTGTTCCTTTTAACACTTTACCCATAATAGGTTCATAAGATTTTCGGGAACTGAGAAAACTATCTGGTATAGAACCCTGAAATAAATTAGATGTTACAAACTGGTTATCGAGATTTAACAACTGATGCAAAAATGTACTTCCTGTCCGCCAGTGGCCGATTATAATTACAGGATCATCAGGCAGTTGATGGTTTTTAATTTTTTGAGCAAAAAGTTTCTTTTCTTTTTCATGAAAAATTGAAGCCCATATCCCGTTTTGAAAAAGGAATAAAAACCTTACCAGATATTTGGGTGAAATTGACATGCCATTTTTTCTAATCAATTTCAAGAATCCAGGCAGTCTCATCCCGGCTATCAGGTAAGCCATTTTCATAACAAAAAAATATTTGATTTTACTTGTATCAATTAAAATACAAGGTTATGCAGCTTTATTATTAATAAACTCTGCAATGGAGTTTACATCTTTTAATACTTCGCGAGCCAGATTTTGGTCATCAATACGAACTTTATATTGGCGTTGAACAGCCATTACCAGTTCAATAGCATCAATTGAATCCAGTCCTAAAGTATTTTCACCACCAAAAAGTGGCAAATCATCATCAATATCCTCCGGCGTAATATCTTCAATGTTTAGTGTTTCAATAATCATATTTTTAATATCCGCCTTCAAATCTGTACCAATTTTATCACCCATCTTTATCAAAAATTAATATTTACGTACTATTTGTTTTAACTCTTTATAAAATTTTTCTTCGGCATTTGCCCTATCCAAAATCATGTCTCCCAGCTCTTTAAGTTTATCATGGCCAAGATCACGATTTTTCCCAATTTTTGCTGCAAAGTAAGAAATATTTCTCCAACCATCACCTATTTCCATCATCTTTTTTGACATATCATCCAAATCTTTATCATTAAACAATTCAGAAGCCTGACGAAGAAATGTTGCAAATAAGTAACGAAATCCACCACCACCGGTTCCCTGATCTTCCAGAAAAACATTTATTTTCATAATTTCATGTGAAAGGTGGTCTATATCACATGTTAATTTAGGCCACTGTTGCACTTTTTTACTAAATAGCCTAATTCCTCTAACACCTATAAATCCGGGCTGTACCCCAATCATATTGTTTATAGTGTTATTAATGGCTTTAGGAATAATTGTATTATAATCAATACTTTCGGGTACCGACTCAATATAATACATAAAGCCTTTAGGGGCCATATAACCTCCAGCAAAACGGGCTTTCATTAATTTATCTTTATGAAGTCTGGCTAATTTAGGATAATAGCTGTCGCTTACAATATATTCATCACCTTCTTTTCCAACTATAGTAATAAAATGGATATTTGCGTGCACCCTTTCCCATTCAGGGATATAATCCATATAGTAAAAATCTACCTGTACGGCTACCGGAATTTTTTGAGCTATAAGCTTATCGAGTGTTTCTTCAGATTTATCTTTATTTCTGAACTTTTGTGTTTTAAACTTAATATCTGTTCTTTTTGCTATTTTTTTTCTTAACTGGCCTGGTTTTGTCCTGATAATAAACATCGGGAAATTTAAGCTGGGTGTATGGCTTAAATAGCCAAAATACAATCCGCTACCAATACCAAAAATCATAGGTTCCGATATATCAAGGCCTTTATATTTAAGAAGAGCTGTCAGTGTTCCTGATTCACAATGAGCAGCCATATTGTGAGTAAAAGTATCTATAATCATTTTTGATTGGCTTCAAATTTAGTAATTACTACAAAGGGATTTTCTGTTTTGGTTTGTTTAACCATGCTTTTTGATTTATTTTCTTCTGCATCAGGCATATTTTCTTGCTCATCTAAGGTTATGATCTGCAATAAATTAGCTATCGGTATATCAAAAGCATAGGCATATTTTTGTAAATCAGCAAGTTTAATTTTTCTAAACTTATTTACATTCTGGTGTCTTTTAACCTTGAATAAAGAAATTCCTGTCCTCCTTGATAATTCAAGATCATTGAAATCATGAATCATTTTATAATAATAAACAGGTGTAATTTCATTTTTCTTTAACTTTTCAAGCAATGATAAACGTAGTTTAATCATCTTAGCCCAAAAATCATCCAGGTAATTTTTTGATATATAAGAACCTGTTTGTATAGGCCCATACGAACCATCTTCTTTTTCTACATATAGAACAAGTTGTTGAGGCTCGTAATCAATATATGCATCCTTTTCTTTCACATGTATTTTTTTAGTTAATTAATTGGTCTCATGAAACATCCATGCTATATTCACTCCGTTTTTGCGAACTATTGTTCATGGATATTTCATGTACTTTTTTTTTAAAGGATAATAGCTTTATAAATAATTGTTTGATAAATTGTATTTATCATTTTTTTTAAATTTCAGTCTACTAAAATAATTCAATTCACCGAAATGCCAAAATTTTCAATTTTTAAACAAATAAAAATGAGGTTTGTTATTTGGAAAGTAAAGATTAATTCCTAATTAATTTTTTTAATTAAAATCAGGTTTTTTAAATAAAAATGAATAAACGTAAATTTTGATTAAAAATTATTTCAAACCAAAGAAAATTAAAACAATTTATTAAATTTGCACTATTTGAATTACCAGGCAGAATTAACAAATTGATTACTAACTATTTTAAATGACTAACACAAAATAAAAAATGATTATAGTAGGTGAAAAGAACCTTGTCCTTGATGATTTTTACAAAGTACTCTTCGAAGGTGAAAAAATAGACTTTGACCCAACAGCAGTAAAAAAAGTCCAAAATAATTACGAATTTCTGAGAGACTTCTCGCAAAACAAAGTAATTTATGGAATTAACACCTGTTTTGGGCCAATGGCTCAATATAAAATAAGTGAGAAAGATCAAAAAGATTTACAATATAACCTGATTCGAAGTCATGCCGCTGGTGCAGGAAATACCATTTCTAATATACATGTAAAAGCCTTAATGCTCTCCCGGCTTAATACCTTTATGCAAGGCTATTCAGGTGTTCACCCCGATGCAGTTTATCTTTTAAAAGATTTGATAAATTTAGATATCTACCCCAAAATATTTGAACATGGTGGTGTTGGGGCCAGCGGAGATTTGGTGCAGTTAGCACATCTGGCACTTAATCTAATTGGCGAAGGCGAAGTTTGGTATAAAGGAGGATACAAACCTACAAGTGAAGTATTTAAAGAAAACAATTTAGAACCTTTAAAAGTATACCTACGAGAAGGGTTAGCAATTATTAACGGTACTTCATGCATGACAGGAATTGGAATTATTAACCTAATATACGCTAAAAATCTTTTAAACTGGTCGGTTATTTCATCAACCATAATTAATGAAGTTGTTGAATCATATGACGACCATTTTTCCAAAGAATTAAACCAGGTTAAATTACACGAAGGGCAAAACCTTATTGCTGCAGAAATGCGCAAAATGGTTGAGGATAGCAAATTAATCAAAAAACGTTCGGAACATTTGTATAATGGAAATATTCAGGTTGGATTGATAAAAGATAAAGTTCAGGAATATTATTCATTACGTTGTGTACCTCAGGTGTTAGGCCCTGTTTACGAGACATTAAAAAATGTTGAAAAAGTTTTAATTAATGAAGTAAATTCGGTTAACGACAATCCAATAATTGACAGCGAAAATATAGATGTTTTCCATGGTGGCAATTTTCATGGCGATTATGTTTCGCTGGAAATGGATAAATTAAAAATTGTTACAACAAAAATGTCGATGCTTGTCGAAAGGCAATTAAACTATTTATATAACAATAAGTTAAACGACAAATTCCCTCCTTTTGTCAATTTGGGAACATTGGGTTTAAATCTTGGCATGCAAGCCGCACAATTTACAGCCACATCAACAACTGCCGAAAATCAAATGTTATCGAACCCCATGTATGTCCACAGCATTCCTAATAATAACGATAATCAGGATATTGTTAGCATGGGAACCAATGCAGCATTAATTACAAAAAAAGTTGTTGAGAATACTTTTGAAGTATTAGCTATTGAATATATTAGTTTACTTCAGGTAATAGATTATATGAACTTTAAAGATAAATTATCAGCAACATCCAAAAAATTGTATGATGAAATGCGAAATATTGTCCCTAAATTTTCTGATGATGCGCCTATTTATCCGCATATAGAAAATATTAAACAATATTTGATTGAAAACAGGCCAAACAAAATAAAATAATAATACCATGAAATTTGCATTAGTTACTGGAGGATCAAGAGGAATTGGGAAAGCCATTTGTATCAAGTTAGCTCAATTGGGATATCATGTTTTAGTAAATTATCGAAGCAATGATAAAGAAGCCTTAAACACCCTCAACCAACTTAAAGATAATGGAGGCAGTGGAGAGTTAATGAAATTTGATGTATCTAATCAAAACGAAATAAAAACTGCAATTGAGGATTGGAAAGAAAGAAACCCTGAATCAATTATAGAAGTTCTGATAAATAATGCGGGCATTCGAAAAGATGCGCTAATTATGTGGATGAAAGACGAAGATTGGCACGATGTTATAAAAACCAATCTAAACAGTTTTTATTTTATTTCAAAAGCTTTGATTCAGGATATGATTGTTAACAAATATGGCAGAATTGTAAATATCGTCTCATTATCAGGAATAAAAGGCTTACCCGGACAAACCAACTACTCGGCTGCCAAAGGTGGTGTAATAGCTGCAAGTAAAGCTTTAGCACAAGAAGTTGGCAAAAAAAATGTTACAGTAAATTGTGTAGCTCCCGGATTTATTAAAACAGACATGACAAAAGACCTGGACGAGAAAGAACACAAGAGATTGATTCCAATGGCCAGGTTTGGAAATCCTGAAGAAGTAGCAGAAGTAGTTGCATTTTTAGCATCAGAAAAAGCATCGTATGTTACCGGTGAGGTTATTTCTGTAAATGGAGGATTATATACTTAATTGATAAAACACTTTAATTAAAATACAACACAGAATATTTATGACTAGAGTTGTAATTACAGGAATGGGAATTTATTCTACCATTGGAAAAAACATCGAAGAAGTTAATAACTCATTATATAATGGACGTTCAGGAATTGGCTATGATCCTGAAAGGAAAAAAATGGGATTTCGTTCAGCGCTTACCGGAATAATTGAGCAACCTAATTTAAAAGGAGAATTAAAACGCCGACAACGGGTTGGGTTAGCCGAGGAAGGTGAATATGCCTATGTAGCGACAATCGAAGCGCTTAAACAAGCAAAAATAGACCAGGATTTTTTAGATAAAGTTGATGTAGGAATTTTATATGGAAACGACAGTTCGGCAAAGTCTGTTATTGAATCATATGACTTATTAAAAGAAAAAAAAGATACTACCCTATTAGGTTCAGGAGCCATATTCCAATCGATGAATTCAACCATTACAATGAATTTATCAACCATTTTTCGATTACGAGGAATCAACCTTACCATTAGTGCAGCCTGTGCAAGCGGTTCTCACTCTGTTGGAATGGGATATTATTTTATCCGAAGCGGCTTACAAGATATTATCATTTGTGGTGGCGGACAGGAGGTTAATTATCACTCAATGGGAAGTTTCGATGGATTAAGCGCTTTTTCAGTTCGTGAAAATGAACCAGAAAAAGCATGTCGCCCGTTCGACCGTGACCGCGACGGACTGGTACCCAGTGGTGGTGCCGCAACATTAATTCTTGAAAGTTATGAATCGGCTATTAAACGAGGCGCACCAATTTTAGCCGAGGTAATCGGCTATGGTTTCTCTTCTAACGGTGATCATATATCGGTTCCTAATGTAGAAGGGCCTGCAAAATCGCTTGAAATGGCTCTTAAAGATGCTAATATAAAAGCCAAACAAGTTGATTATATCAATGCACACGCAACATCTACCCCTGTTGGCGACCTAAACGAAGCACAAGCTATAGACAAAATTTTTGGCCAATCAAAACCATGGGTTAGCTCTACAAAATCGATGACAGGACATGAAATGTGGATGGGTGGAGCCAGTGAAATAATTTACTCCATGTTAATGATGCAAAATTCTTATGTAGCTCCCAATATTAACTTTGAAAATCCTGATGAATACTCATCTAAATTAAAAATTGCTTCAAAAACTATAAAAAATCATAATATTGATTTATTTTTGTCTAATTCGTTTGGTTTTGGAGGAACAAATTCAACCTTAATTGTAAAAAAAATAAAATAATTTATTAACGGGAGGTTTTATCATAAATATGGAGAATCAAGAAATTATAGCTAAAGTCAATGTTTTTTTAATTGATGAATTTGAGCTTGAAGAAGAACAACTTATACCAACAGCCAATTTAAAAGAAACGTTGGAAATTGACAGTTTAGACTATGTAGACCTTGTTGTAATAATTGAAAAAAATTTTGGTTTTAAAGTTAAAGGAGAAGATTTTGCAAATATAAAAACACTTCAGGATTTTTATGAATATATCATAAAACATGCAAAATCCAATTAAAATGTCTTATGACCGAATTTGGAGGGTTTAATAAATGCCATCATGGAAAGGACAATCACGTGGAAATGTTTTAGGATATAAAATATTTGTATTTACCCTTAAATACCTGGGATTGTCTTTTGCTTATTTTATATTGAGAATTGTTGCATTCTATTATTTTATTTTCGCTAAATCAAGTTCTAAACCTTTATACTTCTACTTTAGGAATATTTTGCAATACTCGCAATTAAAGTCAATCATTTCTATTTATAAAAATTATTATGCTTTTGGCCAGGTATTGCTCGATAAAGTTGCAATTCTTGGTGGACTAAAAGGGAAATTCACTTATAATTTTGATGGAGAACATCATCTGAGAGAAATGGCCAATAATAAAACAGGAGGTATTATTGTAAATGCACATATTGGAAATTTCGAAATTGCAGGCCAGTTATTGGAAAGATTACAAACAAAAATAAATGTCCTAATGCTTGATGCAGAACATCAACAAATAAAAAAATATCTTTCAAATGTACTGGTTAACAAAGATGTAAAAATTATACCCTTACAATCTGATTATTCCCATATTGTTCCAATTAGCGAGGCCTTAATTAACAAAGAACTTATTGCCATGGCGGGCGACAGATATATTGAAAACAGTAAAGTTTTCGATACCGATTTTATGGGAAAAAAAGCACTATTGCCAGCAGGCCCATTTTATTTGGCTGCACGCTTTGGGGTTCCGGTTACCTTTGCTTTTGCCATGAAAGAATCTAAAACTCATTACCACTTTTATGCCACTAAACCGAAATATGTAAAAAGATTTAATAATCCTGAAGAACAGGATAAAGAACTAAAAAGTTTTGTTGAAAAATATGCACAAGAATTTGAAAAGATTTTAAAAAAATACCCTTTACAATGGTTCAATTATTATCAATTTTGGGAAAATGAATAAACGATGAAAGAAAAAAAAATACTGTTTATTTCTGCAAATCAACATACCGACCCTTACCCTGTTTACCCAATAGGGCTTTCTTATCTTACAACATATTTAAAAGAACATTTGCCCGATTTTGATATTTCCATCATTGATCTAAACTTTAATTCTATTGAAGAAATAAAAGAAAAAATCATCAGTATCACCCCAACATACATTGGTGTTTCATTCCGGAATATCGATGATGTAAACTCAATAAACAGAGCCTATTTTGTTAATCAATATAAAGATATTATCGAGCAGATAAAATCAGTTTCTGATGCAAAAATAATTATCGGTGGCTCCGGATTTTCAATATTTCCTGAGCTAATGTATAAAACCATTAATCCTGATTTTGCTATTTATGGAGAGGGCGAAGAAACCATGCTCCGATTAATTGAACGATTAGAGGAAAACCAAGATTACACCGGATTAAGCAGGTTGGTTTATCGTAAAAACGGCCAATGTATCTTTAATAATCATGAAAGTTATTTTAGCGATTTGGCGCTAAATTTCGAAGACCAATTACTTGATTTTTACTGGGAAAAAAGTGGCATGCTCAACGTTCAAACCAAACGTGGGTGCCCTTATAATTGTATTTATTGTACATACCCACTTATTGAAGGGAAAAAAGTTAGGACATTAAATACAGATAAAATTGTTGATACCTTAAAAAAGTTATATTTCCAGAAAGGAATTGATTATATCTTTTTTACAGACTCGGTTTTTAATATCAACAATAATTACAATTATGAATTGGCTGAGAAAATCATAGCCAGTGGAATCAAAATAAACTGGGGAGGATATTTTACCTTTACCCATTTAGATGAAAATTTATTAAAAATTCTAAAAAAATCTGGGCTTAAACATGTCGAGTTTGGTACCGAAGCCATTTCGGATACTACTCTGAAAACTTATGGCAAAAATTTTACGGTTAATGATGTGATTGAAAAATCGGCACTTTGCAACAAACTTGAAATAGATTATGCTCATTTTTTGATTTTAGGAGGATATGGAGAAACAGACCAGACTGTTGATGAAACATTTGAAAATTCAAAACTTATAAAAAATTCAGTATTTTTTACTTATCTTGGAATGCGTATATATCCCGGGACAAAGCTCCAGCAATATGCTATTAATGAAGGTGTTATTGATAAAAATGATGATTTGCTTGAACCTAAATATTACCTTTCGAAAAATGTTGATTATGATAGTTTAAAACAGAAAGCAAATCGAACCGGCCGTCGTTGGGTTTTTCCTGATGAAGATACAACAATCATGTCTAATAAATTACGTGCACGAAATAAAAAAGGTCCATTATGGGAATATCTAATCATGTAATAGCCAATGGTGAAACCATCTTAAAATATATTCCTCAAAGGCCACCCATGGTAATGGTGGAAAAACTGCATTATGCAGAAGGTGGTAAAACAGTAGGCAGTTTCAAAATAGCTGAGGACAATATTTTTTGTAAAGATGGTGTTCTATACGAACCCGGATTGATAGAAAATATTGCACAAACAGCAGCAGTAGGCGTTGGTTTTTCGTACAGTAACCAAGATAAAGATATCCCAACAGGATACATTGGTGCTGTACAAAAATTGACAATACACAAACTGCCCGAAACAGGAAAAAGAATATTTACTGAAGTAAATGTTGAACACGAAGTATTTAATACAACATTAATTACTGGTAAAATTACATGCGATGACGAATTAATAGCCGATTGTACTATGAAAATTTATTTAAACAAAAATTAATTTTTATCGCTATGAAAAAAAACAATGTCCCACAAGATGAAGGAATTACCGGCGGAATATCAAGAGAAGTTCAATACGCTGTTGACGAAAATGGTAATTATGTAAAAGCCTTCAGTAAAGGCTGGGAACCCAAAAATATCGTTAATGATATTGCCTGGCAGGATATACAGGAACGCGTTGAAGAAGCTATCAAAAAAATTAAAGCAGGTAAAGCCAGCCCAATATTATACTATATGGAAAAAAATCAAATGAATATTTCCCTGTTGGCCGATTATGTTGAGTTATCGAAATGGAAAGTACGAAGACACTTGAAACCAAAAGGTTTTAAAAGAATAAAATCAAAGCATTTAGAAAATTATGCAAAAGTTTTTGAAATATCTGTTGATGAACTAATTAATTATAAACCGGAAGATTAAACCTTACAAAAATAAAAAAATGAAACATCCATGAGAACAGAGTTCACACACGAGCATGATTATTATGGGTGTTTGCCGGAGGGATTTGTGGGAAGCTTAAGCGGGAGACACCGGCAACTAAAAAGATTATTGAAATTTGAAGTTGTAAATCGCATAAAAACAATTTTTTAACTAAATATATTCTAATGAAATTGGATTTTGAACACATACCATCGGGGCACTGCGAAAACGGAGTAATATCGGGATTACTAAAATATCATGGGTTAAATCTTAACGAAGCATTGATTTTTGGTATTGGGAGTGGTTTATTCTTTGCCCATATGCCTTTTATAAAAATTGACAGCATTGCTGCTACATCATTCAGAACTATTCCAGGGATGATTTTCGCAAAAGCCGCCAAACGAATGGGTATAAAAATGAAAAAGCAAACTTTCAGGAAACAACCCAAACGCGCTATGGATGAACTCGATAATGTGTTAATGAAGGGGCTTCCAGTTGGAGTTCAAGCTGGCGCTTATCATCTTTCTTACTTCCCCCCTGCCTATCGTTTCCACTTTAATGCCCACAACCTCACTGTTTACGGAAAAGAAGGAGATACATACTTTATAAGCGATCCGGTTATGGAATATCCAACTACACTAACCTATGACGAATTAAAAAAAGTAAGATATGCCAAAGGGGCATTTTCTCCCAACGGAAAAATGTATTATCCTATTAGCATCCCAGAAGAAATTGATTTAAAATCGGCCATAAAAAAAGGAATAAAACAAACAACAAAATATATGCTCGGTATTCCGGTGCCTCTATTTGGAGTTAAAGGAATAAGATACCTTGCAAAAAGCATGAAAAAATGGCCAGATAAATTTGGGCCCAAAAGAGCTTCATCTCATTTAGCTCAAGTTGTAAGGATGCTTGAAGAAATTGGTACCGGTGGTGCCGGATTCCGATTTATTTATGCAGCATTTTTACAAGAAGTTGCTAAAATAATGGAGAATGATGCTTACAACGAACTATCGAAAGAAATGACCGATATTGGAGATATGTGGAGAGACTTTTCTTCCATGGCTGCAAAAACATGTAAAGGAAGATCTGCAGATAAAGACGGATACAATACTGCTGCTAATCTATTACTAAAAATTGCTGACAGGGAAGAATATTTGTTTACTAAACTGAAGAAATTAATAAAAAATGCAAAATAAAAAGCATATCATTGAAATAAAACACCTTACAAAAATCTATAAAGGAACATCAAAACCAGCAATTGATGATATCAATCTTGATATTTCTACAGGTGAAATTTTTGGGCTTTTAGGGCCTAATGGAGCAGGAAAAACAACCACTATTTCCATTTTATGTGGATTATTTGCTCCAACATCAGGCAATGTTTTTATCGATGGAATGGATTACCAACATTCACCCGAAACCATAAAAAATATTATTGGCGTAGTTCCTCAGGATATTGCACTATACCCTACCCTAACCGCCAGAGAAAATTTAACATTCTTTGGACATCTTTACGGATTAAAAGGCAAAAGGCTAAAATCACGTATTGATGAGTGCCTTGAACTTTTTGGACTTGAAAAAAATGCCGGCAAAAAAATCAAAAATTTCTCTGGTGGCATGAAAAGAAGAATAAATCTTATTGCAGGCATACTTCACAAACCTAAAATTATTTTCCTTGATGAACCAACCGTTGGTGTCGATGTGCAATCCAGAAATGTAATTCTCGACCATCTTAGAAATATCAATAAAGAAGGTGCTACTCTTATCTATACGTCACATTACATGGAAGAAGCCGAAAATTTTTGCTCAAAAGTTGCCATAATCGACAAAGGAGAAATTATTATCGAAGGAAAACCTAATGAACTTATTAACAGCAAAGAAGAATATACTAACCTTGAAAGTATATTTTTACAATTAACAGGGTGCGCACTCCGCGACGAATAAATATTAAAATTATGCTAAGATTAATATCATCAATATATAAGGAGTTTTTAGTTTTAATAAGAGACCGCGCTGGATTGGCCATTCTCTTCATTATGCCTTTATTTCTGATCATAATCATGACCCTCATTCAGGATGCTACGTTTAAGTCGATAAAAGAAGCGAACATTTCCATGATTTTAGTCAACAACGATAACGATAGCCTGGGCGCAGCAATTAGAAAAGGCTTATACGAATCTGAGTTTTTTGAGATTGTTGAAAAAATGGATGGAGAACTCATTACAGAAGAAATGGCTCAAAAAGCAGTAGCACAGGGTAAATACAAAATTGGTATTGTAATTCCTGAAAGAGCCACAGAGGCCATTCGTGGAAATGTAAAAGCTTTAATCAACAAATCATTTACAAGCCTGAATATTCCTGGAGCCAAAAAAAGAACCAGAAAAAGCACCATAGATATTAAAATCTATATCGATCCGGCAACAAGCCAGTCTTTTAAAAATACTTTAATCAGTTCTTTAAAAGAATTTACTGCCGAACTGGAGATTAAATTATTTTTCCAAAATTTTTCAACTACATTGGCTAATATGTTCCCCGATCAGGAACCCATTGAGTTTGAAAACTTTCAAACTATTAACTATAAAGAAATATATGCGTCTACAACTGGCGATGAAATATTACCCAATTCGGTACAACATAATGTGCCTGCATGGACCATGTTTGCAATATTTTTTATCGTATTACCATTGGCAGGAAACATCATTAAAGAAAGAGATGAAGGAAGTGTTGTGCGGCTAAAAACCATGCCCGGCTCATATGTTACCGTAATGTTCAGTAAAATATTTATTTACCTGGCAGTTGCTATGTTACAATTTATATTAATGCTTATGGTCGGAAAATATTTATTGCCCGCCATGGGGTTACCTCAACTCGAAATTGGCCCGCACAAAGTTGCTCTTTTAGCTTTGGCCATCGCTTCTGGTTTGGCAGCTACAGGATTTGGTGTAGCCATTGGAACTATAGCAACCACTCACGAACAAGCTTCAACTTTTGGAGCTGTATCTATTATTATTTTTGCCGCCCTGGGAGGAATCTGGGTTCCGGTTTATATAATGCCGCATACCATTCGGATTATAAGCGAATTTTCGCCATTGTATTGGGGATTAAATGGTTTTTACGACATATTCTTGCGAAATGGAAATTTTGTAGCTGTTTTACCAGAAATTTTCAAACTTATATTTTTCTTTGCAGTTATGCTTTTAATTGCTATAGGATTTAATAAAAAGAATAACGTAAAATAAATATTATCATAAAAATAATTTACCATTGAAGAAAAAATTAAAAAATAAAAAAGAAATAATTATCAGGTTTAGTGAAGTTGATTCTATGGGTATAGTATGGCATGGTAATTATGCAAAATATTTCGAAGACGGAAGAGAAGCCTTTGGAAATCAGTATGGAATTAGTTATCTGGATATTTATCAAAATAACTTGCTTACACCATTGGTTAAACTGGACTTCGAATATAAATGCCCGTTGGAATATGGAGATATAGCTGTGATCGAAACAGAATACATAGACCATTATGCTGCAAAAATTCATTTTAAATATACCATTTACAACAAAAAAAATAACCAGGTGGCTGCGACCGGCGAAAGTATACAAGTTTTTTTAAATACCGACAGGGAGCTTTTACTTACACCACCGGCTTTTTTTACCGAATGGAAAAAGAAAATGGGAATCATTGATTAATCAACATAATGATGAATACAATATACACTGTATCAGACAATATCATTACATCGCTTGGATTTTCATCCAAAGAAAATTTTGATGCATTAAAAAAAGGAGTATCAGGGATAAAAGAAACTTCTGACCCGAATATTACACAAATCCCACTCAATGTATCTCTAATTGATTCTGACAGGTTAAATTATGAATTCAACAAAATTGGAACTCCTGCAAGTTATACCCGTTTGGAGCAATTAATGATTTTATCGATACATGAAGCAATAAAACAAACGGACATTAACCCTAAATCGGACGAAACCATTTTCATTTTTTCAACCACCAAAGGGAATATCGACCTGTTAGAAAAAAATAACCTTTCATTTGGTGCAGACCGGATTCATTTATGGAAACTGGGAGAAGTAATCAGCAATTTCTTTAACTCGCCAATTACACCGGTTATAATTTCTAACGCATGCGTATCGGGATTGACTGCTATAATTACAGGAGCACATTTTCTGAGAAAAGGGAAATTTAAAAATGCAATTATTTGCGGCGGAGATATCATTTCTGAATTCACACCATCAGGGTTTCAGTCGTTTAAAGCCATAAGCCCTCAACCCTGCAGGCCTTTTGATGCCAACCGGGATGGAATTACATTGGGCGAAGGTGCAGGAACCATCATTTTATCAAGCGAGGAAAAATATATAAAAGAGAAAAAGCCGGTAATTTTTCGAGGTGGTGCAAATACAAACGATGCAAATCATATTTCAGGGCCTTCAAGAACTGGTGATGGTTTATATTATGCCATAAAAAACACTCTTGCAAACGCAAAAAAATCAGATAAAAATATCGATTATATTTCGGGCCATGGCACAGCCACACCATACAACGATGAGATGGAGTCAAAAGCCATTGCCTGGGCTGAATTGGAACATGTTCCGGTAAACAGCTTAAAAGGGTACTGGGGGCATACATTGGGAGCAGCAGGAATTATAGAATCCATTGCAGGAATTTATTCCATAAAAGAAAATTGTTTAATTAAAACGTTAGGTTACTCAGAACATGGTGTTAGTAAACCATTAAATATCATAACCAAATATAAAGAAACAGAGATAAGAAACTTTTTAAAAACAGCCTCAGGATTTGGCGGTAGTAATGCAGCAGCTTATTTTTCTGAATTGAACAACGATTAAGATTTTATCCATGGAAAATATCATTACAAAATATTGTATAATAAAAGGCCATCAAGTAATCGTTAATGGTAAAACTGAATTTGAAGAGGGCGAAAACCTTGAATACGGAAAGTTAATGAAAGCTATTTATAAATATTACGATATAAAATATCCAAAATATTTTAAAATGGATAATCTTTGCAAGATAGCTTTTCTAGGGTCCGAAATATTAATGAAAGACAATGATCATATAAAAAATATTGATCCTTTAAAAGTAGGAGTAATTATGCAAAATACAAATTCAACGTTTGATACTGACACAAAATATGTTGATACGATTCGAGATAAATCGAATTACTTTCCCAGTCCGGCAGTTTTTGTATATACATTACCCAATGTAATGATTGGCGAAATTTGTATCCGAAATAAATTTCAAGGAGAAAATGCATGCTTTATCTCTAAAGATTTTGAACCGGAATTTATCGCAGAATTTGTTAACGGCCTGTTTAAAGATGATAAAATTGATGCCTGTATTACAGGTTACGCCGATTATATTGAAGGTAAACACAATGCAACAATGTTTTTAGTAGAAAAAAATAAGGAAAATAGAAAAGATAATATTAGTTTTAAACCCGAAAACATAAAAACCTTAATAAAGTAAAATAGAAATGGAAGAGCTAATTTTAAAAATCAAAGAACAAGTTATAGATGTATTAAATCTTGAAGATGTAGAGCCAGATGATATTGAAACAGATAGTCCATTATTCGGCGATGGTTTAGGGCTTGATTCTATTGATGCTTTGGAATTAATTGTTTTGCTTGAAAAGCAATATGGATTAAAAATTGAAGACCCAAAAGACGGAAAAAAAATATTCTACTCAATTAGAACAATAGCAGAATATATCGAAGAAAATAAGAACTAACTGAATAAAACCGAAGAGGAAGATGATATGTCAAAAAGGGTTTTTGTCACAGGGATAGGTATAATTTCAGGTATAGGGAAAAATGTAGAAGAAACTTTGCAAGCCCTACTTAATAAACAATCGGGTATTGGTAGAATTAAATATTTAGATACCAATCATAAGAATACCATTCCGGTTTCTGAAGTAAAATATTCAAACGAGGAACTCATAGAATGGTACAGCCTGGATAAAAAACAACCCTATACCCGTGCTGCTTTAATTGGTATTATTGCGGCTGACGAAGCCGTTAAAAATGCAAATATATCTGATATTAAAGAATTTCGAACAGGGCTTATTTCAGGAACTACTGTTGGTGGAATGGATAAAAGCGAACATTTTTATAAAGATTTGCTCACCACCAATAATCATATTGAATATATTGAAACACACGATTGTGGAGATAGTACCGAAAGAATAGCCGACTTCCTTGGAGTGAAAGATTTTGTTTCTACAACAAGTACAGCCTGTTCATCGGCTGCCAACTCAATACTATTGGGTGCCCGAATGATAAAAAATAATTTACTCGACAGAGTAATTGCCGGAGGTACAGAATCATTAACTAAATATCATTTAAACGGTTTTAATACATTGATGATTTTAGACCGTGAACCTTGCAAACCTTTCGACGAAAACCGAAAAGGGTTAAATCTGGGCGAAGGAGCTGCTTTTTTAGTAATTGAATCCGAAGAGGTTGTAAAAGCAACAGGAAAAAAAGTTTTGTGTGAATTAACTGGTTATGGTAACTCCTGCGAAGCATTTCACCAAACGGCTTCTACTCCCGAAGGAAAAGGCGCATATATGGCTATGAAAGAAGCACTGGACAGAAGCGGCCTTAAACCGGAGCAAATCGATTATATAAATGCACACGGCACAGGAACCGAAAACAACGATTTGTCTGAAGGAAGAGCCATTGAAAAACTTTTTGGCGAAAACATTCCTAAAATAAGCTCTACCAAATCGTATACAGGACATACAACAAGCGGTGCCGGAGGTATTGAAGCGGTTATATCAGTACTGTCAATTACGTATAACCTGATTTTTCCAAACCTGAATTTCAAAGAACAAATGAAAGAACTTCATTTTAAGCCGGTAACCGAATTGTTAGAGCATGTTAAAGTAGACCACGTTTTATCCAACTCATTTGGTTTTGGAGGAAACAATTCAGCATTAATTTTTTCAAGGTATTAGTATGGAAGTTTTTATTAAAGGCATAGGAAATATATCACCACAACATACAACAGATAACAACACATTTTTAGATGAGGTTGTTAATCATGAGCATGATTTTCTTTCCTGCATTAAACCAAATTACAAAGAGTTTATTTCGCCCATTCAGCTAAGGCGTATGAGCAAGCTGATAAAAATGGGAATCAGCGCATCAAAAATGAGTTTACGCGATGCCGGAATCGAAAACCCTGGAGCTATTATCACAGGAACCGGTTTAGGGTTAGTTGGCGATACCGAAAAATTCTTAAACCAGGTAATCGATAGTAACGAAGAATTTCTTGCTCCTACAGCTTTTATTCAATCAACACATAACACGATAAGCGGGCAGGTTGCTATTGCTTTGAAATGTTATAATTACAATAACACTTATTCGCATCGCGGATTTTCTTTCGAAAGTGCACTGCTGGATGCCATGTTATTAATAAACAACAACGATGCAGAAAATGTACTGGTAGGCGGATTTGATGAAATTACACCCGAGCACCATTCAATTATAAAAAAAACCAAATGGGTGAAAAACGATAAGATAAAAAGCCTTGAGCTGTTAAATCACAAAACCCAGGGAACCATTGTGGGCGAAGGTGTTATCTTTTTCACCCTAACCGGCAAAAAAGAACCAGGCACTTATGCTAAAATCAAAAATATTAAAACCATTTATAAACCTGAAAATCATCAGGAAATTGAAAATAAAATAAAACAATTTTTAGCTGAAAATGAATTGGCCAAAGAAGATATCGATTTGGTAGTGTTGGGTACTAATGGCAATATCGATACCGATGATATTTACTATCATTTGGCCAAAAACTACTTCGACACCAATTATGCTTATTTTAAACATCTTTCGGGCGATTATCACACAGTAGGTGCATTTGGAATGTGGATGGCAGCAAAAGCAATAAAACATCAGAAAGTACCTGAAATTGCACGCTTTAAAAAAGAATCTTTTACCGATAAACCGATTAAAAACGTACTGGTTTATAACCATTTCAGAAATATCGACCATTCATTATACCTGTTAACCCAATGATTAACTTAAGAACCATAATCGTTCTTTACATCATTGTCCAGGTCATGGTTTATCTCTTTCTTCCATGGAAAGGATTATTTTTTTCTGTTATCACCTTACTCCTGCTGGTACATTTAATCTATAGTTCATTCAATATTTGTTCCCAAGCCTATATCAAAACACTTTGTAAAGCTGAAACTACTGAGAAAAAAATAGCACTTACTTTTGATGACGGGCCCAATGAATATACGCTGGAAGTATTAAAAATTCTCGATAAACACGATATTAAAGCTACCTTTTTTTGTATCGGGAAAAATATTGAAAATAATAAAGGTATCCTTAAGGAGATTGACCATAAAGGACATTTAATTGGAAACCACAGCTGGTCGCACCACAAATGGTTCGCTTTTTTTTCGGCTAAAAGAATGAAAGAGGATATTGTTAAGAACGCCGAAATGATATTCCAGCAAACCGGGAAACAAGTAAAATTATTCAGGCCGCCTTATGGCGTCACCAATCCACCGTTAAAAAAGGCAATAAAGAACTTAAATTACCACGCCATTGGCTGGAGTCTACGTTCGCTCGATACTGTAAAACGGCCTGAAAAAGTAATACAAAAATTAAATCAAAAGGTAGCACCCGGCGATATTATTCTTTTGCATGATAACCGAAAGGAAATAACTGAAATTCTGGAATCGTTTATTACCTTAGCAAAGAAAAAATCGTTTCAGATAGTTCGATTAGATGAATTAATTAATATTAAGCCTTATGAAACCTTCATGCTTAAGAATAAAAAATTAAATTAGCACAAACTCAAAAGGACATGAACCGAGTTTACGAGTTCGCCGAAGGCAATAAAAAATTAATTGTTAGAATGCTATGCATGAAGGTTCGCCGGAGGGATTTGTGGGAAGCTTAAGCGGGAGACACCGGCAACAAAAAAGATTATTGAAATTTAAAGTTGTAAATCGCAGAACTAAGCGCTAGCGTTCTCATGACCGAAGGAAATAAAAACAATTGTTTAACCAAAATATATACTAATGAATAAACTAATCATTACAACATTCAGCTTTCTTCTTTCCCTGACTGTAATCAATGCACAAGACGAAACCTTTGTTAAAATTTCTGATATTGAGAAAACAAAAGCAGATTTAGAACAGTTAACCGAAGAAATATCGACCATAAAAAGCCGGTTTATTCAGGAAAAACACCTAAGCTTTTTAACCGAAAACATCATCTCAAAAGGCGAATTTTATTTTAAAAATCCTTCACACTTAAGATGGGAATATACAGAGCCTTTCGAATATATTATTGTTTTTACCGATAGAAATATTTTTATTAAAGATGAGGAGAACATAAGCAGCTTCGATACCGAATCGAACAAAATGTTCAGCGAAATTAACAACATTATGGCCGGTACCATACAAGGAAATCTTTTTAATGACAGTGACCGATTTGCCGTTGAATATTTTGAAAACGATAAGCAATATCTACTGAAACTTATACCTAAAATGCAGGAGATGAAAGATATGTTAAATTCTATCCAGTTATTTATTGATAAATCGGATTTGTCGGTAGCCAAAATAAAAATGATCGAAAGTTCTAATGATTATACAAGCATTACCTTTATTGATAGAAAGTTGAACACAACCATTAACAATGATAAATTCAACATCCATAAATAATTTTAAATTAATTATTCTTTTTTTTATTTTTTCCCTGTTTTTTGGTTGTTCAAATCCATATAAAAACTTAACCAAAACAGAACTCCCTTCCCAACATAAAAAAGAAATACCATATGCATTGCCAAAAGCTGAAAAAGCGTTGGTATACAAGACAGACATAGACTTTTATAACCGGGAAATTAGCGGATTACTGATTATCAAGAAAACAGAGGAACAAAACTATAGAATTGCTTTAACCACTCAATTTGGTTTAAAAATTTTTGATTTTGCATTGAATGAAGGAAACTTAGAAGTGGTTTATTGTATTGATTATTTAAACAAGAAATCGATTATCTCTACATTTGAAAATGATTTTAACCTGCTGCTGATGCAAAACAAATTTGAAAAAATTTATACGTTAAAAGACGTAGAGGAAAATTACAAAGCCTGGGTTTTTAAATCGGGTAAAATGCAATATTATTACTTTCTGAATACAGACAATATCCTGATTGAAAAGATTGAACAATGGAAACGAAATGCAAAAAAAATATCCGTAGATTTGTATAATTACAACAATAATTTACCTTTAAACATACAGCTGGAGCACCATAATATCAAACTAAAAATGAACCTTAAACGAATTAAATAAATATATGCTATTAAAAGATTTTTATACCATAAAAGAAATAGACCCATCGGATAAGGAAAATATAAAAGCCATTGTTGAGCTAAACAAAGGCCACGAAATATACAAAGGCCATTTTCCAGGCAATCCTGTTGTTCCAGGCGTATGCCTCACACAACTAATAAAAGAGTTAATGGAAAACATTGAAGCCAAAGAATTAAGAATGGTATACGCCGATAACATCAAATTTATAGCTGTTGTAAACCCTGAGATTAACAATATCTTACAAATAGACCTCAAAATAAAACACGATGAGGAACAAAACATCATTAAGGTAAATAGTGTTACCCACTATAACGATACAGTTTTTTATAAATTTAAGGGTAATTTTAAAGCTAAATAATTTTGTGGTAAAGAATGGAAGATACAGTGGAAAAATATCGGGAACTTTTTATAGAAAAAAAATGTTGTGTAATTATTCCTACCTACAATAATGGCCAAACGCTGGAGAGGGTACTCAATGATGTTTTAACATATACAGAACAGGTAATTGTTGTAAACGATGGCTCTACCGATAAAACAGCAGAAATATTACAAAAATTTAGTCAAATAGATGTAATAAGTTACGCAAAAAATAAAGGAAAAGGGTATGCCCTTCGCAAAGGAATCCGCCATGCTTACGAACTAGGATTTTTATATGCCATAACCATTGATTCTGACGGGCAGCATTTTCCTGGCGACCTGCCCAAATTTGTTAAACAAATTGATGAGCATCCGAACTCCATAATTATAGGAAACCGGAATATGGAACAGGATGGTATTCCAGGAAAAAGCAGCTTTGGAAACCGGTTCTCGAATTTTTGGTTCTGGTTCGAAACCGGCATAAAACTTCCCGATACCCAATCGGGTTTCAGGTTGTATCCACTAAAGCCACTAAACAAAATGAAATTTTTTACCCGAAAATTTGAATTTGAAGTCGAAGTCATCGTTCGGGCAGCCTGGAAAGGCATAGAAGTAACTACCATTCCAATACAAATTTATTATGCTCCAAAAGAAACAAGGGTTTCTCATTTCAGGCCATTTCGTGATTTTTCGAGGGTAAGCGTTTTAAATACCATATTGGTTATTTATGCATTACTAATTGTAAAACCATTTCTGTTTGTTAAGAAACTAAATAGACAAAATATCCGGGAGTTTTATCGTAATCAAATCCTGCAAAACAAAGAATCCAATATTAAAATTACATTTGCCGTAATGTTAGGAGCATTTATGGGCGTTGCGCCTGTTTGGGGTTACCAGATGATGATTGCTTTTGCACTGGCACACGTTTTAAAATTAAACAAAGTGATAGTGCTGGTAGTATCAAATATCAGTATTCCGCCAATGATACCTGTTATTTTATGGGCAAGTTTCAAAACCGGCGGTTTATTTATTGATGCCGGCAAACTTAATTTGAAGTACCAATCAGATATCAGTTTTGATTTAATTAAAGATAATTTAATTCAATATATTGTAGGTAGCCTCATTTTTGGTATAATACTGGCTGTTGCTTTTGGCCTGATTACGTATTTTTTATTACTGATTTTTAGAAAAAAAACTGCTGTACAGGAACAGTATGTAGAATCTTTTCAGAATTAACCTATCAATTATATGTCTATTTTCTTTAGCAATCTATATCATACATCCAAAAAATACAGAATCATTTTTGCCCTGATTATTTTAGGTATTTTCGGTTTATCTATCTCACTGGCTTCTCATTTAAAATTCGAAGAAGATATCACTCGCATGCTGCCCTCCGATGAAAAAATTCAGCGGGTAAGCCAGGTTTCGCAAAAAATAAACTTCATGGATAAGTTGATTATCAATATCTCCTTCAGGGATAGCTCTGTTACCCGTCCAAGCGAATTAATCAGCTTTGCCAACCAGCTAAATGATAGCTTAATAAATCACCAGCCCGAATACATAAAGGATATCAATTACAATGTATCGGATAAATTAATGGTTGATTTATATGATTTGTTTTTCGAAAACCTGCCCATTTTTTTGAATTTAAGTGATTATGAAAAAATTGATGCCCGATTAGATGAACAAAACATTGAAAATGCAATAATAAGCAATTTTAAAACCCTGGTATCTCCCGCAAGCATGGCGATGAAAAAATATATTACCAAAGACCCGCTTCATTTTACTCCCATAGTGCTTGATAAAATAAAAACATTTCAAATTGGCGACAACTATGAAATTTATCAAAACCGCATTTTTACCAAAGACAAAAAAAACCTGAGTTTATTTCTTACCTCAGCATACCCGTCGGGAGAAACACAAAAAAACAGTCAACTGATACACCTTCTTAACCAGGCAATTGACAGCCTTGAACAATCATACAACCACGAAATTCAGGCTCAATATTATGGTGCTGCTGCGGTAGCCGTAGGAAATGCACAAAGGATTAAAAAAGATATTTCGATAACCATTACCATTGCTGTTATTGTGCTGCTGGTGTTTATAAGCTTCTTTTTCCGCAAAAAAAGCATTTTCTTAATCCTGTTTTTACCCGCATTTTTTGGCGGAAGCATGGCATTGGCTGTTTTATTCCTGATCAAAGGGAAAATATCCGCTATTTCGCTTGGCATAGGTTCTGTCCTACTGGGCATTACCGTCGATTATGCCCTGCATTTATTTACACATTTCCGCAGCGTGGGCAATGTTAAACAAGTAATGAAAGATATTGCTACTCCGGTAATAATGAGCTGCTTAACTACTGCTTCAGCCTTCCTATGTTTATTATTTGTAAGCTCCCGGGCTTTACAGGATTTAGGCTTATTTGCTGCCATCAGTGTTACCATAGCTGCATTATTTTCGCTTATCGTTTTACCACATTTTTTAAAATCCAAAGACTATAAAAAAGCTTTACAAAAAAGCCAAAAATCATGGATAGAAATAATCACTACTTACCCATACGAAAAAAATAAATTCTTAATTATTGCTATTGTTGTATTTACGATTATAGCCTTCTTCTGGGCGGGAAAAACATCGTTCGAAGGCGATATGGATACTATGAATTACTTATCGGATGAACTGAAAAAAGCCGAAGATGACCTTAATAAAATTGCTAATGTAACCGAAAAATCGGTTTATGTAGTTAGTACAGGCAGCAATCTGCAGAAGGCCTTACAAAACAACGAAAAATCCATTCAGTGCTTTGAAAGATTACAACACCAGGGATTGATATCACAGTATTCTTCGGTAAGTAAATTACTAATTTCAGACTCGCTTCAAAAGGTAAGAATCGAACGTTGGAAAAAATTCTGGACACCAGAAAAAATAGAGCTTTTAAAAACAAACTTACATAAGGCAGGAAGCCAATATAAGTTTAAACCGGAATCGTTTAACACCTTTTTAACCCTGTTGGAAAAAGATTTTAAGCCTGTTAATCAAAATGAATTAACCGAATTGCGGGAGCTATTTTTAAACGAATATATAACTGAAAGTGATGATATAACCACAATTGTAAGCATTCTAAAAGCCGAAGAAAAAAACAAACCGGCGATATACGAATCTTTTACAAATAATGAAAAAACTATTGTTTTTGATAAAAAATTCATGACCGATAATTTAATCCGTGTGTTAAAAGATGATTTTAGTATATTGGTAAAACTATCTCTTGCCATTGTCTTTCTGATTCTTTTACTTTCGTTTGGCCGGATAGAACTGGCTTTACTCACCTTTATCCCGATGGCATTATCATGGGTTTGGACACTTGGCATCATGGGTATTTTGGGGATAAAATTCACCATCTTTAATATCATTATCTCTACCTTTATATTCGGGTTGGGCATCGATTACAGTATCTTTATCATGCGCGGGCTGTTGCAAGAATATAAACACGGAGTTAAAAATCTTTCCTCATATAAAACTTCTATTTTTTTATCGGCCATAACAACCATTACCGGAATTGGTGTACTGATTTTTGCCCAACATCCGGCCCTAAAGTCCATGGCTTTATTATCCATTATCGGGATTTTATCGGTAATCATTATCTCATATACAGTTGAACCGGCACTTTTTAAACTTATCATTCTAAATCGGAAGAAGAAAAGAAAAGTAGCTTACTCACTTTTAGATACTATTGCTTCCATTTTTGCATGGGCTATCTTCATCTTTGGTTCCTTTTTTACTACAATGGTAGGTTTTATTCTGTTTAAAATCCTACACATCAAAAACAAAAAAATAAAATTAGTTTATAATTATACTATCGTTTTTTCGGCCTCTACCCTTTTTTATGCCATGTTTAACATCAAAAAAAGGATTATCAACCCAAACAAAGAAAAACTAAAAAAACCTGCGGTAATCATATGCAACCATCAGTCGCATATCGATTTGATTTACAACATGATGTTAAGCCCTAAAGTGATTATTCTAACCAACGACTGGGTACAAAAAAATAAAATATATGGACAATTAGTGCAGATGGCTGATTTTTACCCTGTTTCGGAAGGATACGAAAAGTTACTACCCAAATTGCAAGCAAAAGTTGATGATGGATTTTCTATATTGGTTTATCCTGAAGGTACACGTTCTGTAAATTTTAAAATGAGGCGTTTCCATAAAGGAGCTTTTTATATTGCCGAAAAATTAAATCTCGATATCTTGCCCATTGTATTACACGGAACGGGTTATTGCATGACAAAAGGAGATGATTTACTGGTAAAAAAAGGAAAAGTAACTGCTAAATACCTTGATAGAATATTGCCTGATAATAAGGAGTTTGGCAATAATTATTCGGAAAGAGCAAAAAAAATTGGCCGCCATTTCCGAAAGGTTTACTATGAGATGCGTAATGAAATTGAAAACACAAAATTTTATCGCGATAAACTGATAAAAAACTATATATACAAAGGGCCTGTTTTAGAATGGTATTTAAGAGTTAAATTAAGGCTGGAAAATAATTACGAACTTTTCGATTCGCTGATCCCACGAATAGCCAAAATATACGATATTGGCTGCGGATATGGTTTTTTGTCCTACATGCTGCATTTTGTATCGGAAGACAGAAAAATTACCGGAATTGATTATGATGAAGAAAAAATTTCGGTTGCAAATAACTGCAACTTAAAAAATGAAAATATTGAATTCGAGTGTGCCGATGTTACAAAATTTGATTTTAAACCAGCAGATGTTTTTATACTAAGCGATGTATTGCATTATATTCCTGAACAAAAACAGGAAAAAATCGTTGAAAATTGTATTAACAATTTAAATGATAAAGGAATAATTATTATCAGGGATGCAAATACAAAGCTTAAAGAAAGGCATAAAGGAACAAAATGGACTGAAATATTTTCGACCAAAATATTTGGTTTCAATAAAACTGCAGACAAATCCAAAGCATTGTATTTTTTATCTTCTGATGATATATTTAAAATGTTTAACAAATACCAAATGGATGTAGAAGTTATTGATCAATCAAAATTAACATCCAATGTAATTTATGTAATAAAAAAAAATAGTGATGCCTAAATACGATGTTGTAATCATAGGAAGTGGTTTGGGAGGTTTAGTTTGCGGTAATATTCTGAGTAAAGAAGGAAAAAAAGTATGTATTTTAGAAAAACAAACTCAGTTTGGTGGCTGTTTACAAAATTTTAAAAAAAACAACAAAAGCTTCGATACAGGAGTTCATTATGTAGGAGGATTAAACAAAGGGCAAAACCTTTATCAATATTTTAAATATAACGGAATTGCAGACAAACTAGAACTTCAGCGACTCAACATCGATGCGTTTGATAAAATCAATTTTGAAGGAAAAATTTATTCATTTGCCCAGGGTTATGAAAATTTTATTGAAACATTAGCCAAAGATTTTCCTGAAGAAAAAAGTGCAATCAAAACTTACGCATATAAGATGCAAGATATTTGTAAACATTTTCCACTTTACAACCTAAGGCCTAATGTTGGTTTAGATAACGAACATCGTTTTTTTGAACAAAGTATAGGCAATTTTATTGAATCGATTACCCAAAATAAAACTTTACAAAATGTACTTGCCGGGAACAATATGCTATATGCTGGTATACCGGATAAAACGCCTATAGCTATTCACGCCTTAATAAACAATTCATTAATTGAAGGAGCGTATCGCTTTAAAGGCGGAAGCCACCATATTGCCGATCTTTTAATAGATTCTATTCAGAAAAATGGTGGAACGCTGATGAATAATAGCGAAGTAATAAAGCTTAATGTAAATAACAATAAAATTGAATCGGCAGTTTTAAGTAATGGCGATATTTTTGAAGCAGGCCATTTTATTTCGGCTATACACCCTTCCATTACCCTGAGAATGACAGATACTAAATTATTGCGAAAATCGTATCGTTCAAGAATTAATGATTTGGAAGAAACAATGTCAGTTTTTGTCGTCTACATGGATTTAAAACCAAACAGTTTTGAATTTCTTAACTATAACTATTATCATTTTAATGAAGATACCGTTTGGAGTATTCCTAATTATCATCTAAAAAAATGGCCGCAAGAATTTTTATTTCTTACACTGCCTGGAAATAATCAGGATAAATATGCCGAAACGGCAACTGCAATGACATATATGACATACGATGAAGTAAAACATTGGGAAAAATTAAAAATTGGTAAAAGAGGAGATGATTACGAAGAATTTAAGAAACAAAAAGCAAATAGATTAATTGATCAGATTAATACACAATTTCCTGGATTAAAATCAAGTATTCAAAATTATTATACATCAACACCCCTGTCGATGAAATCATATACAGGAACAAAAAACGGTTCTATGTATGGCATATTACACGATAGTAACGAACCGCTAAAGACTAAAATATCACCAAAAACAAAAATTCCTAACCTTTTGCTTAGCGGGCAAAACGTAAACATTCATGGTGTACTGGGAGTAACTATTGGAGCCGTTTTAACCTGTACCGAACTTTTGGGCATGGAATATTTAATAAAGAAAATTAATGATGCATAGATTAAAAAAAATAATTCGTATTTTTCTTAAAACAATTGTTGCTTTAACAATTGTTGTCTTTATTTTATATATAATATTCAAAATTACAACCAAAATACCTCCTCCTGAAATAAAGCATACACAAATTGAAGAAACCGAACCCCTGGTTGTCGATTCAGCATTTTATCTTCTAAAAAACAACTGGATTCAGAAAAACAAATTTGGCCTTTGGGAAATGTATATCGAAGGAGAACCTTACGAACGCGGAGTGGTAAATGGAAAATTAACTCAAGAATTAATTTTTAAACAGGAAAATGCTTTTGTTAAGCAAATTAAAACGATGATACCCTCCGAACGTTATTTAAGATTTTTAAAAAGCTTTATTGCCTTTTTTAACCGAAATATTGATAAGCATGTTATTCCGGAATACCAACAAGAGATTTTTGGTATTTCACAATCGGCATCCGAAAAGTTTTCATTTATCGGGCCCAATTACCACCGGATATTAAATTATCATGCAGCTCACGATATTGGACATGCACTGCAAAACATGAACCTGGTAGCCTGTACCGCTTTCGCAGGATGGGATAAACGTTCATCAGACAGTTCATTAATTATTGGCCGTAATTTCGATTTTTATGTGGGTGATGAGTTTGCCGAAGATAAAATTGTGATGTTTTGTAATCCCGAAAAGGGATATAAATTTATGATTGTTACCTGGGGCGGAATGATTGGTGCCACTTCAGGAATGAATGACCAGGGTTTAACTGTAACCCTGAATGCAGCAAAATCGGAAATCCCGTATGGAGCAGCTACACCTGTTTCACTTGTGGCAAGAGAAATTTTGCAATATGCCTCAACCATTGACGAAGCCTACGATATTGCTAATAAAAGAAAAACATTTGTTTCTGAACAACTTTTTATCGGCTCGGCTAAAGACCGAAAAACGGCAACCATAGAAAAATCCCCCAAAGAACAAGCCCTTTTTTCAACAAGTGATGACTATCTTATTTGTAGCAACCATTTTCAAAGCAAGGAACTTAAACAGCCCGATATTCTTTACGCTAACACTGAAGATTATGCAACGCTATATCGTTTTGAACGCGTTGAAGAACTATTAGAGCAAAACTATGTGTTAAACCTTTCCAATGTTGCTTCCATTTTACGCGATCAAAAAGGATTAAATAACGAAAACATAGGAATGGGAAATGAAAAAGCAATTAATCAGCTTATTGCCCACCACTCGGTAATTTTTAAACCCGAAGAATTAAAAGTTTGGGTTTCAACATCGCCATATCAGTTGGGAGAGTTTGTTGGCTACGATTTAAATAAAGTATTTTCAAAAGCTAATCAAATAAAACAATTCGAAATCATTAACGAAACAGATTTAATGATTCCTGCCGATACATTTCTCTATTCAAACGATTATGCCAATTTTAAAAGATTTAAAGTTTTAAAAACTAAAATAAAAGAAGCTATAAAAACTGATACAAAAATACTTAATGAGGATTTTATTTTTAATGAAATTATAGCATTAAACAGCGAATTTTTTGAAACTTATGTTTATATTGGCGATTATTACAATCATTTCAGCATTTACGATAAATCTATTGACGCATATAGAAAAGCATTAACAAAAGAAATTCCGAATATTTATCAAAAAGAAAGTATTTTAGAAAAAATTAATGCCCTAGAAAATTGATTTAAAAAGCAAAAAGTATTTATTTCATATTATTAAATGCTCGAATCATATAACAATATTGAATACGACCTTGCCATAATTGGTGCTGGCATTAGTGGTTTAACAGCTGCTGCGCTGGCGGGTAAATTTGGCCTAAAATGTTGTATTATTGAAAAAGAGCCCAAACCGGGAGGATACCTTGCCGGTTTTAGTAAAGATGGTTTTAAAATTGATACTGCCATACATTGGTTAAATCAATGTAACAAAGACGAAATGGCCGGCCGGATTTTTAATCTTATTGGATCTGACAGCCCCGAAATAAAAATAATGCATAAAATATACCGTTTAAAAGGTGACACCTATGAATATCTGCTTACCAAAAATCCCGATGAATTAAAAGAAAAATTAATTTCAGATTTTCCTCACGAAAAAAAAGGAATTAAAAAATTCTTTGGTTCAGCCAAAAAAATAGGGGAAGCATCAATAAAATATGCCAGGCTATTTAGAACCGAAGAAAGCATGTCTTTGTTTGAAAAATCTATTTTCAAGCTAAAATTATTAAAATTTGTTCTTCCGCTGATCAGATATATTTTCTATAGTGGAGAAAAAGGAGTTACCAAAGGGCTTAATCTATTTTTTAAAGATAAAAACCTGCATCTATTATATCAATCGGAAAAAGATCTGCTTTCATGCTTATTCCCAATAGCCTGGGCTTATAACGACGGATACCAGATACCTGCAAAAGGCGGAGCACGAGTTTTTATACAGTGGCTAATGTATGTTAATAATTACTACGAAAACGAATTTATCTTTAATGCAGAAGTAACAAAGCTTGAAATCAATAATAAAGTATGTGAAAATATTATTTTTAAACAAAATAATAATCTATATAAATTAAAGAGCAAGTATGTAATTTCAGCTAGCGATCTTGAAACTTTATACACCAAAATGCTTCCTGAAAATACAATTTCGCAAAAGTTCAGAAAAAAACTTGAGAATGCAGTTCTGTACAGTTCTGCTTTCACTATATCTATTGCCCTGGATTGTCCAGCCGAGAACCTCGGAATTAATCAGGAGCTAATTTGTATTACTAAAGAAAATATCGCAAGAGATGATCATGATAGTGGAAATCCTTTCATAAGCGATATCAGTATATTATCACCTTCGGCCCGTGATAAATCTCTTACCCCCGAAGGAAAAGGATTAATCACTTTATATATGCCGGCCTACATAGATTATAAAAACTACTGGTTTACAGAAAAAGATTTTAATGGTAATTTTATCCGTACCGAAAAATATAACAGACTAAAAACTGAAACAGCAGAAATATTAATTCAGAGAGTGGAAAAAGGATTATCGATTGATTTAAAGAGCCACATTCTTTTTTATGATGTTTCAACACCCATTACCTATTTAAGATATACTGGTAATAAAAATGGGACCATGATGGGCGCACGCCCCGGAAAAGAAAATATGCAGGCAGGGATAGCACACCACCAAACGCCCATTAAAAATTTAATATTAGGCGGGCATTGGGCCGATTTAGGCGGAGGGGTTCCAATTTGTGTTAAGTCTGCTGCAAACGCAGTACTTCTTGTTCTAAAAAAAGAAAACAAACAATTATTCAGGTTACTTGCAAATTATATGGATGGTAAAACAACTATTGATCAAATAAATAATTCTTCGAATGTTAAACCATATAATAATTCCTGGAGTAATTAAAAATCAATAAATTTTCCAATTTTTTTTATGCAATTAGAATTAGGCATAAATGCCATCCTATACTATTCTAAATTTCAATGAACTTATGCTTATTCATTTTTAAGAACCAAAAAAAATCTTACTTTTGTCAGCTCAAAAAAAAATTAAAAATGAACCGAGCCATGACAATAAATTTGACACACACCCGCATGATTATAACTAAGTTAATAGTATGTTATTGCGGACAATTGATGTGTCATGGCGAGCTGAATCTGACCACTAAAATCAAAATTATAAACAGATGAAAATATTACGCATTTTACAGGTACTTCTAATAACATTAATCATAACATCATGTGCAACTACAAAACTCACTGAAGAAGGAGAAGTTGCCTACCAGGAAGAAAATTACAAAGCTTCACTAGAAACACTGGAGCAGGTTATAGAAAGTAAAGAAAGCAGAGGCAAAAAAGCTAAAGGAACCACATATTTTAAAGCAGGAAAATCAGCACTGGAGCTGGAGCAAACAGATAAAGCACAAAAATATCTTGAATCGGCAGAACTAACCGAATATGAATCACCTGAATTATATGCTTCTTTAGCAAAAGTGTATAAAATAATCGATAATTTATCCAAAGAGATAAATGTACTTGAAGATTATCACAATAAATATCCCAACGGTGAAAAGATAAATGAAATAACATTAAGGTTGTTCGAAACATATGTGGAAAGCGAAAACTGGGACCTAGCTGTTGACTTGTGGCCCGAGATTGAAGAAAAAGCCCAAAATGATGCCGATTTACTAGCCGGTTATTTAATTGTTAACAAAAATCTGGAAAACAATAGTACCTGTGATAAACTTGCACTACAAATTTTTGAACTGGACGATGAAAATATTATTGCACTGGAATGGTATGCCGAAAAATATTTTTGGGAAGCTGAAAACCTTTATGTAACAGAAATGAAGGCATATAAGAATAATAGGACTACAAGACAGTACAGAATAGTACTTGAAGCTTTAGATGAGGCCTATCCAAAGTTCAGAAAATCAAGAAATTATTTTTTAAAGCTATACCGGATTGATCCAAAACCTGAATACGCCAAATACTTAGGCAATATATACACACGCCTGGATAATAAACAAAAAGCAGATTATTATTACAATAAGGCAAACGAATAATTTAGTAGCAGTATACAGCGGCAGTAAGCAGTTTACCTGACGGAGGCAGGTAGCAGTAAGCAGTAGCAAAACCATGCCAATTTTTCAACAATAAAAACCTTAGCATCTTAGCGCCCCTGCCTGCCAGCCAAGGCTGTGAACCGGCAGGCAGGTTCGCGGTGAAAAAAAAATTAACTAAAAACAAACTCTGTGAAACTCTGTGCCATTATCTCTGTTCACTCTGTGGTAAAAAAATATCAAATCGAATAGAACACAGATTCAATAAATTGAATACACCGATTTAACTTGATAATCACAAATATTATAATAAAATCTTAGCGCCTTGGTGTTTTGGTGGTGAAAAAATAGAAAGCGGCAGTCAACAGCGGCAGAACTCCTTCGCTTCGCAACAGCACGCTGCCGTTGAAGCTTTAGCGTAAACGTTTAAAACTTATATCGAACGCGGTGAAGCTTCGGAGCTTGAAAAATGCAGAATACAAAATACAAGTTTCAAAACAGAGGTTTACAGTTATTAGTTTATTTTTTAAGTTAGAAAAGTAAAGTGGAAATCGGCAGCGGAAGGAAGCAGTAAAAATCACAGACCATTACCAATTAACAAATTTACTATTTTACTAATTTACTATTTTACTAATTTACTATTTTACCAATCCACAAAAAACTCTCTACTTTTTTCCATCTTTTAATGATAAGATGTTAAATTTGTGTGTTGTAAAAAAATACACTCATGATAATGTTTCCAGAAAATATAGATTATCAATCAAAAGAAGAGATAAAAAAATATCAGGAAGAAAAATTAAATAAAATCCTTCAATATGTTAATCATAATTCCAAATTCTACCAGGAGGTTTTTAAAAAACATAACATTGATATATCATCTATCAAAACAATAGAAGATTTACAAAAACTCCCTTTCACCGAAAAAGATGATTTGCATAAAAGAAACGATGATTTTATCTGCGTTGACCAAACCAAAATCGTTGACTATATAACAACTTCGGGAACATTAGGCGACCCTGTTACTTTTGCTCTAACCAATGCTGATTTAGACCGGTTGGCATACAATGAATGTAAATCATTTAAAATATCGGACGGAAAACCAGAAGACATTTACCAACTAATGGTAACCCTCGACCGCCGGTTTATGGCCGGACTGGCATATTTTTTAGGCATAAAAAAACTGGGTGCCGGAATGGTGCGTGTAGGAAACGGAATGGTTGAACTGCAATGGGATACCATCCAACGAATAAAACCCAATGCTCTGGTTGCTGTGCCTTCGTTTATTTTAAAACTGATTGAATATGCCGAAGCCAAAGGCATTGATTATAAAAATTCGAGCATTGAAAAAGCTGTTTGTATTGGTGAAGCATTGCGTAACCCTGATTTTACTTTAAATACGCTAGGGCAACGTATTAAAGACAAATGGGACATTAAACTTTATTCAACTTTTGCATCTACTGAAATGGGTGCTGCTTTTGCCGATTGTGAACACGGTGTGGGTGGCCATCATCATCCCGAATTATTAATTGTTGAATTTGTAGATGAAAATAATAATCCTGTAAAAGAAGGCGAACCCGGCGAATTGGTTATTACAACACTTGGTGTTGAAGGAATGCCACTTATACGATTCAAAACAGGCGATGTAGTACAACATTTTACGGAGCAGTGTGCCTGCGGAAGAAATACAATGCGGCTGGGGCCGGTTATTGGACGAAAAAATGAAATGATTAAGTACAAAGGAACAACCCTTTATCCTCCGGCGTTATACGATATTTTAAACGAAATGGAATATGTGGACAATTATGTGGTTGAAGTATCGACCAATCAAATTGGAACAGACGATATTTTAATCAGGGTTGCCACAAACGGCCATACACCCGAAAATTTTGAAAAACTCATTAAAGACCATTTTAGGGCTAAATTAAGGGTAGCTCCTACCATCATATTCCAAACAGGAGAAGAAATTAATAAAATAAAATTTCCCGAGTTAAAACGAAAACCTGTTGTATTTATTGATAAACGGAAGAAATAATATAGTATAGTAAAGTCAAATATTAGTAATATAGTTTATTTATACAAAAGCCTTTTTTAAGGTTTTATGAATCCTAAAAATAATTCTTAACCACAGAGTTTCACAGAGTAAGGCACGGAGTAACACAGAGTTTAATAAATTACAACTGAAACAATTAAAGGGCTTATTTCCCTACTTCCGTCTCGCCACAATTTGGGCAAATTAAAAAATCATATTCTGTTACTTGCTGATTTTTTATCTTTTTTCTTTTTAATAATTTTTTGTTCATACCTTAAAAATTGATGCCCTAAAATAATTATAATATGATAAAATACCAACATATTAAAGTGTTCCAGGCATCATATTAATAAAATCTTCGAAAAATTCAATCGATTTAATTGATTTTAATAACGGAATAAAAAATCAAATATAAAAAATGAGAATCCACCAGTATATAAACTAATACTTTTTAAATACCAGCGTGGCATTATGGCCGCCAAAGGCAAATGAATTGCTAATGGCTACATTTACGTTTTGTTTGCGGGATTTGTTTGGAACGTAGTCTAAATCAAGTTCTGGATCAGGTTCATCGAGATTTGTAGTGGGTGGAATTACTCCATCGTAAATGGATAAAACAGTAACAATTCCTTCAATCGCTCCGGCAGCTCCAATGGTATGCCCAATCATCGATTTTGTCGAAGATATCGGAATATGATATGCATTTTCACCAAAAACTTTTTTAATGGCTTGCGTTTCATATAAATCATTCAGCATGGTTGATGTACCGTGTGCATTGATATAACCTACCTCATCAGGTGCAATGCCTGCATTTTTTAATGCCAGCGACATGGTATTGGCCATTCCTTCACCTTCGGGTTTTGGAGCCATAATATTATACGATTCGTTGGTAAAAGCATAATCGGCCATCTCGGCATAAATTTTGGCATTTCGCTTTTTGGCATGTTTTTCCGATTCCAGGATTATAATTCCTGCACCTTCGCCAATAACAAAACCATCACGATTTTTAGAAAACGGGCAACTTGCTTTTTCCGGTGAATCATTTTTTAATGAGATGGCATATAATTCGTTAAAACCTTCGATTTCTTCTTTGTTAATGATTGAATCGGCTCCTCCAACAATCATTAAATCAGCCCTGCCGCTTTTAATCATATCATATCCTAAAGCAATAGCATAAGCCGATGATGAGCAGGCAGATGATGTTGTAAAGTTAGGCCCTTCGATATTGTAACGCATACCAATCCAGGCCGGCATGGCATTGTTCATGCGCTTGATAATCATATTTTTTGAAGTAGTTCCCTGCTCGGTGCTTGAATCACCAGTGTTTACAACGCCAATAATTACACCGGCACGTAACTTATCGATGTTGTCAAAATCAATCTGGTGCTTTTCAATAGCTTCAACAGCACACACATAACACATTTGTGTTACACGTGTCATTTGTTTCGAAAGGCGTTTTTTGATTACAGAAGACGATTTTTCATCAAACTCAGCGGGCAATTCTGCAGCAATTTGTGTTTGATTTTCCGATGCATCGAACAAAGAGATTTTTCGAATGCCGTTTTTTCCTTCTTTTATATTATTCCAGCTTTCTTCCCAGTCAAGGCCCAGTGCAGTAAGCATGTTGAACCCTGTAACTACAACTTTTTCTGCCATCTATTAATTAATCATTTTCTAATTTAGTAGATTCCTTGTCAAAAATAACAAAATATTTGGATTTTTGATAATGGTTATTCAATTACAACTCCAATCCGCAAAATTCTTTAATTGCATTTTTATAAACACCAGCCTGATTGGGTTTGTTCAAATAATATTGATTGAAAGAAACCTGAATTTCATTTCGTAAAAATGTTAATATCGCAGCTTCTGACTTTTTATCAACCTCCTGCACAGAACTTATCTCAATCATAGGCCGATCCAATGTAATTTTTTGTTTTATCAGGGAAAGCAAATCATCATATTTTTCAGGAATATCTTCCATTTGAGCATAATTTTTAATGGAATGTAGCATGGTGTTTAAACCAACATGATCCATCATTTCGAATAAGCCAAAATCAGGAATAATATTTTGTGAAACTTGATCTACAATCGGCAGTGGAATATTTTGTTCAATTGCAAAATGAAAAGCTTTTACCTGCAAATCCAATAAAAACCGGTTTAACAAAAAAGCATCTTGCTCGTTCTGAATTACATATGCTTTGTTAATGGATGATAAAAAAGACCGGAGCTGCTCTGTCTTTTCCGAATCGTAATTATCGGGTAATATAAGTTCAACTATATTTTTAAAAGCCACCGGATAAAAAAAGTGCATGCCTGCAACAGGAAAATTAACTGACAAATATGATGGTAAAATTGAAGAAGAATTGGAAACAATAGTACAAGTTGGTGGAATAATTGATTTTAACTCCAAGAATAAATCAATCTTCGTTTTTTTATCTTCAATAATCGTTTCAATAATCAGATCACAATTTTTAAGGCCATCCAGTGTATTGGTAATCTGGTTATTTATTTTATGATTATACTGTTGCTGAGAAATCAGCTGATGTTTAAGCTGCCTGTTTAGTTTTTTTTGGTATGATTTTTCCAGTTTTTCTTTTTTTTCCGGATTCCGCGCAAACCAAACCACCTGAAAATCAAAATCATTCAGGTAATTAAAAATATCCTGTCCCATTTTGCCACTACCAATAATACCAATATTTTGCATCACCATTCGATTAATCCTTTTCAAAAATAAAAAAATATAAAGTAATAATTTCAAGTTCTTTTGAATTAAAATAAAAAGCTGCTCTAATCATCAGAACAGCTTTAAAAATCGTTTGTAATAATTTGTAATGAAAGAACCTCAGACTAAAAGAATCCAAATTTTAAAGAAGCATTAATCATAAAATCTGATAAGTCTTCATCAGAAACAACAGCACCTATTCCATTTTCATCCAGGCTGGTTCCTTGAACTAAACGGTACGAGGCACCTACGTTAAACCTGAAATGTTTAAATAAATTTAATTCAAGATTAACTCCCGGCTCAAGGAAAAATGCGGCAGTACTTTCAAATTCATTAAACTCATCCCAAAAATCCTCAGTTCCTTCGTAAAAAACGAATCCTCCGGCACCCACTAAAACAGGTACGGTAAAATGGATGGCCTTTTTACTAAAAAAAGCATATTCGAGCGCCAAACCGCCATATCCCATTCCAATTCGAACATTTCGTAAAGGCTCAGGCCCTGCTCCATCAAAATCATAATCAAATGAACTTTTGGCTGTTAATCCGTAACCTCCTAAACCAACCGAAAAACGGTCGTTAAAAACAGCTCCCATTCGTCCACCAACAAAAACACCATTATCATCATAAATGGTTCCAACTTTTAGCTCAGGTGCAATAAAAGCTCCTGAAAATTTTAATTTTTCTTCAGAAAAAATGGTTTGGATATCGTCTCTTTCTTTTTTCTTTTCTTGTTCTTGGGCAAAACCAGCTTGCGCCATCAAGGCTAATAATACAAGAGCAATGATTTTTTTCATAATTGTAAGTTATTAATTTTTAAACATTTAATTATTAAATATACAAATAAAAAGTAATAAAGTTTAAAAAAATCATAAATCGTGCCAAACTAATAATATTTTAATATATATCCTGCCTGCAAAAACTTACTTACCTCGGTAACAAAGCTAATAATCAAATCCCTGGAAGTTAATTTTTCCTCATTTAAAATCTTATCGATAGAAATAAAAGCCATAGGTGGCCCGGCATATCCCATATCCGACATTTTTGTATAAAGTGTATTTCGATCAATTCCCAGTTCTTCACATTCGTCCATAATAAGCTCAGAAATATGTTTGGATGGAAAGTTTACCTGAAAATATTTTAATTGCTTCAAATCGACGGGATATTTTTGAAGCATCCTTTTTAACCCTTTAATAAAAACGCTTCCATCATGATCATGAAAATGTGTTCGCAGTTGCTCGTTAAACATTTGGCTTAAATGATGGTACCCTAATTCATATTCTTGTTTAGGATTCATCCAATAAGCCGGCCGCTTATTTAACATGGCTGCAGGTTTTTTACCTCCTATTGATTCCATATAAGTATTTTCAACAAAAAGTCCCTTTTTCTTTTCTTCCTCAGCCTTCAGTAATAAAGCTCCGGCTCCGTCGCTTAAAAAATAGCGTAAAAATAACTCTTCCTTTTTAACCAATGGTTGATTATAATAATCGGCACGCAATTCAGACGACGACATACTGGATGAAATAACCAATGCATTTTTATAACGCCCGGATTTAATAAAGTCAGAAGCCACCAGTAAGGCTTTGTAAGCCGAAGTGCAATTGGCATGGATACCCATTTCGCCACATTGTTCAATACCCAACGCTTCTTGAATGCGAACCGAAGTTGTTGGCATTTGATCCTGATGTGCGCTACCATAAACAATCAAATCTATATCATTGCCTTTTAAACCGGCTGCATCGAGTGCTTTTTTTGCTGCTTTTACTGACATGGTTACATTATCATCTGTAAATTCATGAGTTTCCGGATTAATAGCAAAATGATAATGTTTTACTTCAAGCATTTCACGCATTAATTCTTTCATCCGTTGCATCCATTTCTGCATTTTTTTAGGTGCCTCTGTTAACTCTCCTAAAAAGTAATCCACATCATCAATAGTGATTGGTTTTCCGGGTAAATAAGAACCTGAGCCGGTTAATTTTACAAATATTTCAGTATTATTAATTTGCATAATATTTTAAATCCTCTTCAATTCTTTATGAAAATTCGTTTTCAATTGATTGGCTATTCCAATTGCTTCGTCCATTAATTGCTTTGTAGGTACAACCCGATGAATTAAATTCCAATTCAGGGCTTGTTCGGCAGAAAAAGTTTTACCGGTAAGTATTAATTCCATTGCTATTGCTTTAGTTGTAATTTTAGGTAAAATAAAGGTACCTGTACATCCGGGAATTAAACCAAAGGTAGATTCTGGTAAACCTAATACTGATTTTTCAGCACAAATAACAAAATCGGCACAAAGTGCGAGTTCAAATGCAGAACCCAGGCAAACACCACGCACTGCAGATATTACTGGTATATCTAATTCTTTTAATGAAAAAAATATTCTGCTGTTTTTATTCAAATAAGCGCTAACTTCTTTTATATCACCCGTTTGATTCTGGCTTTTTTGAATTATCTGAACCAAATCATCAACTACAGCACCAGAGGAAAAATGCCTCCCTTTCCCATAAATAATTAGCGATTCAATTTCTGCTTTTTGAACAACACCGGCCCGCCACTCATAAAATTCATCAAAGAAAATGGAGTTCATTTTATTTGAAGGTGGATTATTCAACTCCAAAAAGCCGATTTTATTTTTTGTATGCCAGTTGATTGTACTAAACATACCTATTTTTCTAAAATTACTAAAACAGAAACATAATGCTTTGAATGAGAGATTGAAACATGAACTTTTTGAATATTACGTTCCGATAAATCCTCTTTAACTTTTCCTTTTATAGTAACAACAGGTTTCCCGCTCTGCTCATTTTGAATCTCAATATCATGATATCCAACTGTAACTCCTAAAAAATCGATGATGCTTTTTTTTATCAAATACCTCGCACCCAAACTTTTAATGATATTTTTATCTTCAGATGATTTTATCTCATCTTCGATAAAATAGAAATCATCAGCATGCTTGAAAAGAATAGTTTCAATTTCTTTTACTGATTTTATGACTACAATTTCTTTGTACATTCTATGTTACAATACTTTAAATTAGTTATTCAAGTCTGCTGCCAGTTTGCAAAACATCTCGGTTTCTTTTTTCAAAGCTTCATCTTTACTTAAATTCTCTGCATTTTTTAAAGCTTTCATAGCAAAACGGATTAAATCAGAAGAGCGTTCTTTGGTCATGCTCAGCATTTTTTCTTTGGCGTTTACCAAAGCATCCCTATTATCTGTAATATCATCAATTAAACCGATCGATAATGCTTTTTCTGCATTAATCATATCTCCGTTTAACACGATTTCGAAAGCCTTATTTTTTAACAATTTAAACGAACGGTACGTTCCACCTAATCCCGGAATTAACCCAAGATTTATTTCAGGAAAAGCAAATAATGCCGTTTTTGATGCGATACGTATATGGCAAGCAAGCGCAATTTCCAGTCCGCCACCAAAGCAAACTCCATTTATAGCAGCGATAACAGGAATCTCCAAATCTTCAATATAATTAAGTAATTTTTTCCCTTTACTGATCTTTTCAGATAACAAATGATGATCTTTAGCGATCTCTTTTAATCTTTCAAGATTTGCCCCGGCAGAAAAGTTGCGGCCTAAGCCCTTTATTATAATACCTTTTAAACCTGGATAACCTGTCCATTGTTGAATTTTTTCTATTTCAATAAAATCTGGCTCTTTCAGATAATTTTCCTTATTATTTGATAATGTAATAATTCCAATATCTCCTTCCCTTTCCCATTCGACAAAATTATTCTCTTCCATTGTATTTATTTTGTAATGGCTAATAAGTCAGACGGAATATCTTGAGGAATCCGGTCTTTATTAATTAATAAAGTCTTTACAACAGCTTTTGCAGCACTAAAACCTATATTTTCATTAATAATATTATGATAAAAAACTAAATAGGGTGCTTTAAATTTAACTTCAGTTTCAATTTGAACAGGTTCAAATAATTTTAACTCACGTTTATATTTTATATTTGTTTCAGTAACAACTAATAAAAAATCTTTGTTTAATAAATTATCCAAAAAACCTTTGTTTTTAAGGATCTCCCAACGAGCTTGTTCGGTATAATTTAAATACACAGCATTGTTTAAATGCCCGTATGAATCTAGTTCGTAGCCTTTAACATTGGTATTATATCTGTATATCATCAGTTTTTTAAAATTTAACCGTAAAAATAGTCAGAAAATTGAAGAATTTTAAATAATTCGTCAAAAGCCAATGCTATTTTATAAAAAAATGTAAATGTTTTTTTCATTTATCAACTTAACCTGCATTATTCATGAATAATTAATAATTAATATTTATTTAGAAGGTAGGTTAAGTTTTATTATTTTCTATATTTTTACCTTTTAAATCATTTTTAAATTAAATTATTAATGCAAAACCCTTCACGGATACCAAAATATCCCTCTCCGTTTATTATAAAAGCTTTTGACAGGTTTAGGTATTTCCTTTATAAGCTCTCGCGAAAATTTACAGCACCGAACATCGCTATTGTAGAAATGGTTCAATCCTTTTATGTATCAAAAGCTATTGGTGTAGCTGCTGAATTAAATATTGCAGAACATTTAAAAGAACACGATAAAAATATTTCTGAATTAGCAAAATTAACCGGCTCGCATGAAGAATCATTATATCGATTAATGCGAATGTTGGCAAGCCAGGGTATATTTAAAGAAAAAGATAATCGGGTTTTTGCTCAAAACAGATTATCAAAAACTTTGGTGAACCAAACTGATTCTATGCGATATATGGTTATGCACCTGGCAAATACGGTAAACTGGAAACTTTTTGATGATTTACATAATGTGGTTAAAACAGGCAAAAATGCATCAGAAAAAGTATTGGGAATGAATATTTTTGAATATTTAGAAAAATATCCTGAAAAGAATAATGTTTACAATACTGCCATGACCAATTCGTCTTTAATGTTAAGTTATGCTATACTTTCGAAATACAGTTTTAAAGATGCAAAATATATTATTGATATTGGAGGCGGGCACGGTATTTTATTATCAATGATTTTATTAAAAAATAAACATTTAAAAGGAATATTATTTGATTTGCCGCATGTAATTAAAGATGCAGACAAAAATTTTAGAAATTACCATGTTTCTGAACGTGTAAAATATATTGAGGGTTCTTTTTTTGAAATTATTCCTTCTGGCGGAGATATTTACATAATGAAAAATATATTACACAACTTAAGCGATCAAAAAGCAATTGATATTTTAAAAAATATTAAAGATGTATTACCCGAAAAAGGGAATATTTTAATCATTGAACCAGTCATTAGCCATAAAAACCGATATTCTTTCGCCAAACTTTTTGATATCCAGATGATGGTAAGCCAGGATGGAGGCAAAGAACGTACAAAAGAAGAGTACAATCAAATAATTAATCAAGCAGGCTTAAAACTTAATCGAATTATTAAGACCGTTGCACCCTTTTCGTTAATTGAAATAACAAACTAATATAACTACAATGTTAATGATCAATCCAATTAATCCTTTTTGTACCAATAGATGAGTACTACCATCAAAAAATAACAAAATAGAAATTGAAGAAAAAATAGCTGAAAAAATAAGCATATTATTGCTCCACTCTTTTACCCATAAAAATCCACTAGCGCTAACGACAAAAGCCATACCAGCAATACTATAAAATAATATTGCAATTATTCTTATTGTTGAAGGTGGAATTACAGCATCTAGCAACCAGGAGTTACCAGTCCATCCCATTTCGGGTTTAAATTTGATCCATTGAGCACTTAAAATCACATACCAAAAATGAACCAGGCCGTGCAAAAAAATAAATACCGCTGATAAAATTTTTAAAAACATTATTTTAGGTTTTTAGTTAATTAAAAGATGGATATGAGAGAAATCCTACACATCCACCAGTAACTTTTATTTTCGTTTTACTTTGTACAACATTATACCAAAGATCATTTGAAATAAGCCAGTAGAAAAATAAAATGGCTGTAAAAAATCTTTATATCCAATCCATAATACCTGTGCAATAATCCAAACCATCATTATAAGCCCAAATACAACACCTATTTCTGCCGATTTTGTTTTTTTACGGATTGTAGCCCATAAGCCGGCAATATTTCCTAATCCATTAATAATAAACAATACAATGCCCGGAATTAAAAAATTAGCAAAAGGCGTAGCATTTAACCACGATTGCTCCATTGACAGGCTTATACCAGAAGGGTCTTTTATTAACATAAAACCTCCCAACAAACCGCTAAATCCATTAAAAGCCTGGAATACAGCTAAAATAATAATGAGCCATTTAATTTTTCTTTCTTTAACCATAACTATAATTTTTAAAATTGTTAAATATTATTAAGCTGAATACTCATCAGCAAATTTTTCCATTATATCAAACATTTTTTTAAAATCATCTTCTTTGTTTTCAGAATCGAAATGACGATAAGTGCAATCGAGATGAATTGCCCGAATAGAATATCCATAAAGATTTCCAAGAAAAACAGCATCGCCATTTTTCATTTTGCCCTGTTTCATTAAAATTTTAAATGCCGTTTTAAATAAATCGACTGAGCGATCCGTTTCCTGAACAATTAATGCAGCCGCCTTTTTATTTTTATATTGTTGTTGCGAAACTACAAACCAAAGATAGCGAGCCATCGGGTTCTCCCAGCCTTTTAAAAATTGAGTTAACCTGTAAGTTAAAAACTGTTTTAAGGTCATTTGCTTACAAAGCTTTTCAATTTCTGATTTTTTTGGACGAATTCGATTCAAATCTTTTTCCAACATTTCAAAAATTTCATCCAATAAAGCATTCTTGCTTTTAAAATGATTATAAAAAGAGCTTTCTTTTATTCCTACTTCCCTTGTTATATTTCGAATCGAAACAGCATCAAATCCTTTGGTTCCTATAAGTTTTATTGCTATCTCCAGTATTTTTTCACGATTAGACATCATTCTATAAAAATTTATTATTGCACAAAACTAACTAACGTTTGTTAGTTTTGCAAATATTTTCTTATTTTTTTATTTCAAGAAAATCGACGAAGAGAAAACATAATTAATAATTAAAGCTATTCTTTCAACAGATAAGATTTACTCAATAATGAAATAAAATTTTTTAAATACTATTTTGCTGCTTTTTTTATCTAGGAATCAAATAGTAAATAAATCCTGTGGTGAGCATAAAAGCTTTATTGGAAGGGTTGTTTAAGTCCTGTTCTGGCCAAAATTCTGAATCATTAAAATTGTATCTCAAGTCAGCGGTTTTATTATCAAGCCCAAAAAATCCCCGGGTATATCTAATATCAATAAAAATATCTAAATATCTGTTTAAACGGCCTTGTACACCAACCCCTGCAACAATACCTACATCAATCTTATTTAAGTTTGATAAAATATTTTCATCAATAGATTTGTTAATGTGATCTTCGCCTATAATGATTTCATAATCGCCTTTAGTACTGGCTGAAAATAAGTAGGAGCCATAAGCTCCGGCATAAAAATAAATCTGAGGATCTTCGTTAAAATTAAATTTAGCATAGAATGGAAGGGTAACATAATGAAGGTTCATATCCATTTCGTGCATATCGAATTTTCCTCCTTTAAGTTCGTAGTTGAGTTCGGCACAAGCCGACCAGTTAACATACGGATAATAAGCAGCGGTAAAACCAATTTGTGGCCCGATTTTTTTGGCATACTGGTCAATCGCATCATCACCATTGATGGTTGATAGTAATAAGCCACCTTTTATTCCAAAAGTAGGGCTTTGAGATTTATTCTGAGACCATAACGATTGAACAGTTACAATAGTTAACAAACAAATAAAAACTAAAATTAATTTAAAATGGGCCATGCAAAATTTTCATTATTATATCTCATTATTTTACATAAATAAACCAGGCTTTAATTTATCTAAATTACAAAAAATTTTAAATAAAAAAGCCTGCCATTAAACTGACAGGCAATTTATAATATCAAATTAAGCGTTTATTTAATCAATTCTACACTACGTTTAACAAATTTTGTCAGCTCCTCTCCTTTTAGCATATTATTAGCAAGTAGCGCTAAATCAATAAGTTGCTTAACATATTTATTTTCTTTTCCATGCTTTATTAATAGCTCTTTTTTCTTCTCTCGAAACTCATTAATTTTCTTTTCAACATCGCTTAATTTATCTTTTTCGGCCTGGTTAATTTCTTCGTCCTTTTTCCCTTCTTTGGCTTTTTCCAATTTTTTCTTTTCTTCCTCAACAGGTTTTAGCTCTTCTAAAATTTTTTCAATTTTAGTGCCAATTTTTTTATCTTTCTGCTCACGTATTTTCTCTACCAATCGATGATTAGAATTGATAACCACATTATAGCTATCGGGCAGGTCGCCATAAAAATTCATTCCGCCACCGCCCATGGCTGCCATATCTTTCATACGGCGCATATATTCTGATTGTGTGATTACAATTGGGTCATCCGTTTCTTTCAGATTTTCGAAAGTAACAGTAAAAGATGCATTTTTAGGCAATTGGCTTTCAAACATTTGAGAAAGCTGATCTTTTTCTTCGGCAGATAATTTCGATTCTTCTACCTCTTCTTTTTTAATCAGCTTATCAATAATATCCGAATCTACACGTAAGAAACGGGCATTATTCAACTTTTGCTCAATATGATTAATAAAATGCGTATCTAACTGCCCGTCCATTAACAATACATCATATCCTTTTGCTTTTGCATTTTCAATAAATGTATATTGTTTATCTTTATCAGTAGCATAAAGATATATTATGTTTTTGTCTTTATCGGTTTGATTATCTTTTATCAATTTTTCATATTCTTCGAAAGTAAAATACTTACCATCAGTATTTTTAAATAAAGCATATTTTTGTGCTTTTTCATAAAATTTTTCTTCGGTAAGCATTCCGTATTCGATAAAAATTTTCAGGTCGTCCCACTTTTGCTCAAATTGTTCGCGGTCATTTTTAAATATTTCTTCTAACCTGTCTGCAACTTTTTTGGTAATATGATTCGATATTTTTTTAACACGTGCGTCGCTTTGCAAATAACTACGCGAAACATTAAGTGGAATGTCTGGTGAATCTAAAACTCCGTGCAACAATGTTAAAAACTCAGGTACAATACCTTCTACAGAATCGGTAACAAATACCTGGTTGGCATAAAGTTGTATTTTATTTTTCTGAACCTCAATGTTGTTTTTAATTTTCGGGAAATACAAAATACCTGTCAGGTTAAAAGGGAAATCCACATTAAGATGGATGTGAAATAAGGGTTCTTCATTCATAGGATAAAGGTTACGATAAAACGTTTTATAGTCTTCATCCTTTAAATCGGCTGGCATCTGTGTCCATAACGGATTGGTATCGTTAATGATATTATCCTTATCGGTTTCAATTTCTTTTCCGTCTTTCCAATCTTTTTGCTTACCAAAAGCTATTTCAACTGGCAGGAATTTACAATATTTATTTAATAATTGATTGATTTGATTTTCTTCGGCAAACTCTTTCGATTCATCGTCGATGTGCAATATAATATCTGTTCCTCTATCTTTTTTTTCTACTTCTTCAATTTTATATTCAGGGCTTCCGTCGCATGTCCATTTTACAGCTTGTGCATCATCTTTATAAGATTTGGTAACAATTTCGACCTTTTTAGCTACCATAAACGATGAGTAAAAACCAAGCCCGAATTTACCAATAATGGTTGTTTGGTCTTTAAACTTATTGATAAATTCTTCGGCACTTGACAACGCAATTTGGTTGATGTACTTATCAATTTCTTCGGCTGTCATTCCAATGCCGTGGTCGCTAACAGTAAGAATTTTCTTTTTAGGGTCCAATGAAACACGAATGGTTAAATCACCCAGTTCATTTTTATATTCTCCTAACGAAGCTAACTTTCTCAATTTTTGTGTTGCATCAACAGCATTTGAAATTAACTCCCTTAAAAAAATCTCATGGTCGGAGTATAAAAACTTTTTAATGATTGGGAAAATATTCTCAGTAGTAACTCCAATTTTTCCTTTTTGCATTTTATATCAATATTTTATGTTTAACATCTGTTTTCAGGAGCTTATTTTCCAATAGTTGTGCCACAGATTATTTTCTGCCAAATAGACAGCAAAGTATCATTTCCTTTCGAAATAAAATGAAATTTTAGCAGGTATTATAAATTATAATCCTAACATCTCGATTACAATATTTTATTTAGAATTTAGATTAATGTAGATATTATAAAGAAAACAACTCAGGGAAGAAGTAATATAACAAGGCAAAAAAAACGATAAGTACCGAGAAAAAAAGAAGGAATAATTTGGTTATATAAATTCCGGCTTCTTTTTTAATCTGAAAATTTTTCTGGCTAATAATTCCTTTAATATTATTTTCGATACGCAAAGTTATATTTTCATTTTTTTTAATAAAAGTATATGCTCCATAATGAAAAGCAGAAGAGACAATATTGATATCATCATTATCGGAATATAAAATAATTTCGGCGTTCGGATTTATTTCTTTTATTTTTTTTAGTATATTAATTGGGTCTACGGGTTCATTTTCCTGGCTCGTTTCGAGGGTTGTAGCTAAAAAAATAATATCGATCCTTTTTTTAGAGGGTATTAGTTCAGTAAAATCTTCAAAGAATTCTTTACTTCGGGTATAAATACTGATGTTATAATCGTTAACCTCTTCAAAATGTGCTAAAACATCGCGAATATAAGTATCATCGTTATCGATGAAATATACATAAGTGTTTTGTTTGGTTATTCGATTTGCCATGATAATAAATTACAATTCAAGTTACGAATTATAAACAAATATATCAATAGTTTAGTTTAAATCAGGAAGTACCGAATATTTTTCTGAATATCCCATCATTTGTTCGGAATAATCAGTAGCATAACCTATCGAAACATCAACTAATTCTTCGTCTTGATAAACCGGAGTATATTTGGGATTTAGAAAGCCGGTATAAGGTGCCAATTTTAATTTTTTAAAACGCCCAAGTACTTCGTTGTGCAAATTTTTATCAACCTTTACACCATAATTTTCAATAAGGCCTTTAGCGGCTTCATAATCACCTTCAGACTTAATCCGTTGTATTTCAGCCAAAAGTTTTCCAAATAGCTCTCTTAATTTCGTATGATGATTTATAATAAAATATGTTTTCCCTTCTTTTATTACTTTTTCGATAATATTTTCATCTTGTCCCTTTTCAAAACACCATTTAGCTATTAATTGACGGTTTCGCATATGAGCCTGCTCAATATTTTTCCCTGGCTCAATACGGGTAAGTTGTGTCATTAACCCATTTTTAATATAGCTGTTGTATTGCGCCTCAGCTACTTCAAATGATGGCATTATACCTAAATCAATTAATTTTTGATCCATCATAAACCATAAAGCGAACAAGTCGGCTCGTGTTTCTTCAATTGGCGAGTAATAATTTTTTAATAAATCGGTGCTTATACCAGGCATTAGTTGACCCGATCCATGCCCTAAACATTCGTGCAAATCGGTATGTAAATTATTGGCCAAAAAACCATACTTTTTATGTAATTCAATCTCATCATCCGAATAAGAAAATTCTTCAACTACCCCGCTTTTAAGTGAAGCCATATGATAAGCGTACGTAATATTTTCGATGGTTACAGATTTTGACCCATGCTTTTTGCGAATCCATTCAGCATTTGGAAGATTAATTCCAATAGGTGTTGCAGGATAGCACTCGCCTCCGAGCATTGCTACATTAATTACCTTAGCACTAACACCCTGGACTTTGCTTTTTTTATATTTTGAATCAACGGGCGAATGATCTTCAAACCACTGTGCATTTTGGCTTAAGATTTCTGTTCTACGGGTAGCTTTTTCATCTTTAAAATTTACAAGCGCTTCCCAAGTGGCTTTGCGCCCCAATGGGTCGCCATAAATTTCAATAAATCCATTAACAGTATCTATAAACGACCCGGTATCGTTTAACCATAATATGCTATACTCATCGAATTTCTTTAAATCTCCGGTAAGGTAATAATCGATAAGCTTTTGTAAGCTCTCCTTTTGTTTGTTATTTTCAGCTACTTCGGCAGCTTTTTCGAGCCAAAAAATAATTTTATCGATGGCCTTTCCATACATTCCACCCGATTTCCAAATTTTTTCTTTAACCTGCCCTTCTTCTTTTACCAATTTCGAATTTAAACCATAAGAAATTGGTTCATCCTCATCCGGATTCATCATCTGTTGATAAAAATTCTCGGCCTCGTGTTGGGTAATTTCTTCATAAAAGTTGTTTGCCGAGTTTGTAATCATATCTTTCGATTGATCCTGGCAAACTCTTTTGTTATAGATTTCAGAATCAAAAATTATAGGCAATATCTTTGAAATTACTTCTTCTTTTGACAAACTTACAGGCCATTCATTCTCAGGAATTTGATGTATCAAATCCAGTAGAAATTCTTTCGAAAAACCTGGCAAAAATTTTTCGGTAGAATAATGATGATGTATGCCATTAGAAAACCAAACACGTTTGGTGTAAACCAAAAACTCCATCCACTGCTCATTGTCTTGCAAGCCTTTATAATTTTTTATTATCGACTCAAGCAACCTTCTTATAACAAGGTTATATTTAAAATTCTGGTCGAAAATAATATCACGGCCATATAATGCTGCCTGAGCAAGGTAGTAAATAAGCTTCTTTTTATTTAAAGAAAGGTTTTCAAAACCTGGTACTTCATATCTTAAAATACGTAAATCGGCAAATTGTTCTACAAAATATTGAAACGATTCATTATTTTGGTTCATATTTTTTTTTGTTATGTTTATTCAATATTAAAATTACGAGCATCTATATCGTGGTAGGTATTCCAAATTCCGTTTTCAAATTTTAGGCCATCGTACGAAAAATCAGGGCCATAAAACTGATATTTTCCTTTTAAGCTGGGACGAAAAGGCGAAAGGTGATCGTAAATAATCATCTCTCTATCCTTATCATAGGTTAATACCATATTTGCTTGTGCGCTATATTCAAAAATTATACGAGTAACAGCCTTTTCCCTGTTTTTAAAAACAGGGTTACCAAAAACAGGTTGATCGTTTTGGCCAAACTGTAATATTTCAACAAGCTTCTTTTTGCTATGTAAATCATTTAAATCAGAACCCAATAAGGTATAATATTCATTTAGCCAATGTTTATTTACAATTATTTGATAATACAATGCGCCATACCAATTTTGATTAGATAGAGTTTCAAATTCAGGATTGCTTATATTCTCCGAATTATCGTTGAGTTCAAAGGTTAAAGTGTTCCATCTATTTTTTTTATACTGAATAAAACCAAAATATTTGTGTGTCCCATCGTAATAAGGTAAGTTCCAGGTAATAACTCTCAACTTATCATCATCAGATTTAATGTCTCCGATATATTTTAAAGATGAAAAATTGTAATCAAAACTATCATCTTGCTCTAAAGCTTTCCGAAAATAATATACTATTTTCTCATTAAATTCTTCTTTTCTACCGTCATCCTTTTCCTGTGCCATTATATTGAAATAATATTCCAGAGTATCGGAATAAACACTCATATCCTGTGCATTAGACTTTCCAATACACAAGCATAATAAAGTAAACAATAAAAGTTTTAGTTTATTTCTCATTCGTAAAATTCTTAAATATTTATCTTGTTGCTGTTGCTAACGATTTTATAGACTAATTATTTTTTAACGTAAACCTGAAGTACTAATAATTGTTTTATAAATAGAAGTACTTCATTTAAACCTTTAAAAATATACTTCACTTATTTCACCGATTTGTCAATAGCTTCTAAAAGAATGATACAAGCCTCTTTAATTTGTTTTTCAGTGATGATTAATGGCGGAGCAATTCGAAAAGCGCTATCGTGAAATAAGAACCAGTCGGTTACTAACCCTTTGGTTACTGCTATATCGATTACTCTCTTAACCTGCTCAAAATCTTTTAGTTCAACAGCCATGAACAACCCTATTCCACGTATTTCTTTTATTTGCGGATGAGCCAATAAATCTCTGAATAACTGTCCTTTTTGATTTACAGTTTCATGTAATTTCTCATTTAAAATAGTTTTTAGCGAAGCAATAGCAGCGGCACATGATACCGGGTGCCCACCAAAAGTTGTAATATGTCCTAAAACCGGGTTGGTTTTAAAAGCCGACATAATTTCATTAGATGAAACAAAAGCACCAATGGGCATTCCACCTCCCATTCCTTTAGCGATTGTCATAATATCCGGAGTAACATTAAACTCCTGAAAAGCAAATAAACTCCCTGTTCGTCCAAATCCGGTTTGTATTTCGTCGAAAATGAGCAATGTTCTGGTTTCATCGCATCGTTTCCTGAGTTTTTGTAAAAAATTATTTTCCGGAACCCTTATTCCTCCTTCGCCCTGAATTGGCTCAACTAATACGCAAGCTGTTTTTTCACTAATTTGTAATATTGATTTTTCATCATTAAAATCCAGGAATCTAATATCAGGTAATAACGGGCGAAAAGAATTTTTAAAACCCTCGTTACCCATAACACTTAATGCTCCATGGGTACTGCCATGATAAGCATTTTTAAATGCAATAATTTCACTACGGCCGGTATAGCGTTTAGCTAACTTAAGTGCACCTTCAATGGCTTCACTTCCTGAGTTTACAAAATATACAGAGCTTAATTTTTCTGGTAACAAATCAGTTAAAATTTTTGCATACTCTACCTGAGGTGATTGAATATATTCACCATATACCATAAGGTGCATATAGGTTTCAGCTTGCTTTTGAACTGCTTTTACAACGTTAGGGTGCAAATGTCCTACATTACTTACAGAAACTCCTGAAATTAAATCGATATATGAGTTGCCATCAGCATCATACATATATATACCTTTAGCACTCTCAATTTCCAATTGCAAAGGAAAGTCGGAGGTTTGTCCAACATGTTGTAAAAATAATTGTCGATTTGATATCATTTATTGATCATATTAAAATTATAAACAAAAAAAATTGGGATAACTCCCAATTTAAAATACAAAATTAATCATATGAATTTATTTACCCATAAGATTTATATCCTTCATAAATCGGTCTTTATATGCCTTACCAATAGGGATACTTTTTAATCCATCAGAATTTTTTATATACACTGAATTATCTTCGATACGGTCAATTTTTTTTGCATTAACAATATAAGAACGATGTACCCGCTTAAATTGTTTTGAAGGCAATTGGCTTTCAATTGATTTCATTGTAAAGTGAATTGTAAATTTATCATTAAATGAGTTAATGATCACATAATTTTCAAGCGCCTCTACCCAAAGGATTTCATCGTATTTTAAACGAACAAGCGCTGAATTCTTTTTGATATATATTTCATCTACATCGGTTCGTTCTTTAATATCATGGATATTTTTTGCTTTTAATACAGCTTTGTAAAACCGGCTGTATGTTATAGGCTTTAACAGGTAATCTGTAACATCATAATCGAAAGCATTTACTGCATATTTTTCTTTGGAGGAAACAATAATAACCTGTGGTAGATTTTTTAGTGTATTCATAAAATCAATACCATCCATTTCGGGCATCTCAATATCCAAAAAAATCAGATCAATTTCTTCGTTTCCTTTATTAAATGCATTAATTGCCTCAACAGCATCTTTAAAAGAGTATTTAAGCGTAAGAAAATCTGTCCGTTCAACAAATTCTTCCACTACACGTCTTGATAGGGCATCATCATCTATAATAATACAGTTCATACAAATCGCAGTATAAATTTATTTCAAATTATGATAATTTATTAGAATGATTTTAAACTATAAAGATGAAAAAAATTACATTAATATACGAATTTTCGTGATTAAAAGTTGTTTTTCTTAGATAAAAAGTCATCAATAAGTAACGATGATTTTTTTATTGTATTTTTTAACCATTCCAGCAAAAGCTCTTGTTTCTCATTATCAGTTAATTGCCAATCTATTGTAGATTTTCTCAACAAAGAACTCAAGTGATGTAAAATAATTGCCGCAGAAACAGATATATTAAAACTTTCGGTAAAACCGACCATAGGAATTCTTAGATACTCATCTGCATTATCAATCATCTTAACTGTTAGCCCATTTAATTCCGTTCCAAAAAATAAAGCTACCTTACCTTTTGTCAAATCAAAATTTTCAAGACTAATATCATTGGTGTGAGGTGTTGTAGCAACAATTCTGTAACCTTTCTTTTTTAATTGGCCAATTGCTTCTAAGGTATTATATTCTTGCTGATTATATTTTATAAGATTTAACCACTTAGATGCGCCCAAAGCCACATCAGGGTTAATCTGATATTTATTTTTATTTTCGATAATATGTACATCCTGGATTCCAAAACAATCGGCTGTTCGCAATACAGCACTAGCATTTTGCGACTGATAAATATCTTCTAACACAACTGCAATATATCGGGTACGTTCATTTAGCACCTGATGAAATAAGTCAAGCCGTTTTTGAGTAATAAATTGTTCCAGGTATTTGATTAAATCAGTATTCATATTGATATACCTATAAAAAAAGGGAGTACAATATATATGGTACTCCCTTCAATTATTTCGTCAAAGTTTTTTATTGAACTGCATCTGCTAAATCACTACCAGCTTTAAATTTAACTACATTTTTAGCTTTAATAGTAATAGGTTTTCCAGTTTGTGGGTTTCTACCAGTTCGTGCATTTCTTTTTGCTACAGAGAAAGAACCAAAACCAACTAAAGCTACTCTGTCACCTTTTTTCAAAGCGCCTGTAGTACTCTTAATGAAAGCGTCTAAAGCTTTTTTAGCGTCTGCTTTTGTTAAGTCAGCTCCACTAGCAATTGCATCAATTAATTCTGCTTTGTTCATAATAAAAAAATTTTTAGGGTTAGTAAAATAATTATTTTTTTTAGCTTCTACATACAAATATAGAGTATTTCTTAAGTTTAGCAAATCTAAAGTAAAAAAAAATGCTGATTTATTGATAAATATATTGATTTTGTTAATAATTGAACGGAAAAATGCATGTTTCCGGCTGTTTACGGGTAAAATTTACACAAAAAATAGAAAATCCTTCTATAAAAAACATTGTTATTATTTTTTTCAAAAAATTTTGTGCAAATAAAAATTAATTATACTTTTGCCGACGGAGAAATGGCAGAGTGGTCGAATGCGGCGGTCTTGAAAACCGTTGTCCGTTTTGCGGACCGGGGGTTCGAATCCCTCTTTCTCCGCCAAAAAAAATTAAAGCTGTTCCATAACCGGAGCGGCTTTTTTTTGCAATTAACTCAATATCACTTAAAGAGGGATGAGAACCGAAGCCATGGACAGGGTTCGAACGGCGAAGCCTTCACGAGCAAGCTTTATAAAAACCTTTAATCACTAAAATAAATTCAAAAAAATATTAAATAACAAATCCCATAAATACATAATTGCGAGTAATCCCTCTTTCTCCGCCAAAAATATTAAAGCTGTTCCATAACCGGAGCGGATTTTTTTATTACCAGCTTTTTTCTGCAATTCCACCACCCAACAAAATATCCTCATCATAGAAAATCACAGGTTGTCCCGGAGCAACTGCCCAGGCTGCACTAGCCAATTCAAGCTCAATGGTATCTTTAGTAATTATTTTTACTATAGCAGGTTTTGTTGGATTTAACCCAAATCCGCGAATATTAATATCAACTGAAGATCTTTCAGTTATTCTTTCAGGATTTAGCAAATGAATATTTTTTAATAAAATGTTATGATGATTTAGCGAAGGTTTAGTTCCAATTGTTAATTCATTTTTTGCAACATTAATTTTATTTACATAAGCCGGGCGTTTTGTCTTTAACAGTAAATCCTGCTTTTGCCCAATAGTATAATAAACATACCCTTTGTGGGCACCTATTTCGTTTCCTTTTTCATCGATTACTCTGCCTGTACTTATTTTTAGCAAATTATCAGGAATATATTCGTTTAAGAATTGACGATAATCTTTATTTTGCAAAAAACATACTCCCATACTTTCTTTTTGCAGGGCTAAATCCAGAAAACCATTTTCTTTTGCCATTTGCCTCACCTCTTCTTTTGTATAGCTTCCTAAAGGTGTAACCATCCGTTTAATAACCTCCGGCTCAATTTCCCATAAAAAATACGATTGGTCTTTTACAGGGTCAATACCTTTTTGTAAATAATGCTTTCCATCAATTTCCTTTTTTCTTATATAATGCCCACTTGAAACAAAATCCATTTGATGCTTGTTGGCAAAGTCAATTAATTTCTGCCATTTAATGTGTTTGTTACAGAATGTACAAGGGCTAGGTGTTCGTCCTTTTAAATATTCCCAGGCAAAATATTGCTTCACCTTTTCAAAATCATCATCAATTTTAATATTTACTAAGGGGATATCTAACCTACGAGCTACATCATTTACTTTTTCATTATATTTATCATTGTTAAAACAAAAGTGTAAAGCTATTATGTCATAACCCTGTTGTTTTAACAGCAAGGCTGCTATGGTACTATCCACTCCTCCACTCAAGCCAATAACTACTTTTTTATTCATTGTATTATTGAATAATTAATTCTATTAACAAAACTAAAAATTTGGTTTAAAAATTTTCCATTCGAAACTGGCGGGCATAAACTCCGTTTTGGGATAATAATTCATCATGTTTACCTTGCTCAACAATTTCGCCTTGATCGATTACTACAATCCGGCCGGCATTTTTAATTGTAGACAGCCTGTGGGCAATAGCAATAGTCGTACGATTTTTCATTAAATTATAAATAGCCTCACGAACCATATATTCCGATTCATAATCCAAAGCAGAAGTGGCTTCATCAAGAATTAAGATGGGTGGATTCTTTAAAATGGCACGGGCAATAGTAATTCGTTGTTTTTCACCAAACGAAAGTTTATCGCCACCTTCGCCCAAATTGGTTTGATAACCATGTGCTGTTTTCGTGATAAAATCATGCGCATTGGCTAATTTAGCCGCTTGTTGAACCATTGATAAATCAACATTTTCATCGCCCAGGGTTATGTTATGATAAATGGTATCATTAAATAATACAGGTTGCTGATTTACATAGCCAAATAAATTACGAAGTGATGAAATCTGTAAATCGGTTACCGGAATATTATCGATTAAGATTTCACCCTGATCGGGATCGAAAAAACGAGGCAATAAATCAACAATAGTGGATTTTCCGGAACCCGAAGCCCCAACTAATGCAACTGTTTCACCTTTATTAATTTTAAGGTTGATATTTTTTAATATGGTCGACTGATCAGTTTCGTATGAAAAATAAACATTTTTAAATTCAATTGATTGCTTAAAATCATCAATCAATAAAGCATCATCTTTATCTTTTATTGTATATGTATGCTCTAATATTGAATTTACTCTCATAATTGAAGCCATTCCCTTCTGAATGTTATAATAACTGGTTGAAAAGGATCTTGCCGGAGCAATAACCTGGGTAAATACTGCCAGGTAGCCGATAAAAACCTGTGAACTTAATTCAGCATCAGATGATAGCACCATTTTCCCTCCAAACCACATTATAATCAATATCGAAAAGGTTGCAATAATATCACCAATGGGATTTGCCAATGCTCTTCGCTGTCCAATTTTGTTAAAAAGCTGGGTAAATCTTTCATTCATGCCAACAAACCTGTTTTTTACTGTTTTCTCAGCATTAAAAGCTTTAACAATTTTAATTCCCGATAAAACTTCCTCGAGCATCCCCATTAAAGCACCCATTTTTTGTTGTCCGCGGAAAGTTTTTGTCCGAAGAGATTTTCCAATTCTACCTATAATAATAGCAGAAACCGGAAATAAAACAAGCGCTAAAATTGTAAGCTTGACACTCATCAAAAATAAAACATAAACATATACTATTAATAATACGGGGTCTTTAAAAAACATCTCGAGCGAACTAATAATCGACATTTCAATCTCTTTCACATCAATAATCATCTTTGAGATAATATCACCTCGTTTTTGGTTTGAGAAATAACTCAAATCAAAATCAAGGACCTTTTCAATAAGCTCGTTTCGGATATCTTTAACCACTCCTGTCCGGATATGAATAATTAAAGATTTTCCCAAAAAGAGAAATATATTTTTCATTAGAGTAAAAACCAAAACAATACCTATTATAAAAAGCAAGGCATTTACCGTACCATAATTTAATACTATTCTACCCAGCAAGTAGTTAAAATTGTGTTGTACTGATTCAACATTAAGTTCAATAGGCACAGGTGATATATTAAAATCTTGTGAAGAAAATAAAATTCCCAGGAAAGGAATTATCATGGTAAAAGATATAACAGAAAAAACAGCCGCCAATAAGTTACACATAACACTTAAAAAGGATTTTTTCCAGTAAGGAATCAGATAACGCAATATGGCAATAAATTTTTTCACTAAAATTTTCCTTTGAAATTCAATCAAAGGTATAATAAATTAGGATAATTTTCGAAAATTAAATACCGGTATAATTAAAAGGTGTAATATTTTTTAATTCTCTTTTAATATCATCATTCAGATTAAGTCCGTCGATAAACTGATGGATACTTTTTTTGGTAATTTTCTCTTCGGTACGGGTTAATTCTTTTAGAGCTTCGTAAGGTTTTGGATAGCCTTCGCGACGTAAAATGGTTTGTATGGCTTCGGCAACCACAGCCCAGTTCTCTTCCAGATCATTTTCAAAAGCCGGTTCATTTACTAAAACTTTATCCAGCCCTTTAAGCAGCGATTGAAAAGCAATGATAGAATGCGCCACAGGAACGCCAATATTCCGCAACACTGTAGAATCTGTTAGGTCGCGTTGCAACCTTGAAATGGGTAATTTAAATGCCAAATGTTCGCACATTGCATTAGAAATACCCAGATTACCTTCGGCATTTTCAAAATCGATAGGATTTACCTTATGCGGCATAGCCGATGAGCCCACTTCTCCTTTTTTAATTTTTTGCTTAAAATAATTCATCGAAATGTAGGCCCAAAAATCACGGGAGAGATCAATAAAAATGGTATTTATTCGTTTT
>JBKHIH010000035.1:0-33960 GCA_046538755.1 Thiohalospira sp.
AATACTCCGCTTCTCCCGGATGTTTTTGCTCTAACTGAATCATTAATTTATCTACATTCATTTTTATATATTTTAAATGTTGAACACTAAATTTACACAACTATTTGTGCTTCTAAAAATTTAGTGGCAAAAGTAGGTTTTAATCTTTAAATTATCCAATAAAAATATCATTTGAAAATATGATCTTAAACACATTTTTAACAATTAAACCTTTTAAAGAAAATTATAATTGATTTAATGATTTTTTTAATGTATTTTTCTGTTTTGGAGTAAGTCCGGTTATACTAACAGGAGGATATTTGGCTACACCTTTTTTGGTTTGAACGCTAATAACTAATTCTTCTTTAAAATTAAAAAATGATTGATTGATTTTGTAACCATTATAGTCTTTTTTAGAAATTTCAATGGCATTTCTTTTACTATTAAAAGGCCTTAACGATACAAACCGTATAACAATTTTATTCCCCTCATCTGAATAATAAAAATAATTGTAATTAATGATATAAGTTAAGATAAGGTATATAATATAGAACAAAACAACAATAACTATTGCGCCTGTTTTATTAATGCCCCACAAAGGATTCTCCAAAACATTGGTAAAAATTAACAATCCCAAAATTGAGGCAAAAATTAAAAGTACTAAATACCTCCTAATATTCAGCCTTAAAATATTATTCCGGTTATCAAATTGCATTTAATGACTTTTTAAAACTTTTTCAAAGATAATTAACTTTCTCAATGATACATAATTATTCAATATTTAATAAAGGTAATATTTTATCAAGGTATTAATTAGCCAATAGTTTTTATTATTTTTACTTCATCAAAAATGCGTAACCTATGAAAATTGAAACACCCTACTCAAATATCATCATTTCAACTGATCTCCAACTGGTTATAAAACGTTTTCTCGATGAATCGGATTACAGCAAAATTTTTATTTTGGTTGATGAAAATACCAAATATCATTGTTTGCCTGTTCTCAAAACAAATGGTTTTTTTGATGATGTTAATATCATAGAAATAAAAAGTGGAGAATCGAATAAATCTCTCAAAACTGCTACTAAAATATGGGAGTATTTAACCCAACATAATGCCGACAGAAATGCTTTGCTTATCAATTTAGGTGGCGGTATTATTGGAGATATGGGTGGTTTTGCTGCATCTACTTTTAAGCGTGGAATGGATTTTGTAAATATCCCTACTACCCTTTTATCACAGGTGGATGCTTCGGTAGGTGGAAAAACCGGAATTAATTTTTTAAACCTGAAAAATGAAATCGGCGTTTTTAGCCATCCCAAAAATGTATTTATCGACAGCCGCTTTTTACAAACCCTGGATAAAAGGAATATCCTTTCGGGATGGGCAGAAATGATTAAACATACACTGATTTTTAGCCAGCAGGATTTTGAGCATTTAAGGCAACACAATATAACTAATATTAATTATAAAACTTTAAATCAACTCATTGCACGGTCGGTGAATATAAAAAATCATTATGTTGAATCTGACCCTTTGGAAAAAGGAATGCGAAAAGCATTAAACTTTGGGCACACCTTTGGACACGCTTTTGAAAGTTTCTTTATGGATCAAAAACCAAACTTGTTGCATGGCGAAGCCATTGCTTTGGGTATGATATGCGAGCTTTATCTTTCGAATAAATTATGCAGTTTCCCTGTTAAAAAAATGCATCAAATCAATAACTATATTCTAAATATATATTCTATAATTAATATCCCTGAAAAGGATATGAATAAAATTATCGAACTTATCGGACACGACAAAAAAAATAAAGGATTAAAAATAAATTTTACTTTACTTGAAGATTTCGGTAAAATAAAAATTAACCAACATTGCAATAAGGCAGATATACTGGAAGCTTTACAATGGTATAACACACTTTAAAGATGAGATTTGAAATTAAAGCGCCTGATAAACAGGTAGTTAATACAATAAATTTGCCTGCATCGAAAAGTTTATCAAACAGATTATTGATTATCAGGGCACTGAGTGCTAATTATTTTGACATACATAACCTATCGACAAGCAACGATACCAACGTATTGATTAAGGCACTTAACCATTTATCTGATCCTGTAATTGATATTGGTGCTGCCGGAACAGCTATGCGTTTTCTAACCGCATTTTTATCGATAACCCCGGGTGAAACAATTTTAACAGGCAGCGAACGCATGAAACAACGCCCCATAAAAATTCTGGTTGATATTTTAAAAGAATTGGGCGCACGAATAGAATATCTTGAAAAAGAGGGTTTTCCACCTTTAAGAATCAATGGTTCAACATTATTAAAAACAAAACCCATAAATATTAAAGGGAATATCAGCAGCCAGTATATAAGCGCTTTGCTTATGATTGCCCCTGTATTAGAAAATGGATTAACCATAAATATCGAAGATAAAATCTTATCGAAAGATTATATTAACATGACGCTGCAAATAATGCAAAACCATGGTATTAACTTTCAGTGGAATAAAAACATTATAAAAGTTAAAAAAGGAAATTATTTACCAAAAGAAACAACTGTAGAACCTGACTGGTCGGCAGCTTCGTACTGGTTTGCAATAATTTCGCTTTTAAAAAACACTGAAATTCTTTTATCCGGTTTACAAAAAAACAGCTTACAAGGCGATTCGGTTTTAACCGGTATTTTTAAAACGCTAGGTGTTCAATCAAAATTTAATGAAAATGGCTTATTTATAAAAAACATTCCAACAACCTGCAGCCATTTTGAATACGATTTTACTGATTGTCCTGATTTAGCTCAAACCCTGGCAGTTACACTGGTTGCCAAAAATATTCCTTTTCGTTTAAACGGATTAGATAATTTATCGATTAAAGAAACCGACCGAATTAAAGCTTTAGTGGACGAGTTTGAAAAAATGGGCATTCATTTGCAAACCAATGGAAAAGATTACCTTATGTGGGAAGGAAATGAGGACATTAAAATCTCTTCCAACCATTTTGTAAAAACTTACGACGACCACCGTATGGCGATGGCATTTGCTCCATTGGCAATCATTACCAAATCTTTAATCATCGACGATCCGGAGGTTGTTAAAAAAAGTTACCCTAACTTTTGGGACGATTTAAAAGCATTTGGATTTGAAATCAATAAAAAATGAAAAAAACAGCAATTTATTTCCCAAAAAAAACTTTGATTCTCTGAATTCCTTCTTTCACTTCAGCTATTGGGCGTGCAATATTTAAGCGGATATAATTTTTTGCATTGTCCGAAAAATGTTCACCTGGAATTACTGCTACCCTCTGATGTTCGTATAAATCGACAGCAAACTTAAATCCATCAGAAAAGTCTTTAGGTAGTTTAGCCCATACAAAATAACCGCCTTTGGTTTCGGGAATTTTAAACCCCAGCTTTTTAAATTCTGAAGTTAAGAGTTGATAAGATTGTTTGAGATTTTCACGCAAAGAAGAGATATAATCCGCTCCGTAATTATAATTTTTCAGATAACGAACAATGGCTTCTTGCAAAAGCGAAGGCGCACATAAACCGGTATAATCATGAATAGATTTTATATGATCCATATGTTTTTGATGTGCTATTAAATAACCCACTCGCCATCCTGTTATTGATAAAATTTTAGAAAAACTATTTACATAAAATAAATTCGGATAAAATTGATCTAAAGGAATATAGGGTTTTTCTTCGAAATATAAATCGCGGTAAACGGCATCAAAAATAATAAAGATATCAAGTGATTTACTTAATTTAAGCAGATTGTCAATTTCCTGTTTGTTCCATATTTTTCCAAATGGATTGCCTGGAGTGCCTATAAAAATAACTTTTACATTTTTTGCTTTACAAACACTTTCAAGTTGGAAAAAATCAACCGATGAATTTTTATCAAAAGCAAATGGTACAAAACCAGTATTAAATATTTTCGGCAGATGCATATAACTTTCGTAAACAGGCTCAAAAGCTAATGCCGAAAAGGGTTTGGATAAAATTTTATTAAAATAAATATAGAGTAATGACAATGCTTCTGTTGCACCTTGAAGAATCATAAAATCATCTTTTGTAAAGGCATAATCGGATTGATATTTTTCAACCAAAAGCTTAAGCAACTCATTATTCCCATTTCCGGGAGCATATTGATGTAAATTTTCTTTTGCCAGTTTACTTAAAATTTGAGTGAGTTCTTTTGGAGGGTTAAATCCAGGAATTCCTTGTGCCAGGTTAATACCGCCGTGTGTTTTAACCTTATTGCTCATAAAACTAATATAAGAACCACTGGGTTTTCTATATTTTTCGTCCATTCTTTTTCTTTTTGCATTCCGAATCTATATTATCCCGAGAAAGCCCATATTTTTCTTTCTCTTTATTTCCTTTAGGCTCGATATGGACTAATACATCATAAACATTTTCGATGCGGGTTTTTATATTTATTTCTACCTTTTTTGCAATTTTATGGCCTTCCTCAATAGATAATTCACCATCAATTTCAACATCCAGACCAACGGTGTACATATTTGAATGTTTCCTGATTCGAACTCTGTGCGGATTTACAGCACCTACCTCTTCAACTGCATCAAAAATTTTATAATATAAATCGGGATTATCAGTTCCGTCCATTAATTCGCGGCTCGATTCCATAAATATTCCGTATCCTGAACGCATAACCCATGCTCCAATTAACATCGCTGTTATTAAATCCAGAACAGGTAAGTGGAAGAAATGTATAAACAATAATCCCAATAAAACCGATGAGGAAATTAAAATATCATTACGCATGTTTTTCCCGTTGGCGATCAGCATATTGCTATCAATTTTTTTACCAACCCGTAATTGATAAACTGCAAGTGCAGTTTTTGACAGGATAGAAAAAACCGTAACATAAACAGCCAACAATGTTGGAATCTGATGCGGTTCATTCTTTATAATTCTAACAATAGCAGAAAAAAACAATTGTGCCCCTGCAAAGAAAATTACAAAACTTAAAGCTTTGGTAGCAACCGCTTCGGCACGGTTATAACCATACGGGAATTTATAATTGGGAGGCTTATTCATAATCCTTGCTGCAAGCAAGGTTATAAAGTAAGTTAAGATATCGGTTGTTGTATCAATTCCGTCTCCAATTACTGCAAAACTTCCGGAAATAAAACCAATTAATATTTTAGCAACTGCAAGTATGGAATTTCCAACAATACCAACCCAAGAAGCGATTTTAATTTGATGGTTACGGTTTTCTGTCATCGCGATTATTCTAAATATATGCAATATTAATTCAAATAATCAGGTTGAACAAAAAAGCAAGATATTATAACCAAAAAGTTGACTTTAATACAGTATTTTTTTAAATTGTTTGGAAATAACTGGCAGAATATGCGTAAACATATTGTCATAAAAATATTTGCACCCATTGTTGTATCCCTGTTTTTTTCGGTACAAACAGTTGCCCAGTTGCCTGAAAAGGTTGATTCATTAATATCTAATTCAACTGTTCCCAAAAACATTGACACATTATATAAATATAGCTGGGTTGCAGATTTAAACCAATGGGCAACCTATCAGCGTGAAATCATTATTTACAATAAAAAAGATAACCCTCTACGAACATTAACGCAAGAATGGAGCAAAACAGACAAAACATGGGTAAACAGTACGCAGGAATTATTTGCCTACGATAAAAGAGGCAACGAACAGGAAAAGCTGGTACAAACCTGGAGGCCATCATTTAATGACTGGGTAAATACGCAATTGAAAACATCTTTTTACAATAATTTTAACGAACGAAAAGAGATATTATTCCAGGAGTGGCACAAACCAGCCGACGAGTGGATCAATACAGTCCGCTATATTATGAATTACAACATTGACGGGCTGGAAAATAACATCACCATAAGCAAATTTAACAACATTAAAAATGAGTGGGAATATTACAAAAAATTTGAATTGTTTTATCCCAGCGAATTTTCTTATCCTAACGAAGTTTTTATAAGCAACTGGAATACAGATACTAAAAAATGGGATGCCGAAGGGAAATATGAATTTCTCTACAATTTTCGTGGACACAAAACCCAGGAAGATAGAATAACCTGGAACAATTACACCAGTCAATGGATTAACGGCATCAGAAAAATGTACCAGTACGACCGGAAAGGGCGTTTAATTGAATTGATCAATCAAAAATGGGATTTCTCGAAAAAGAACTGGGTTAATTTTGATAAAACGGTTTCTGAATATAACGAAGAGGGTGAATTGTATATGGAAATCGTTTACAAATGGGATTTCTCAGCAAACCAATGGATTGAAACCAACAAATACCTTTATTCTGTTTTAACACCGGAGGAGCAGGTTAAGCATCAAAAAGAGAATTAAACAAAAATCCTTTATAGCTTTTGCTATAACATAAAAATTAATCCAGCTTAAGTACCGCCATAAATGCCTGCTGTGGCACTTCCACATTACCTACCTGACGCATTCGCTTTTTCCCTTTTTTCTGCTTTTCAAGCAGTTTTCGTTTTCGTGTAATATCGCCACCATAACATTTTGCTGTAACATCTTTACGGACTGCTTTTACGGTTTCGCGGGCAATAATTTTTGCGCCAATGGCTGCCTGAATAGCAATATCAAATTGCTGGCGGGGAATCAACTCTTTCAGCTTTTCGCACATTCGCCGGCCAAAGTTATATGCATTGTCGCGGTGAATCAGAGTTGATAATGCATCAACCATTTCGCCGTTTAATAAAATATCCAACCGTACCAGGTTTGCTTTTTCGTAGCCTACCTGCTGATAATCGAACGAAGCGTATCCGCGCGAAATACTTTTCAGTTTATCATAAAAGTCGAAAACAATCTCAGCCAATGGCATCACAAAAGTTACTTCCACACGTTCGTTGGGTAAATAGATTTGATTTTTAAGCACACCTCTTTTGTCGATACACAATTTCATTACTCCGCCGATATAATCGGTTTTTGAAATAATTTGCGCTCTAATATAAGGCTCCTCGATATAATCGATATAGGTTACATCGGGTAGCCCCGATGGATTATGTACTTCTGAAACCTCTCCTTTTTTCTGGTATACCTTATATGAAACATTAGGGACAGTGGTAATCACATCCATATCGAACTCGCGGTCGAGGCGCTCCTGCACAATTTCCATATGCAATAACCCAAGAAATCCGCATCTAAAACCAAATCCAAGGGCTGCTGAAGATTCGGGCTCAAATGTTAACGAAGCATCGTTCAATTGGAGTTTTTCCATCGCTTCGCGTAAATCTTCATAATCGTCGGCATCAATCGGGTAAATACCAGCATAAACCATTGGTTTCACATTTTCGAAACCGCTAATCGCTTTTTGGCAGGGACGGCCGACATGCGTAATGGTATCGCCCACTTTAACTTCTTTCGCCGTTTTAATTCCCGAAATGATATAGCCTACATCACCTGCTTTTAGTTCATTTCTGGGTTCCTGCTTTAATTTCAATACCCCTATTTCGTCTGCATTATACTCTTTACCAGTAGCTATAAACTTAACTAAATCGCCTTTACGGATGGTTCCATCCTGAATTTTAAAAAAAGCTTCAATCCCACGATATGGGTTAAAAACAGAGTCAAAAATCAGTGCCTGCAAAGGGGCATCTGCATCGCCCACAGGATGTGGTATTTTTGTAATAATCGCTTTTAAAATTTCATCAACTCCCTGGCCTGTTTTTCCGCTGGCTGCAATAATTTCACTTTCGTCACATCCAATCAACTCTATAATTTGGTCTTTTACCTCATCGGGCATGGCAGCATCCAAATCCATCTTATTCATCACAGGAATAATATGCAGGTCATGTTCCATGGCCAAAAATACATTGGATATTGTTTGTGCCTGCACACCCTGGGTAGCATCAACAATTAATAATGCACCTTCGCACGAAGCAATGGACCGTGATACTTCGTAAGAAAAATCGACATGCCCGGGCGTATCGATCAGGTTAAGCACATAATCTTTTCCTTCGAAAGTATGCTTCATCTGGATAGCATGACTTTTGATGGTAATTCCTCTTTCTCTCTCCAAATCCATATTATCGAGCAACTGGTCTTTATAGTCGCGTTCAGAAACAGAATTGGTCGCTTGCAATAACCGGTCGGCCAGTGTGCTTTTACCATGGTCGATATGGGCTATGATACAAAAATTCCTTATGTGATCCATATAGATATAATATACTGTATTTCAGCGCTTTAAAAAAGCATATATTCCTTATTGAACCTGCAAAGATACAGAATAATTACAAATAAAAAATACCGTCTCAAAGAGTTTTCGTTAATTCATATTTTTCTTTACGATCGAAAAAAATCATATTGTATAATAAATACAGGTTAAAAAACTGCTTTAGCAATTTTTCGGATATTGTCCGATTGGTCAAGCGTGTAATAATGAATGCCGGGAACTCTTCTTTGGATCAATTCTTTAGACTGCATTATAGCCCATTCAACTCCCACTTGCCTTACTTCCTTATTGGATTTACATTTTTTAATCTCATCCATCAGATCATTGGGTAAATCAATATGAAAAGTTAGTGGAAGCAGCTGTACATCATTTAATGTAGCAACCGGTTTAATACCAGGAATTATCGGAACATCAATACCCATCTTACGGCATTTATCTACAAAATCGAAGTATTTTTGGTTATCAAAAAACATTTGGGTTACAATATATTCTGCTCCTTTATCGACTTTTAATTTCAGATACTCAAGATCTACCTCCATATTCGGTGATTCGAAATGCTTTTCGGGATATCCTGCTACACCTACAGAAAAATCTGTTGGCATGGCATTCATTAAATCATCATGCAAGTATTTACCCTGGTTTAAATTCATAATTTGATCAATTAATTCGCTTGAATATTTATGCCCTCCAGGGTCAGGAATAAAACGTTTATTGCCCGGCACAGGGTCGCCTCGCAAAACCAGTAAATTATTTATTCCCAAAAAGTGAAGGTCTATTAAAGCGTCTTCAGTTTCTTCCTTGGTAAACCCTCCGCAAATAATATGAGGAACCACAGTAATTTTATATTTGTTTTGAATTGCTGCGGCTATTGCTACTGTTCCCGGCCGTTTTCGAATAATTTTTTTCTCCAGAAAACCATCTGTCCGGTTTTTATAAACTACCTCCTGCTGATGATAGGTGATATTAATATATGCAGGATTAAATTCAATCAACGGATCGATGGCTGCATATATTTCATCAATGGTGTGCCCCTTAAGCGGTGGTAAAAGCTCAAAGGTAAACAATGTATTTTTTGCTTTTTTAATTTTATCTATCACTTTCATTTTTAGTTATTTATACCGTTTTTAAGTATAGTTTAAATTTTGTGTCAGCCGTTTTTCGGCTTCTTCAATACTAATTCCTGCCCTGATAGCATAATCAGAAACCTGGTCTTTTCCAATTTTTTGCACATTAAAATATTTTGATTCTGAATGAGCCAAATAAAATCCACAAACTGAAGCTGGTGGCTTCATCATGAAATTTTCGGTTAACTCTATCCCTATTTCGTTTGCTTTTAACAAGTCAAAAACTGGCTTTTTTAAAGTATGATCGGGCAAAGATGGATATCCTATGGCCGGCCTTATGCCACGATACCGCTCATGCAATAAGTCATCATACGATAACTTTTCGTTGATGGCATATCCCCAATATTCGCGCCTTACTTTTTCGTGTAACATTTCGGCAAAGGCTTCGGCCAGCCGATCAGCCAGAATTTTTAACATGATCGCATCATAATCATTCCCTGCTTCTTTAAACTTTTGAACCCATTGTTCTGCACCAATTCCTGCGGTTAAAGCAAACAGCCCGATATAATCTTTTTTCTTTTGTTTTAAAGGAATTATAAAATCGGACAAACAAATATTAGGTTCATTTTCCGGTTTTACCCGCTGGTTTCTGATCATTGGCAACCGTACAAACTCCTGGTTGCCATTTTCGTTGTAGATAATGATATCATCCCCATCGGCATTGGCCGGATAAAACCCAAAGGCAGCATTAGCTTGTAGCATATTTTTCTTAATAATCCGATCAAGCATTTGATGCGCCTCGTCAAAAAGCTTTTTGGCTTCGTGCCCTTTTACAGGATCCTCAAAAATTGCAGGGTAACGGCCAGAAAGATCCCAGGCATGGAAAAAGAAAGTCCAATCGATATATTTCACCAAATTTTTTAGCGGATAATTTTCCAGCACTTTTGTCCCTAAAAAAGCCGGCTTTTTTATATCTGAATGGTCCCAATTGATTAAGAACCGGTTTTTTCTTGCTTCTTCAATACTAATATATTCTATACCCGATCTGGATTGATTATATTTATTGATCGCTCGCTGGTAATCTTCCCTGAGCTTATCAAGGAAATCTTTTTTCAAATCTTTAACCAACAGGTTATTCACCATATTCACACTCTGCGAAGCATCTTTAACATATACTACAGGCGCCGAATAAACGGAATCAATTTTTAAAGCGGTATGTATTTTTGAAGTGGTAGCCCCACCAATTAGCAACGGAATATCCAGTTTACTCCTTTCCAAATCACTGGCAACCGTAATCATTTCATCCAGCGATGGAGTTATTAATCCGCTAAGTCCAATAATATCAACCTTTTCTTTAATCGCTGTTTCTACAATTTTTTCAGATGGCACCATCACTCCCAAATCAATCATTTCGTAATTGTTACACGAAAGCACCACATTGACAATATTTTTCCCAATATCGTGCACATCGCCTTTTACGGTAGCTATAAGGATTTTTCCTTTGGGTGATGTATCGCCTGCATTTTTCTTTTCCTCTTCGATAAAGGGTAGCAAATAAGCTACTGCTTTTTTCATTACACGAGCACTCTTGATCACCTGAGGCAGGAACATTTTCCCAGAGCCAAACAGCTCTCCCACTTTGCTCATTCCTTCCATCAAAGGGCCTTCAACCACTTCAAGTGCTACTTTATAATTTTTTCTTATTTCTTCTACATCCTGCTCAATAAAATCCAATATCCCTTTAATGAGTGCGTGGTTAATCCTTTCCTGAACAGAATTTTTCCTCCACTGGTCGAAATCTTCTTCTTTTTTTCCTGATCGGTCATTTTGTTCGGCGAAAGCAAGTAACCGTTGAGTTGCATCAGCTCTGCGGTTGAGTACCAGGTCTTCAGTAAGCTGAAGTAAATCTTTCGGGATATTATCATAAATTTCGAGCATGGCAGGATTTACAATTCCCATATCGAGCCCAGCATTGATGGCATGAAAAAGAAATACAGAATGTATTGCTTCGCGCACCCGGTTATTCCCGCGGAATGAAAAAGACAGGTTACTAATGCCACCACTGGTTTTGGCATGAGGTAAATTTTCTTTAATCCACTGTACCGCCTTGATAAAGTCAACTGCATAATTGTTGTGTTCCGGAAGTCCTGTCCCTATAGCCAATACATTTGAATCAAAAATAATATCTTCGGCAGGGAAACCTGCTTTTTCAGTAAGTATTTTGTAAGAACGCCCGGCAATTTCAATTTTCCTTTCAAAGGTGTCAGCCTGTCCATGTTCATCGAATAACATCACTATGGTAGCTGCGCCATAGGCACGTATTTTTTGAGCTTTATCAATAAAATCTTTCTCACCCTCTTTTAAACTTATAGAGTTTACTACCGATTTTCCCTGCAAACATTTAAGTGCTGCCTCAATAACTTCCCATTTCGAAGAATCGACCATCACCGGTACTTTGGCAATATCTGGTTCGGAGGCTATTAGCCGCAAAAACTCAGGCAACATCTTTTTGGCATCAATCATGGCATCATCCATGGAGATATCTAAAATTTGTGCTCCGTTAACCACTTGGTGTCTTGCGATCATAAGTGCAGCATCGAAGTTTTTTTCCCGAATAACTTGGGCAAATTTTTTCGATCCAGAAACATTGGTTCGTTCTCCAATATTAACAAAATTTCTTTCTTTACAAATCTCTACCGGCTCTAATCCGGATAGCTGTGTGTTGCATTCGAAATCAGGTATCTCACGTGGTTTATATTTCTTCGCTACTTTAGCGATTTGTTTTATATGTTCACAAGTAGTACCACAGCATCCTCCTACAATGTTTACCATGCCCTTTTCTAAATATTCTTCGATTAATTGTCCCATTTCTCCGGGTTTCTGACTGTAGTTACCAAACAAATCGGGCAAACCGGCATTGGGATGAACACTTACATTAAATTTGGAAACCTTCGCCAGTGCCTCGATAAAAGGGCGTAATCGTTTAGCTCCAAAAGCACAATTTAACCCAATACTCAATAAATCAACATGCGATACTGAATAATAAAAAGCTTCCACCACCTGGCCTGAAAGTAAACGGCCACTTTGATCTACTGTTCCGGAAACCATTACCGGGATTTTTATTCCGCGGATGCTGCCAATTTCCTGGATAGCAAAAAGTGCAGCTTTGGCATTTAGCGTATCAAAAATAGTTTCTACCAACAAAATATCGGCACCGCCATCCAGTAAGCCTTCGGCTTGTGTTCGATAAGCCTTTTTTAACTCATCAAAAGAAATATTCCTATATCCCGGCCGATTTACATCCGGCGATATAGAGGCTGCACGGTTGGTTGGCCCCATAGAGCCCACTACGTAATGGGAATGTCCGTTTTTACGTCCAAACTTTTCAATTGCCCGCCGGGCTAGTTTTGCAGAAGCAAGATTTAGCTCATAAGCTAATTCTGCAATCCCATAATCATCCAATGAAATGGCATTGGAATTGAACGAATTGGTTTCAATCAGGTCGGCTCCGGCCTCAAGATACCGCTGGTGAATTTCACATATAATCTCAGGCTGGGTTATCGATAGAATATCATGGTTTCCCTTTACGGGATTTTCAATGTCTTTAAAACGCTCTCCACGGTAAGCATCTTCATCCAGGTTATACGACTGGATCATGGTTCCCATGGCGCCATCGAGCACAAAAATCCGCTGTTTTAATTCTTCTTTTATTTTTTCCAAAAGATTCATATAATTTTCAATTTCTTTTATCACTAGATTTTTTTAACATCCCCAGGATGATCTTCCATATTATAAATTTACAAAATCCAAACGGTCAAAGTCAAATTAATTATTGATATAAGCAAGAAACAGATTCAATTTTGGCAAAATACCTTTTATTTTAATCAGGTTTTCCAGTTTAATATTTCCCACAACATAATTGTATTCCTGTCCCGAATATTTTTCAGTGATCCTTTCAAATTCGAAATAGCTTAAATCCACCAGATTGTGATATCGAAGATATATTTCTATTTCATGATCGGTACTGTAATTTACTTTTTTAAAATATTTCTGCTTTTTGTATTCGTATTTATAATGATGTGAGCGAGCAGTAATATCTGAGAGAACTGCCGATCCTGTGGGAAAGCCTCCAGCTCCTTTGCCAAACATAAACTGTTTGTCGTAAAATTCGCCCTGAATAACCACGCCGTTATATTCATCTTCTACATTGTAAATGTATTTTTCAGGCTTTACCAAACGTGGAATAACAAATAAAGTAAACGAATCGCTATTCAGTTTTAGCAGTTGTGCTACAAGTTTAATTTTTAGATTTTTCTCCCGGGCAAACCGGATATCTGCTTTTTGAATATTAGAAATTCCATAGTTAAAAACTTTATCGGGTTGAACATATGTACCCATTGCATGTGTTGTAATGATGATTAGTTTGTACAAAGTATCAAACCCGTCCACATCTAGTGAAGGATTGCTTTCGGCAAAACCAAGTTCTCGGGCTTGCTTTAAGGCTGTTTGATAATCCAAATCATCATTAAATATCCTGGAAAGGATATAATTTGATGAGCCGTTTAATATGCCGGTTACCGATTTCAACAAATCATTATCATAATACTCTTCGATATTCCGGATTACAGGAATGCTCCCACAAGCAGAAGCATCATAAAGCAATGCTGTTTCGGTTTCTTTTTGGAGTTCGATTAGCTCATCCAGATGGTAAGCCAACATCTTTTTATTGCCAGAAACAACTGCTTTTTTTCTTTTCAAACAACTCTTAACAATATCATATGCTTCTTCTGCATCATCAATCAATTCAACCACCAGGTTAATCTCTTGATCATCAATAATACCTTCTTTATTGAAGATAAATTTATTTTTAGGTAAAGATCTTTTTTTATCTTTTTGTTTCACACAGATTTTACTTACCGCTGCATCAACGGTTTTGCTGTGTTGTAATACATGGAAAAGGCTTTCGCCGACTACACCATAGCCAAAAAGGCCAATATTAATTTCAGGTTTCATATTTTTTTTTGCTTAAAAATTGTTGAATGATTTTTGTTAACTGTTCAGTTTCTATCAAAAAACCATCATGTCCATACAGCGAATCCATTTCAATGAATTCAGAATCCGGAATATGCTTTTGCAGCGCTTTGATTTCCTGTGGATAAAACAAGATATCGGAAGATATTGCGATTAATAATGTTTTCGCCTGAATACCCGACAATGCTTTTTCAATACCTTCACGGTTCCGTCCAATATTATGCGAGTCGAAAGCTTTGGTAATTGTGTAATAAGCATAAGCATTAAACCGTTTTACTAACTTTTCGCCCTGGTATTGCTGATAAGAAATTGCCCGGAAATGATCCAACTTCTCTTCATTATCCTGCTGCGTTTTATTGTAGGTTGAAGCATTTCGATAACTAAGCAAAGCAATGGAGCGAGCCGCTTTTAATCCGGCCAGCCCTGCTTTTTCATCTCTTTCCTTGAAAGTAGCATCGGCAGCAATAGCCATCCGTTGCGACTCATTAATGGCAATATTCCAGGGCGAAGCATAGGCGCCACTCACAATAAATACCAGGTGTTTAATCAAAGAAGGATTCATAATACTCCACTCCAGTGCCTGAAAACTACCAATGGAACCTCCGGTAATCATAAATATTTTATCAATATCCAAATGTTTTCTCAGTAACTCGTGAGCATTTACCATATCACGAATAGTAATTAAAGGAAAATCATGATAATAAGGCTTTCCTGTTTTCGGATTGGCTGATAAAGGCCCTGTTGTTCCATAACAGGAACCCAGAAAATTGGCACAAACAATAAAATATTTGGAGGTATCGAACAATAAACCTTTACCTACCATATTAGGCCACCAATCGGCAACATCTGAGTTGGCCGTAAGGGCATGGCATACCCATATTACATTATTTTTTGCCGTATTTAATGCTCCGGCAGTGTGATAAACAATCTGGATATCATGTAACGATTCTCCGTTTTCTAACTTGAATTCTCCTTTGGTTTGAAATTGATGCTGTGTCATGATTATTTTTTTAAGCGAAAGCCGAAAGATAAAAGAATTTTTTAATTATTTGGAGGATAATTAACTTCGTACAAATTCATTTTTATCCCCGGCATTTCGCTTAATATCTATGTTGCCAAAGGCAATTTGTTTACTGAAATATTTTTAGTTTCCATCTTCTGAAAAGCTTGTTCAAAATCGTTAGTGATATCGTCGATATGTTCCAGGCCAACAGACACACGCAACAAGCCAGGCGTTACACCGGCCTGCAACAATTCATCTTTGTTTAATTGCCGGTGTGTTGTGGCCGCCGGCAAAATGATTAACGTTTTGGCATCGCCCACATTGGCTAAATGACTCACAAGTTTTAAGCTATCCACAAATTTTGTCGCTTTTTCGACGCCCCCTTTTATTTCAAACGACAATACGCCTCCAAATCCGTTTTTCAAATATTTCAATGCATTTTTATGATTTGGGTCAGCAGGCAATCCAGGGTAATTAACCTTTTGCACATTCGGATTTTTACTTAACCAATCGGCTAAAAGCAATGTATTCTCTGCATGTTTCTGCATCCTTAATGACAGAGTTTCCAAGCCTTGTAAAAGCAAGAATGAATTAAACGGGCTAATTGCCGGGCCAAAATCGCGTAATCCTTCAACCCGTGCACGCACGATAAAGGCAAGTTCAGCAAACTTTTCGTTATAGATTAAACCATGGTAACCTTCGGAAGGTTCGGTAAATTGTAAGAATTTCCCATTGGCCCAGTTAAAATTCCCTGCATCTACAATAATGCCGCCCATGCTGGTTCCGTGACCGCCAATCCATTTGGTAGCAGACTCAACAACAATATTGGCACCAAAATCAATGGGCTTACATAAATATCCGCAAGCGCCAAATGTATTATCCACAATTAACGGGATATCATAATTTTGAGCCAGCTTTGAAAATGCTTTAAAATCGGGCACGAAAAAACCCGGGTTACCAATTGTTTCGAGATAAATGGCTTTGGTATTGGAGTCGATTAAATTTTCAAAATCCTCAACTTTTCCCGACCGTGCAAAACGAGCATCAATACCCAGGTTTTTAAATGATAACTTAAACTGGTTGTGTGTTCCTCCATATAAATAGGGCGACGTTACAAAATTATCGCCATTTTTTAAGATATTGTTCAATGCTACAAATTGAGCGGCATGCCCTGATGCAACAGCAAGCGCCGCTTTACCGCCTTCGAGTGCAGCAACCCGTTTTTCAAACACATCGGTTGTAGGGTTCATGATACGGGTATAGATATTCCCCATCTCTTTTAAATCAAATAAATCAGCACCATGTTTTGTATCGCGAAAATTATAGGATGTTGTCTGGTACAAAGGTACAGCCCTGGACCCTGTTACAGGATCGGGTTGCTGCCCTGCATGAATTTGTATTGATAGTTTTTCATGATTATTCATTTTAAAATTTTTAAACTTTTTTTATTATTATACACATGCATCGCAACAAACTTCGCTTGTAAAAAACTCTTTATGAATTGCTTTCACCGTTTCGTTGCGGTCATTTTTATCTACAATAAAATACATAGCTACTTTACTGGCTCCAAAGCAGATAATTTTAATATTGATTCCTTTGCGTGCTACAGCACTAAAAATTCTTCCTGCAATACCCGACTTTGATACCAATCCCTGTCCAACTGCAGCAATTACAGAAATGTTGTTGCTAATTTCGATATCGCTAATGCCATGTATATCTTTTTGCTGAATGATCTTTTTTGCCTCAGCAAGGTCTCCATTAGTAAGTAAAATATTGATAGCTGTTTGGGAAGTAATCACCGATTGAATATTCATTCCTGCATTATCGAGCGCAACAGCCGATTTTGCAAGAATACCAGGTTTTACACCTACTCCGGAACCAGACAATTTCAGGATTCCGAAATTATCGCTAAACGCAACACTTTTTATCACATCATTGGTTACCTTTTTCTTTTGATGGATAATGGTAATAGGTTTTATACCCTCGCCAGATTTATTAATATTCATAATCCGGATAGGAATATTCTCTTTTGCTAAAGGATCAGTAGTTCGCGGGTGTAATATTTGCGAGCCAAAATAAGCCAACTCCGATGCTTCGTCGTACGTTAGTTCTTCTACATTTACCGAATCGGGAACAATTTCAGGATTAGCACTTAAAAAACCTTCAACATCTTTCCATAAATCGAGTGAATCTGCATTTAAACAAGCGGCAATGGCTGCAGCAGAATAGTCGCTTCCTCCACGGCCAAGCAATGTTGTGCGGCCGCTCGATGAAATTCCATAAAACCCGGGAACAATGTATGTTTGATTTATGGTAAACACTTCTTTTAGACTGATTTTTGTTCTTCCATAATCTACTGATGCATTTTTATACTCGCCATCAGTATATAAACCAATATCCTCGGGAAGAGTTTCGGAGCAATCTTCATCAAAATATTTTAAGATATAAAAAAGCGTAAGCGAGCTTAACTTTTCGCCATGGCTCAGCACCTCGTCGTAAATAAAAGGAGGAGTTTCATTAATGTATTTTAAACTCGTTAAATACCCTTTTACTTTATTTAAGCGGCTTTCCAATTCGTTTTGGTATTGAAATACCAATTCGTTATCTGCAATAATTTGCCGAATAAGGGTTAACTTTTCCTGAAGAATTTCAGCGAGAAAACGGTTAATTTCCAACTCCCCTCTGGCCGACGATTCAACAGCTTCGATCATCCGGTTTGTCATTCCGTAGAAGGCAGAAACGACGATTACTAGTGGTTTGTTGTAGCTTTTAACTGCTTTAATTACTTTTTTTATTCCATGAATATCCCTTAAGTTCGAGCCACCGAACTTTACTACCTGATAGGCCATAATTAATCATTATTTTTTGATTTAACATACAATTTTACTGTTTGCCCGAGGGCAAGCACTGAGATGTTTCGGAAAGACATTAATCTACTCTCCGGCTAGCGCATGCACATAGGCAAAAGCGGCATTGTAAAATTGTTAAACCAAAAATGATTGACAATTACAAAACCCGGTAAGGAATAACTAGTACAAAAAAATTTACTTTTCATGATTTTTTGCGTTTAGTTTATAATTTCCCTCCCTTAACTACCGGCAATTACCGGAACGGGATTTGGGTTAGGTATTGGCACCTTTTCTGCGGTTGGCAGAGGGTTGCCAGAGGTTCACAGAGCCTAATCTCTCCCCTCTTCTTTATAAATCAAACGCCCTTGGTGAAGGATGTTTGAAATGTTGCTACAAATATAAAGACAAATTTTTGGAATATGCAAATAAAAAAGTGGGTGGTAGTTTTTTATAAGACAGGAGAAGTTAATGCATACTAATACAACCTTGTCGATAAGCCGTTTTGTTTTTTAAGATAAATTGCATTGTTAAGCGGAATTTGTAATTCCGCTTAGCTGATGTTTAATCCTCTTTTTGTTGCATAATCCTGATAACTCCTGAAATCCGCATATTTTTTACATAAATACCGATTTATTCCGCTCCACATAATCATTTAGCGTGGTTGGCTTTTTGCCTAAAACCTTCTCAATACCATCTGATGTTTGGGCTACCTGCCCCTTTTTTATCTTACCAAATACGGCAATCATGGCATCGATATATTCTTTTGAGAATCCCCGCTTTTCCATTTCTTTTCTGTACGCTTCATCGTCCGGCTCTTTGAATGTAATTTTCTTACCTAAAACTTCTGAAAAGATTTCAGCCGCCTGATGAAGGTCTATTGCTTCAGGGCCTGTAAGGTACAGGGTTTCTTTGGAAAATTTTGATGGATTTTCAATGACTTCAGCCGCCACTTTACCAATATCGTGGGTGTCTATATACGGTGCTTTGCCTTTCCCCGTTGGTAGAAAAAGTTGCTGCTGATCGCGGATATCTTCGGTCTGATACAACTCAAAGTTCTGCATAAAAAAGTTTGCCCGTAAAAAGGTGTAATCTTTACCGCTATTTTCAATCATGCTCATAATATTGGGGTAAGAGGCAATAAACACAAATTTCTTTACCCCGAATTCTATGGCTTGCTCTACCAGTGGAACCAATAATTTTTCTGCTCCCGGCGTGGCTGAAGGACCACACAGAAAAAGCGTTTCCACTCCTTTAAGGGCTTCGCTAAATCCTGCAGCATCTTTAAAATCCAGAAATGCTGTTTCGGTTTCGAAACCAAATTTCTCAAAAGCTTTCTCCGCATTTCTTGTTGCAGCCTTAAAAGGGATACCCTTCTCATGTAAAGCTATCGATAAGGGTAAACCGACATTTCCTGTAGATGCTGTTACCAAAATTTTTGATTTGTTCATAACTATGGTTGTTTTATTTTTAAGATTCAACAATTCTTTAACTGTGAACAAGTGGAAAGGTTTATAGTTCAAAAAAAGAATTGAACATCCTCCATGTACCGTTCAATTGTAAGGAAGAATATCTACATTAAACTATTTTGTAAAAGGTTGAAGGCTTCCCTAAAGAAGAAAAACGCCATAAAATCAGGCGTTAAAATTCAAGGATTAAGAAGCCTGCTTGTCCGCCTTAAGCGAATAAAAGACCGATACATGGGTAGTTTGAATGGTATTAACGCATAAAACAAGCCCTGAAAATTACAACGATCTGTTCAATGATATTACTTAAAACATAAGAACATTGGGTAATTAAATAACTTTTGTCTTGGCTTAATTAGAATTGAAAAATATGGAGTAAATCAAAAAAAAACATATTTGTTTAAGGTTTTTATAGCTAAGCCTGTTATGAATTAATCTATTGTGCTAGTTAATATTGTAGGGTAATGTAAAATAAAATACAGAACCTTTTCCAGGCTCGCTTTCTACCCAAATTTTTTCATTATGTTTATCAATAAATTCTTTACAAAGAATCAAACCCAAACCAGTTCCTTGCTCTTTTTGAGTGCCGGGAGATGAAACAATTTCATCAACTCGAAATAACCTATCGATGGCTGATTCTGACAATCCAATACCTGAATCTTTTACTGAAATCTCTACTTTGTCTTGATTAACCTTCGTTTGAATTTTTATAGAACCTCCCTGCCGGGTAAATTTAATGGCATTAGATATTAAATTTCTTAATACTGTGTTTATCATTTCCTTATCAGCATAAACAGCTTTTCCTGAAATTAAATCTTTTTCTATTTTTATTGATTTTTGTTCTGCTACTTCCCAAAATAATGATAGCGTTTTATGTATCGTTTCATCGATTTTAAAATGTTCGGGATTATAATCCATTCTACCCGTTTGCGAAAGCGACCACTCCATTAGATTGGTGAGCAAATCCATTGCTTTTTTCGATGAATTCATAATAACTTTCGAATATTTTACAATATCTTCGAAGCCTGATTTATCTGCTTGTTTTACAAGCATATCGCTAAAACCAATAATGGAATTAAAAGGATTTCTTAAATCATGTGCGATGATAGATAAGAACCGGTCTTTTTCAGCATTTAATTTTTGTAATTCCCGGTTTTTAACTTTAATGTTTTCTGTCTTTTTCTTTATCTGTTTGCGAAGCGACCACACCCATAAAAAAACAACTGCTAATAATATTGTTGCTACCAGAAAAACAATTCCAATATTTCTGGCAATTCGCTCATACTTAAAATCATCCCTTTCATAAACTTGCCATTTAGCCTGTATTTCTTCAAGTTTTCCATTGGCTCGTAGGTCAGAAATACTTTTATTTAAGATTGCTAGTAATTGCGTATTCCCTTTTCTTACTGCTAAACAATAAATACTGGGAATGACGGGTGGCCCTTTTACCTGAACATTCTTATAATTATTTTTATCGATCTCACTCATTCCCAGCGAATGCGGGGCTAAAACGAAATCAGCCCTGCCCCATTCAATTCCTGCGATTGCTTCGGGTAAAGATTTTGCAACAATATAGTTATGATAAAGACCCATCGGGATAAGAAATTTATTAATAGATATATCCCCTTTTAAAACCATTAGTTTGTAATCGTACAAATCTGAAATATCGTTTAATTGTAGATATTTCCGAATAAAAATAGAGTAGTACTCTGTATGCATTGGATTGGTAAAATCCAGAAACACTTCTCTTTCTTCTGAAAAAATAATTCCTGTGATGATATCAGTTTCTCCAGATTGGATGTGGGTTAATGCACTATCCCATTCACTTAATTGAAATTTAAATTCTATACCCGTTTCATCTGAAACAGCATTCAATATATCTATATCCATCCCTGCTGCCTTCCCTGTTTTATCAATATATGAGAAAGGAGGATAGTCGAAATCTCCACCCACAATATAAGTTTGGGAAAACAACGTATTATATTGAATTAAACTTATAAAAAGGAGGAATAGTAAATAAATATTTTTTGTCATTAAAAAATTGCCTTAACTGCTTGCATTCAAAGATGTATTATAAAAAACAATGCGATTTGAATATTACATAATTTAAAAAAACGAATATAATACTAATAAATTATCCAACATACAATAATCTTCTTTTCCAATAGACTTATCGAAAATGTAATTGTTTAAAACTAGAAAATAATAAAAGCCACGGTTAATATATGCGGCCGCATCAAGCAGTCAGGTTTTTTATTCAGCCGATGAGTTTCAAAACAAGTTTTCAATTATTTTGAAAAGAATTGAATACCAATTAGCAAATCATCGGCTGACTAGCAATTTTTATTCATTTTCCGGTAAAAATAACCGAAACACACATCTGTTAATACTTCTAAATTGACTATATTTGAATTTAAAAGTTTTAGAAAAGCTAAAAATGCTTTCTTTCCCATAAAATTGAACAGATTTACATATCGAAAGTTTTGAAAATGAAAAATATAATTGTAGCAAAAAACCTGACTAAAAAATACGATGATTTCATTGCTGTAAATGACCTTACTTTTAGTGTAAAAAAAGGAGAAGTTTTTGGTTTTTTAGGGCCAAATGGTGCAGGTAAAACAACCACAATTAATATGTTAATTGGAATGGCCAAAATTACATCGGGGAATATCTATTACAATGGAGAGGATTTAACAAAAAATATTAAAAAAGCACAGGAAATAATTGGAGTTGTTGCCGATGAAAGCAATTTATACGATGAAATGAGCGGTTACGATAATCTTTGTTTCTGCGGATCTTTATATGGACTAACAAAAACAGACAGAGAAACAAAAGCTAAAGAGTTATTAAAGAAATTTCAGTTATCAGAGGCTGCAAATAAAAAATTTAAAGCCTATTCAAAAGGAATGAAACGAAAATTAACCATTGCAGCAGCTTTAATACATCATCCACAAATTCTTTTTTTAGATGAGCCAACCACAGGAATTGACGTTGCAAGTGTAAGGCAAATAAGAGAAATGATAAAAAAATTAAACGAAAACGGAACCACCGTTTTTTTAACAACCCACTACATCGAAGAAGCTGAAAGGCTTTGCGACAGGGTTGCTTTTATTAATAATGGGAAAATAATTAAAATTGATACGGTTAACAATTTACTGAACGAAACCAAAGAAGCTAATATAATAGAAGTAGTTTTTGAAACTAATTTAAACAACGAAAAAGAGTTATTAAATAAGATCAATCAAAAATTTACCAACATTAACTGTAATCTGAAAAATTTAAATACAATAAAAATAATTAGTGCTGAAAAAATTGATATTGCACCTATTGTATCATTTTTATCATCGGAAAATATTTTTATAACCGAAGCAAAATTGATTAGCCCAACACTTGAAGATGCATTTGTAAAAATGACAGGCATTGAAATTGATTTAATGAAAAAAGAAAAAGAGAAAAAATGAAATCAGGTATTGCTTTTTGGAATATTCTTGTAAAGGACATGAGAAATTACTATCTGAAACCCCCAAATATTAGTTGGGGAATAATTTTCCCATTTGCATGGATGTTGATGATGTTTATAAAAACAAAAACTACTTTTAATATTGATGAAGTTTTTCCAGGGATTGTAGGCATGTCCATTCTCTTTGGAACAACATCAATGCTCTCTGTAACCATTACCTTTGAAAGAAAATCAAGGTCGTTTGAACGTTTATTGCTGGCACCCATCAGGATTGAATTGCTTATTATAGCAAAAATAACAGGTGCAATATTATTTGGAATTTTTAACAGCATTGTACCGGTTTTATTTTCAGTGTTATATTTTAAAGCCACAATAGCCAACTGGGGAATGCTATGGCTAGGGATTATTCTTTTATCCATTATTTCCACGTTGCTTGGACTGTTTATATCTGTTTCTGCAAAAGAAGTTTTTGAAGCACAAACCTATTCTAATTTTTTCCGTTTCCCGATGATTTTTCTGTGTGGACTGTTTATACCCATTGTAGCTTTACCCGTTTTTGTGCAACCACTATCCTACATTTTACCGGTTACTTATGGCGTTGATATTTTAAGGTTTTCTATTTCAGGCAGCAATTCGTTATCAGTAATTTTGGACTTAATTTTGGTAATTTCATTTTGTATCATCTTATTTTGGATTAGTTTATTGAATATTAAGAAAAAATGGATTAAATGATAATTAGGAAAACAATAAAAAAAACAATTCCCGTATCAATTTTAAAAAATGAAATTTAAATCCTTTGAGTTTAATTTCAGAGAGTTGGCAGGGTCGATGGGAGACTTTGGAACTCTTCTCCCTTTAACTATCGGTTATATTGCTGTATGCGGGCTTGAACCATCGGGATTATTAATAATGATTGGTATTGCCAATATTATATCAGGACTGATATATAAACTACCAATGCCCATTGAGCCTATGAAAGTAATTGCAGTTGTTGCAATTGCACAACAATGGACACCGTCAATGGTATATGCATCAGGTGTTGCAATGGGTATAGTTTGGTTATTATTTGCATTTACAGGCCTAATAAAATGGATAGAAAAGATTACCCCAAAATCTGTAATACATGGAATTCAGGCTACATTAGGAGTTCTTTTAGCCATAGAAGCATTTAATATGATTTCAACAGGTTGGATTATTGGATTAATTTCTATTTTCATTGTTCTGCTTTTGAAAAATAATCGATATGCACCAGCAGCCATTGTATTAATGGTGCTTGGTTTAGGAATAATTTTATTTAAAGGATATTTTCAGCAAATAAACCCACCTTCTTTTTCATTTCCACAATTATCAACATTTCAAATTCATGAAATTTGGCAAGTCTTAATCCTTGCCGGGTTTGCGCAAATACCACTAACAATAACCAATGCAACTATAGCAACATCATCATTAATAAAAAATTACTGGCCTGAAAAACATGTTAACACCAAACAACTATCATGGAATCAAGGCATAATGAATACTGTATTGCCATTTTTCGGAGGAATGCCCTTGTGCCATGGAGCAGGTGGCTTAGCTAGCCAATATTATTTTGGTGCAAGAACCGGAGGTGCAAACATTTTAGAAGGATTGATTGAAATTTGCTTAGGATTATTCTTTTCAGCCTCAATCGTTGGAATTTTTACATATTTCCCAATGGCAATAATTGGTGGAATGATGTTTTTAGTTGGCATTGAACTAACAAAATTTGCATGGTTCACAAAGTTTGAAAAAAAAATTATTCCAATGATATCTACAGTTATCGTTGCGCTTTTCACAAATATGGCATTAGGTTTTGTAACCGGAATAATGATACATTACTTAATGAGGTTAATTATTAAAATAATAAAAAACAGATGAAGCATATTTTAATTACCGGAGCAACAGGGAATATTGGATTTGAGGCCATAAAATTTCTCCTGAAATCTGAAACACCCAACAAAATTATAGCAGGTGCCCGCAATATTAATAAAGCCAAAAAAGTGTTTAAAAATTACCCAAAACTTGATTATGTGCATTTTGACTTTGAAAATCCCGACACATTTGAAAAGACTACAGACAATATTGACAGAGTATTTCTTTTAAGGCCGCCCCACATTTCAGATGTAGACAAATATTTCAGGCCTTTTATCATTAAATTAAAAGAAAAAAAAATTAATGACATCGTTTTTCTATCGGTTCAGGGAGCCGAAAAAAGCAAGGTAATTCCGCATAATAAAATCGAAAAGTTAATAAAGGAATATGAGTTGAGTTATATTTTTATAAGGCCAGGTTATTTTATGCAAAACCTGACAACTACTCTGCTGGAAGACATTAAAACGAAAAGAAAAATTATTTTACCCTCTGCCCGTGCAAAATTTAACTGGATAGATATTGAAAATATTGGTGAAGCAAGTGCAATACTTATCGATCGTTTTTCTGATTTTAAAAATCAAGCCATTGAAATTACCGGTTATGAAAATAAAGATTTTTATCAAGTTGTAAGTTTAATCAATTGTATCATTAAAAATCCTATTGAATTCGTAAATGTTAATCCGCTAAAATTTTACCAGATAAAAAGAAGGCAGGGAATGGCTAAAGGGATGATTATTGTGATGATTTTACTTCATTACTTACCAAGATTTCAGAAAGAACCTCGTATTTCTGACTTTTACGAGAAATTAACCGGTAAAAAACCGACCGATTTAAAACGATTTATTGAAAGAGAAAAAGCAAAATTTGAAATTGAAACCAATGATTAATATTTATAAAACAACCTTATGATCATCAACAATAAAATAAACCAATCATTTGGGCCTGTGGGTACTTCGGCAGGCATATTTTTGTTTATTGCCGGATTAGGCATCACTTCTTTCTATTCACCTTTAGGAATAATTTTAATAATGATTGGAGCTTTTGTAGGTTTCTCCAACTCGAGTACAAGGGTAGATTCTATACAAAAAAAGGCCAAATTTTCTAACAACCTTTTCGGATTTATACCTACTGGTAAATGGATACCAATCGAAAAAGAGATGGTTTTAGGCATTAAAAAATCAAACCTATCGTGGCGGAACTACAGCAGAAGCAACCGCATACTTGATACATCAGAAAAAGATTACCGGATTATGCTTTATGATAAAAACGGGAAGGAGATAATGCCCATTAAAAAATATTCCACTATTGAAGCTGCTAAGGCAGATTTGATAGTATTGAGCAATGAATTAGTATTGAAAATAATTTAGAACCCAAAAACTACTCTTGTTCTTCGATTCCTACCTCGGTTAATTGAACTTTTTTGTATTTGCCCGGCGGAGTAAATTCCGATGTATCTAAATTTTTTCTTTCAAGGTTGGTAACTTCGATAACAGACTCGTAACCTCCGTGGTAACTAATTGATTTGAGTGGGAATCCTAATTTTGCAAATTCGATATATTTGTCATCATTTTGGTAATAATCACCAGTTTCGGCCTGGCTTATAAAATCGCCAAAAATGGAATAAAACTTATGGATGTCAAATTCTTTATGTGCCCGATTTGATTCGGACAACCAGGCTTCTTCTTTTAATTGCCTATTAACTTTCACCTCATATTTAACCGTCTGGTAGCCTGCAATTCTTTCTTTTTCATTAGTTCTTTCAATTTCAAGTTGATATTCGTCAGGTTCTTCGCCGGCAAATTTAGAAGGATCATCAATACTTTCAATCATTCCCTGGTACATATCTCTAATCATCTGTTTTTGGCTTTCGGGAGCATTTTTAAGTTGCTCATCCATGGCGGACTGCATGGCTCTTTTAATGTCGGTTTTATAATCAGCAATATTACCTTTCCAATATACTTCTTTTACCGGATTCATCAATATAATGATTTCATTATTCAGATCAAAAACTGTAATTAAATCTTCTTGCACTATTTTCATCATATTATTCTGAAGGTACACAGTTTCAATGATTGCCGATTCTTTTCCCTGGTCAGAATCATAACTTTGTTGAGTAATAACCCATCCTGCAAATGACTGAAAGTTAAAGAACAAAGTAAGAAGAATAATAAAAAAAGTTTTTTGATGGCGCATTGGCTTCATTTTTTTAGTTGTATTTACAGCGAAAAACATACCAAACAATTTTTTAATACTTGATTTTAATTCAAAATTACAAATTAATATTTGATTTTCTGCTTATAGCATCAAAGAAAGCTTTTATTTATTCATTTTAATTATACAATAAAAAACCCTTTGCACCAAAGTACAAAGGGTTAAATTATATGTAAGGTTTCTGCAAATTAATTGCAGGTTGATGATTGATTTTACATCATTCCGGGCATTCCGCCACCCATTCCACCAGCAGGCATTTGTGGTGCTTCCTCTTCTTCCTCAGTAATTACACATTCGGTAGTTAAGAACATTCCGGCAATTGATGCAGCATTTTCGATCGCAATACGAGCCACTTTTGTTGGATCAATTACACCCGACTCATATAAATTTTCGAATTGGTTAGTGCGTGCATTGTAACCAAAATCTTCTTTCCCTTCTCTTACTTTTTGAACAACAACAGAGCCTTCGATTCCGGCATTTTCAACAATCTGACGTAATGGTTCTTCAATAGCTCGTTTAATGATTGCTATACCTGTTGTTTCGTCTTCGTTATCACCTTTAAAGTTTTCCAGGTCTTTAATTGCACGGATATATGCAACACCACCACCAGGAATAATACCTTCTTCAACGGCTGCACGTGTAGCACTTAATGCGTCATCCACTCGGTCTTTTTTCTCTTTCAACTCTACTTCACTGGCAGCACCAACATAAATTACTGCTACGCCGCCGGCTAATTTAGCCAAACGTTCTTGTAATTTTTCTTTATCGTAATCAGAAGTAGAAGCTTCTATTTGAGCTTTAATCTGGTTAACACGGGCATTGATATTTTCTTTAGCACCATCGCCATTAACAATGGTTGTATTTTCTTTATCGATAGATATTTTTTCGCAAGTACCTAACATATCAAGGGTAGCATTTTCTAAAGTTAATCCCTTGTCTTCGGTAATAACTGTTCCACCAGTTAAGATAGCGATATCTTCTAACATCTCTTTTCTACGGTCGCCAAATCCTGGAGCTTTAACCGCTGCAACTTTTAACGAACCACGGATTTTATTAACAACTAAAGTGGCTAATGCTTCACCTTCGATATCTTCAGAGATAATCATTAATGGTTTTCCATTTTGCACAGCTGATTCAAGAATTGGCATAAGATCTTTCATTGTTGAGATCTTCTTGTCGGTAAGCAGAATGTATGGATGTTCCAATACTGCTTCCATCTTTTCGGTATCAGTTACAAAATATGGAGAAATATATCCACGGTCGAACTGCATACCCTCAACGGTTTTAAGCTCATCTACGGTACCTTTTGCTTCTTCTACAGTAATAACGCCTTCGCGGCCTGCTGCCTGCATTGCATCGGCAATTAATTTACCAATGGCAGAATCGTTATTGGCAGAAATGGTAGCTACCTGCTCAATTTTGTCGTTCGATTCGCCAACATCATGCGATTGCTTTTTAATACTTTCAATTACTTTTGCTACAGCTTTGTCGATACCGCGTTTTAAATCCATTGGATTGGCACCGGCAGTAACATTTTTAATTCCAACCTCAATTATTGATTGTGCTAAAACAGTAGCTGTTGTGGTACCATCACCGGCATCGTCGTTGGTTTTTGATGCTACCTCTTTAACCATTTGGGCACCTACATTTTCGAACTTATTTTTTAATTCAATTTCTTTAGCTACGGTAACACCGTCTTTTGTAATTTGAGGTGATCCAAATTTTTTCTCAATTACTACATTTCTGCCTTTTGGCCCTAATGTAACTTTTACAGCACTTGCTAATTGATCAATACCTTTTTTTAATTGATCTCTTGCGTCAATATCAAATTTTAATTCTCTAGCTGCCATGTTTTTATCTTTTTAAATTGATTACTTAAATAATTTTACTCTTTTAATAAAATGTCATCTTCTCGCATAATTAAATAATCCTTCCCATCAACATTAATTTCTGTTCCGGAATATTTACCGTAAATTACCACATCTCCTGTTTTTAAAGACATAGGCTCATCTTTTTTACCATCGCCTACGGCTATAACAGTTCCTTTTTGTGGTTTTTCTTTTGCTGAATCAGGAATAATGATTCCACTTGCAGTTTTTTCTTCAGCCTGATGTGGCTCTACTAAAACTCGATCTTTTAATGGTTTATACTTAAATTCTGACATCTTTTTAAAATATTTAATTGCCTGCCTCCCGATAGTTATCTGGACTGCAGACGGGTTTAACATATTTTTATTTTCACGATAAGCTACTGTTCATATTTTATGCCAAATGCAGTTCATACATTAAAACTGTCAAATTTGTAGATACAAAAAATTCACAAAATCACCCAGAAGACATTAAACAACTGGTTTACTGATTAATAGTTAAAAACAATACCTTGCCAATCCGGATAAAAAAAGTGTCAGCCTTTTCTGACAGACTGACACTTTTTTTTCAACTTACAATGATAATTTTTTATTCTCCATCTCCATTTTCGGGAATATCTTCTTCAGGCACAGATGTTGGAAATTGAGGCATCTGTGTAGGATCAACTGCATTATCTACTTGTTGTTCAATTCTTGATCTTTCTTCGGTTGTCCCTCTGGGAATTGTCATACTTGCTAATACGCTCAATACAAGAAGGCTAACAGCAAGTGTCCAGGTTGCTTTTTCCAAAAAATCGGTTGTTTTTTTAACGCCCATTACCTGGTTTGAACCCGAAAAATTCGATGCTAAACCTCCCCCTTTTGAGTTTTGAACCAATACAATTAGTACCAGTAATATACTCGCAATAATGATTAAAACTGAAATCAAGGTATACATATCGCTATTTATTTAATTGTTCTTTTAATTTTTTAATTTGATCTGCAAAGTAACTACTTTTTTCCGGATATTTCAAACTTAATTTTTCATAAGATTTAATTGCTTTTTCGAGATAACCTTGTGCAATATAAACTTTTATTAGTGTTTCAGTTAATAAATCGTCATCCTCTTTTGTGCTTTCCTGTGAAATATCTTGCTGATCATCAGTAATTTCTTTTGGCTTAATTTGTGGTTTTTCTGCAATAAATTTGGCTATCAAATCATTATCATCAGCATTATCAATAATATCTTCATCAGCATAATTATTGATATCAAAGTATTCAGTATTTTTTTCCTTCTTTTTTTTAGGGTGTTTTTTCCCTTTTTCAACATCTTTTGATTTTGGCTGTGATTCTGCTTCTTCTGCTGTCTTTGGCTTTGAGCCCTCTGTTTCATCGCCTACTTGAGAAATTTCTTCAGATTCGTCAATTTGGAAAATATCTTTTTTTTGAGGTTCTGAAATTATTCCTGGACGTGCATCAATGGTTATTATATTATTTTTTCCTGTCCTTTCATCATTAACAAAATATATCTCGGGAGGATACTCCAGTTCATCATCATCTTTTACAACAGAAAACTCAATCTGGCTTAAAATAGTTTCCGAAATATTTTCGCCCATTCCTTCAACACTATCCTTAATCTTTCGCCTTACATTTTTATTTTTAAGAAGTTTGTTTTCCAACTCTTTTTCAGCAGATTCTGTTTTTTCAGGTACTTTTTCAACTTGTTTTTCAGAACCTTTTTCTTTAGCTTTTTCAATCTTTTCTTTTGGCTCTTCTTTTACTATTTCTTTTGAAGATGATGATTTTTCAGGAAAATCTTTATTTAATAAAAAATATAGTAAGTCCCTATTAGGAATATGGATAGATGATGCTGTAAGTTGATTTTCAAATTGAGGATTCCCCTGCCATTTCATGGCTAGAAGCAAAATTAAATGTGCTGCTTGAAAATAAGGGAATTTTTTAGTGAGTTTTTGCAACTCATTTATATCAGATTTTTTAAGATCCGCTAAATTATCAATATATTTATTTACATCAGAAATATCCATTAATAGCTCCCTTACCAGTTAACAACAGATTTATTAAAAATATCATCAATAAGCTGTTCAACGATTTCTTCTACAAGTTCCTGTTCAACCTGTGCTAAATCTAAACTACTATCATAATCTGCATATCGGGTAAAATCTGAATCAAAATTATATTCAGGTTCAATTTCATTGGTAAATCTTACCCGAACTGTAATAGACAGCCTGTTTTGTGCAGCAGTTTCATCACCAACAATTGCCATTGGCCTGGTATCATATTTAGTAATTTCACCTTCGAAATCCAGATGCCCAACCCCATTAACGAGCTTTAGCGAAGTTTGTGATTTAAATTTATCTTTTAATTCATCTGTAATATATTGTCCTATATCAGCCATTGCTAAAGGTGCTTTACTTGAAAAATACTGTACAGAAACTGTTTCAGCCTCAGGAGCGATTGATGCTCCTGAAAGCGAATAATTAATTGTACAAGATTGGGAAACAATAATAAATATCAAAAAAATAGTAATCAATTTCTTCATTCTGGGTTAAATTAACTTTTTTAATTAATATCGTATTCTTTAATTTTTCTATAAAGTGTTCGTTCAGAAATCCCTAACTCCTGGGCTGCATATTTGCGTTTTCCATTATGCTTTTCAAGTGCTTTTTTTATTAATTCAATTTCTTTATCTTCAAGCGAAAGCGATTCTTCCACAAACTCTTCGGTATCTTCAATATTTGGATCATCATCTTTATTTAAATTTTGCCTCTGTTGCTCCATTGCATTAAGAATGGATGATGTTTCCTGATTATAATTATGAATTAAACGGTCAGCATTTTTCAATTCTCCTACACTGTCGCCTTTTTCAATAATTTCATGTACCAGCTTTTTTAAATTATTTAAATCGCTTTTCATATCGAAAAGTATTTTATAAAGAATTTCTCTTTCTGAAGCAAACGTTTTTTCGTCGATTAAATTATTTTTTTGATAAAGTGCCGGTAATTTATTGGGATAATAATCGGGCAAATATCTTTTTAATACATCGGCAGTAATAATTCTTTCCTGCTCGATAACCGACAATTGTTCTGTAATATTTTTCAGCTGACGAACATTTCCAGGCCATTCGTAATTTTCCAGTATTGTTTTTGCTTCATCATCAAGGCTTATTTGTGGCATCCGGTAACGCTCGGCAAAATCAGTAGCAAATTTCCGAAATAATAAATAGATATCGCCTCCGCGCTCACGTAATGGAGGAATTAATATTGGAACCGTATTTAATCGATAATAAAGGTCTTCGCGAAATTTATTTTCTTCAATGGCATGAATTATATCAACATTTGTTGCTGCAATAACCCTAACATCGGTTTTTTGTACTTTTGAAGAACCTACCCTTAAAAATTCTCCGGTTTCGAGTATTCTAAGCAACCTTACCTGTGTAGCCAATGGCAATTCTGCAACTTCATCCAGAAAAATGGTGCCATTATTTGCTACCTCAAAATATCCTTTTCGCGTATCGTGTGCTCCGGTAAATGACCCTTTTTCGTGGCCAAAAAGCTCTGAGTCAATTGTTCCTTCAGGAATAGCTCCGCAGTTTACCGGAATATATTTTCCATGTTTGCGTGCACTAAAATGATGAATAATTTGAGGAAAGACTTCTTTACCTGTACCACTTTCGCCAGATATTAATACCGAAAGATCGGTAGGTGCAACCTGTGCTGCAATATCAATGGCGCGGTTCAGGGTTACTGAATTACCAATAATACCAAATCGTTGCTTTATTTTTTGAATATCCATTATGATATAAATTTTACCAATCCATTAATATGACAAAATTACAATTTTATATCTGTTTTTATTTATTTTTAATCAATATTTAACTAAAATTTGCTGTCATTACGTCATAATATATACATTTGTATAAAACTTATATTAAATATTACGGTATTCATGAAATTTATTGGAATTATTCCTTCGCGATACGAATCGACCCGATTTCCCGGAAAACCACTTGCGGATATCAGTGGTAAAAGCATGATAAACAGAGTTTATGAACAGGCAAAAAAAGCACTCGACAATGTTTATGTGGCTACTGATGATAAAAGAATTGCCAATGAGGTAAAACGTTTTGGAGGACAGTTTGTAATTACTTCTAAAAATCACGAAAGTGGTACAGACAGGATTGCCGAAGCTATCCAAACCATTCAAAAAAAATTAAATACTCGTTTTGATGTAGTGGTAAATATACAAGGTGATGAACCCTTTATTAAACCTGCTCAAATCAAGGAATTGATGAATTGTTTTACCCACAATGAAACAGAAATCGCCACATTAATCAAAAAAATATCTGATCCGGAAGATATTTTTAATCCTAATAAGCCAAAGGTAATTTTTAACCATCAAATGAATGCGATCTACTTCAGCCGATCGCCCATTCCATACATCCGAAATAAAGAAAAACAACATTGGTTAAATTCTTTCGATTTTTATCGGCATATTGGAATGTATGCCTACAAAACAGATGTTTTGGCAAAAATTACCCGCCTTGAAAGGTCAAAGCTTGAAATAGCCGAATCGCTGGAACAAAACCGGTGGATTGAAAATGGATATACCATTAAAGTTTCGGAAACTGATTTTGATTCTATGGGTATTGATACTCCAGAAGACTTACAAAAAGCATTAAACTATATCAAAAAAGTTAATCGTTAACATCTTAAATGGAAATCAGAAAGATTACAACCAATATTATTCAATCAATCGTTGTATTATGTTTTTGGGTAATGTATTTACTTCTAATTCATTGGAATAAAATAAAATTATATTAGACTCCTGTTTTTCAAATAGTTATAATTGTCATAAAAAAGCATTAGTAATTCTAATGCCATGGAACCCTCATGTTTTATTCATGCTCTTGTTGTGAACTCCT
>JBKHIH010000104.1:0-9386 GCA_046538755.1 Thiohalospira sp.
TGCAATAGCTTTCTAACAAGTAATTATTTATTGCCTTCGGCGAGCTCGTAAACTCAGTTCATGTCCTTTTGAGTTTGTGCCGGTTTAACTTTTTATCCTTAGGCATGAAGGTTTCATAATCATTAATTTTTTAGGGTTAATAACCAAAGTTATTAAAAACATCTATAGTACACAATTAATTTAATATAAAAGAGTTATAAAAAATAAATTTCATATTAAAAACATTATTATAAATCAAATAAAAAGAACGAAGAAGTTGAAAATAGGAACAACTTTTTTTTAACATTAAGGTTTGATAATATAAATTCACTATTTTCGTATTTTATAAAAAAAAATTTTATGTCTATTCAAGTTAAAGATTTAACCAAAATATACGGAACTCAAAAAGCAATTGACCAAATTAGTTTTGAAATTAAAACCGGAGAAATTGTTGGTTTCGTTGGCCCAAACGGAGCAGGGAAATCCACTACCATGAAAATCCTTACTGGTTTTATTCCACCCTCATCAGGCGAAGCCAAAATTAATAACTTGGATTTAATCGAAAATTCGCTGGAGATAAGAAAACATATAGGATATTTGCCCGAAAACAATCCGCTTTACCTTGATATGTATGTAAAAGAATATCTTGAGTTTGTTTCAGGAATTTATAAGCTTGGAAAACAAACAAAGACAAGGATTGAAGAAATAATTGAAAAAACCGGATTAACAGTTGAGCGGAAGAAAAAAATAGGAGCATTATCGAAAGGTTACAGGCAAAGGGTTGGACTAGCACAAGCCTTAATTCATGATCCTGAGATATTAATATTAGATGAGCCAACATCAGGGTTGGATCCTAATCAAATTATTGAAATAAGAAACCTTATTTCTGATATAGGAAAAGAAAAAACCGTAATGCTTTCTACGCATATTATGCAGGAAGTGGAGGCAATTTGCGATCGAATTATTATTATTAATAAAGGAAAAATTGTAGCCGACGATTCCATTGATTCCATTTTTTCTCATTCTAAAGACCAATATATTACCATTGTTGTTGAATTTGACCAGGAAACGGACCAGAAAAAACTTGAAAAGATTGAATTGGTTAATAAAGTGGCAAAAATAGATGGAAAAAACTGGCTAATACAGAGTGCCTCAAAAGAAGATATCCGTCAAAAAATTTTCAGCTTTGCTGTTCAGTCTAACCTTGCCGTTCTTTCGATGCAGAAAAAAGAAAAAAGCCTCGAAGAGGTTTTTCAGGAATTAACCAAATAGTTTTACATACCCTCCTTTATAATTTTTTGCTGTTAGTCAAAGTTTCATTGACTTTTATCTTTACTTGGTTTAAATTTAGATTTTATCTGCCAATTAAGGCCAATGTTGTTTTTTATATGCTTTAATCATTTAATAATAAAGCTACTTTTAAAATAAAAACAAAAATGGGATAATAGTATTTATTTATGACAAAAAAGCTATCATATCAGCAACTGGAACAAAAAGTCTACAATCTTGAAAAAAAAATATCCGCTTTAGAGAATAGTAAGGATAAAAATAATTTTGGCGTTGATAATGACCATTTTTTACATATTTGTGAAAATTCAAAAAATGCAATTGCCTTATTAGAAACCAACAATCACGGTAAATCGTTTTTTATAAGCTATTTTAACAAAAAAGCTGAAACTTTAGAAAAGGTTAAACGCAAAAATGTGCTGGGCAAAGATATTACTGATGTTTTCCCTTCAGTAAAAACTTCTGGTTTTTTAGAAGCCTTAAAACGTGTTTATAAATTGGGCAAACCCGAAGAATTCCCTGCTATTATTTACGAAAACAATAAAGTGATACAATGGAGGCACAATTATATTTATAAACTCTCCAATAACGAATTGGTAAGTATATACCTTGATGAAACCGATAAAAAGAATAAAGAATTTGAATTAAAAGAACATCGGGAGAAACTCCAGTTGGCCATGGAGGCAGCAAACTATTTTTCTTTTGAAATAAACCTTAAATTATTAAAAATTACTACGTCAAAAGACGTATATGAGCATTTGGGTTACAAACCCAAAGAAATTACTTTATTAATGAAAAAAACAGGTAGCTTAGTGCATCCCGAAGATTATAAATCCATTATCAAGTTTCTTTTAACATACCCCAAAGATAAACCGCTAGAGTTTAATACTGAGTTTAGAATAAAAAACAAAAATAGAAAATGGCTTTGGTTTATGGCCGTAGGTAAAAATATTGAATGGGACAGTGATGGTAATCCTTTCCGTATTTTAGGGCTTTTAAAAAATATCCAAAAAGAAAAAGAAGAAAAATTAAAGCTAATAGAAAGTGAGGAAAAATTTAAGTCTTTAGCAACACTTTTGCCTGAAGTTGTTTTCGAAACCGATATAAAAGGCAATTTAACGTTTGTAAACCTTAAAGCCTACGAAATTTTTGATTATACTCCCGATGATTTTAAAAATGGTTTAAACGCCCTGCAAATGATAGCTCCAGAAGATTTAAACAAAGCAAAGGAAAATATAAAAAAAGTCTTAAATAAAGAAAATACAAAAGGGATAGAATATACAGCCATTACTAAAAATGGAAAAAAATTTCCAATACTAGTATATTCCAATACCATACGCCGAAATAATGAAGCAATTGGTTTAAGAGGTATAATTGTAGATATTTCGGAGCATCAAAAAATATTAGAACAACTAAAAAGAAGTGAAGAAAATTTCCATCAGCTCGCCGATAATATCAACGATGCTTTTTGGCTTCGTTCGCTTGATCAAAAAATTGTTTATACAAACCCTGCTTGTGAAAAAATCGTTGGTAAAAACTTTAAAAAAGTTTTTGAAGACATTAAGGATTATGAAAACTGGATACACCCCGATGATAAAGAAAGAATTATTAAACAAAGATACGAGAATCTTAAATCACCTGATAAAATTCATTTTTATGAGCATCGAATTGTAAGGCCCAACGGCGAAATACGGTGGGTGTGGATAAGGACATTCCCGGTTTATAACCCTGAAGGAGAACTATATCGAAGAGCTGGAATTGCCAGTGATATTACAACCCAAAAGCAACTACTTGAAGAATTAACATTAGCTAAAGAAAAAGCCGAAGAAAGCGACAGGCTTAAATCTGCCTTTTTAGCCAACATGTCACATGAAATTAGAACTCCAATGAACGGAATATTAGGGTTTTCTGAACTGCTTCGTGATCCTTTTATTAGCGAAAAAGAAAAAGAAACATATATTAAAATTATAAATTCTAATGGTAAACAGTTATTAAATCTTATTGATGATATCATAGATGTTGCTAAAATAGAGGTCGGACAGTTAAAAATTAAGAAAAATTTATCTCCAATAAATCCTATTCTGGATGAAATTTATCTGCTTTTTAAGCAAGAACAAGTGCGGTTAAACAAAGAGAAAATTGCCTTTATACTTGAAAAAGAGGAAGGAAATCATCATATCTACACTGATATTATTCGTCTTAAACAAATCATTAACAACCTTTTAAGTAATTCATTTAAATTTACTGAAAAAGGGTTTATTAAATTTGGCTATCAAGTAATAAAGCATAACGGAACAGGTTTTTACCGTTTTTTTATAGCTGATTCAGGCATAGGTATTTCACAAGAATTTGAATCACTTATTTTTGAGCGATTTGCACAAATTAAAACTAAACTTAATCAGACACAACAAGGTACAGGCCTTGGGCTTTCTATCTCTAAAGGACTTACAGAGTTACTGGGTGGTGAAATATGGTACGAATCATCAAATGAGGGAACAACATTTTATTTTACCATCCCTATATTTAAAGAGTCTAATGTTGAAACAAAAAATTCTTTTGAAACAGAAACTGAAGTAATGATGGAAAAATGGACAAATCTTAAAATTTTAATCGTTGAAGACGATGAGGATAACCTGGAATTTTTACGCCGCCTGTTACAAAAAAACGGAGCTGTTGTAGAAGTTGCTTTAACAGGAGAAGAAGCTATTGAATGTATTCAAAGAGATGCTAACATTAATATCGTACTTATGGATATTCGATTACCTCAAATGGATGGATTTGAAACCACTCAAAAAATAAAAGCTTTAAATCCGAATATTCCGGTAATAGCTCAAACAGCTTATGCTCTTTACAACGACCAGGAAATTTGTTTACAAAAGGGTTGCGATGATTATATTGCAAAACCATTAAATAAAGATGTTTTATTTAAAAAAATAAATCATTATATTTACAAATAAAAACATAGATACTATGCAACGATCATTAATTATTGGATTACTTTTAGCTCTTATCATAGTAATTTTTGCACTTAGGAACGACTCCGAAGTTGCCATATATTTTCTATGGGGCGATCCGGTTAAAGGTTCTCTTTCATTAATTCTTCTGGTTACCATAATTTTTGGTGTTATTTTAGGAATTATTTTCTCTTATCCATCAATTTTAAAATTTCAAAAGAAAATTTCGGAGCATAAAAAAGAAGTTGAAAAATTGAATACCATTTTAGAAGATTATAAAAAAGAATACGGCCTAAACAAAAAAGCCCGCGAAGAAGAGGAAGAAAAGGAAAAAAAGGAAGAAAAAAATAAAGAAGAATAAATCAAATATTATTTATTGTTTTTTCTTAATTCTCGTTTTATCGAGCGGATATTTTTTTATCCATTCTTTTAAACCACCCTGCAAATTGTAAACATGATTAAAACCCATTTCAGAACATAAAATATTTGCAGCGGTTTCACTTCTGTCGCTTTCATCGCAATAAATATAAATTGGCGTATTTTTATCCAAATTTTTACAAATAGAAACCAACGATTCTTTATTAGGTGCTAACATTGCTCCTTCTATTCGTTCTTTTCTATATTCTTTAAAAAGCCTTACATCAATTAAAAAAACTTCTCGCGTATTGATATCCAAATAAAATTCATCAGAATTTAGTTGTTTAAAGCAATATTCATCAGAATTTTGAGCATAATTATTGATAATATTAAAAAAAAGGATAAACAAAATAAAAAATTTCTTCATAACTTGTATTTTTATTACGTTATTACAAATTTATAAGATTAATCTTAAGATATTCATATTTATAACATTAATACATTAAAATATGAAACATCCATGAGAATAGAGTTCACACACACGAGCATGTTTATTATGGATGTTTGCCAGAGGGATTTGTGGGAAGCTTAAGCGGGAGACACCGGCAACAAAAAAAGATTATTGAAATTGAAGTTGTAAATCACAGAACTAAGCGCTAGCGTTCTCATGACCGAAGGAAATAAAAACAATTGTTTAACTAAAATATATTCTCGTGAAAATAGGAATCATTATCGGACGTATTGGTGGTGTTGACGGTGTTGCACTTGAAACCGAAAAATGGATTGAAGTTTTAAAACGTATGGGCCACGAAATTTTCATTATTTCAGGCCAGTTCGAAGGAAGGAAAATTGACTGCCAGCACGAAACGCGCGTACAGGAAATGTCTTTTTTCTCGCCGGAGAGTTACTGGGAACAAAAAAAAGCCTATTTCAATCCCGATTATGATGAAAATGTATTAATTGAACATTTATTATTATATGCTAAAGTTATTGAACGTAAAATAATCGACTGGGCAAAAAATCAAAAAATCCAACTATTGATTTCTGAAAATGCTTCAGCTCTTCCATCGCATATTTCAATGGGGCTGGCCATTAAAAATGCAGTAGAAAAGCTAAAAATACCGACTATAACTCACGATCATGATTTTGCATGGGAGAGAGGAAATAGATATATTTCCCCTCACAAAAAAATTAATCAAATTGTTGAAGATACGTTTCCATTACGGCTACCAAATAGTATACATGCCGTTATTAATTTGCATGCTCAAAAAACGCTAAAAGAAAAATATAACCGAGATTCTGTTGTTGTACCCAATGTGATGGATTTTAATAAACCTTTTGGTGAAATAACAGATCATAACAAAGATTTACGAAGAGATTTAGGCCTTGATGATGATGATATTCTACTATTTCAAATTACGCGTATTGTTCGTCGTAAAGGGATTGAAACAGCCATTAAATTAATTGACTTGTTAAACAACCCCAAAATAAAACTTATAATTACCGGTAATTATGCCGACGATGCAGGTAGCGAATATTATATGGACCTTGTTGAACTTATACATGAATTAAAAATAAGCAAACAAGTCCATTTTGCTTACCACAGCTTTTCAAACAAAGGGTTTGCAAGTTCGGCTAATGAAAGAAATTACTCACTTTCAGATGCATATGCACATGCTCGCGCATGCACATATTTTAGTACTTACGAAGGCTTTGGAAATGCTTTTGTTGAAGCAGTGCTGGCCAAAAAGCCCATTTTTGTAAATAATTATAAACCAGTATACTGGCCTGATATTGGAAGCAAAGGTTTTAAAACCGTTATGCTCGAGGACAATGAAATTACTGATAAAGCATTAAAGGAAATGCATGAAATTATTTATAATGATACGCTTAACAAAGAAATTGGCGAATATAACTATCAGTTAGGAAAAAAATATTTTTCTTATGATACGCTGGAAGAAAAACTTACAGAATTAATAAATCTGGCAATTAAATAAAAAGTTAATTTCCTGAGCTTTTTAATGTTTTTAACAAATAAGTGTTTTAAGCCTGGTTTTGAAAAAAATATTTTCATTTACAATTTTTTTAAACATCTTTCTACCGCTTCGGGGTTAATTTCTTCTTTAATAATATAGTTTCTTGCTCCAGCTTCCAGCATTTTTTTAACATCTTCAAGTTCTGAATGGAAAGAAACCGCAATAACCTTTATATTACGGTACATATCAACAATTTTATTGGTTGCCTCAATTCCATCCATAACGGGCATTTCCAAATCCATAAACACTAAATCAACAGCATTTTTTTTAAGTATTTCAAGGCATTCAGCTCCATTAGAGGCTTCTAATATTTCATCAATTCTCTCGGCAAAATGTTCTTGTAAAAGAAACTTAAATGCTTCTAAAAATTGTTTATTATCATCAACAATAAGAATATTCATTTATTTAATTTTTAATACATAAATACTATTTACTATTATACTCAACAATTTCTGCTTCAGTAACAAGCCTAAATTTAAATCCTTGCTTTTGTTCGTAAAATTTATAATATCCCTGTATGGAGTTTATACGATTAATGATATTGAATAATCCCATCCCCTCTGATTTATTTTCCAATAAGTATTTATTATCCAGCCCTTTGCCATCATCTGCATAAGTTAATATTAAATTACCATTTATATACTGCAAATGTACTTCAATCTTTTTAGCCTGGGCGTGTTTTATCGTATTATTTAACAACTCCTTAAAAACTCTAAAATATACAATTTCTGTTTTAAGCGGAAATCGTTTATCGTTAATATTTGATCTAAATTGAATTCGAATAATGCTGTCTGTTTTTTTTATAAATGATCCAACGGCTGTTTCCAGCCCATATTTATTTAATAAATAAGGGCTAATTGCATTTGATACTTCCCTAACATTATCAATCGTTTCTTTAATTAGTTCCTGCAGCTTATTTTTGATGTATAATTGCTTTGCTTCGTCTCCTTTTTGATTTAATGATTCAATATATACCTTCAAACTTGATAATAATGGGCCTATATCGTCATGAATATCGCTAGCCAGCCTTTGCCTTTCCCTTTCTTCGGTTTCTATAATCGTTGTGTATATTCTTTGTTCAAATTCTTTTCTTTCCCTTATATCCCTTATAATAGACATAATGGCCTTTTTCCCTTCATAATCTATTAACTTGCTGTTTACTTCCAGAGGGATGTTTTTTGCCGATTTTGATATCATTTCCAGTTCTTTTAAAGGAACACTTTCGCCACGGCTCATTGATAAAATTCTTTTCCTTACTTCTTTTTTATATTTTGGGGCAATAAACTCTGTAACATTCTTTCCTATCACTTCATCAGGATTAAAATCTAAACTTTTAAACAACGATTTATTGGCATTGATTATTTCTCCTTTTAAATCAATGATTAAAATGATGTCGTTACTGGTATTATAAATATTTCTGAATTTCTCTTCGCTACTGCGAATCATATTTTCTATTTCTTTACGTTCAGTAATATCACGTACAATAGCCTGAATTACTTTTTTATTTAAAAATTCAAAAACATTTAAACTTACCTCAGCATAAAAATTTGTTCCATCAAGTTTTTGATGAACCCATTCAAAAATTTTCGATTTTCCTTGCAATGCTTCCTTTATTTTTTCTAAGGCTTTTTCTTTGGAGCTTTGCCCATCAGGTTGTTTTTCAGGGCTAAATTGATAAGGGGGTTTACCAATAATTTCATTTTTAGAACAGCCAAACAGATTAAGTGTTTTTTTATTGCAGTCAATAAAAATTTCATTATCCATAAGCATTATAGCATCGTTAGCTTTTTCAAACAGCATCCTGTATTTTTGCTCACTATCGCTTAATGCTAATTCGGCTTTTTTCCTTTCGGTTATATCTTCAACCAATCCAATACCGGAAATCACTTTATTTTCATTATCATAAATACACTTAAAAACAACTCGTACAAAAGTTGTTTTATTCCCAGTAACCGATGTATACCAGTCTTCATAAATACCTTCGCCCTCTTTAATCGATTGCTTTACTTTTTCTTTTATTTGTTCATTATTTAAATCTTTAAGCATATTAAGCCCTACCAACTGTTCTCTGGATGATCCAATAATATTGACAAAATATTGATTACAATCGGTAATTACGCCGTTTTTATCATAATGTAAAATTCCTAATGGCGAGTGATAAAAAACATTCCGGTACTTTTCTTCGCTTTCAATAAGTGCTTTTTCATCTTCTTTACGCACCGATAAATCGCGAAATAGAGCCTGCATGCGCCCGTCTTCCAAAATTTTTGTATTCATTTCTACAGGAATAACTTTTCCTTCTTTGCTCACTATTTCTCTCTCTCTAATAACAGTATCGCCTGCTTTTACCAAATCATACCTTAATGGGTTTTTTTCGAGTTGTTCATCATTAAAAAGAATTTTTATATTTTGTCCTATTAATTCATCTTTATTATATCCTGACAAATCACAAACACTTCGATTGACATCAATAATTTCTCCTTTTCCAATACCTACTATAATACCATCGGCTGCCTGTTCAAATAATGTACTATATATTTTCTCGCTTTTTGCCAAACTTCTTTCATATTGTTTTTGGCGCGTCATATCACGCCATACAGTAAAAAGAACCGGTTGTCCATGGTAAGGAATTTTTGTTAATGCTACATCAATATAAATTTTTTGTCTATTTTTTGTTATATGAACCCATTCGAAACGATGAAAGCCCTTTCTGTAAGCTATATCTATCATTTCTTTGGCTTTTTCAGAAGATTTTCGATTATCGGGTTGATAT
>JBKHIH010000105.1:0-9304 GCA_046538755.1 Thiohalospira sp.
TACTTCATACTGTAAAAATCATTCCCTTTATCATCCACAAGGATAAATGCCGGAAAGTCTTTTACCTCAATTTTATAAATAGCCTCCATACCTAGTTCGGGATATTCAAGCAATTCTACTTTTTTAATGTTTTTTTCGGCAAGTATGGCTGCCGGGCCTCCAATGCTTCCCAGGTAAAATCCACCGTATTTTTTACAGGCATCAGTAACCACCTGGCTTCTGTTTCCTTTGGCAATCATAATCATGCTGCCACCGTGGCTTTGGAACAAGTCAACATAAGGATCCATTCTCCCAGCTGTTGTTGGGCCGAACGATCCTGAAGGTTTGCCTTTTGGTGTTTTTGCAGGCCCTGCATAATAAATCGGATGGTCTTTTATGTATTGTGGTAAGCCTTCACCATTGTCGATACGTTCTTTTAATTTGGTATGCGCAATATCGCGGCCTACTATAATTGTTCCGTTCAGCGACAATCTTGTGCCTACAGGATGTTTGGATAATTCGGCCAGTATTTCTTTCATCGGCTTGTTCAGGTCAACCATAACCGCTCCGCCTTCTTCCTCTTTGCGGTATTTCTCGGGGATAAACCTTCCGGGATTATCTTCCATTTTTTCAATCCATATACCGTCTTTATTAATTTTAGCTTTAATATTTCTATCGGCCGAGCAAGAAACGCCCATTCCAACCGGACACGAAGCACCATGCCGTGGCAGGCGGATAATTCTAATATCGAGCGCAAAATGTTTGCCTCCAAACTGGGCGCCTATTCCAAGCTTGTATGCTGCTTTTAAAATTTTTTGTTCTAGTTCAATGTCTCTAAATGCCTGTCCATGTTCATTCCCTTTGGCAGGCAGGTTATCGTAATATTTCGCCGAGGCAAGTTTTACGGTTTTTAAATTAGATTCTGCCGATGTACCTCCAATAACAAATGCAACATGATAGGGAGGGCATGCCGCTGTTCCCAGAGACTTAAGTTTTTCAACTAAAAAGTTTTCCAGCTTTTCAGGATTTAATAATGCTTTGGTTTGTTGGTATAAATTGGTTTTATTGGCAGAACCTCCTCCTTTAGCAACAAAAAGGAATTTATATTCATCGCCATCGGTGGCATGGATATCAATTTGTGCCGGCAGGTTAGTACCCGAATTTTTTTCGGTATACATATCCAGCGGTACTGTTTGCGAATAACGTAAATTTTCTTCGGTATAGGTTTTATAAACACCTTTTGAGAGAGCTTCTTCATCACCACCTCCTGTCCATACTTGCTGGCCTTTCTTTGCTACGATAGTTGCTGTTCCGGTATCCTGGCAAAAAGGCAATTCTCCTTTTGCTGATATTTCAGCATTTTGCAACATGGTTAAAGCCACATATTTGTCGTTGTCACTTGCTTCTGGATCATCTAATATTGCAGCGACCTGTTTGATGTGATCTGTCCGCAACATAAAGGATGTGTCACGAAATGCTGCACTTGCAAGCCTGGTTAAACCTTCCGGATCAACTTTCAGAACAGTTTTGCCATCAAATTCGGCAACAGATACATGATCTTTGGTTAATAAATAATACTCGGTTTCATCTTTCCCAACAGGGAATGGGTTTTGATAATAAAACTTTGGTGTTGACATAATACTTTTCGTTTTTATCTGCGCTTGGCAGTTTGTTTGTAATTTAGGTTTTTTGCAAAATTAATGGTAAAATGTTTTTTGCTATTGCAGAAAAATATTTTATTCAACCGAAAAGATACGAAAATTAAAGGATAGGGTCAATGTTTTTTAAAACATCTCCTAAAACTGCTTTATCATCCTTAACAATAATAGGCCTGCGGATGAGTTTTGGATTGTCGGTTAAAATTTTTAACCATTCATTATCCGTAAAATTCTTGCCTTTGAGATTTTGTTTATACTCTTTTTCTTGAGTACGAATGATATCTTGTGGTTTTAGCTTCAGCTTTTTTAAAATTTCTTTTAAACTTTTTTCTGTAAAAGGCTGGCCTTTTAAATACTCTATAATTTCCGGTTCAATCCCTTTCTCCTGGAGGTATTGCAATCCGGAACGGCTTTTTTTACATCTGGTGTTATGGTATATTTTATGAGACATTGCATATTTTTATTATTCAATTAATGAAAAAATTTCGTCTAATGATTTTTTGGGTTTACGTTGCACCTCTTTCGAAGCTTTTCCTACAGCTACGAATGCAATAAGGTGGTAAGGATTTTCGATGTTGAGGATTTTTTCTAACGCTTCTTTGGCCATCATGGGTGCACTTAGCCAACAAGCACCGTATCCTAAGTCAACCGCCGAAAGTAGGATATTTTGAATAGCTGCACCGGCACTCTGCATATCCGGGAAATTTCGTAATTTGTTTATCTCTTCGTGCGTTAAATCAACGCCTTTTTCCAGAACCGATTCATAATCTTCCATTGCCATGGCTATAACAGCCGGTGCATTTTCAAAAAAGGTAGCAAACCATTCTACCTGCGACTTTACATTTTTCGAGGCGATGGATTTATTTTCGGGTAACTGCTTTATTTTTTCAGAAACTTTTGTTGCCAGTTTATTTAAAATTTCCTTATTGGTAATAGCATAAAATTTCCAGGGCTGGAAATTATTTACACTGGGAGCTAACCCTGCTCTTCTTACCATTTCTTTTAAATCTTTTAGAGATACTTTTTCATCCGTAAAAGTTCTTATACTCGTTCGTTTCTCAATTGCTTGCTTTAGTTCCATAGATGTAGTTTTATTGTTTAGATAAATATAAAGATTAATTTTTAGCCGATAAATATTTTAGGGTATTTTATTTATTATTTTTGGATTTGCTGATTTTTTAATTAATACAGCAATGTTTTGATTTTGTTCATTGCTAATTTATTTAAACCGGCTGTAAACCGGTGGTTCATTGGAATGAGCATCGTCTTAATAATCGTAAAACATATCTTTTTGAACCTATTTTGGGTAAGATGGCCTGAAATTATCTGAATACAATAAAATTTCATTTACCTTTGTGTTACAACCAACAATTATGAACAAAAAATATCATTATAAAGCCTTTGGTTTACATTTTATTGCCGATTTTGAGATTCCCGAACTGATGGTGTCATCAGGTGAGCCAGATGTATTTGTAAGCATAGGTACAGCGCCAGCACAAATCAATAATATAATAAAAAAAGGGGTGCGCTATCAGGCAGGGAAAGATGAGTTTTTGCTGGAAACTGATAGGATTGCCAAATTTTATATCAAAAATGGAAATATAATTATTGTAGAGCCGTATAAAAAAGAAATTGATAAAGAGGTAAGGCTATTTTTGCTTGGATCAGCTTTTGGTGCCTTGTTTTTACAACGCGGATTATTGCCTATCCATGGCAGCGCTATTCAATTTGGGCATTCAACCTCAATATTTACCGGTTTAAGCGGTGCAGGGAAATCTTCCATTGCCGCCTGGTTTGTTCAACAAGGGTATCAAATCCTGGCTGATGATATCAGTGTTGTCAATCATTCGCTTGAAGTGGAACCGGGTTTCCCAAATATGAAAATTTGGAAAGATGTGCTTGAAAAACTCGGGATATCAACAGATTCATTGTCCTCTATACGGCCTGATATCCAGAAGTATAAATATGCTGTTGAAAACAACTTTTGCACTCAGCCATTGCCTGTAAAAAATATTTTTATTATTCATCCAAAAAACACGCCTGGTTTTGAATTGGAAGAATTAACCGGGATCGAAAAATTTAATGCCATAAAAAACAATACATTTCGTTACCGGTTTGTTGAGGGGTTACAAAAGCAACAAGAGCATTTTATGGTAATCAATCAGTTGTTACAACAGATTAAGGTTTACAGGGTTAAGAGGCCGCAGGCGCCGGTAATGCTTAAAGAATTTGCCGATTTTTTACTGGAAAATTTTGATCTCAATGCATAAAAAAAATATCATTTGGCTGGCAAGTTATCCAAAATCAGGAAACACCTGGTTCCGGATTTTTATTACTAACCTGCTGAGTAATTCGAACCAACCGGCTAATATCAACGATTTAAAAGAAACAACCATTTCCAGTTCTCGCAAGATTTTCGACGATTATACGGGGCTCTCTTCTTCGGATATGACGTTTGAAGAGATTGACCGATTACGCCCTGAGGTTTATAAATTACAATCGGAAGAATCGGACGAGCTGCTGTTTAAAAAAGTGCATGATAAATTTTACGAGGTAGAAAAAGATAAACCCTTGTTTCCTGCCGAAATTTCCAAAGGATGCATCTATTTTATCCGTAACCCGCTGGATGTATTGGTTTCTTTTGCCTACCACAGTGCTAAGCCGGTAGATAAGATGGTAAAAATTATTAACAACTCCGATTATGCTTTTTGCGGCCGCAACGACCGGCAGGTAAACCAACTCAGGCAACTGCTGGGTAGCTGGTCAGATCATGTAAAAAGCTGGACAGAGCAAACATTAATCCCTGTTCATGTAATGCGCTATGAGGATATGGTGAATAATACTTTCGATACTTTTGCCCGGGCGGTTCGTTTTTTAAATTTTGATTTTGGGAAAGAAAAAATTGAAGATGCAATTAAAAAAAGTGATTTTAAAATCCTTACCAGGCAGGAAAAGGAGAGCGGCTTTAAAGAAAAAATGATCAAATCAAAAAAATTTTTCAGAAAAGGTAAAATTGGCGACTGGCGAAATCATCTAAACGATAAGCAGGCGAATGAAATTATTCAAAATCATCGGGAAGTAATGAAAAAATTCGGATATTTGGATGAAAAAGACAATATTATATTTTAAATTAGTTACACGCAAAGCCGCAAACGCGCTAAGAAATAACATAATTAAATAAATAATATATAATTTACTTAGCATCTCTGCGTCTTTGCGAGATAATAAAAGATATGAAACTTAATTCTTCTTGAAGGATTTTTACGTCCAACTTAGTCTTTGCGAGATAATAAAAGATATGAAACTAACAGAACAAACCATCATCCAACGAAACCCGGATATTTTAGCCAGCGATATTGATGGCGAAAAAGTAATGATGAGCATTCAGCAAGGCGAATATTACGGTCTCGGTAAAACCGGCAGTTTTATCTGGGATCACATTGAGAAACCCATTGCAATTCATGATTTGGTAGGTTTAATTACCGAAAAATATGATGTAAGCAAAGAACAATGTTTACAGGATATTTTGCCTTTTTTAAACGAATTGGCAGAAAAAAAGCTTATTGTTAGTTCATGAGTAAGCGGATGAATCTCAAATCAAATTCATCGTAACTATAAATATTATCGGTTGTTAATTAGTAAGTCATCCGCTGACTTCCAGAAAAATATGAAAAACAGCTTATTATTACAACTAATTTGTAATTTTATACGTCTTATTAAAAGAACCATTTTGTGTTTCAATTGTTAATAAAATATTTTAAAACCACTCCGCTCGAAAAACGGTTGCTACGGCAAACTTTTTTCTGGCTGGTGGTATCGTTCATTTGGGTACGATGGTTGCCATTGCGTTGGTTTTCAAAAAAACTGGGAACATTTCGTAAAGCAATTGACGTTGATTTGCAGGAAAGGCAGGAGCAGTTGATTCGCAAAACCCAAAACGCCTTACGGCGGTTAAAGCGGCGGTTACCCTGGAAAGTAAAGTGCTTTGAAGAGGCCATAGCAGTAAAAAAGGTTCTCTTCTTTTACGGAATAGAAAGTACTTTATACCTGGGCGTAAAAAAAGAGGGCGAACAAAACTTAAAAGCCCACGCATGGCTTAAGGCTGGCGGCAGGTTAGTGGCGGGCGAAAAAGGGCATAAAACGTTTAGCGTTGTTGGTTTTTATAGCTGATAACAATATTTTTATCAATTGAAACAATCGTTTAATCAATATTTTAGCTAAAAACTGGCTAATAAAATAAAAAAATAATAAATTTACTTAAAATATAGAATTTCAGCGGTAAATAGTATATTTGCACCATTTTTGTTGTGAATGATTAAAAACCAGAAGATATGAAAGAGAAAGTGAGAATGCCGGAAGAGAGAAACGAAAATGCTAAACTTACCTGGGATGCACCTAAGCTTTATGCGTTGGATAAGGGGAAGACTGAGGGTGGGCCTAGTTATATGCCGCAAAACGAAGGTACATCATACTATTCTTAAATTACTAATTTAATTATGAAAATAACTTTTTTAATAGTTTTTTTATTTTTTTCAAATATTTTATTTGCCCAAAATTTTACTACTGCAAATTTTTTATCTGGGACAAGTAATCTTAGAATAAATGAATCTGTTAAAACTGCAAGTAGCATTTTTATTTATGGAGATTTTCTTGGTTCTTTGAATCAGCCTGAAAATATAGTTGCAGATGGAAGGGATATTTTTTTTGCAAAATATGATAACGATTTTAATCCAATTTGGATTAAACATATTGGAGGTTCTTTATTAGATTTAGCCCAAGATATTGCTATTGATAAAAATAATAATTTATATCTTCTAGGGTCATTTCAAGAAACATGTTCTTTTGATGGTGTAAATGAATTGACATCAGATGGAGATTATGATGTATTTTTAGCCAAATATTCAAATCAAGGTGTTTTTTTATGGGCAAAAAAAATTGCATTTAATGAGGCACGTCAATTAGCATCTTCTTTAGATTATGATGGTAGTAATCTTATTTTAACTGTTAATTATTCTGATTCTATAAGTTTTGAAGGAGTTAGCTTTAGTTCTGAATTTGGGATATCCTATGCAAAATTTGATTTAGATGGAAGTTTATTGTGGGCAAAAAACATTATAACAGAAAATACAAACTCCACCCTACAGTCTGTTAGTGCATTTTCCGATGGATATTATTTAAATGGAAGATTTAGAGGAACCGTTTCTTTTGATTTAGGAGATTACACGAGTAATAACAGTAGTTATGCTGATGTGTTTTTATATAAAACAGATTTTGATGGAAATGGGCAATGGTTAAGGCGTTCTTATGGAGATGGAAATGCTTTTACTGGAACAATAACGCAAGATAATTATGGTAATATCTATTATACCGGATTATTTAATGGTACCGGAATTGAAGTTGATTCAACAGCATCTTTAATTAGTCATAATATTAAAAATAATGGAAATTCCGATATTTTTATTTTTAAATATAATAAAAATGGGAATTTAATCTGGGCAAATGGCTATGGCAAAGAAGGATCAGATTGGGCCAGAGATATAAGTTTCACCAATAATTTTTTATATAATACAGGGTATTTTTCTGATACTATTATCTTTGATCAAGATACATTAATTTCTTCATCTAATTCCGATCAAGATGCATTTATTGGTGTTTTTGACACGAAAGGAAATCCCTTAAGAGCTGCTAAAATTGAAGATTCAGATGATGGAAATGAATCAGGTATGACCCTATCAATTGATTCTGATAATTATATATATTGGGGAGGAACATTCAGATCAACTTCGGTAGTAGTTGGAGATAGTACATTTATAAACCCTAATCCGGGTAATCAATGTGTTTTCTTCACAAAAGGAAGTACTCCCTTGTCAAGTGCCTTCACCAAAAAAACCAACCCCACCTGCTACGGAAGTACCGACGGCGAACTGGTGGTTACGCCCTACTTTGGTGTTTCGCCTTACACCTATTCCTGGAGCCACGATGCAGGGTTAAACGATTCTACAGCAACCGGCTTATCGGCCGCAACCTATACGGTTACCGTGACCGATGCGTTGGATTCTACCGCTGTAGAACAACATACTTTAACCGAACCGGATCCGTTTTATTTTAACCCTTCCATAACAGATGTTACAACCTGTAGTTACAGCGCCGAAGGTGCTATCGATATTACAATTACCGGTGGCAATGGCGGAAATACTTTTTACTGGTCATCCAGTGAAGGAGGTTCGGAAGTGAATTTAACAGCCGAAGACCAGTCTGGTTTAACCACCGGCCGATACGATGTTACGGTAACTGACAGTGAAGGATGCTCTGCAGATACTGCCATTTATATCACCGGCCCTGAGCCAATTACATTTGGCAATTCGGTGGTAACAGATTATTCGGGCCCTTCGGCTAAAGGAAAAATAGACCTTGTTTACGAAGGTGGATCAGGTGACCCTGCTTCATACAGTTTTAACTGGGAAGGCCCTTCCGGATTTACATCAACCGAAGATTCCATCGAAGAGCTTGATCCCGGAAACTATACGGTTACCGCTACCGATGTTCATGCCTGTAATTTTGATACAACTTTTAGTGTTATCGACCTGGATACCTTTTATGTATACATTTCCGACTATAAGGATGCCTGTAATGGAACCATTAACGGTAAAGCTACGGTAAGTTATTACTCTCCCGACGGCCATACCGATATCACATACCAGTGGGATGGCAATGCAGGAAATCAAACCACAGCCGAAGCAACAAACCTGGCTCCCGGAAGGTATTACTTTGTTACTGTAACTGATAATGAAAATACGCCAAACATTGTAATGGAAGATAGTGTTTACATTGATGAACTGGCGTATACTTTTGAAGGATCTATTTCGGGGTCATCAACCACAACGCTCGATTGCTATGACGATACAGATGGCTTTATTGATGTAAATATCACTTCGGCAGGAGAAACGCCTTACACTTACTTATGGAATACCGGCGCTAACACGCAGGATTTAACCGGACTGGGAATTGGAACATATAGCATAACAGCCACTGATGCCAATGAATGCCAGTTTTCAATAACCAATCATGAAATTACTCAACCCGACGAACTATTAGCAACAGCCGAGATAGAGAGCCGCCCCAGTTGTAACGGCGATTATGATGGAGAATTAACCGTAGAACGTAGTGGAGGGACATCACCTTATAGTTACCTGTGGAACGATCCGGGTAGCCAGACCGAACGGAATGCTACCGGTTTAGATGCCGGATTTTATACGGTTACTGTAACCGATTCGAAAGGTTGTAAAAAATCATCGAGTGTAAACTTAACAGAACCTGATGCAATACAGGTAAGTAAAAATGTTTTTGATGTTTCATGTAATGGCGATAACGATGGTGCTGTTCAGCTATCGGTTTCAGGAGGTACCACACCATTCAGCTATTTTTGGGATACCAATGATGGTTCTGGACTTAACCCTATTAATAAAGATCAGTCGGGATTAACGGCCGGTAAATATTACTTTACAGCAACCGATGCCAATAATTGTATATACGAGGATAGTGTAGAAATTACGCAACCCGAGCCTCTGTTAATTGAAGAAATAGCCGTTAATGATGCCACTTGTAACGGAGCAACCGACGGCAGCATTGATATTACCGTAACCGGCGGGACCGTAGCAACCGATTAC
>JBKHIH010000106.1:0-9146 GCA_046538755.1 Thiohalospira sp.
CGGATGCAAAAGCGGCATCAGCTTTTATTCTTACCGGGGTGTTTTCATCAAGCTTTATTACCGAACTACCCAAAATGGTATTGATTTTAATTTCTTTTGAGCTTTTTGTCAAATCAACATCTCTTAGATCAATAATCGAGCTTCCAAAAATAACATTGTACTCTTTGAAATTTTCTTCCAATCCGTGAACTTTACTTTCGCTAAAGATCGTTGTATCTTCGTCTACCTCGCCTTGCCAAAAATTGTAATTGCCAATTAATATTTTAATACCAATAAAAATAAAGAAAAAGGCAATGATAAATTTTATCAGTGGGAAATCTATGTTGAAAACAACACGAATTACTATACCTAAGCCAATAAGAATAAGTAAAATTCCCCAAAATAAACCTGCTCCCATCTTCATAATTTTAAGAATTAAACATCTGTCAATAAATTTATAAATTTAATGATTATAATTTAATTTAATTATCAATTGACTCATTAATCTTTAAAGGTTTTTTTACTTTTTCATTTAATAAAGCAATATTTAAGACATCCATAATTTCATTTACATAATGGAAGTTTAGCCCTTTAAGATAAATATCTTTAATTTTTGTAATATCTTTTTTATTGTCTTCAGACAAGATAATGTCAGTAATATTGGCACGTTTAGCAGCTAGAATTTTTTCTTTAATGCCACCAACGGGCAACACTTTTCCGCGAAGTGTAATTTCTCCTGTCATAGCAATTTTATTTTTTACTTTTCGCTGTGTAAAAGCTGATGCAATAGATGTTGCCATTGTAATTCCTGCCGAAGGCCCGTCTTTAGGGATTGCTCCTTCGGGTACGTGAATGTGAATATTCCAGTTATCGAAAGCTGTTTGTGGAATTTGTAATTCATCGGCATGAGATTTAATATACTCTAAAGCAATTACAGCCGATTCTTTCATTACTTCGCCTAAGTTTCCCGTAAGGGTTAATTTCCCTTTTCCTTTACTTAAACTGCTCTCTACAAATAGAATTTCACCTCCTGCAGCTGTCCATGCCAGTCCTGTAACTACACCTGCAAATTCGTTGCCCTGATATTTTTCTTTTGAGTAATCAGGAGGCCCTAATATTTCTTTAATATCAGTAATAGTTAGTGATTTGTTAAAATTCTCATCAAGAGCAATTTTACGTGCAATATTCCGGATTACTTTTGCCAGTGTTTTATCTAAGGTTCTTACGCCCGATTCGCGGGTATGATTTTCGATGATATATTCAAGTACTTTTTTAGTAAATGAAACTTGCGATTTTTTAACTCCGTGCGCTTTAAGCTGTTTAGGAATCAGGTGTCTTTTTGCTATTTCGATTTTTTCTTCAACAATATAACCACTGATATTAATCATTTCCATTCTGTCGCGTAATGCAGGGCTAATAGTCGATAAGGTATTAGCCGTAGCAACAAACATAACATTCGAAAGATCATATTCCAGCTCCAGGTAATTGTCGTGAAACGAATTGTTTTGTTCAGGGTCTAAAACTTCAAGTAGTGCCGATGCCGGATCTCCATGAAAATCTTTGCTTACTTTGTCAATTTCGTCGAGAATAAAAACCGGATTTGCCGATTTTGCTTTTTTAATATTTTGTATAATACGTCCAGGCATAGCTCCGATATAGGTTTTTCTGTGACCACGGATTTCTGCCTCATCATGTAATCCACCCAACGACATTCTAACATATTTACGATCAAGTGCTTTTGCAATGGACTTGCCGAGTGATGTTTTTCCAACTCCCGGAGGGCCGTATAAGCAAAGAATAGGCGATTTTAAATCACCTTTTAATTTTAATACGGCTAGATATTCTAAAATACGGTCTTTTACTTTTTCCAGCCCGAAATGATCATCATCCAAAATTTTTTGAGCCCTTTTAAGGTCAAAATTATCTTTGGTAAACTCGTTCCATGGTAAATCAAGCAACGTTTGCAAATAATTTAGCTGAACAGAATATTCGCCTGTTGCCGGATTTAGCCGGTGCATTTTATTAAGCTCTTTATTAAAAGTTTCTGCAACTTCTTTATTCCATTTTTTGTTTTTAGCCCGTTTTTTTAATTCTTCAATTTCCTGGTCTAAAGGGCTTCCTCCCAGCTCGTCCTGAATAGTCTTCATTTGCTGGTGTAACAGGTATTCTCTTTGTTGACGGTCTAAATCGGTTTTTACTTTGCTTTGGATATCGTTTTTTAGCTCAAGCATTTGTACTTCTTTACTTAGAAGCTCAAGAAGCTGTATCGATCGTTGTTTCATATCTTCAATCTCTAGAAGCTTTTGCTTGTCTTTGATATCAATATCGCTGTTAGAGCAAATGAAATTGACCAAGAATTTTGGGTTTTCGATATTTTTTACCGCAAATGATGTTTCGGGCGGAATATGGCTTGATAGTTTGATAATTCGTAAAGAAAGGTCTTTTAACGAACCAACGATAGCTTCAAATTCACGGCTGTAATCTTTAGGGAGCGCATCAATAAGCAGGGTAACATCTGCTTTATGGTAAGGTTCGTCTTGTAATATTTGATTGATTTTGAAACGCTGCCGGCCTTGAATAATAACCGATGTACTTCCATCGGGCATTTCAAGAATTTTTAAAATATGGGCAACAGTTCCAGTTTTATAAATATCCTCTTCTTCAGGCTCGTTTACCTTTGCATCTTTTTGAGCTACCGTTCCAATAATTCTATCTGCTTTATAAATATCATTTACCAGTTTTATTGATTTTTTTCTTCCTACGGTAATAGGTAATATCACTCCCGGAAAAAGAACAGTATTTCGTAATGGTAAAATTGGCAGTTCTCTGGGCATTTCATTTTTTTTCATGTCCACATCATCTTCATCATCCGAAATTAATGGGATAAAATCTCCATCAGTTTCCATATCACCTGCAAAGAAAATGTTCATATTTTTATTTCTGTATTCAGATTTATTACTCATAAATTATGATCCTATATTAAAATGGTTTTAATGTAAAGACAAAATGTCAGTACAAACAAATAAATAATTCGGATATTAGATTTGGCAATCACTATGCCAAAATAAACTTAAAGAAATGAAAATGTTAAATATTTAATACAGGCGGTATTTCGAAGTTTTTTCGAAAATATGCAATAATATTTTTTTTTCTATATCGTCAAGTTTTTTATTTCTACGTTCCATCACTTTTTCGGCCACTTCAAATGCTTTATCCAATCCGTAAACAGTAAATCCTCGTGCTCCACCCCAGGAAAATGATGGTACAAAGTTTCGTGGAAATCCTTCGCCAAAAATATTGGCATTAACGCCAATTACGGTTCCTGTGTTAAACATAGTATTTATGGCGCATTTTGAATGATCGCCCATGATTAATCCACAGAATTGCAAACCGGTTTTAATAAACCGTTCGTTTTCATAATTCCACAAGCGCACTTCGGCATAATTATTTTTAAGGTTTGAATTGTTGGTATCTGCACCCAGGTTACACCATTCACCAATTACAGAATTTCCTAAAAATCCGTCGTGTGCTTTGTTGGAGTATCCTAATATTACTGAGTTATTAATTTCACCACCAATTTTTGAATAAGGGCCAATGGTTGTTGGGCCGTAAATTTTTGCAGCCATTTTTAATACCGCATGTTCGCATAGGGCAAATGGCCCACGCACAATGCTGCCTTCCATTATTTCAGCTTCTTTGCCAATATAAATGGGCCCTGATGAGGCATTAAGAGTGGCAAATTCAACTTTAGCGCCTTCTTCTATAAATATATTTTCTTCAGCCAGAAAATTATTTGATTTGCTTATTTGCTGCGATTTTCGATTTTTGGTTATAAGGCCAAAGTCAGCTTTTATATTCACTTCATTTAACTTGAAAATATCCCATGGCCACTCTATTGATATAAAATCTGAACTAAAATTTTCTTTTTCGAAATTTTCTGTTTGGAAAGAATTAAAATCCTGAATTTTATTTTGATCTATTTTTACAGCCAATAGCTTGTTATTAGCAACCAAAGCTTTGCCCTGATCAAGATTTTGGATTTTTTCAATTAAATCTTTATTCGGTATTACCGAGCCATTGATTAAAATATTTTCAGATTCAGTTTTAATAGGAAATTTTTCAGTCAGGTACTCCTGTGTTTTATATGAAACTGTAGTGTTGAGGAATTTTTCCCATTTTTCTTTTATGGTTAATATTCCTGCTCTTATTTCACATACAGGTCTGGTAAAAGTAAGTGGTAACAGGTTTTGCCAGCTTTTATCATCAAATAATATGTAATTCATAGGTAGAAAGTTTATGATGTTTCTATACAAATTTACATAAAAAAACTCCGTCCCGATAATTATAGGGACGGAGTATTCAATATTTTCTTTCGTGTATAACGATTTATTTTTTTACATGCTTCTTATATTTGTTCATGTATTTATCTACACGGCCGGCAGTATCAACAAGCTTCATCTTACCTGTATAGAATGGGTGAGAAGTATTTGATATCTCTACTTTAATTAACGGATACTCAACACCATCTTCCATTTTAATGGTTTCTTTTGATGGTGCAGTTGACCTGGTTATAAAAGTCTCACCATTCGACATATCTTTAAAAACCACTAACCTGTAATTGTCCGGATGTATTCCTTTTCTCATTGTAAAACTCCTTTATATTATGCAATACGATTAACTACAAAATTATACTTAATGGTCTGCAAAATTAATTATAGTTATTAAAAATACAAAATAATAATAATCTTTTTTATCGAAATTATTTCAAAGCGAACCAATTATCGAGGTTATGCTTTTGTTTACCAACAAATTTTTGATGAATAAATTCGTTAATATGCTTATCATAATGATAATCTTCGCTCCATTTTTGGTGATTTTTTGCAATCTCAAAAACAGCATTTACAATATAATCAATTTCCTGATTGGTTGTTGTAGGATGAATTGACCATCGTATCCAGCCTGGTTTTTGAGATAAATCGCCATGATTGATGAGTTCAGTAATTTTGTGTGAGTAGTCATAGGTAACATCAAGCAAGTAATGGCCGTAAGTTCCTGCACAGGCGCACCCTCCGCGCATTTGAATTCCGTATCTGTCGCTTAATAATTTAACAACCAGGTTGTAGTGTACATTTTCGATATAGAAAGAAAGCGCTCCAATTCGGTCAATTACATTTTTGGCTAAAATTTTAACACCCGGTATTGCTTTTAAACCATTAAAAGCTCTTGGTATAAGTTCCTTTTCCCGCTCTTCCATATTTTTTACCCCCATTTGCTCTTTGAGCTCAATGGTAAGAGCTGTTCTTATGGCTTGTAAAAACCCCGGAGTTCCGCCATCTTCTCTTAATTCAATATCATCAATATATTTGTATTCACCCCAGCGATTTGTCCAGTCTACTGTTCCGCCACCAGGATTATCGGGAGCTTTATTGTTGTATAGGCTCGAATCAAAAATCATAATTCCGGCTGTTCCGGGGCCGCCTAAAAACTTGTGTGGAGAAAAGAATATTGCATCCAATTTTTCCATTGGGTCGCCAGGATGCATATTTATTTCTACATATGGTGCAGAAGCAGCAAAATCAACGAAACATAACCCTCCATATTCGTGCATTAATTTGGCTAATTTATGATAGGGCGGTTTTACTCCAGTAACATTTGACGCTGCAGAAAAAGAACCAATTTTTAATTTTCGGCCTTTATATTCTTCTAGTTTTTCGCGGAGTTTTTCAGGATTTACCAATAAATTTTCATCAGGTTCAATTATTACAACATCACAAATGGTTTCGTACCATGAAGTGTGATTTGAATGGTGTTCCATATGAGTTAGAAAAACAACCGGGCGGTCCATCTCTTTTAAGCAATTTTTATTTCTTAGAAGCCCGCATCCTTTTAATCCTAAAATTCTTTGTAATTTATTGATTACGGAAGTCATTCCGAATCCTGCCTGAATTAATACATCATTAGGCCCTGCATTCACATGTTTTTTGATTAATTTTTGAGCATAATGATAACTGTGTGTCATTAAAGTTCCTGTTTCGCTGGTTTCGGTGTGTGTGTTGGCAACATAAGGGCCAAACTGCTCTAGCATTTTTCGTTCGATTGGCTCGTAGAGCCTTCCACTTGCAATCCAATCGGCATAAATAATTTTTTGTTCGCCATAAGGAGAATTGTAAGATGCATTAAATCCTACAATGTTTTTCCTAAACTGATCGAAATGTTTTTCTAATGAACTCATTGGGGTAAATCTATTTCTTATTGGGTGGTAAAAATAGAATAAAGCAATAAATTTTTAAAATAAAATCATCTATTATTTAACATTTTAAAATATTTAAATGTATTGATGTTTGAGGCTAAAAAAAGCCCAGTTTTAATGCTGGGCGTAAGTATTATTAAAAATTTTAATCTCTACTGGCAAATTTGGATAATAGCCTTAATAACTCAATGTAAAGCCATATAAGAGTAACCATTAATCCAAATGCAGCGTACCACTCCATATATTTTGGCAATCCGGCTTCTGAACCTTTGGCAATAAAATCAAAATCTAGGACAAGGTTCAATGCTGCAATTCCAACGATAACTAAACTGATTCCAATTCCTAAAATCCCATTGCTGTGTATAATTAAATTATTTACACCAAAAAAGGACATGATAATAGAAATAATATATACTAGTGCAACAGCACCGGTTGCTGCTATTACTCCGGCGCGGAACTTATTAGTAACTTTAATTACTCCGGATCGATATCCTAACAATAAAATGAGCATGGTTCCAAAAGTCAGGGCTATAGCTTGCATTACAATGCCCGGATAGGACGCTTCGAAAAAAGCTGAAACAGCACCTAAAAACAGGCCTTCTAAAACTGCATAAATAGGTGCAGTAATGTAAGCCCAGCTACGCTTAAAGATTGTAACCAGAGCGGCTATAAAACCTCCTATGCCACCAATGGCAATCCATTTAGAAACCAGTGCAGAACCGGCTTCGAGATTTACTGCTCCAAAAAACATATTCCATGTATACAGAGCTCCTACAACAACAAGCAATAACATGGCAATAGACTTATTAATAGTGCCATTTAATGTCATGGTTTCTGTATAAGTTGTTGCGTAAGACCTTGTATTAAAAGCTGTTTTCGATAAAACCGGATTAGATGATCTTGCTATATTCATAATTTTAAATTTTGTTTTAGTTTTTTAAATCAAATAATATACCCAAAAAGTTTTGATAGGAGCTAACTGTCAAAATGTCTTAAGTTATTTTATGGAAATTACCTGGTGGTCGATTAAAATAAATAAAATCAATAAAACCGAACTGTAAAATATATACCATCGTAATGGAATGTATTTTTGCGGTTTAATTCCTAATTTAAAATAGTTGTACGAAACCAACACAATTTTTGATAAAAAATATGTTCCAATGGTTGCCACTGCCACACCCGTTACTCCATATTCTTTAACGAACCATAAACTTAAAAACAAATTGACTATCACTTCTATAATGGAAACATACAGTATTGTTTTGTTTTTTTTCAATCCAATTAAAATAGTATGTGGGAATACCAGTCTACTGGCAATAGCCAGCAGGTAAACCACAAAAACATCGGCACTACGGGTAAATTCTTCACTAAAAACAAATCTGTAAATAGGTTTTGCAAACAATAACATCACTATTGTTAAAGGATACATTGAGTGCATTATTCGTAGTGATTTGCGTTTTAATACATCCAGCGATTCAAGCACCTTTTCTTTGGAAGAAAATTCGGTGAGCATGGCCGAGCTTAATCCGGCTGCAAGCATTACAACAAATGGTAACTCTTTGGCTCCATAACGGAATATTGCAAACCCATCGGCTGAATAATGTGTAGAGATAACCAGCCCATCAATATATTGAGCTGAACCACTGATAAGTGTGCTAAAAATTAGGGGTGTTGCCAAAACAAGAATCTCTTTCATATAGGGGAAAGAGATTTTAATTTCGGCATAATTATAAATAAGGGTAAGCAACCAGATATTTCTAACAATAGATACAAATACAAGCCCTCTTAATGCCCAAACCACATCGTATCCCAATAATACCGGAACAAGAACTGAAACCAGTTGTAATGTATATGTTATGTATGCATAACTAAGCGTGTTCCCAGATTTGTTTTGCACCATATAAATATACTCTACCAAACAAGCGGGGCTGCTTAAAAAGATATACCAAAGTGTAACATTTAAAAGCGGAGCTTTCCCTTTTATTCCGAACACCGAAAAGTTGTTTTGAATGGCCAGCCCGATAAAAAAAACAATAACACTGAAAATTATTAGAAGTACATAAATATTAAAAATTTCAGGCGATTTGGCAAAATTGCTATCTTCTTGTCCACCAAAAGCCTTGTTATTTCTGAATATGGATAAAAAAGCCTGTATTAAACCTGTTACCCAAAAGAAAGTGGCCACGCTTGCCATAAATACAGATATTTCGAACAATCCGATCTGTTCTTTTGATAATCCAATTTTTGTAAAAACAATGGATATAATTAAAAAAGTAACAAACCGTAAAATGTTAAATACCTGTAAACCCGCAATATTATTAATTTTTCTTTTGGGAGCTAACCACACACTTTGATCATTTTAAAATTAAGGTGCAAAAATACACTGAAACAATTGAATAAAAAATTATTTAACTTTTTTTAAACAAAATTGATGAATAATTTAGGATGATTTTTGCGTAAAACAAATTTTCTTGTTTATATTTGCAGTCCGAAAATGGTGGATGTAGCTCAGTCGGTTAGAGCACTGGATTGTGGTTCCAGGGGTCGTGGGTTCGAGTCCCATCTTCCACCCAACTTTAAGCTCCCATGTGGAGCTTTTTTTATTAGTAATAATTAGTAATTATAGAATCTACTTATTAATTATCAGATTAATTGTAACAATTCACAAGAATAAATCGTATATTTTTCAATTAAAATGTTTTAATGAGAAATATAATTAAATATTACCAGGTATAATACTGAAAAGAGCTTTCTTAATTATGCATTCTTTGAAAGTTTAAGATTAAAAGTAATATAATTATATAATATGTTTCCAGTAAAATAAAAAAACCATGAAAAAATTAATTTATTTATTAAGTTTAGTATTGTATTAGCCCCTTAAATCATCGGACAGAAATATAGATTAAAATCTGTACTT
>JBKHIH010000036.1:0-33245 GCA_046538755.1 Thiohalospira sp.
AATACTCCGCTTCTCCCGGATGTTTTTGCTCTAACTGAATCATTAATTTATCTACGTTCATAAAACAAGGTTTTAATATTTATAAAAAAAGTTAATTAATTAATACTGTTAATTAATTAACAGTACAAATGTATATTTTATTTTAACGCTACAATATATTATATAACACAGAATCGCATGATTTTACTCATGTTTTTACAGCAAAGAGAAATAAGAAAGTTTATCTTGCTTTTAAGATAACACCTTTATTATTTTTACCATCGATCTGAACATGGATTGGTTTTTCAAACCTAACGTGTCGTAGATATTTATTTTCAAAATATGGTTTATAATTGTTCAAATAATCAATATCATAAAAACCATCATTAATATAAGGATTGATAGTAAAGTAACCAACCCTGAATGAAGTCAGGTTTTGAAAAAAGTGTGTTCCCTGGCTTGGATCAATTCGATAATTATCTAGCCCGGATTCAACAATTACCCTGGCTTGTGATATTTGTGCCCATTTAACCGGGATACCCAGTGATGGGTCGGCAGAACCCCAACGGCCTGGCCCAACAAGAATATAGTTTAATTTTTCATTAATAAATTTTTCGTTTAATGCTCCAATTTCAGATGCAATAATTTTTGTATCCAATGATTTGAATGCTTCTGGTTTTATATATACGAAATCGTAGATATTATCGATTCTTCCATTTCCAAGGGCCGATTCACAATAAATAATCGTATCCTCCTTTTTAACATCATCTAAATCAAAATTATTTGTTTGGTCGTTATCTACAATTGGCCTGATTTGTAAAAAATTAAATACATAGGGTTGATCTTTTTCTTTATTTAAATCAACAGCAAATTCAATTTCAATAGGGTTACTCATTTCCTTTTGGCCGACTTCAAGTAAAGTTTTCAGAATTTCAGCCAATGGGAAGGTATCATGTTTAAGAATATTAGCAAAAGTAATTACTCGTTTTCCATCATTAAGCGTTCCATCCCGAAGCACATTATTTTGAAAATCGTAAGTTGATGCAACAAATTTTAAAGATGAATCTTTTTCTGCTTCTTTAATATCATATTGTACAAGATTAATCCCATCATCAATAGAAGGAGAAAATTTAGTAGGGCACATATCTAAAGCATAAAACTGCTTTTGTGTATCTTTTAAGGCCATATCAGGTGAAGATAGTTGCAATATTTTTTTAGGATGTTTAGGCGAAAACCTCAAAGATATACCTCCATCAACAATTTGTTTACCAAGGCCAAAAGCAATATTTGCTATTCCTTCTTCAGATTTTTCAGGTTCAATTGGATAAAAGTTAATAGACCGGGCTACGCCTGAGATCGTTGGATAAAAACGATTTCCAAATTGTTTTCCACAAACTTCCTGGAGTATAATACCCATTTTTTCCTCATCAATTACATTGGATGTTGCAGCCATATAAGCTTTACTGCTTTTAAAATAAACTGATGCATAAACACATTTAATAGCATCTGAAAGCATTTTAATCATTAATGTGCCATTTGTTGTTTTCGGGATCATGTAGGTCGAATAAATACCTGCAAACGGCTGATAATGTGAGTCTTCGAGCTTTGAAGAAGACCTGATTGCAACAGGATTTTGAATTACGGATATAAATGCATACAGATCCTGGTAAACACGGCTTGGAAGTTTGGCATTAACAAAATGGCCTAAAATTACTTCATCGGGTTGATCTGTCATCGCAATTTTATACAGATCGTTATCTTCCATAAATTCATCAAAAATATCAGTGCTAAGAACAACAGTACGTGGTATTGTAATAATTATTCCGGGGAATTTATTAAAAATCTGATTCTTCTTAATAATCGAATTTACAAAAGCTAGCCCTCTGGCTTTTCCACCAATAGAGCCATCGCCAATACGTGAAAAAATAAGATATTCATCAAAGCTATTTTTATCGAATTTGGCAATTACGCCTCTTCCTTTACTCATCCGGTAACTCGAAATTGCCCTGTAAATATATGTCCTGGCATCTTTTAAACTTTTAAAATCTTCGAGCGATAAGTATTTAAATAACTGAGCAATAGGAAACACCGCACGGGCATTTAACCATTTCGACAAATCGTTTCTGCTGGCATGGTATTCCAACGATTTATCGGGAATCGTAAGAATTAAATTCTGCAATGATTGCAAATCTGAGGCTCGCCCAATAGCTTTCATGGTATCCGGATCGCGAAAGATAAATTCTCCGAATGCAAATTGCTTAATAATATAGTTTCTCAGTTCAATTGACAATGTTTTAGAATATTTATGAATAAAGCCAACTCCAAGTTCATCGGCATATTGTTTGTTTTTCATATCAGATGACTGAAGCAATAAAGGCATAAACTCGTCATCCTCTTTTACTTTCTTACATAATTTTATTCCTGCTAGTTTATCCTTAACTCCGTTTCTGGGATAAGTTATGTCAGAAATAATGCCTAACATGTTATATTTATATTTTTCGTAAATACTTATAGCCTGTTCGTAATTGGTAGCGAGCAGGATTTTTGGCCGCCCTCTCATTCGTAACATTCGCTGGTGCTCGTTTAATGCCTCACGCATATACTCCTTAGATTGTTTAAAAATGATTTTATAAATATTGGGCAAATAGCTCGAAATATATCGAATGGAATCTTCAACAAGTAAGATGGTTTGTACTCCAACAACTTCCACATCGTGTTGTACATTCATCCGGTCTTCAATTAATTTAATAATAGCTAGTAAAATGTCTGCATTACCAAGCCAACAAAATACATAATCAATAGCACTTAAATCTTCTTTTTCAAGGCGCATAGTAACTTCCCTTGAAAAATGGGTTAAAACCACAATAGGAATATTTGGATATAGAGATTTTATTTCTTTGGCAAAACTAAAGGTATCATTATTGCCAATACGAAGCATGGTTATTACCAGGTCTATATTATCATTACGAAGTATTTCAAATGCTTTTTCGGGCGAGCTGGCTAAAATAAAAATAGGTGGATACCTTAAATTCAATGCCACATATTCGTTAAATATCTGCTCATCGATGCGTCCGTCTTCTTCGAGCATAAAAGAATCGTAATTACTGGCAATTAATAAAACCTTGTGAATTCGGCGTTGCATCAAAAGGTTAAACGAAGTATCGTTAAAATCAATTTTTAAATTATCTTGTTGATTTGTGTAAAAGCTCATAGTAATCTATTCCATTATTTGTTATTACTCCAGGTAATTGCAGATATTCTTTGTTTACCGTCCATTGTTATTGTTAAAGGTTTATTAAATTCCACATGTTTAAAAAATTTTGTTTCTTCAACCACTTTTTGTTTTTTTAAAATATCCCAGGAGATATAATCTTTTATTGATTTATGATTAACTGAGAAATATCCTACATTCATAGATGTAACATTGTGAAAAAAGTGTGACCCGAGAGAGGCATCAAGTGCAAAATCATCAAGGCTCATCTCTACTATAATTTTAGCATTAGATATTTGAGGCCATGAAACAGGAATACCAATAAATTTATCGCGTGTTCCCCATCTGCCAGGCCCTATTAAAACATATTGCTTACCTGCCTCCTGCATTTTCTGGTTTAATTTCTCTATCTCGTAAGTCATATCAACAGTATGAGAATTATTAAATTTCTCAGGATCAACAAAAATAACATCTTTAATATTTTGAAGTTTCCCGTTCCCCATGGTTTTATCTGAATAAAGCACAAGATGTTCTTTATCAATTTTTTCGATATCCACATAATAATCATCCTCATTGCAAACCAATGGTTTAATCTGTAATAAATAAAAAGAAGCCAATCCGTTTTTATCTTTATTCAGGTCAACTGCAAATTCAATTTCAACAGGTGATCCCAGGGATTCTTTAACTATATCTAGAATTACATTAATGGTTTTTGCTAATGGGATATAGTCGTATTTTAAAATGTTGGCAAAATTAATAATTCTGGGCCCGTAATTATCAAGTCCGGGGGTTACTACATCATTTTCAGGTTCATATACCGAGGCTAAGTGTTTTAACGTACCATGTTTTTCTGATTCGTCGATATCCAGTTTTATCAATCCTGCATCTTCGCCTTCAAGCAGGTTAATATTTGCTTTGGCAAGATTAACAGCATAAAAATAGAGTTGCGAATTTTTGTATAAATCTTTATTCGAAACAATTTCGAGTGTTGGATACGATGGCGAAAAACGAAATGCCTTTTCGCCTTCTACTACATATTGTCCCAAGCCAAGAGCAGCCACGGCAAAACCTTCATCAGGTTTCATGTGGGCAACCGGATAAAAATTATGCGACTGTGCAGTACCACTAATATGCGGATAATAATAATTATCAAATTGATTCCCTACAACCTCCTGTAAAACAACAGCCATTTTTTCTTCTTCAATTTTATGCCCAATGGCTTTAAAATAAGTACGAGCATTTTTTGAATAGATTGATGCAAAAACCAATTTAATTGCATTCATCAACTGTTTATATCTTTGCTCGAAATCGTGGTGATTATTTGGTAAAATATATGTTTCGAAAACGCCTGAAAATGGTTGGGTAATACTATCTTCGAACAAACTTGACGAACGAACAGCAATGGGTTTAGTTATTAACTTAAGAAATACTTTTAATCGTTTTTTTAATGAATAAGATAGTTCACCTTTTATAAATTTTTTCCGTAATGCTTCGTAATCGTGTTCTTTAAAAATTGTTTCTTCCAGTTTATTTACTTCAATAAAAATATCAAATTCATCCGTGCCAATGATGCTTGTTCTGGGGGTACGCACATTTATTAACGGAAGCAGTTCTTTAAATTTAAAATTATAAATCAACGTATTTATAAAAGCAAGCCCTCGTCCTTTTCCTCCCAGAGCTCCCGAGGCTAAGCTAACAATATTGCTCTCTTCCAGAATAGCTGCCTCACTAAAATTTACAATCTTACCTTTTTCCTGCTCTGTTCGATATAATTTAAGGATATTAATTAAAAAGTCCCGTAACTGTTTTGGGCTCTCAAAATCGGTAATTTTTAACGGATTAATAATTTTTGCAATTTGTATCTCTCCCCGAGCCATTAGCCAAAGAGAAAATTGATTTTTTACGGCATGATAGATTAACGAATCTTCGGGAACTGTTTTTAAATATGATTCAAATTCGGCCATTGATTTAGCTACAGCAATTTGTCTGCCCTGGTTATCACGATAAACAAAATGTCCAAATCCTAAATGGTAATTAATAAAACTTTTTAAATCCTGAAGAAGTGTTTCGGAGTTTTTATTGATGAAATTTGACTTAATTTCATATGATTTTTTGGCATTGTCGGGATTCGATGATTGCAATACAGTAGGTAAATTTATAATATTTTCTTTTACAAATTTAATAAGTTCAAATCCTGCATTACTATCCAACTCTCTATTTTTTGGGAAACAAACATCAGAAATTACACATAAAAAATAATCTTTATATGTTTTAAAAATATCCATTGCCTCTTCGTAAGTTCCTGCAAGCAATATTTTAGGGCGGGTTCGTAGTTTTAATACCTTGTATAAGTCGTCTGTATTAACATCTTCGATCAACCGTTTTGTTTGTTCCATGATGATTTTATACAACATTGGCAGGTAGCGGGAATAGTATCGAGGCGAGTCTTCTACAAGCATAATAACCCGTGTTAATCCTACTTTAGTATCATTCTCAACGTTTACACGGTCTTCGATTAATTTCACCATGGCAAAAAACACCTTTGAGTCGCCGTTCCAAATAAATAATTTATCAATATGTGATAAATCTTTCTTTTGCTCTTCGAGTTCAGCTAAATCGCTATTATTATTTAAAAGTAAGAAAACCGGAATGTATGGATATTTATTTTTTAAAGTGGCTGCAATTTTTAATGGGGTACTTTTATCAACACCAAGCATTAATATTACCATATCGAAATGCTTGTTTTCAAGCGCTTCTAGTGCTTCTGCCTGATTAGACACACCTGTAACCCTTGGCATAGACGTTAAATTCAGCTGATAATATTCGCCTAAAATATGGTCAGAAAACCGCCCTTCTTTTTCAATGCTGTAAGCATCATATAAATTAGCAATAAGTAGAATCTCCTTAACTTTAAAGGGCATTAAATCGTGCAATAAATCGCGGTCGGAATTATGTTTATTTAAGAATTTTTGGAGCAACTGTCTGCTATTTAAAACTTTTTCTGCGCTTTCTGTTTCCTCTTTTCGTTGTTCCCGTTTCTCTCCTTGTTGTTTAATTATATCTTTTGCCCGATGGCTGTTAATAAAACCTAATATCAAATTTGAAAGGTTTACAATTAAATCTCTTTCTTCTTTTAAAAAAGGGCCTTCGAACAATTCTGGAAAATCTTTAAGGTAATAAATCTCAATTACTCCTTCTTCTCCATCAATGGACTGAAAAGTTTGTTTCTGTAACCATTTTGTTTCTTTAAAACCCGGACTATGATATTCGTGATCTCCATAAATAATTCTTGCAACAGTATGTTCAGAATACTGCCAGGCTTTAGGTAGGATGAGAACAATCTTTTGTAATGTTTCCTCTATCGATTTCCCTTCTTTAATAATTTTTGTAGTCTGGTTTATACAAGATAATTCTTTTAGCCGCTCCTTATTTTCAGCTTCTAATTTAGAATAATCTATATTTTGATTTTTATTTTCAACCATGAAAGATCATTTTTATATTATGTTTTTATAGAGCAGATTTTTATCAAATCAATATTTTAATAAATGATTTTCTATTATATAATCATATAAATATAAACGATTTTTACGCTGAATAAAAATATTTATAATACTAAAACAATAAGATTTTTTTAATAAAAAACGAGCTACCTCTAAAGATAGCTCGTTATTAAAAAAATATATTTATTATTAGATTTCCCAGGTTGTACCACTTCTCAATAAATCATCTACGCATTTAAAAGATGAGTTTGCTTTAACCATATTAATTTGCTCATTTACGCTTTGATCATAAGTACGTGCTTTAACATTACGAATTACGCCAAAAGCTACAGGATACTCTGGATATTGCATATTTGCCAACATTAAATGAATTCCGGGATTATTATTTTCGGCATTATGCACAAGTATATCTTTTTCAGTATACTCTTTTCCAATCTCAACGACCTTAAGTCGCATATTATCAGCATCAAGGATAAGTCCTTTGTCCTGGTTCTTGCCAAAAATCATGGGTTCACCATGTTTTAGAATTATAGTACGGTCTTCTTTATGTTCTCTATCGGTTAAGGCTGCGTGTGTTTTATCATTATAAATAACACAATTTTGCAACACCTCAACAACCGATGTGCCATCATGTTTAGCCGCTTCAATAAAAATTTCCTGCGATAATTTCAAATTATTGTCAATAGACCGGGCAAAGAATTTACCCTGTGCTCCAATCACTAATTCTCCAGGATGAAACGGATGTTCAACGGTACCATAAGGCGAGGTCTTAGTTACTGCACCAAATTTTGAAGTAGGAGAATATTGCCCTTTGGTTAATCCATAAATCTCATTATTAAATAAAATTATATTGATATCAATATTTCTTCTGATTGTATGGATAAAATGGTTTCCTCCAATTGCCATAGCATCACCATCACCTGTAATTTGCCATACGCTTAATTCAGGTTTTGCCACTTTCACACCTGATGCAATAGCTGATGCTCTACCATGAATACCATGAAATCCATAAGTATCCATATAGTAAGGAAACCGGGAAGAACATCCGATACCGGAAATAAAAGCAAATTTTTCTTTGGGTATACCTAATGACGGTAAAGCTCTTTGGATAGCATTCATAATCGCATGATCGCCACATCCTGGGCACCATCTTACTTCCTGGTCGCTTTTAAAATCTTTAGCGGTTAATGTATTTTGATTTTCTGCCATGATTATTCCTCCAGTAATTTTTGGAAATGTTCAACTAATTCAACAACAGTAAATGGTAATCCCTGAACTTTATTGTATTGTAGGTATTTAAAGTCGGGGTTTGTCATTCGAAGATAATTTGCAAATTGCCCCATATTGTTTTCACAAACAACAATTTTATTAAACTTGCTAAAAACTTCAGCAACATTTTCTGGCAATGGTTTAATATAATTAAAATGTGCAAGGCTTATTTTTTTATTCTCAGTTTGCAATTGATCAACTGCAGTAATTAAGTGTCCATAAGTTCCACCCCATCCTACAACCAGTAGGTCGCCTGAATCTTCTCCTTCAATTTCCAGTTTTGGAATAAACTTGCTTACGCGTTGAACCTTCTCTTCTCGTAAATTTACCATTTTCTGATGATTAAGCGGATCGTGAGAAACAGACCCTTTTAATTCATCTTTTTCAAGCCCCCCCACTCTGTGCTCTAATCCTTTTGTTCCAGGAACAGCCCATGTTCTAGCTAACCTTTCCACATCACGTGCATAAGGTTTCCAGTCTTTTGTTCCTTCAGGCACAATAGGTGGTTTTATTGATGGATATTCATCCATAGTTGGAATTTTCCAGGGTTCAGAACCATTGGCAATAAAACCATCGGTTAATAAAATTACCGGAGTCATATGTTCGACAGCTATTTTAGCAGCAACAAACGCATAATGGAAACAATTTGATGGAGAGCTGGCAGCAATAACTACTACAGGGCTTTCACCATTTCTTCCAAACAAGGCTTGCATTAAATCCGATTGTTCGGGTTTAGTAGGTAACCCTGTTGATGGGCCCCCGCGCTGAACATTAACAATAACAAGTGGTAGTTCAGTCATTACGGCTAAACCAATAGCTTCGGACTTAAGCGCTAGTCCAGGGCCTGAGGTTGTTGTAACAGAAAGATTCCCAGCAAAACTTGCTCCAATAGCAGTACATATTCCAGCGATCTCATCTTCTGCCTGAAATGTTTTAACGCCCATGTCTTTTCTAGAAGACAACTCCTGTAAGATTTCTGTAGCTGGCGTAATAGGATAAGACCCACAAAAAAGTTCAAGGTTTGCTTTTTCAGCTGCAGCAATAAAACCCCAGGCTGTTGCCATATTACCATTGATGTTTCTATAAGTTCCTTTATCAATTTTGGCAGGGCTCACCTTATATGTGGGGGTCATATGTTCTACAGTCTCGGCATAATTATATCCTGCATGAAGCACTTTTTTATTGGCTTCAATTACTAAAGGCTTCTTTTTAAATTTTGTTTCAAAGAAATTTTCAGTGTAAGATAATGGCCTGTCGAAAATCCAGTATACCATTCCTAAAGCAAACATATTTTTACTTCTAAGAATACTTTTAGGATCAAGGCCCATATCTTTAAGGGCTTCTTTTGTTAAAGATGAAATAGGGGCCTTAATAATATTAAATCGATCAAGCTTATCCTCTTTGATAGGATCATCAGATTTAAAACCGGCTTTACGAAGGCCACGTTCATCAAAACTATCTTCATCAATAATTATAGTACCTCCATCTTTAACCCATTTAGCATTTGCTTTTAGGGCTGCGGGATTCATTGCGACTAAAATGTCAGCATAATCGCCTGGTGTATTTACTCTTGTTTTACCAACATGTACCTGAAATCCGGAAACACCACCAATAGTCCCCTGTGGAGCTCTGATCTCAGCAGGATAATCAGGAAAAGTTGATAGGTCGTTCCCGATAAAAGCTGAAGTATCTGAAAACAAAGTTCCGGTAAGTTGCATGCCATCGCCTGAGTCTCCGGAGAACCGAATAACTACATCTTCTTTTTCAATGGCACCTGCTTTTTTACTCATAACAATTTTAGTTTAGTAGATTTATTTAACAGATGTTTACAAAATTACAAATGCATATAAAACAGGCACCCTGTTTCATATGCATTGTATTGATTATTAATATTCTTTTGTTTATATCTATAACAATAGAATTAAATTAATTCCTTTGACAAAATTAAGTAATGTTAATTAATTATTAATTATTTTTTCAATTAATTTTTCAATTTTAAAATATGATTTTTCTCATTATTTTAACCTTAATTTGCTTGTAAAAATAAATATACAACAAATGGCTTTAATAAGAACCGTAAGAGGCTTTACACCTGTACATGGCAAAAATTGTTTTTTAGCTGATAATGCAACCATTGTTGGAGATGTGTTAATGGGAGACAATTGCAGTATTTGGTTTAATGCCGTTGTAAGAGGAGATGTAAATTCTATCCGCATAGGCAATAAAGTAAACATTCAGGATGGAGCCGTTTTACATTGTCTTTATCAAAAGTCGAAAATTACTATTGGCAACAATGTTTCAATTGGACATAATGTAATTGTACATGGAGCAACCATACATAATAATGTTCTGGTTGGAATGGGTGCAATAATAATGGATCATGCCATTATTGGAGAAAACTCTATAATAGCAGCCGGAGCATTGATTTTAAACGGCACAGAAGTTGAACCTGGCAGTATTTATGGTGGAGTTCCTGCTAAAAGAATAAAATCCGTAAACCAGGAACAAACCCAGGAGATGATTGAAAAAATTGCTAATAACTATATCATGTATGCCGGATGGTATAAAAAACCCTAGTTTTATATTTTTTGAACTTTGGCAGTATATCCTAAAATTTCTTTTAATACATTAGCTAAAATGGTTGAATCTCCAGTGCTATAAAATTCATAAGTTGGCTTGTCAATAGAGCTATTTAATAATTGATTTCGGGCTAAAATTCTTTTCGATTGTTTGGCAACGGCAGGTGCAGGATCAATCAATTTTACATTTTGAGGTAAAACTTTTTGCAAAACAGGAATTAAAAAAGGAAAGTGTGTACATCCCAAAACCAGGTGATCGATATTTTTATCAATTAAAGGTTTTACAATTTGTGCTAAATAATCTTGTGTTGAGGGGTCATTAATTAATCCTTTTTCAACAATATTAACTAAGTTATTTCCTAAGGTCACATTCAGTTCAACATCTTTAGCATATTTTTTACTGGTTTCTTTATACAATTTGCCATTAAAAGTCCCCTGAGTAGCTAAAACAGCAATACTTTTAGTTTTGGAGTTTAAAGATGCCGGTTTAACTGCCGGTTCCATTCCAATAAAAGGTATAGAGTAATTATCTCTAAGAAAATCAATTGCAGCTGCAGTAGCTGTATTACAAGCCACAACAATTATTTTCACATTTTTAGCAATAAAAAAATCTACGATTTGCCTGGAGAATTGTATTATCGTATCATGATTATGATGCCCATAAGGGCAATTTTTAATATCGGCATAATAAATAATCGATTCGTGGGGTAAAATTCTCACAATTTCTTTCCAAACCGATAATCCACCAATTCCAGAATCAAAAACGCCTATGGGCCTTGAATCGTTCATATTATTATAGAATAATATAAAAAAGACCATCTTTAAAGGTTTAAAGATGGCCAATAATATATAGACAAAAAATTATTCTATTCCCAGTTCTTTTTTTACCAATGGAAGGACATCTACACTTTGATCTGAAAAATAAACTACGCTTCCAGCACTTAAGTCAAATACATAAGTAAACCCATTGGTTTTAGCTACTTTTTGAATAGCCTTTTCAGCTTTTTCCATTATGGGTTGAAATAGTTCCTGTTCTTTTTGTTGAAGGTCTTCTTGTGCAGTCATTTGAAATTCCTGAACACGTCTTTGTAATTCCTGAATTTCACTTTCCTTTGATCGACGAACCAAATCAGAATAAGATTCTTGTTTTTCTAAATAAGCATTAACCTTATTTTGATATTCTACCTGCATGGCTTCCATTTCCTGTTGCAACATACTGCTATAATCTTGCAATTCTTTTCTGGCGCTGTCTCTTTCAGGCATTAATGACAATAATTCGTTAGAATTGATATGGCCGAATTTAAGTTCTGATTTCTGAGCATTGGCTCCGGAAAATGCAAACATTAAAGCTACTAATACTATTCCTAAATACTTTTTCATAATGTTCAATTTTAATTTATTTACAAATTTATAAAATTAATTCTTATACCCTAATTTTTCAAGCACTTCATCACTTTTATCATATTTTGGATCGGTAAATAAAACATTTGATCCTGCAGCTGTATCGAAAATAATAGCATAATTACCTGACTTTGCCAAATCTTGAATGGCATTATACACCTCATTCTGAATAGGCTTTATCAACTCTTCGCGTTTTTTATATAACTCACCTTTTGTTCCAAAATATTTCCTCTGCAAATCTTTTACTGATTTCTCTGCAGCTATTATTTCCTGTTCTCTTTGTTTTATCATTTCATTGGTTAGCAAAACTTTTTCAGTTTGAAACTCTTTATACATTTTTTCTATTTGTACATATTCATCTTCAATTTCTTTTTGCCACTCTTTAGATAATGAATTTAACTTATCCTGTGCAGCTTTATATGAAGGTATATTGCTTAAAATATACTCTGTATCAACATATGCAAATTTCTGGCCAAAGGCCGAAACTGACACAACAAAAAGAAAAATAAAGAATGTAATTTGTTTCATAGCCTAGATTTATTAATTAAAATTGTTGGCCAATAACAAAGTGGAACTGGCTTCCATTTGCATCTTCAATTCCTGGAATATTATCAAATCCATACCCCCAATCAACACCAAGCAAACCAAACATTGGAAGGAATGCCCGCAAACCCACTCCTGCTGATCTTTTTATTTTAAATGGATTATAATTATTGATATCAGACCAGGCATTACCAGCTTCAGCAAAAGCAAGAATATAAATTGTCGCCTGAGGTTTAAGTGCTACAGGGTAACGTAGTTCAAAATTAATTTTTTGGTAAACATTCCCTGCTTTTCTACCATTTTCATCGCGAGGAGTTAACGATCCATTTTCATATCCTCTCAAAGCTATTGTTTCAACTCCATACAAGCTATAGCCTGAAAGTCCGTCACCACCTAAATCGAATCGGCCGAAAGGTGAATATCCAATATTTTCATTATAATATCCCAGGTATCCAAACTCAGTGTTTGTAGCTAAAACTAAATCATCCCAAACCCTCAAATACCAGGCTCCTTTATATTTCCATTTATGGTATTCTACCCAATTAAATTTTTTCTGATTAATTTCATCATTAATCGCATTTTCTATATAGAAATCTTTGTCTGTTTCAGAAAAGGTTTCCCATTCTTCATATTTATCCGGAAGCTTATTTGCAATATTTAATTTTTCTTGTTCAGAAATTTCCCAAAACTTATCTCCCTTAAACAAAGAATAAGGAGGTGTAATTTGTAGTGATAAAGAAAATGAAGACCCTGAGCGAGGGTAAATAATTTGATCGGTTGAGTTTCTGGCAAATGTTGTTGTTAAACTAAAGTTGTTAGCATCTCCATTATTAATAATAAAGCCACCCCACTCATTCAAGCTGTATCTTTGATAGTTAATTGAGTTTGAGATGGTAAAATAATCATCAGGCCATTTTAGCCTCTGTCCTAATCCAACAGAAGCTCCAAGAATTTTAATAAACTCGTCTCCAACTTCGTAAAAATAAGTAGTATTTTTTTGAATAGTGTAATAAGCAGAAACAGAAAATGAATTTGGTTTTTTTCCACCAAACCATGGTTCAACAAAACTAAAGCTATAGGCCGAATAATATTGTCCGTTGGTTTGGGCTCTTAAGCTCAATGTTTGTCCATCACCAGAAGGTATTGGCTTCCAGGCATCTTTTTGTAATAGTTTTCTTGCTGAAAAATTATTAAATCTTAATCCAAGTGTACCAACAAACATACCTGCTCCCCAACCACCTGAAACTTCTAACTGGTCGGTTGACTTTTCTACAACTTTATATTCAAGGTCTACAGTACCTTCTGCTTGATTAATATTTGTAGGCTCAACACCAAATTGTTCGGGGTCGAAAAAATCTAATTGCGCTAATTCTCTTTGAGAACGAACAATATCCGATTTACTAAACAATTGGCCGGGGCGGGTATACATTTCTCTACGTATTACGTGTTCGTTCGTTTTTGTATTTCCGGCAATTCTAATTTCGCTTAAACTCACTCGTTTTCCTTCATAAATACGCAACTGGACATCTACAGAATCATTTTCAATTTTCTGTACAGAAGGTGAAACATTAAAAAACAGGTATCCATGATCCAGATACAAATTACTAACAGCATCCTCTGCGGAATTCAACCGTTCATTTAACATTTCTAAATCATACGGATCGCCTTTTTGAATTTTTAGTGCTCTACTTAATAGTTCAGAAGAATATTTCGTATTTGCCACCCAATTGATATTTCTAAAAAAATATTGGTCGCCTTCGTATATCTCAATATCAATAGCTATGCGTTCTTCATTAACCTCATAAATACTGTCTTCAACAATTTCTGCATCTCTATATCCTTTTGCATTATATTCAGCAATTATCTTCTCTTTATCTTCTTCGTATAAATTATCAATAAATTTCGAAGGTTTAAAAAAGTTAAGATTAACTTTTTTAGTTTCTTTCATGGTTCTTCTCAATTTGCCATCAGTAAATACTGTATTTCCCTTAAAATTAATATCTTTAATTTTAACCTTTTCTCCTTTATCAATATAAATTTTAAGCTTAACATTATTTAACCTGGTTGTTGTATCATCAACCTGAACAATGTCAACCTTTGCATTTAAAAATTTTTTATCATACAAATAATCCTGAATTGTTTTTTTGGCAGAATTAATAATATTTTCAGTTACCTGCATTCCTCTTTTTAACTCTAATTTCTCACGAATATCAGATTCTTTCCCTTTTTTTAATCCGTATATTTCTAATTCGGAAAGCCTATTTCTTTCCAGGAGGAAAATTTCAAGAGAAATACTATCCATTACCTCATCTGTAACTGTAATTTTAACATCTGAAAAAAGGCCCTGATCCCATAATTTCTGTATGGCATTGGTAATGTCATCACCAGGAACAGTAATTTCCTGGCCTACGCCTAAGCCCGACAAATTAACCAGAATATTTTTATCCAGATATTTTATTCCAGTTACTGAAATTTCTTTTATCACATACTCTTGTGGTGCTTTATAGTTTGCTACTGGTAATGATGAGTAGTTAACCTCCTGGGCTAGTATCTGTATACTCAAAATTGATATAATAATAACAGGTATTAATCTTTTCAACATTCTGTATTTATGATTTTAAGTTTAACTATTTTTTTATTTGTTCGCTTGTTTTACCAAAACGTCTTTCTCTTTTCTGATAATCTAATATTGCTCTATATAAATCGTCACGTCTGTAATCAGGCCATAATACGTCAGTAAAATATAATTCAGCATATGCGATTTGCCATATTAAAAAATTACTTATCCGGTACTCTCCGCTGGTTCTTATGAGCAAATCGGGATCAGGCATTCCACGGGTATTTAAATATTGTTCAAAAAAATTGTTATCTATTTTTTCTATATCTAATTCTTTATGTTTAACATCTTTTAAAATATTTTTTACAGCATTAATAATCTCCCAACGGGCACTGTAATTAAGGGCTAAGACTAATGACAAGCCAGTATTATTAGCTGTTTTATTTTTTAAATTATTCAGATTTTTTTTAACATCTTCTGGTAAATCATTAATATCACCAATTGTCAATAAACGAACATTATTTTTAATTAGTGTATCAGTTTCTGAATTAATTGTAGTTACCAAAAGAGACATTAAAGCATCTACTTCTTGTTTTGGGCGGCTCCAGTTTTCGGTAGAGAAAGCATAAAGTGTAAGATATTTAACTCCTAACTCTCCAGCGGCCTCAACAGTATCACGAACAGCTTTCACTCCATTTTTGTGCCCAAAAATTCTAGAGTTTCCTTTCTTTTGCGCCCATCTGCCATTTCCATCCATTATAATTGCAATGTGTTCAGGCAGGTTATTACTATCAATCTTTTCCTTTAAATCCATTAGTTAGTCGCTATATGTCGGACAATCAATTTTATCTTTAAATATTTTATACGTAACAAAAACACCGCAAAACGAATACCAGTCATCATTATGTATAACCGGAGAATTAATATCATCTTGAATATTAATTACGCCATCAACCTGGTCATTAAATGTTTTACTATAACTCCATTCAACACCTAAAGTTAAGCGCTCAAAGATATTATATTTAATTCCTAATCCAAAAGGAATTGTAACCGGATTTTCAAATCCACCAGAACTAAATAGATAATTTGCTCCAATTCCAGCAAACATATAAGGAGCAAAACGATTCTTATTCTTTTTGATGTAACCAGAACTATTATAGGGTAAAAAATTAAACTCAAAAAGAACAGAAACATCAAAAAAAGAAGTAGCAAAAGAAACATTTCGTTGTTGATTCTCAATATTTGAAAAATCTGAATCATTACCTTTTAACTTTCCATAGGTAGTTTTAACAGTAGAAGCCAAGTGGTCACTCAGATTATATTTGACAATTAATCCATAAGCTACTGAAGGAGAGTAAAATAATCTGGAAATATTTATATCACCTTGATAATAGGATGTACCGAGTTGTAATCCAAGTTCAGTTCTGCTTTGCGAAAAAATGCTTAATCCCCAAAAAAGGGCCAGCAATAACAATAAATATTTTTTCATATAAATTTAAAAACGAATTTTAGGCTTCCTGCTTTTTGGCTTAATTTTATATGAAACGTATATTACTGTTAAATAGTATAAATCATTGGAATTTGACGCATCGGGGCTAAATCCATCGATAAAATCTGTTGTAGTTATTCTTCCGGAAAACTCTAACCCAAGATAAAGATCGCTTCGAACAGGGTATTTAGCTCCAATTCCTACAGGTAATACAAAAGCCAGGTTTTTGCTGCCATTAAACCTATCGCTATCGATAAAATCTTCTTTTGCTTTTGGTTTAAAGTATGCCCCACCTAATCCTCCAAAAACATAAACATTAAACGCAGCATTAAACTTTTTTAGTCCACTTCTTAAAGACATTGTAGAATAAGTTATAATCTGCTTTTCTTCGGTAATATGGTATTCTACATGCCCATATAACTCAAATAAGTTGGATGAAAAAGCATAATTTCTTGATTCGTTTTTAGATCCCGCATCAGAACCGTAAAAGTTGGCATAAGTAAAACTTCCTTTCGCTGAAATCCTTTCGGTTAACCTGTATCTATAACCAATCATAAGACTAGGCCTGGTATAAGCAAAATCGATATCGGCAAAAACAGAAGCTTCAGGATCTGCAGCTCCACCAATATCACCAAAATAATTTGCAATTCCTAAGCCTCCCATCAACTCCTCACGGGTTAATTTCCACTTTTGGGCATAACCAAACATTGGTAAAATAAATAAAAAAATATAGAAAAGTAATAGCTGTTTCATTAGAATAAATTATGTTAGACACTTGTTTTTCAAATAGTTGTAATTGTCATAAAAAAGCATTAGCAATTCTAATGCCATGGAACCCTCATGTTTTATTGCCTTCGGCGAGCTCGTAAACTCGGTTCATGCCCTTTTGAGTTTGTGCCAGTTTAATTTTTTATCCTTAAGCATGAAGGTTTCATCATATCAATATTCTGGTAAATACAAAGATATCCATTTTTTTAAAATTAATAATAAATTCAAATAACAAAATAAATTTCAGCATTTTAATCAAATAAACAAAATTAAATTCAGTTATGTTTATTATATAAATCAATTTCTTTTATCTGCTCCCCACATTAATTTATTTCTTAATGTTTCATAAAAACTTGTATTATTTAGTTTTAACAATTTAATTTTAAAATCGGCTTTCTTAATTATTAAATCCATTGTATTATTTACCACTACAGAACGATGGTCTATTGACGCAATATAATTAATAGCCCTGCTTTCTAATCTGAGTTTCAATTCGCTACTATCGGGTAATACAATAGGCCTTACCGTTAAATTGTGGGGAGAAATAGGTGATATTATAAAATTACCAGAATTTGGAATAATAATTGGCCCGCCAACACTTAACGAGTATGCTGTTGAACCAGTTGGCGTTGAAATAATTAACCCATCAGCCCAGTAAGTATTTAAAAATTCTCCATCAATAAATGCATGTACTTTTATCATGGCCGAATCGATCTTCTGAACTGCAATCTCGTTTAATCCATAAGGAAAATCATGAAAAATTGATGGTTGGCTTTCTAATTTCAATAATGTTCTTTTTTCAATCGTATATTTTTTTGCATAAATAGCATTTAAAGCATGATCAATTTCGTCTTTGGCAATACTTGCCAAAAAACCTAAATTGCCTGTATTTATTCCTACAATAGGGATACCCAAGTCTCTAACAATTGTAATTGCATCTAAAATAGTTCCATCACCTCCGATACTAAACATCAAATCGGTATCTATTTCCAGTTCATGATGCTTTCTAAAAACTTCAATATTTTTAGATGAAAGATTTATTTCGTTAATAAGAAAATTATAAAAATCATGATGTACTGATAAATTGATGTTATGATGCTTCAGATTATCGAAAAATCTAAGAATATAATTTTTAAAACTTTTATCGAAGGGCCTACCAAATATTGCAACTTTCATGAAAGACTTAATTGTAATTTAAATAAATTATTTTGTTTGAATCAAAAATTAAACCAAACAAATATATACTAAGTATTCAGATATTTCATAAACAACTCATATCTCGAATTATAAAGATCATCCTGTTCGTCATACTCCATAAACGATGCTTTAATATCATATTCATACCTGTTAAAAGTCTGAATTACAGGTGTTATATCGGTAAGATTTAATTTTAAAGTAATTTCAAGCCTGGTAGAATCGGGCGAAGTATTTAAATACATACTTAATATTTTAGCATTGTTCGATTCTACAATTTGAGCAATCTCAGTCATCGAATAATCCCGTTCGCTTAATTCAAGAACAATAATTCCGCCAGGTTTTTCAATGGCTGTTAATTTAGAAAAATAATGCAACAATTCACTCATCCGTACAAGCCCAACATATTTATTATTGTAATCAAGCACCGGAACAACTGTAAGTTTTAAACGGCCAGCAATTTCCATGATTTCATAAACATGCTGGTCGTATCGAACAAAAGGCCTTAGCAAAGAAAGTTTATGGTTTCCAATAGATTCATCGGGTGAATTTAAATCATAAATATCACTATCTGAAATTAATCCTAAAAACTCTTCGTTATTTACTATAGGCAAATGCGATATGCGAAATACTTCCATCCAGTTTAAAGCCTCAACCGCTGTATCGGATGTACGTAAAGAAGGTATTTCATCTGATATTAAATCTTTTGCCAACATATACTTTCAGTTCAAAAAATACTCGTATTTTTGTTCAATTAACAAATTTTAATAAGCTATTGTTTATTTAAAAATAAATCAATGACCAGACTAAGTGTAAATATAAATAAAATTGCAACATTAAGAAACGCCAGAGGCGGAAATATTCCAAATGTTTTAGAAGCGGCAATCAATTGTCAGCGTTTCGGCGCCCATGGGGTAACTGTTCATCCCCGGCCTGATGAAAGACACATACGATACAGCGATGTATATGATATAAAACCGATCATTACTACCGAATTTAATATCGAGGGTTATCCTTCCGAAAAATTTATTGATTTAGTTTTAGATGTCGTCCCCAATCAAGTAACGCTTGTACCCGATCCACCCGATGCATTAACTTCCAATTCAGGCTGGGATACTATAAAACATAAAGATTTTTTAAAGAAAGTAATCTCCAGATTTCATAAAAAAGGAATCCGAACATCTATTTTTATTGAAACAAATATTGAGCTTATAAAAAATGCAAAAGATACAGGAACCGACCGTGTTGAACTTTATACCGAGCCTTATGCAGCAAACTATTCCTTAAACCGGGAAAAAGCTATTGAACCATTTGTTAATGCAGCCCAAGAAGCAAATAATATTGGATTAAAATTAAATGCCGGCCACGATTTAAATCTTGATAATCTAAAATACTTTAAACAAAATATTCCTGGGTTACTTGAAGTATCTATTGGCCATGCATTAATTTCAGATGCCCTTTATTTCGGGCTTGAAAATACTATTCAGATGTATTTGCGAGAATTAAAGGAATAATATATGGATTTATTTTTTAGAAAATTTGGTGAAGGCCCTCCGCTCATTATTTTACACGGCCTTTATGGTTCTTCTGACAATTGGGTAAGTATTGGACGCAAATTATCTGAAAATTACAAAGTTTATATTTTAGACCAACGAAACCATGGTAAATCTCCACATACACCTCAACATAATTACAAATTGTTAAAAGAAGATTTACTGGAGTTTATGGATAAACAGTCAATTGATAAGGCAATTATTTTGGGACATTCTATGGGTGGAAAAACAGCCATGTTTTTTGCGGTAGATTATCCCGAAAGGATAAACAGCCTGATTATAGTTGATATTTCTCCAAAATCTTATAACGATACAAATTCAATCCAGTTACTTTCTCATTCTACCATTATCAACTCAATGTATAAAGTTGATCTTTCAAAGGTAAAAACCCGTGAGGATATTGATAAAATACTTTCACAAACTATCTCATCGAAAAGGGTACGACAGTTTTTATTAAAGAATGTAAACCGAACAAAAGATAACAGTTTTGCATGGAGCATTAACCTTGAAAGCATCAGCAATGAGCTTGAGAATATTATGGATGGGCTTAATATAGAAAGCTTTAAAAAGGGGGCTGGAATCACAGGTTTTCCCGTTCTTTTTATAAAAGGCGAAAAATCAGACTATATCGAAACATCTGATAAAACTGTTATCGAAACCATTTTCCCTTTTGCAGAAATTGAAACTATACCTGATGCTGGCCACTGGTTACATGCCGAACAACCGGAAATTTTCTTAAAAACTATTCAAAAATTTTTAACAGATTAATATTTTCTAATCTGTGGCAGATTCTATTTTATTATCTTCAATTAAAGGTTTTCCCTGATAACGTAAGAATAGCTGGGCAACAGCCAAAACATCTTTCTCACAATACCTAACAATACGGTTAATATCATTTTCGTTCCAATATATATCTGCCACCATACTCCCGTCGATATCATCTTTAGGTGTTGGGATATTAAAAATATGGGTTAATAAGTTTAACGAAGTATAATGCTTATAATCGCCGAATTTCCATAATTCCATTGTATCTAAAAAAGTAACTTCCCAGGGCTTTTTGCCGGCTACATCAAGAATTAAAGGCAATTGGATTCCATTTACCAACATTCGCCTTGCTATATATGGAAAGTCAAACTCTTTACCGTTATGTGCGCATAAATAAATACCATTATTTTTTGTATAATACTTATTAAGCATTTCGGCAAACTCATTAAGTAAAACCTTTTCGTCAACTCCATAAAAAGATTTTAAACGAAAAAATTGACCTTCTTTTTTATTAACAACTATTCCTACTGAAATACAAATAATTTTCCCATATTCTGCATAAATTCCAGCACGCTGATAAACATCAGAAGCAGTTTGTTCATCATTTCGAAAATACGATGATTTTTTTTCCCAAAATTGCTGAAATTCAACAGGCATTTCTTCGAAATTTGCAAATTGCGGTACTGTTTCAATATCCAAAAATAAAATATTTTCAATTTTTATATGATCTAACATAATGCTATAATTTATTTTTTATCCTTGCGAAGATTTTTTTCTATAATTGATATTAAAATATCGATACCTACTTTATTTTCTCCACCTTGAGGAATAATTATGTCGGCAAATTTTTTAGTAGGTTCGATAAATTGTAAATGCATGGGTTTAACAGTTTTTTCGTATCGTTCAAGAACTTTACTTACCGACCGGCCACGTTCAACTAAATCGCGTTGAATAACACGCATAAGCCTGTCATCGCTATCAGCATCAACAAAGACCTTAATGTCCATTAAATTTCGTAATTGTGCATTTTGAAGAATCAAAATCCCCTCAACAATAATTACTTTTTTAGAAGCAACAGGTATTGTTTCTACTGACCTTGTACAGGTTAAATAAGAGTAAATAGGTTGCTCAATAGCTTTCCCTTCCTTTAATTTTTTTATATGCTCAATCAATAGTTTAAATTCAAGCGAACGCGGATGGTCAAAATTCATCTCCTGCCGTTCTTCTAGTGGTAAATGCCCATTATCTCTGTAATATGAATCTTGAGGGATAATGGCAACATCTTCTTTAGCCAGTTGGCTTACTATTTTTTTTACTACCGTTGTTTTCCCGGAACCTGTGCCACCGGCAATTCCAATTATAAAAGACATTTCAATAAAATTTTAATAACTTTGAAAACCTATAAATGAGTGCTTGAAGTTAATTAAAACTATTGATAAAGACAAAGCAGACACAAATCTCAAATAAAAAAATAAGATAATGAACGAGTTATATCCTTTAAAATTTAAACCTCTATTAAAAGAAAAAATTTGGGGTGGACAACATCTTAAAACGCTTTTAAACAAGCCATTTCCAGAAAATAAAAAAATTGGTGAAAGCTGGGAGATATCAGGAGTTGAAGGTAATTTATCTATTGTTGACAATGGCTACTTACAAGGAAATAGTTTGCAGGAACTGATTGAGATATATATGGGCGATATGGTTGGTGACCGTGTTTATGACCATTTTGGAATAGAGTTTCCTTTATTGATTAAGTTTATAGATGCTAACGACGTGCTTTCCATACAGGTTCATCCTGACGATGAACTGGCTAAAAAAAGACACAATGCATTTGGAAAAACAGAAATGTGGTACGTAATCAAAGCCGAAAAAAATGCTGAATTAATTTCAGGATTTAACCAGAAAATTGATAAAACAACTTATTTAAAATACCTAAAATCAAATGAGTTACCCAAAATTTTAAATTACGAAAAAGTTAAAGAAGGCGATGTCTTTTTCATCCCCTCCGGCAGAGTCCATGCCATTGGTAAAGGAATTGTACTGGCCGAAATTCAACAAACATCAGACATTACTTACCGGATATTTGACTGGAACCGCAAAGATGAACAAGGAAATTACAGGGAGTTACATACTGAACTGGCACTGGATGCAATTGATTTTAATTTTTATGATAACTATAAAACAGACTACAAAATAACCTTAAACAAAGATTCCAATATTTTAACCTGTCCATATTTTAAAACAAATATTATTAAATTCGATAAAACCATAGAAAAAGATTACAACCTGCTCGATTCATTTGTTATTTTTATGTGTATCGAAGGACAATTTAAAATAAACTATTCAAAAGATAAAAATATTACCGTTTCAAAAGGCGAAACTATTTTGATTCCGGCCGTTCTTGAACATTTGGTTTTAATTCCTGTTATTCAATGTAAACTGTTAGAAATTTATATTCCTGAACCAGCAGATGAAAAATCTACCTCAAAATAAAGGAATTGTTTTATTTGATGGTTACTGTAACTTATGTTCGTGGTCGGTACAATTTATTATTAAGCGCCATAAAAAAGATTATTTCCGGTTTACATCATTGCAGTCAACAACAGGAAAGCAGATTGCTGACAAATTTAAGATTCCTTTTATTAGCGCTGAATCTGTTATACTTATCGAAAATGAATCTGTTTATTATAAATCAACTGCAGCTCTTCGAATTGCAAGAAAACTCAATGGTTTATGGCCCTTGAGTTATGTTTTTATAATTATTCCAAAATTTATTCGTGATTATATTTATACAATCATTGCTAAAAACCGTTTTAAATGGTTTGGTAGGCGAACAGAATGTTATCTGCCTGAAAAAAATGAACAAAAATTGTTTCTATAAACTTTTGCCGTTTTTTACAGGCTTATATCTATGCTTATCTTCGAAGAAATCCATAAGTTGTGTTCTTTTTTTAAAATTTGCTGAATGTTTAACACCAGCAGGTACAAAATAATGATCTCCCTTTTTATAGGTTTTAGTTACTCCTCCAATGGTTAAATCCATTTCACCCTCAAAAACAATTCCCCATTGCGCTCCGTGTGCATGCTCCGGAACAATGCCAATCGCATCTATCACAAAAAAAATAGCCTGGTTATTTTCTCCTTGCAATAATTTACCATTTACGCCATCGAATGGAATGTCAGCATCCGGCAGGTTTTTAATCATATCCGGATAAATAGATTCATCAAATTCTTTCATAAGTTTCGCTTTAAATTATAACTCAATTTTTCCTTCTTCGATTAATTTGTATTTTTTTGCCAGAACTGCAATCAACTGACTTACAGCTGCCATAGCTGAAATTGTTTCCGGTGAAATTGTTTTTTGCTGCAATCTAAGCATTAGCAATCCATACAAACCGTTAAAACAAGCTTCTACTTCATTATCTACGGCTCCTTTAGATTTGTTCAACAATTCTTGAACCCCATCCTTTGCTTTATTGTAAGCATCGATATAATCGAGATGGTCGGGTGATTTTAATAATTTTAAATGGAGTTCATTTAAGTCATTTACCGTATTTTGTACAAATTGTAAATGTCCTGTTTTTTCAATTCCTTCATCTTTAAATAAATCAATTAATCCCTCGTACCAGTTTCTGATTTCTTTTTTTACCGGATCGGGCTGATCAAATTGCTCGATAATATTCTTAGATATTTTTTCAATATCAAAATTATAAGCCCGGATTAAATCTTCGATTTGCCACATATATAAAACATATTCGGCAATATTTTCGCGTTTTTTCGCTTTGGCTATAATCATAGTGTGTTTAATATTTCTTTTTTAGTCTGTCAATTAAACGGCGTTCTCTTTTTGTAGGCCTGCCATATCCTTTTTGCCTGATTTCGAAACCAGTATAATTTTTCATCTCCAGTTTTAGTTTTTCTTCATCAGGCGTGATATCTTTAACAAAATCGGCAGCAATCTTAGCTGATTTGCGATTATGCAACAAACCCAAAACTTTAAATTGATAGGTTACCGGCGGGCGTTTTACAAATACTACCTCTCCCACTTTTATTGTCCTGGAAGGCTTTACCTGTATTTCATCAATTATTATTCGCCCTTTTTTACAAGCCTCGGCAGCCTGGCTGCGGGTTTTAAAAATCCGGACAGCCCATAACCATTTATCAATACGCAAATTATCATCATGCTCCATAATGAAAATTTTCTTTTAAAAGTAAAGATTTTAAAGTTAGGAATTACCCCAAAGGAATAAAAATTAGCGATTATTAAATTCGTTCATCGTATTTTCAATACCAAACAAACCAAAGCTTTTAATCATTTCTATGGCTGTATCTATTCTATCAGGCAGCATTTTTTTTTCCTCTTCGTTCCAAGGACTTAACACATAATGGGCTTGTGCACCTTTAGGGTAATCATCTCCAATACCAAACCGTAAACGCGCATAATTTTGAGTCCCTAATATTATGCTAATATCTTTTAATCCATTATGTCCGGCATCTCCACCTTTAGGCTTTATTCTTAATTTGCCAAATGGAAGTGCAACATCATCGACAATAACCAATAACCTGTCAGGAGTTAACTTTTCTTTGGTGAGCCAGTAGTTTACAGCTCTACCGCTTCGATTCATATAGGTTGTAGGCTTTATTAAAACAAAGGTTCTGCCTTTTAACTTATACTCTGCCCTATAAGCATAACGTCGGTCTTCAAAAGTAATATTGGATGCATTAACCCATGCATCCAATATCTTAAAACCTATATTATGTCGTGTATTAACGTACTCGTTTCCAATATTCCCTAAACCGGCAATAAGGTATTTCAAGTCAAAATTAGTTTAAGTTACACTTTACTCTTTTGATTCTTCTGCAGGAGCTTCACCTTCTGCACTACCCTCTGCTGCTTCTGCTGCTTCTGCTGCTTCAGCTGCTTCAGCTTCGAGCGCCTCAATTTCTTCTGGTAAAGTTGCACCACGTGCACTCTTAATTAAAACAACTACAGCGCTATCAGGCTCAAGAAAATTAACATGTTTATAGGGTAAATCTTTAACCTTAACCGAACTTCCTATTTCTAAAGAAGAAATATCAACAACAATTTCATCCGTTAAATTTTCTGGTAATGCTTTAATTTTTAATTTCCTCATTTTTTGTACCAGACGGCCACCATTTAAAACACCTACAGCAGAACCTTCAAGACGAACAGGAATTTTCATCCATACGGGTTTATTATCCTCAATCTCATAAAAATCAGCGTGTAAAATTTTATCGTTAACCGGATGAAATTGCACATCTCTCAATACAGCTTTATATTTTTTACCATCCAGGTCAAGGTTAATAAGATACGCATCAGGTGTATAAACAAGTTCTTTAAACGAATTTTTATTTGTATAAAAATGAACATTGTCACCTTTACCATACATTACACAAGGTACTTGTTTCTGATCTCTTAACTGTTTAGAAGTCTTTTTCCCTACATTTTCTCTTATGCTACCTTTTACTTCAATTGCTTTCATTTTATTTATTATTATGTGTTATATTCTTTTTTATTTTAAAACCGCAAATATAAAATTTTATACTATAAAATTCGAACTTATAGACTGATAATTATATACTTTATTAATAACATCTGCAAAAACATCAGCAATAGAAAGAACTTTAATCTTTTCAGATAATGGTTTAATGGGTAATGAATCGGTAACTACCACCTCGGTAATTTTCGAATCATTTATTCTTTCGTAAGCAGGGCCTGATAAAACAGCATGTGTTGCAAATGCTCTAACACTTTTGGCACCGCGTTCAATCATCATGTCGGCAGCTTTAGTTACTGTACCGGCAGTATCTATCATATCATCCAGAATAATAACGTTTTTACCTTCAACATCACCAATTACAGTAAGTTCATCAACAACATTTGCTTTTTTTCGCGATTTATGGCAAATAACCAATGGTGTTTCTAAAAATTTTGAATATGCATTTGCTCTTTTTGTTCCTCCCATATCAGGAGCTGCCATAACTAAGTTATCTAGATTTAAATTTTTGATATAAGGGACAAAAATCGAAGATGCATATAAATGATCAACCGGAACATCAAAAAATCCCTGAATCTGATCGGCATGTAAATCAAGAGTCATAACTCTGTCAACTCCGGCTGCAGTTAGTAAATTGGCAACCAGTTTTGCGGCAATCGAAACCCGTGGTTTATCTTTTCTATCCTGCCGGGCAAAGCCATAATACGGCATTACTGCAACCACTTTATATGCTGAGGCCCTTTTTGCAGCATCAATCATTAATAAAAGTTCCATTAAGTTATCGGAAGGAGGAAAAGTAGATTGAATTATAAAAACATAAGCGCCTCGAACTGTTTCTTCAAAAGATGTTTGAAACTCGCCATCACTAAATTCTGTAAAAGAGGTATTACCTAACTCAATACCATACTCTTTGGCAATCTTTTCAGCAATATATCGTGATTTTGTACCCGAAAAAAGCTTTATTGGAGGATGAACACTCATTTTATCGTACTTTTCAAAATATTTATATATGTTTTTTATGGATTTGCAAAGTTATAAATATCATTCTATTTTTCACCTACTTTGAATTAAAAATATTGTTCGTTGATTAAAAATTTATAATTCATTGAGCTGTTCAATATATCTCAGCAGTTCATCCCTTCCCTTTTTATTCTCAGATGATGTTAAAAATATTTCGGGCAAAGCTTCCCATTCTTTTAACATTTCTTTACTGTAAAAATCAATATTATTACTTAAAGCTGTATTGCTAAGCTTATCAATTTTTGTAAATACTATTGCAAATGGAATTTGGTTTTCTCCAAGCCATTGCATAAACTGCAAGTCATTATTTTGTGGTTTATGCCTTGCATCGATTAAAACAAACAAACAAACCAGATTCTTTCGAAAAGCAGCATAATCTTTTATTAAGCGGTTAAAATCTTTACGAACAGTTTTTTTTACTTTGGCAAATCCATATCCAGGCAAATCGACCAAATGCCATGAATTGTTTATCAAAAAAAAATTAATTAATTGTGTTTTTCCTGGAGTTTGTGATGTCTTAGCCAAATTTTTACGACCCAGCAACATATTAATCAATGAGGACTTGCCTACATTTGAACGGCCTACAAATGCATATTCAGGAATATCATTATCGGGGCATTGCTGATATCCGGTAAAACTTGAAACAAAAGTAGCGCTCTTTATATCCATCTCATTTAATTTTTTTATTTAAAAAAACACCGATAGCATGGCTGCAATACCGAAAACAATAATTATTACACCGGCAATTTTATTGATCCACCAAAGCTGCTTTAACCTGAATTTTTTTCTAAACAAATCAACAAAAAAAGTAAGAGAAGTCCACCATAAGGTAGCACCTAAAAAAACTCCGGCTATAATTAAAGATGATTTTATTGAACTGTCTTTTGATGTTACAAGTCCGATTCCGGCAAATGCTGCAACAAAAAGAAAAACAGCAAGTGGGTTTGAAAGAGTTAAAAAAAGTACTGAAAGAAAATCTTCAACCAGTTTATTTTTCTTTTTTCGGTGGCGTCTGATTTGTTGTATTGGATTTGTGTTAAAAATACGGGTTCCTAAAAAAATTAACACTCCACCTCCAAGTAATTGAATAAAAAACTGTTGTTCTTCGATGAAATTTATTATAAAAGTTAATCCTAATGCCGCCACAAGGGCAAAAAAAGAATCAACGGTTGCAGCTCCCATACCGGAAAACAAACCGGATGTTCTTCCTTTGTTTATAGTACGTTGTATACAAAGAACACCAACCGGCCCTAAAGGAATTGATGACAAAAAACCTACTACTATTCCTTTTACTAAAAATTCAATTTCCACAATTTAATTACTCCTGCACCCTTAAAATTTAATATTCTGTATTTTTAACCAACAAACGTGGTTCCATCATCTCACTAATCGCATATTTTATGCCTTCTCTGCCAAAACCGGAATTTTTTATACCTCCATAGGGCATATGGTCGACCCTAAATGTAGGCACATCGTTTATAATTATTCCTCCAGCTTCTATTTCATTAAACGATTGATTCATTTCTGAAATACTATCTGTAAAAACGCCTGCTTGTAACCCAAATTCCGAATCATTAATCATTTCAACTGCTTTGGAAAAATCAGAAAATTTTTCAACAGTAACAACCGGTCCAAAAATTTCCAAAGCACAAACCTTCATCTCCCTTTTAGTATTTGTAAGTATAGTTGGTTGATAAAATGAACCTTTACGTTTCCCTCCGTATAATATTTTGGCTCCGTTATTAACCGCTTCATTAACCCATTCTTCTACCCGTTTGGCATTTTCCTCATCAATCATAACTGAAATGTCGGTAGACTCATTATCAGGGGCACCAAATGTAAGGTTTTTCGTTTCGGAAATAAATTTATTTACAAACTTATTAAAAACTTTTTCATGTACCACTATCCGCTGTACATGAATACAAACCTGACCTGAATAAGCAAAACCTCCTGCCAGGCATTTTTTCACAGCTAAATCAACATCAGCTTGTTCTGAAACAATTACACCAGCGTTTCCGCCTAATTCAAGAGCAATCTTTTTTTTACCAGCATTTGCTTTCATTTTCCATCCTACATTAGGCGAACCTGTAAACGAAAGCATATTAAACCTTTCGTCGGTTACCAATTGATTACCTGCTTCTCTATCCATAGGCAAAACCGAAAAAGCTCCTTTAGGCAGTTCTGTCTGATCAATAATCTTTGCCAACTCCAGAACAGATAGTGGAGTAGAACGTGCCGGTTTAATAATTATTGTATTTCCTGAAGCAATAGCAGGAGCAATTTTATGTGCAGCAAGATTTAACGGGAAATTAAATGGTGCAATTCCGGCAATTAATCCAACAGGGAAATATTTAACCAATCCTTCTTTCTTTTCGCCTGCTGGTGTCCAATCAATAGAAATATATTCTTTGGGCAACCTTTTTGACTCTTCTGCAGCAATTGTAAAAACCTGCACAGCACGTTTTATTTCTCCCAATGCATATTTAAAAGGTTTTCCTGCTTCGCGGGCCAAAGTTAAAGCCAACTTATTACTTTTTGCCTCAATTTGATTGGCAATTTGCATTAAAATGCTATACTTTTTATGCGAAGGCAAATCCCGCATAATAGACTTTACCGATTGTGCTTTTTCAATTGCTTTTTCTAGTTCAGTCTTACTTGCAAGGTAGGTTTCTGCCAGGGTGCTATTATCAAATGGATTATAAACCTGTAACTTCTCTTTAGTTTGGCAAAATTCGCCTCCGATATATATTTTATAGTCAAGCATAATATTTTAAATTAAAGTAACCGCAAAATTAATTTTTTCTATTAAATCTCTAAACTGTTTATTACATTAAATTAATAAAGAAATCAGTTAACGAAAAATCATAAATAAATTATTTGTTTAATATCCATTATTCCTGCTAAGATTAGCATGTTTTCTGTAAAAAAATATTATTTAAGAATCTTTTAAACTAATGAAAAAAAATCAATTTACAAAAAGTTAAAACATCCCAACTGTTGAATTGTTAATTATATCTTATCTTTACCAACTAAATTTTAAAAAAAGATGTTTAAAATAAACCTGGAAAATAAAGGATGGCAATGGGCAACACTCATTTTCCTGTCGCTTATTTGGGGCAGTAGTTTTATATTAATGAAAAAAGGGTTACGATCCTATTCACATGACCAGGTGGCAGCATTACGCCTTTTTATTTCTTTTGTTGCATTTATACCATTTATTATAAAAAATCTTAAAAAATTAACTAAAGATAATGTTGTTTCATTATTAATTGTTGGATTTATTGGCTCTGGTGCTCCGGCTTTTTTATTTACTAAGGCTCAAACACAGGTTGATAGCTCAATGGCAGGAATTTTAAATTCATTAACTCCGCTATTTACATTAATTATTGGATTAATTTTTTATAAAAGCACGGCTAAATTAATTAATGCAATAGGTATTATTCTGGGATTAATTGGCGCAATGGGTTTAATTTTACAATCGGTAAATGGCGGAATAATTGCAGAAAATATTAATTATTACGGACTTTTTATTATTGTTGCAACCATTTGTTATGGAATAAATGTAAACCAGGTAAGATACAAAATAAAAGGTTTAAACGGACTCGAAATAACCTCATTGGCGTTTATGTTTGTTGGCCCATTGGCAGGATTATATCTGTTATTTTCTGATTTTTCATTTACATCTACAACTAACGATTACTTGTTAAATCTGGGTTACATAGGTATATTAGCGGTTATTGGAACAGTATTAGCTCTGGTAATTTTTAATACTTTAATCCAGCACACTTCTGCTATTTTTGGGTCATCGGTTACTTATATTATTCCTGTTTTTGCAATTATGTGGGGATTATTCGATGGAGAAACATTAAGTATCTTACAATTCTTTTGGATTACACTTATCATTATTGGAGTATACCTGGTAAATAAAAGAGATAAAAAGATCAAAAACCATAATAAAACATTACAGTTGAATCCCCGTTATCAAAATCAAATCCCAAAAAAAGGCGTAATAGAATGAAAAAATCAAATCGATTGACCCTGGTTCTTTTGAGTTCTGTTTTACTAACTTTGCCATGGTATCAGCAGTTCTCGGGTATTATAATATTAATCGCAATTATTCCGCTTTTACTGGTCGAAGATTATTTATACCAGTCACGACAACAAAATAAATCGGTTGTGCTCTTTGGTTATGCAGCTCTTGCATTCGGGTTATGGAATATTTTTACTACTTACTGGATTTATAATGCTGCACTTATTGGAGTAATAGCTGCGGTAATTGTAAATACTTTATTGATGTCCACTGTTTTTTGGATGTTTCATTTTACTAAAAGAAAACTAGGATCAAAATTTGGGCAATTTGCACTTATTGTTTACTGGATAGGATTTGAATATTTTTATTTAAATGCAGAAATTTCCTGGCCATGGCTTAATTTAGGCAATGCATTGGCAAAAGATATTAAATTAATACAATGGTACGAATATACAGGAACTTTAGGAGGAACCCTCTGGATTTTAATGGCTAACCTATTGCTGTTTAACTTAATTCAATCTTACTTCTCCAATAAAATTAATAAATCATTTATCATAAGGTTAATAGCATTAATTATTTTGATACTTTTTCCAATCATAACATCATTAACTATTTTTAAAAATTATAAAGAAAAAGGGAAAGAATATAATATTAGTGTACTTCAGCCTAATATCGACCCTTATAACGATAAATTCAGCGGATTATCTTCTTTCCAGCAATTAAATATAATATTAAACCTTGCCGATAGTATTACAGATCAAAAAACAGATTACGTTGTAGCACCAGAAACAGCACTGGACAATAATATATGGCTTAATGATCTTGAAAATAATTATAGCATAAAGGCTATCCGCCAGTTTGTTAATAAATGGCCGAACGTAAATTTTGTTATTGGAATTGATGCTTTTAAAAAATACAATTTAGATGAAAAACACACTCCTACAGTTAGATATGCTAAACAAGCAGGGTTTTATTATGATGCTTTTAATTCTGCCATTCAAATAGATACAACAGGATTAATTCCTGTTTATCACAAATCTAAGCTAGTTGTTGGTGTTGAAAAAATGCCATACCCAAAATTATTTAACAAATTAGAAGGGTTAATTCTCGATTTAGGTGGTACAACAGGCAGTAGAGCTACACAGGAATTCAGAGGAACTTTTAAACACACTACTGATGAAACACGGGTTGCACCTGTTATTTGCTACGAATCTGTTTATGGAGAATTTGTTAATGATTACATAAAAAATGGTGCCAATCTAATATTTGTTATTACTAATGATGGATGGTGGGGAGATACTCCGGGCTATAAACAACATCTGAATTACTCACAGCTAAGAGCAATTGAAACCCGCAGAAGTATTGCCAGAAGTGCTAATACCGGAATTTCTGCATTTATAAACCAAAAGGGCGAAATAATCCAGAAAACCGAATGGTGGGTACCTGCATCCATAAAAAATACTCTAAAAGCTAACAAAGAAATAACCTTTTACGTGCGTAATGGTGATTATTTAGGACGAATAGCCGGATTTTTTGCCATATTAAGTATCCTGTATACCATTGTTCAGATTTTAATGAAAAGAAAACATTAAATTTATCATTCATTTAAAATATTAATATAATTAAATTATAGCCACATGGCATAATTATTGTTAAACGATGAAACGTTATCAACTTGTTATTCTACAAAATGAAACATCCATGAGAATAGAGTTCACACACACGAGCATGATTATTATGGATGTTTGCCGGAGAGGATTTGTGGGAGGCTTAAGCGGGAGACACCGGCAACAAAAAAGATTATTGTAATTTGAAGTTGTAAATCGCAGAACTAAGCGCTAGCGTTCTCATGACCGAAGGAAATAAAA
>JBKHIH010000107.1:0-9086 GCA_046538755.1 Thiohalospira sp.
AAAAATTAAAACACGAAAATTGTCTGGTGGATATTTATACCGACTCAAAATATGTTGCTGATGCAGTAGAAAAAGGCTGGGTTTTTGAGTGGGAAAAAAAACAATTTAAAAAGAAAAAAAACCCGGATCTATGGATCCGCTTCTTAAAAGTATATCGTAAACATCATGTGAAATTTCACTGGGTAAAAGGACATGCTAACAACAAAGAAAATGACCGTTGCGATAAATTAGCAGTTGAAGCATCTTATAATACGCCATTAAAAATTGATGAAGAATACGAAAACTCCGGCCAATAACTTTTTTAATCCTTGTTTTTTCCTTATATTTATTATTCAATTGCTTAACAACGCTTACCCGCCATGACAGAATTGCTAAAACAAAAAAGATTACTTCAGCTCTTGAAAGATGACCAACTCCTTTTTCAGGAACTACTTGATAATTCTAAGGAGAGCATTATACTTATTGATGAAAATCATCAAATATGTGAATGGAATCAAGCTACCGAAAAAATTACAGATATAAAACAAGAGCAGGCAGAACGAAAAAATTTTAAGGAAGTGATACCTGCTATTTTACCTAAAATTGAAAAAAATGAAAATCTAAAAAAATTCCTGCTAAATATAATTGAGGAAATATTTGAAAAAAAAGATTCCAGGTTTTTAAATAAGCCTATCCGAATAGGCATCAGTAATAAAAGGAATGAAAAAAAATATATCAAAACATTAATTACACTCCTTGAAAAAAACAATAAAACTTATCTGAGTTTTATTTCAAAAGATATTACTGAAGAAACTCTTTTTCAAAGAACAGTCCATCAAAATGAAAAACATCTTAATATACTGTTCAACAATGATGCTATTGGAATAGCTATGAGTAAGCCCGATGGTAATTTATACAAAGCCAATGAAAAATTTATCGAAATTACAGGGTACTCATTCGCCGAGCTCAAAAGCTTAAATTTACTGGACTTAATCCATCCTGACGATAAAGAAAAAGAAATTGAAATATTTGAAAGAACAAAAACAGAAAAAGGGAAAAAATACAGTTTTAAAAAACGGTTAAAACAGAAAGATGGAAAAACATTATGGGTAAGGTCGCATGTTAACTTTCAGTGGTCGAGCGATAAGCAACTGGAAATGATTGTAATTTTTCTTGAAGATATTAATTCGCAGAAAAAAGCCGAAGATGACTTGCTAGAAAGTGAAAAGAAATACCGTTTTATTGCTGAAAAAGCATCGGATATTATTTATAGTATATCACTCGATCGGAAAATTACTTTTTACAACCGAGTTGCCGAAAGACTATTTGAAGTTCCTGTTGAAGAACTTGCAAAACATGAATACAGTCATTATTTACTTCCAAAGGATAAAGAATTTGCTAAAAAATTACATCAGCAACGATTGGCTGGTAAAAAATCGCCCATTTTCAGACATGCTTTTAAAACACCAAAAGGGAAAATAGTACATCTTGAATTTTCGGTTAACCCCCTATTTGATGATAACAAAAACGTAATTGGCTCATTAGGAATAGCCAGAGATATAACAGACCGGGTAAAAGCTGAAGAAAAACTAAACGAAAAAAATAACCAATTGGAAGAACTTGTTAAAACAAAAGACAAATTACTTTCAATCATAGCACACGATTTAAGAGACCCGTTTAATGTTCTTATGGGTTTTTCAGAAATTATTCTTGAACAGTATAATGAATTAACCGATCACGACAAAGTAAGATATGTCCAACAAATAAACGCTGCTGCCAACAGTGGTTACAACCTGCTTAACAATCTTCTGGATTGGTCGAAAGCCCAGTCTCATAAAATAAATTATACCCCTCAGGAAATAAACTTGAATAAAACCATATATGGTATAATTCACAATTTAAAAAATTCTGCCTTAGCAAAAAATGTAAAAATTATATTCAGCCCAACTACTGATATTAAAGTTTACATCGATGATACTATGCTAAAGACAGTGCTAAGAAATATCATTTCAAATGCTATTAAATTCTCTTATAAAAACTCTGAAGTTATTATTTCGGTAGAAGAAAATCCAGAAAATTATCTTATCAATATAAAAGATTTTGGGACAGGTATAAAAAAGGATGAGTTAGAACTAATATTTAATAAAAATATTAATTTCACAAAACCTGGCACGGAATATGAGAAAGGAACAGGCCTTGGCTTAGTCATTTGTAAAGAATTTATACAACAATGGGGCGGTAATCTTATCATTGAATCTGAATACACTAGTAGAAGTACTGTCTCGTTTAGTATACCAAAAAATAACGCTTAATTCCTTGATACAAATATCTTATGTGGCTTATTAAAAATAAGTGCTATTTATATTAAAGATAAGTGTTTTTTATAAAAGCCTCTTTTTTTTATTACTTAAAATTAGTTCTTTTATATTTTAAAACTTAATAGGCTATGGATATCCTGAACACCAGTTATGGTGTATTTTTTCTATTAACAACAATAGGGATTTTTTTGGGAAAAATAAAAATTAAAGGCATTTCGCTTGATACTTCTGCTATTTTTTTTATTGCCCTTGTATTTGGTTATTTTGATTTTAAAATTCCGGCTATTATACAACAAATTGGATTAATATTTTTTATGTATAGTGTTGGTATTCAGGCCGGGCCTGGATTTTTTGAATCGTTTAAAAAAAAAGGGATACAGTTGCTAGGCCTTGCCATTTTACTTAGTTTTTCCGGTGGAGTAATAACCATCACTTTAGCCAAACTTTTTAATGTAGATACCCACTTGGCAGTAGGCTTATTTACCGGCTCATTAACCAGTGCATCCAGCCTGGCTGTAACAATCGAAAATACGCAATCTTCTTTGCCCGGTATAGGTTTTGGTATTGCATTTCCATTTGGGGTAATTGGAGTAGTATTAGTTACAAGGCTTTCGCCCAGGATATTTAATATTAATATCAAACAAGAAGAGGATAATTATTTACGTGAAATAAATGCTCAATATCCAAAGCTAATTAATAAAAATTTTATTGCCGAAAATAAAAACATATTTGGAAAAACGATCGGAGAACTAAATTTGCGTGCACTAACTAATACTAACATCTCAAAGGTATATCAAAAATATTCAACCATTAACCCCAAGGCATCTACTGTAATTAGAGAAGGAGATATTATAAGGGCATGTGGTACTGCTGAAGACCTTTTAAAACTTCAGTATATAATTGGCAATGAAACGAATAAACAAATACCTGCCAACAAAAAAATTGTCATCAGAAATTTTTTGGTTACCAACAATGAGGCACTAAATATACCTTTTGGAGAATTAGCTTTACTACAAAACTACAATGCTACAGTTACTTCAATACGAAGAAGTGGCATAGATATTACTCCTAATGCAAACAGCCGTTTTCGATTTGGTGATAAGATAACTATAGTAGCTCCCGAAGAAAATATGAAAAGATTAGGAAAACTGGTAGGTGATGACCGGAAAAAACTCGAAGAACTGGATTTTCTTCCTATCGTTACAGGGATCTTGCTGGGAATAATCATAAGCCTTATAAAAATCCCAGTTTATAAAGATTTCTCATTTAGCATTGGCTTAACCGGTGGAGTTTTAATTGCAGGGCTGATATTGAGCAAGATAGGGAAAACAGGGAAGATAATATGGAATATTTCGGGCCCATCTAATCAATTTTTACGAAAACTTGGATTAATATTTTTCCTTTCGGGAGTTGGAATTGATGCCGGCGCCTTAATTATTGATGCAATAAAATCCAACGGAATTAACTTGTTTTTAATGGGAGTGGCTATTACTATTATCCCAATGTTTATTGTACTATACGTAGGTAAATTTATTTTAAAAATTAACTTTTTACGTTTGCTGGGGGCTTTAACCGGGAGTATGACAAGTACTCCTGCATTGTCGGCTATAGAACCACTTACAAAAACCAACGCCCCCCAGGTTACTTATGCAATGATTTATCCGATAGCATTGATAATAATTATTTTAACCAGCCAGATTATTACTTTATTCTAACTATTTTTAAGGTAAACTATTTTTAAAATCCAAATACCGTTCTTCATAAAGTTCTCCATCAGGCGAACCAATACTTTTCCAAAACTCATCAATATTCCCCAGCCTATTGCCAGGGTTTGGATGCGTACTCAAAAATTCAGGAGGATAAGAATGTCCTTCCATCTTTTCAAAAAAGGCTGAAATCCCTTTTGGATAATAATTATAATCGCCTGTTGCGTCTGTAGTATACCGAACAGCATATTCATCAGCCTCGTATTCGTGTTCGCGGCTAAAAGCAAGCGAACCAAGCCCCATCGCAAGGTCTGCAGCAATTTGGGCCATTGTACTGGGATCGTCGCCTAGCAAGGCTGATAATAGAATAGAAAAACCATAAACTTTTGTCAAATTTTTGGTAGAATGCCTCCGGTCGGCATGGGCCATTTCATGAGCCATTACACCGGCAAATTCTGCTTCGTTGTCCAAAAAATGAATAATTCCGGTATAAAAATACATTTTGCCACCGGGCACACAAAAAGCATTCAATACCGTATCATTATCAATAAGATACACATCCCACGAAAACTCATTGCCATATCTTATATCATCCGATTGTAATAGAGCATTACGAATGTCCGCCAGGTGATTATATGCTTCAGGATAAGCAGAAGGGCTTAAAATCGGGTATTCATCAGGATTTTCCATTAGTTGGTTATGAAACTCTTCTCCAAATTCAATATCCTGCTCCAGGGTAAAAAAATTAATACTCCCATCATCATCGCAAGATATTAAAAACAATAACATTAAGATGGAAGTAAGAATAATATAAACCTTTGTTTTCATGTTAATTAATTTGAATATTAAACAATATACCAATATAATACTTTAAAAATAAAAATTGGTTTCGTTTTAAAAAAGTTAAAAAAACTTATAATTTTAAAACATAACTAAAAACATTATTATATTGCATAAAATTTGATAAAATTATCATTGGAAAAAACTTTAATAAAATGAAAAAATATTTAATTAACTTTTTGTTTTTAATATTTTTTACAATTAATAGTTATGCCCAATTTGGCCAAAACAAGGTAATGTATGACCGGTTTGATTTTGATGTTTATAATACTCCCAGGTTTGAAATATATAATTATCTAAAAAATGATTCTCTTCTTTTTGATTTAGGACAATTGTCAGAACGTTGGTATATGAGGCATATGGCTATCTTTTCCGATACATTAAATAATAGCCCGATTATCCTTTATAATAATACTGCAGACTTTAAACAAACTACTGTAATTTCTGGCTTGATTGGTGTTGGAACAGGCGGCGTAACAGAAGGATTTAGAAGCAGGGTTGTTATTCCTGTTATGGTCTCAAATAAAGAAACCGACCATGTTTTAGGACACGAAATGGTTCATGTTTTTCAATATAATTTGGTTAGAGAAAACGATAGCCTTTCATTCAATTCTCTTTCAAATACTCCTTTATGGATGATTGAAGGCATGGCTGAATTTTTATCTATTGGAGCACAAGATAACCGTACTTCAATGTGGATAAGAGATGCCGTGATTCATGATAAAATGCCTACGATTAAAGATATGACTACAAAACCCGGTGAATATTTCCCTTACAGGTACGGCCATGCTTTTTGGTCATTTGTTACCGGTGTATGGGGTGATAATATCATGCAGCCTTTATTTTATAAAACATTAAAATATGGAATGGATTATGCTTTCCAAGATGTTCTTAATCTTAAAGCGGATAGTTTATCAAAAATTTGGAACAAAGCTACAAAAGATCATTACAAACCATTCCTTTCCGATACTATTTCTACTGTAGGTAAAAGACTGTTTGATCTAGAAAAAGGAGGTGAAATTAATCTTTCTCCAGTCTTAAGCCCTGATGGGAAATTTTTCACATTTATATCCAATAAAAATGTGATAAACATCGATTTACTATTAGCCGAAACTGAAACTGGAAAAATAACAAATAAACTTACATCATCATTAAAAAAATCACATATTGATGACTTCAATTATATTGAAGAAGCTGGATCATGGTCGCCTGATGGGAAACAATATATTCTAACAACTTTCACTAAAGGGAAAAACAAATTTTTAATTATTTCATTTGAAAATAATAAAATAAAAAACACCCATGAGATAGAAGTAGATGGAATAGAAACCCTCGTAAACCCTGAATGGTCTCCTAATGGTAAAGAGATTGTTTTTAATGGATTAGTTAAGGGAAAAAGCGATTTGTTTATATATAATCTTGAAACAGGTAAAATAGAACAATTAACCAACGATTATTATTCTGACTTACAACCAAGTTGGTCTGTCGATGGTGAAGAAATTGCATTTATTTCCGAACGTGGTAATGACACTAATCTGGATAAACAAATATATGGTACTTACAAACTATGTGTCATAAAGAGAAAAACTAAACAAGTTCTTGTTTATGATTTATTCCCTGGAGCAGATATTTTTAGCCCCCAATATTCCCCCTACGATTCGTCATTATATTTCTTATCCAATGCTGATGGATATAGAAATCTATACAAATACGAAATTCATACTGGCGAAGTTTTCAAGCTCACAAAATTTGCAACAGGTATTACGGGGATAACAGATTTGGCCCCATCGTATAGTGTATCTCGCAATACAGGACAAATAGCATATACCTTCTATCGAAATGGAAATTATGAAATATATCTTGCAGAACCCAATGATTTTTTAAATATTCCTGTAGATCCTTACTTTGTAAATAGGAATGCAGAGTATTTACCTCCAGGCGAAGACAGATTACATAATATAGTAAACCATAACTTAAGATATAGCAAATCTTTACCAAAAGATTCATTTAATATTCAAGAGTATGACCCAAAATTCAAACTGGAATATATTGGTTCAAATGGTGTTGGAGCAGGGACAAGCACCTATGGGACATTTATTTCCGGCGGTGTAAGTATGTTATTTAGCGACATGTTAAAATATCATCAAATTTATACAATGCTTAATATTAATGGCGAAGTTTATGATTTTGGTGGGCAAGTCGCTTATATTAATTCAAAAAAACGCATTACATGGGGCGGATCATTCTCTCATTTTCCATATAGAGGGATGTATTACACTTATAAATATGACACTTTACCAGATGGAACATTTTCTTTAATTGAAAATTATAACCTAATAAGAATTTTTGAGGAAAATTTTTCGCTGTTGTCTCACTATCCTTTATCAACTAAATTGAGGCTTGAAGGAGGATTTTCTTATGCAAGATATAGCTATCGTATTGACAGTATCAATTATTATTACTGGGCAGATGAACAAACAGGGTACCCACTAGGCTATATTGGACAAAATAAACAAAAAGTGGAAGATGTTCCCGATCCATACAACATTGGGAGTGTTTATTTTGCTTTTGTTGGCGATGATTCAAACTTTGGTATAACATCTCCACTTAGTGGTTACAGATATAGATTTCAAGCAGGGCAAATGTTTGACCATTATAATATTACAAATATAAATTTTGATATTAGAAAATATTATTTTGCCCAACCAATTAGTTTTGCTTTTCGCTTATTACATTATGGAAGATATGGGAAAAGTGCAAATAAATTATATCCAATATTTTTAGGTAATGAATATATTATTAGAGGATACAACTATAACGCTTTTTATAAAAGAGATAATGCAAAAACAGAAAACTATTTAGATGTTAATAAAATTAGTGGAAGTAAAATTCTAACTTTTAATTCGGAAATAAGATTCCCATTTACAGGTATAGAAAGATTGTCACTTATTAAATCTCGTTATCTTTATTCAGATTTAAATTTATTTTTTGATGCAGGAGTTGCCTGGACAAAAGATAAATTCCCATGGTTATCAAACAGTGATATTAGATATTATTGGAATCCGGATTCTGATTATTATACACCAATCTGCAGCTTAGGTGCTTCATTGCGTATAAATCTGTTTGGGTATGCAATTTTAGAACCCTATATTGCTATTCCTTTTCAGCTAGAAGACGTTCCTTTTTCCACAGGATTTGTTATTTCAGGTGGAGGATGGTAATCGGTTAATCATCTTTTACCTCTTCATAGTCAATATAATCGCCAATATCATCATCTATTTTTTTATTTTGTCTTGATGATGATTTTATGGTTACATCACCCTCTGGTTTTTGGTTATATTGATTTTGCTTATCCTTATACCTCTCTTGCATATTCTTAATATACCTCTTTACAATAAAACGGCTAACTAACCGGATTATAATAAATATAATTAATAATATCAGTATAAATCTTGCCAATGCCATTCGCTTATTCCCTTTCTTTTATTATATTATCCGGAACAATAAAATAATTATCCCTAAAATTCAGTGCATTATTTTTTATTGAATTTATATTTTTAAATTTCTCTTCTTGATCTTCTCTTAAATTATTATTAAAATCATTTACATGGTTAAAATCAGGAACATTATCAACATTGATTTCATTTAACTTATCGATAAAAGAAACTATTTTGTTCATGCCCTCTAAAAAAACAGGCTCTTCTTCAACATCAATCCTAATCTTTGATGATTTTGCAATTTTATATAACGTTTTTTTGTCAATCATTAATAAATATAAATCGTAATTTTGTAGCAAATATATTAATAAACATTTTTTACTTTTGCAAAATTAAAATAAACAAAGCATTAATTAAATAAAATCTTTATGGAAACGGTTGTTAGTGGTATAAGATCAACAGGAAACTTACATTTGGGAAACTACTTTGGTGCATTAAAAAATTTTATTAAAATGCAACACGAAAATAATTGTTACTTTTTTATTGCCGATTACCACTCATTAACAACCCACCCTACTCCCGACGATTTACATGGCAGTGTAAAACAAGTATTGTCAGAATATCTTGCTTGCGGACTAGACCCTGAAATTGCAACTATTTATTTACAAAGTGATGTACCAGAAGTAACGGAATTGTACCTGCTGCTAAATATGAATGCCTACGTGGGCGAACTGGAACGAACAACATCGTTTAAAGATAAAGTAAGAAAACAACCCGAAAATGTAAATGCAGGTTTGCTAACGTAC
>JBKHIH010000108.1:0-8945 GCA_046538755.1 Thiohalospira sp.
AATCTTTAATTACCTGATTCAATTCTTCAATTAACAAATCGCGCAACCTGCTTGCCTGGATATATTCTACGGCAGGAATAAACCGTGCTGTCCTGAAAATGTTAGGCCACGCATTTTTATGTTGTGCTGTTAATTCATCATCTTTGTTGCTTCGTGTAAGTTCATCAAAAGCCGCAGCTGCCTCTGCTTCTAAAATAATTGAAAGTGCACTAACCGGAATGTCTTCCGGAAGCTCAACCTCATGAAGTGTAATGCCCAGCTTTTTTAGAACTTCAATGGTTTTCATATCATTTTCCTGCCCGCGGTATTCTTCTTCAAAAAATGATTTTAAATATCCAACTTTAAAATCAGCCATTTTTTTATTTTCATAGTTAAACGGATAATTTGTTGTTGAAGGGTCTTTGATATCCATTCCATGAATAGCATCAAAAACCAGCGCACAATCGTATGCATTGCGGGCAATAGGGCCAACTTTATCCATTGTCCAACTCAATGCCATGGCACCAAAGCGGCTTACTTTTCCAAAGGTAGGGCGTAAACCAGTAACTCCACAGCGTGTAGATGGAGAAACGATAGAGCCCCAGGTTTCGGTACCAATGGCAAATCCTACCAATCCGGCCGCTGTTGCTGATGCTGAGCCAGCAGAAGAACCACTGGAACCCTGGTTTAAATCCCACGGATTTTTGGTTACACCGCCAAACCAAACATCGCCCATTGCCAACGCTCCTAGGGTTAATTTAGCAACCAATACTGCACCGGCTTTTTCCAGTTTTTTTACTACCGTTGCTGTTTGGTCTATTTGTTGATTTTTATAGGGTGCAGCACCCCAGGTTGTTTTATAGCCCTCAACCGCAAATAAATCCTTTACTCCGTAAGGAATGCCGTGTAATGGGCCCCGGTATTTTCCCTGTGCAATTTCTTCGTCTGCCTTTTGGGCTTGTTTTAGCGCAAGTTCTTCAGTTAAACTTACCACGCACTGTAAAGTGTCGCCATACTTTTTTAGCCTGTTTAAATACATTTCAGTAAGTTGTACCGAAGAAATTTTTTGATTTTTGATAAGGCTTGCCAGCTCAGCTACCGGATAAAAAGCCAAATCTTCAATATTTTCGGGTAAATCAATATTATCATATATTTGCCATTGATTATTTTTTTGTTTGCCAGGAGGGCCGAAGTTATGTGGCCTGGGATCGAAATAAAACCTGGGTGTTATTTCGTTTCCAATTTCAACAGTTCGTATTTTTTGGTAATCGCTGCTAAAATTATTTAGCGATTGCAGCATGGAATCAATCTCTGTGTCTGTAAATTGTAAATCAATAATTTTTTGTGCCAGTTGAACGGTTTTTGAATCAATTTTTTCATGTTCAGTTTTGCATGAAAAAAGAACAAAAAACATCAAAAGGATGGAGGTAAAGTAAAATTTTGTTTTCATCATCAAGAGATTTTTTATGATTTTCTTAATTAAGTAAAGTTACATTATTTTTATAATTTAACTTTTAATCCAAGCGGAAGAAATGTAAAAGCGTAGAAGTTGTCAAAATTTTCAACATCCATTGTAGAAAAATAAATTCTATTCGGTAGTAGTGCTATTGTTGGAGTACACTCAAGATATATTTTTTCTGAAAGTTTTATGCTTGCAGTGAAACTAGCATTTATGTTTAATCCAAATTTATCATTATCGTTATTTTCATCCCAAAAAACATGAAATCCTCCCAGTCCAATACCCAAAGTCCAAATAATCCTGTTACTTTTTGGGTTTAATTTAAGGTAATAATTAAAATTTAAAAAATTTAAATTTGTGTGTAACTTCTTAGCATATTCCATTCCGCTCTCTACAAAATGTCTTGATGTTTCATAAGAAATTCCATATTGCCAATTTCCTTTCATATCTTTTTGGTATTCAAAAAATAGTCTTATTCCGGTTGAATTACATTTATCAATAATCTGTCCTGTTTGAACACTTAAATAATCTTGTTTCTCTTTTTTATCAATAGATTGAGAATATCCTGTTATTACCATCAATTCAATAAATAGAATTGATAGAGTTTTAAATTTCATATTCCGTAATATTATTATAATTGCTATTAATGAAAGTTTGTTTGAAAACCATTCTTTTCAAATATAGTCAGTTTTAAAAGTATTAATGATTGTATTATTATTGTATTGTGAGGTAATTTCAAAGTTATGTGTTGACTAAAATTACAAATTGCCTGGAGTTGGAGGTTAGAAGGTATAATGAAATTTGTTTATTTTCTAATACTCCCCATAAAATAAGCAGGGTTCTGAATAAAATCTAAAAGTTTAAAACAATCCCGACATTTATCGTCGGGATTGTTAAGTGATTTCCTAAAACCTGGAAACTATAAGTTTTAAGTTTCTGATTACTATTTTTCTTCTTAATATTTCTATTTTGTTAGTTTTTTAGCTTTTAAAACCGTGGCATCATGTGTGTCAGTTTCGCTTGCCTTTTCACCGTAAACATAATATACATCTGTTCCAATAATAATAACAATAAAACGAGGAAAAAAAATCCTGACGATAGATGTCAGGATTCTTTTGCTGTCCGACCAGGGCTCGAACCTGGACTCTTCTGAACCAAAATCAGACGTGTTGCCAATTACACCATCGGACAAGTGATTGAGTGTGCAAATTTATAAAAAAATAATTGCCTGCAAATATTTTTTTTATATTTTTTAAAAAAAAGAGAAAATAGATAATTGTTACGTGGCACGAATCACCCGTGCCACGTATTGTAACCTTTTATTATTTATCAATTTCTGATTTTGCCTGATATTTTGCCAGCCCGTTATCAGTCATTAACCAATAGTTGTTTAACATCTCATCGGTGCGGTAATATTTTTCTTTTTTAATATAATCTAATTGTTCTTCCAGGCTTTCATCCAGGTAAAGGATATATCCTTCGGGGACACGAACTGTAATATCCACTTCGGGAAATGTCCACCGGTTTTCCTCTACCAGCGAATAAACGGGATCAAACCATATGATAGAATCCTGCTGTGTGCAATGATAAATTATTTTTTCGGTATTTTCTATTGCTTTCATCCTGTTTCTACCACGTCCCTCCTTACGTATCTCAATTTCTATCTGTTCAGAGTATCCCTGAATAATGTCTATTTGTGGATAAGCGTACAGATGTTTTTCGTCATCATTATCGTATAGTAGCATAAATTCGCTATCGAAAATATAAAATTTCGATTTTTTTACGGGAGTGTTGTCCCTGGCTTTCAGGTAAAGTTTCTTGTTTGCCGGTTCTTCAATGGTTATTTTAGCTTCGTCTTTTACTGAAATAGCCAGTTCTTTAATTTGCGAACCTCCCAAAGCGATTAAAACAATCAAACTAATGATCCAAGCAGTAAATCCAACTGCAGCAAAAGCTCTGTCATCCGGCCTTATTCCGAGTAATAATTTAAATCCACCATAAACAATGGCAAACAGAGGAATAAAAACTAACAGAACCGCACATATGGCCATGATCCATAATGTATTCGGGTCGAAAAACGAATGAATCATATCAGGTATAATCACATGATTATCAATAATTATATTGTTCCAGGGCATAAAAGGTTCTCCAATAATAATAGTACCTGTAAGGCCAATTAGAAAACCCACGCCTGTAATAATCATAGCTAAGCCCAGAACAGCTACAACAAGTTTAAATATAAATCTGAAAAATGCACCAATAGCAAAAACCAAACCATCGAAAAAATTACGTGAACGCTCATAATCCCGGGTATTTTTAAAATTCCTGAGATTATCTTTAACTGTTTCGTACTCTTTACGCACATTTTTTTCGATATCGGAGATTTTAAAATTTTCTCCACGCATTTCCAGTTTTTGGGCTGTAGTATGTGCTGCAGGCAACAATGCCCATAGAACAATATATATAATGCCTATAATACCAAAAGCAAATATTAAAATCAGAAATAAAAGCCTGATAATTAGCGGATCAATGTTGAAGAAAGTAGCTATGCCGGAACACACGCCTCCTAAAATGCGGTTGTCCGGATCGCGGTACAACCTTTTGGACGAGCGATAGGTTTGTTCCTGTTCCTGCCCTTCGGTATCTTCGTCGGCAATATCTTCTGGCCTGCCCATAATTTCTATAATTTCATCAATATCTTCTTTTGTTATTACTTGTTTCTGTTCCGATATTTTGCTTTGTAATATTTCTGCAATGCGGTTTTCAATATCGGTAATAATCTCTTTTCCTTCTTCGGTTGATGCAAAACGGTTATTTATGGCTGTAAGGTAATTCTGAAGCTCCTGGTATGCATCTTCGTCGAGATGAAAAATTACACCGCCTATATTTATTTTTACTGTTTTTTTCATTTTTTTCGATTTTTATTGATTATTAATCGAGTTTACAGCATCCACAAGTTCTGTCCACGATTTTTTTAGTTCATCCAAATACTCTTTTCCTTTGTCTGTTAGGGTATAATATTTTCGCGGTGGCCCTTGTGTAGATTCTTCCCACCGATAACTAAGCAAACCGGCATTTTTTTGCCTTGTGAGCAGAGGATATAATGTTCCTTCTACAACAATCATTTTAGCTTCTTTTAATGCTTTAATGATATCGGAGGCGTAATAATCCTGTTTCGAAAGAATCGATAAAATACAGAATTCCAGCACGCCTTTTTTCATTTGAGCTTTGGTATTTTCGAGATTCATTTTTTTAAAATTTAGTTAGATACTCTTCATTAATTATTAAAAAAATCAGAATTTCATGTTTTTTCTGACATTTTCAAATTCATCACGAACCGCTTTTTTAATATTTTCGATGGTTACCGGTTCTCCACGCATTTCCAGTTTTTGGGCAGTTGTGAGCGCTTCAGGAATAACGATCCAAAGAATAATGTAGATGATTAGCCCTGAACCCATTCCAAAAAAAATCAGAATAAAAATTATTCTAAAAACGATGGGGTCGATATTAAAATAAGCTCCCAGCCCGCCACAAACACCTCCTAACACGCGGTTGTCGGGATCACGGTATAACCGTTTGTTCGCCTGGTATGTGTAGCTTTTCTTTTTATATTTTTCTTTATTAGGGGCTTCTTCACAAAAATCTTCGGGCTCGCCCAGTATTTCAATAACTCTCGACACATCATCTTTCATAATTACATCACGCTTGCCTTCAAGCTGTTCGGAAAACAATTCGGCCAAACGTGTTTCTATATCTGTCATGATATCTTTTCGTTCTTCTTCGCTGCTAAATTGTTTTTCGATGGCTAACAGGTAAACGTTTAGCATTTCATAAGCGTCATCATCGATATGAAATACAAGCCCTCCTAAATTTACAGTAATTGTTGTTTTCATTATTTTAAGTTTTTATAGTACTATACTATGCAAGTAAAAATACATTACAAAGATATGTAAAAATATTAGTACCATGCAACACATAGTACTAAATATTTTATTAAATCACAATTAAATATCTGAATATCAGTGATAAAATTTTTTATTATATTTGATAAAAATTTGATAATATGAAAATTCAAGGTGCTTTACTTAAAATGAAAACGGAATTAAGTGATCCGGTACATTATTTTTTAACACTAGGCAATGAGGTAATACTTATGAATGATTTACTTAATAAGGATATTACACTGCGCTTTTTAGGTGAAATACATTGTATACGTTGCGGCAGGCTTACCCAAAAATCTTTTCACCAGGGATATTGTTATCCTTGTTACCGCACGGCTCCCGAAACTGACGATTGTATTTTAAAACCTGAATTATGCCGTGCCCAGGAAGGAATTTCGCGCGATATGGAATGGTCGAAAAAGCATTGTTTGCAGGATCATTTTGTTTATCTTGCAGTTTCGAGCGGATTGAAAGTAGGAGCCACAAGAAATACACAAATTCCGACCCGGTGGATTGACCAGGGGGCCAGTTATGCCATAAAAATTGCGAAAACACCCAACCGGTATACTGCCGGATTGGTTGAGGTGGATTTAAAAAAACATTTTGCCGATAAAACCAATTGGCGCAATATGCTTAGTAATAAAATAGATTTGGAAATTGATCTTTTAAAACAAAAAAAGCAAGCATTGCAGGTTATAAAAAAAGAATTACAGCAATATTTTATTGATGATGATGAAGTTACAGTTATTGAATATCCGATTTTAGAATTTCCAGAAAAAGTAAATTCTTTAAACTTTGATAAAGAACCTGAGCTAAGCGGTAAATTGAAAGGAATTAAAGGGCAGTACTTGATTTTTGAAGGCGGATTGGTTTTTAACGTCCGTAGGCACAATGGATATGAAGTGGAACTTCAGGTTGATTAAACCCGAAATTGTTGGTTGGAGGTTTTTGAAATTAGAAAATCATTATTCCCGACTTTCCGGACAAATGTCATCCTTCGTCATCCTTCGTCAAGCTCAGGATGACATTGGCTTCTCTCAGTAAGGCTGAGCCTTATATCTAGAGCCTTGTGTGGCCGATAATAAATAATTATAGCAATAAAATCATTTATAATGCCAGGCCGATGGTTTTTTGGTTGTTTCTTTTATTCATCCCCTTCTTCCATCTCCCGCCTGATTTCGTTTTTGATATTCTCTAACTGTTTATTTTTATTTACTTCTCTTAGTTTTTGGGCAGTTTCGGTAAAATACTGATGCCTTTTAATGAATTCAATTTGTAATTTATTCCATTCCTGTATCGAATCTATTTTATTTCTTTCGTGTAGTTCTTTATAAAGATTAATAGAAACAGGAACAAAATCAATGCGCCCTAAATAATCAAGGTCTGCATCACACATGATTTCTTCCAGTAGGTTTTTAGGTTGTGGCGGCATTTGTGTAACTAAAATTAGCTGGCAAATTTTTTCAATTTGTTGTTCGTTATACTGATATTTAGGAAGTATTTTTTTTGCAAGCCGTACGCTTTCTTCTTCGTGAGTATCATAATTGACTAAATGTCCCATATCATGGAATAGTGCTGCTGTTTTAAGAATTAACATATCTTCGTCAGATACGCCTTCTGACCTGCCAATAAGTTCTACCTGAGTAACCACATCAATGGTATGTTTTACATTGTGATAATATAGGTTGTCGGGCAATCCTTCTTCGAGCTTGCTCAGCACAAATTCTTCAACATCATTAACTCTAAGCAATTGAAGTTGTATAAAAAGATTGTTGTTTGGATGCAGCCCTTTCAAGTCGGTAGCAAGGTGGGGTTTAAACCCTTCAACAAAATACATATCTATTTCCCCTTTATATTTAACCGGCATTTTTCCTCGATATTGACATATAAAGAAGTCTTTAATTAGCATGTATGTATTTTCAGTAATATTAATTTTTCCTGCCTGCCCCGATGCTTCCATCCGGCTTGCAGTATTTACAGTGCCTCCCCATATATCGTATGTAATTTTTTTTCTTCCAAGTACGCCGGCAACAACAGGCCCTGTATCAACACCTATTCGCAAATCCCAAATTTGCCGGTTGCCTTCTTCTGTTTTCATCTTTAAAGATTTCATGTATTGCTGCATTTCCATGGCAGCCAGAACAACTTCCACAGGGTTGGTTCGGTTTTTTTCCGGTATTCCGCCGGCACACATATAGGCATCGCCAATGGTTTTAATTTTTTCAATGTTATATTTTTCTACAACCGTATCAAACTGCAAGAAAAATTTATCCAACTCGTCAATAAGGTGTTCAGAATCCAGTTGTTCTGATATTTTTGTAAAACCTTGTATATCTGAAAATAAAACAGTAACCATATTGTAATGATACGGGCCGGCTTTTTTGCCAGATTTTAATTCAGTGGCTGTTGTTTTGGGCAATACCCTTTCGAGTAAATTGTCTGCCTTTTCTTTCTGAATTACAATTTCTTCGGTCCTTTCATTGATAATATTTTCCAGTTTAAACCTTTCTCTGGCATAATAATACGATCTCCATTTAATCAATAATATAATAAGAAAAACAATGATAACCAGGTAAACCAAATAAGCTATCGTTGTCCGGTAAAAGGGAGGTTTTAGTATAAACGGGAAGGTTATTTCGCCGGCTGTTTCGTCAAAAATATTTTTCGCCCGAACGCGGAAAGTATATTTGCCTTCATATAAATTAGTATACTCCTTAAAATTAACCGACGACCATTTAGACCAGGTAGTATCGAAACCCTCAAGTTTGTATTGAAACAGTAACTGATCTTCGCTGGCATAATCGTTGGCTGTAAACTCTATGTAAATTTGGTTATACTGGTAATCAAATGAAGGAATTGCTTTAATCTCATTTAAAAAATATTTTTTTAAATAAGGAAGCAGAAAAATTGTAGAATCGTTACCAAGAACAATTTTATGAAAATAAGTATTAAAATCTTTCGTTGTAGCAGGTTTCTGCATCAAATTTAATCGTACAAGGCCTTCGTATCCACCAAACCAAACGATTCCTGAATCGTCGGGATGGATAGAGGTTACAAAAAAATCTTTCATCCGGTTTATAGGCAGCGGTTTAAGTGTTTTTATTGAATCATTACCGAACCATTTAACCAATGTTTTATTTCTTGCATAACCTTTACCCATAATATTTATCCACAAATTTTTTCTGTTGTCTTCTACCAGCGGATAAATCCATTGGGTTTTGTTTGTAAAATCGATGCCAATTAGCGTATCTTGATAAAAAGATTGATCTTTTTTATGAAATCTTAACAATCCTTCAGAAGTAGAAAAAAGCATTCCGTTATGCACCGAATAAAGATTTATCCATTGTAGTTCTTTTGGATAAATGTTTTCTTTTTTAAAGTGAGTGAATGAAAGATTTGGTGAGTACTCTTTAAATGGGTCTATTTTGTATATTCCGGAATGTTTTGATGCCAGCCACAATGTTCCGTCCTTTTCCTCGGAAATTGAAGTAATTTCATCGGTAATTCCTTCTATTTTTTTCCTTATAATTAAAAGCCCATGATCGTATTTTAAAGCCGAAATGCCA
>JBKHIH010000037.1:0-33058 GCA_046538755.1 Thiohalospira sp.
TGTTTTTATTTCCTTCGGTCATGAGAACGCTAGCGCTTAGTTCTGCTATTTACAATTTCAAATTTCAATAATCTTTTTAGTTGCCGGTGTCTCCCGTTTAAGCCTCCCGCAAATCCACTTCGGCGAACCTTCATGCAATAGCTTTCTAACAAGTAATTTTTTATTGCCTTCGGCGAGCTCGTAAACTCGGTTCATGCCTTTATGAGTTTGTGCCGGTTTAATTTTTTTCCTTAAGCATGAAGGTTTCACCTGTTTATATTTTGTTTTTTTATGGTCAGATAAAACATCCACAATAATAATCATACTCGTGTATGTATGTGAACTCTATTCTCAAAGATGCTTCATTTTGTTTTAACTTTTTATTAATAGGTTGAACATTTAATTTTGAATATTGTTCAATTATTTCTTTTGAATTAAAATTTTTTGAGTACTTTTTAACACTCAAAAATGATAAAAAATGTTTCGATTCTTTTCTATATTTCTGCTAATGTTAATCACCTTATGGTCAGATGCCCAGCATGTTTATTTCGATCAAATTAACCATGAGTATATGGCTAAATTCGATCGTTTCGATAAAGAAACCGGACTAAGCGATAACTTATGCACAACAATTTATCAGGACAGATATGGTTATATTTGGGTGGGTACAGCCAACGGGCTTAATCGTTTTGATGGGTATGAATTTATCCATTTTACAAATAATGAAAATGACACTACAACACTTTCGAATAGTTTTATCAGTGATATTACAGAAGACAGGTTTGGTAATTTATGGATTGCAACACATCATGGCCTCAATCAATACGACCGTTTAAACGATCAATTTAAACGCTGGAAAAAAACTGAAACCAAAAACAGTATCAGGGATAATCATGTAAGGGCTATTCTGGCAGATTTGAATTTTTTATGGATTGAAACACTGGATGGAACCCTGAGTAAATTAGATATCAAACATAAAAAGTTTTCACATTCTAAACACCGGGCAATAACACAACCCTATTATAATTACCATGCCTTGTATAAAGATTCAGAAGGAACAATTTGGGTTGGTGGTAGAAATCTGGGGCCTATTCAATTTAATCCTGATAATGAAACCTTTACTTACTTTGAAAATGGAGATATTGATCAAGGTAAAAAAAGGGACCTTGATGTTGCCTGCTTTTTTATTGATAATCAAAATACTTTTTGGATTTCTGCAACAGACGGGATATACACATACGACAAAGATAACAATTACTTTCAAAGATTTTTAGGAACATCAACTTATTCTATCATACAAGATGGCCATGATGATGTTTGGTTTGGCTCAGGAAGAGGTGTTTACCGTTTTAATTATAATAACCAATTGCTAATTCATTATATAAATGATGAAAATAACCCTCAGTCTTTATCAAACAACAACATAAACCAAATATTTGAAGACAAAGATGGAAATATTTGGATTGCTACAGATAACGGGTTGAATAAAACCAGCTTGCAAAAGAATATATTTGGCCATTTTTACCATATTCCCGGAAATAAAAATTCTTTAAGCTCAAATCAGGTCACAACTTTAACAGCCGACGATGAAGATAATCTTTGGATTGGTTATGAAAACAAAGGATTCGATTATTATCAGCTTCAAAAAGGCATTATAAAGCATTTTCGGCAAAAAGACTATCTAAATTTAAAATCAGACAAGGTTTCTAAACTTTATTTTGATCGTAACAATCAACTTTGGGTAGGATTATGGCAGGGTATTGGATTTAGTAAATACAATCCAATTAAAGATATTTTCAGGCACTATGCTATTGATCCGGAAACAAGAAAAAGAGACTGGTACAAAGATTTTTTGGAAGATCAAAACGGAAATTTTTGGGTTGGTATGTGGGGTTCTAATGGCTTACATCTGTTTAACCGTAAAACTGGAAAATTTGAACCCAACCATTTTAGGCCGTCAAATGCGCCGTTAAGCAATACAATTACAGCTCTTGCTAATGATTCTGATAATTTGTGGATAGGAAGCAACAACGGCTATATTTATAGATATCATTTTAAAACAGGCCGTTTTTTTGCTTACACAAATGGGAAAAGAGCCTATTCAGAATTTGAAAAAATTCATTTTAAAAACGTTTTTGATTTTAAAGAGGTATATAAAATAATCATCGACAGCTTAAATCGAAAATGGGTAATTACCGACAAAGGAATCATATCGATTCAATCAGAACAAAATAAGTTTATTATTTTTCCGGTTGAAAATAATCGAAAAGTCAAATTCATTAATAATTCTCCTGATAAACAAAGTGTATGGCTGCTAATAAACAATAAATTATATCACTTTAATTTCAAAAAACAAGCATACGAACATATTAGTATTGAAAAAATAAAATCTGAAAAAATAAAATTTGTTTATGATTGGAATAATTTAAGTTACCTTATTACTAACGATAAAATTCTCCAATGGGATATAAAGGATGAAAAAATCATTACTATAGAGTCTTTTAAAGATGATATCATCCAAAAAGTTTTTTACGATCAATCTGATAATATCTGGCTGTTTACCGAAAATAATATTTTGACCTATGATCAAAACTTTAAAAAATTAAATTTTGATTTTAATACATCAACATTAAAAAATGCAGATATAAATAATGTTTTTGAACATTTAGACAACACCTTGTATGTTGCTACAAACAATGGCCTGTTTAAAATTAATCCATCCAGAAATAAAATTGACAATATTTGTATTGAAGCAAATAATGATATCATTAGCAATCAAATCAAAGAAATTACATCTGATAAAGACAATAATTTGTGGATAGGAACTACAAAAGGGCTATGCAAATATAATGTTGCCCGAAAAATTTTTGAGGCATTTAACAAACCCTGTGAAAAATCATTAACATCGCATTTAGTTAGCACCTTATACGAAGACAAACAGGGCAATATTTGGGTTGGCACAACCAATGCAGGCCTTAATTGTTTAAACCCCAAAACAGGAATTATTAAGCATTTTATGCATAATAATGAAGATTCAACATCGCTCTCAAGTAATGATATTCAATACATTTTCCAGGATACAAAACACAGAATTTGGGTGGGTACCGACAATGGGCTGAATTTACTTGAACAAAATACTAAAAAATTTATACGGTTTAATACAAAAGATGGACTGCCCTCTAACAAAATAACCGCAATTATCGAAGATCAAAGCAATAATCTGTGGATAGCTACCGACAATGGCCTTTGTAAGTTTAATCCTGACAAAGAAATTTTTGAAAATTACTATAAACAAGACGGGATACAATCAAACAAATTCACTAATACAGTTGCAAAATTAAAAACAGGGCATCTGGTTTTTGGAGGAGAAAACGGAATTAACATTTTTCATCCTGATGATATTGAAATTTCTTATAAAGACATAGAAGTACAAATTACAAATTTTAAGATTTTTAATGATAATTATAAAACTGATTTTACCAATACAAATGAAGTTAACTTAAATTATAAAGAAAACTTTTTTACCATTTCATTTTCAGCCCTAAACTTTTACAATCCGCAACACTTTAACTATAAGTATAGATTAAAAGGGATTGATCCCAACTGGGTTACGTTAAAAAACAAATATTCGGCAGTTTATACAGATATTAGCCCGGGAAATTACACCTTTGAAGTTATTGCAATCGCTCCAAACGGAACCGAAAGTAATATTAAAAACCTGAACATAAATATTAAACCACCCTATTGGAAAACCTGGTGGTTTTTTGTATTAATCGGAATCATTAAATTTTCGATTATTGGTTGGATAATATACTTACGATTTAGAAAATATAAAGCGGAAAAAGAAAATATAAAATTAGAACAGAAGCTTTTAAGGTCGCAAATGAATCCACACTTTATTTTTAATGCCTTATTTTCGATCCAAAATTTTCTTTATGCACATCGAAATGATGAAGCAGACCGATACTTAACCAAATTCTCGAGGTTATTACGTTTAATATTAGAAAATTCTCGGGAAACTTTAATTACCATCGAGAATGAAGTTCAAACCATTCGAAACTATCTCGATTTGCAAAAATTAAGATTTGATGAGAAGTTTAGTTATAAAATTATTGTAGATTCTAAAATTAACAAAGAAGAGATTATGATCCCTCCTATGCTTGCTCAGCCATTTATCGAAAATGCCATTGAACACGGTTTTTTTGAAAAAGATAAACGCTATGACCTAAATATAGGACTTTGGCTGGCCGGTAAAAACATTATTTATACCATCGAAGATAACGGTATAGGTATCAAAAAATCAAAAGAGCTCAATAAAGAAATTAAAAAGGATCACAAAAGCCTTGGAATGCAAATTACCAATGAGCGAATTATAAATTTGAAGAAAATAACGAAACAAAACATTAAAATTCAAGTATTTGATTTAACAAAGGGAAACAAAAGCGGTACCAGGGTTATTTTTACAATTCCGGTTAAAATAAGAAATTAATATTATGATGAAAGCAGTAATCATTGATGATGAAAAAAATGCTCGCCAAGCGATTAAGCAAATTGTAGAAAAACATTTTCCCGATATTTCTATTATTGGTTATGCAGATGATGTAAAAACCGGCGTTAAACTAATAACAGAAACATCACCTGAGATTGTATTTTTAGATATAAAGCTACCTGATGGTACAGGCTTCGATATTTTAGACCAATTACAAGAGTTTGATATTTCTATCATTTTTATTACAGCATATAACGAACATGCCATTAAAGCTTTCAAATTCAGCGCCATCGATTATTTATTAAAACCAATTGATATTGATGAATTTAAAGAAGCTGTTAATAAGGTAAAGAAAACACTCGATCAGAAAAACACAAAAAAGAAACTCGAAGCTTTTCTTGAAAATATTAACAATATATCGAAAGAAGTTAAAAAAATTATATTAAAAACAAGCGAAAGCATACACCTGATAAATGTAAACAATATTTTAAGATGCGAATCGGATGGGAATTACACCAAATTTTATTTTACCGACAGGCCATCACTACTTGTTTCGAAAAATATTAAAGAATATTTCGAAATGCTTAAAGATTATCAGTTTTTCAGGCCTCACCAGTCGCATATTGTAAACATTAATTATATTAAACAATTTCACAAGCTCGATGGTGGATACTTAATAATGCAAGATGATTCAACGGTACCTGTTTCTACAAGAAAAAGAGAAGAATTAATGAAAATTTTTAACAGTATCTAAATTTTATACCAAACTTGCAGCGTAGTTTTAAGTATTAAGTTTCTATAAAAAAGTGAGGCACTCTCCCCAGAGTGCCTGCAACTAACCTAAAAACCCAAAATTATGAATTAAATCTACCATTTAATCCTAATTCACAACTATGACTTTTATAAATATAAATGGTTTAATGAGATCATTATTTTTTTTCAAAAAATTTAACGGCCACATTTAAAGTTCTGTCAATATCTTTAATTATCGGATAGTATCCTTTATTATCCAGAATATTACGGGCAATGTTTGCTTTTACCTGCGTTTTCACAATTTTTTGTGATTTGTCAAATCCCTTAACTGATTTTGAAACTCCATTTTGGGCTGCATAATTAACAAATTGTCCAAAAATATTTTCAGATTCCAGGTATTCAGATATCTCTTCTGCTGTTTGAAAATTATTGAGTATATTCCTGTTTTCATCAGCATAATTAAAAGTAAAATCTTGTAAAATACCTTTACGTACCACCTCTGAATAATATTTAGAATAACCCGTAGTATCAATAGGAACAAAAATATCGGGCATTATACCTCCACCACCAAAAACAACCTTCCCGTCGGGTGTTATATACTTTAACGAATCTGCAAACTGGATACTATCTGCTTCTTCAAATTCTCCATGTTGAAAACGATTATAGATATCATTATAATAATCCATTTTATCATCACTGTAAGGTTTTTGGATACTTCTACCAGTAGGTGTATAATACCGTGCAATGGTAAGCCTTATAACAGACCCGTCGGAAAGAGGATATTGTTCCTGAACCAAACCTTTTCCAAAAGACCGTCGTCCGATAATTGTTCCACGATCATTATCCTGTAAAGCACCGGCTAGAATTTCGCTTGCCGAAGCAGCCCATTCATCTTGTAAAACTACCACTTCGATATCTTTACATACGCCCCGCGATGTAGAATAAATTTCCTGCCGTGGGCTTGCTTTGCCTTGAGTGTAAACAATTAATTTTCCTCCCTCAAGAAACTGATCGGCAATATTGGAAGCAGCAACCATATAACCACCATTATTCCCCCGTAAATCAATAATCAACTTTTTAAGGTTTTGTTTTTTAAGCTCCTCAACACCTTCTAAAAATTCTTTAAAAGTGGTTTCGGCAAACCGGTTTATTTTGATATATCCAATATCATCAGTTACCATGTATGAAACATCAACACTATAAATGGGAATTTCATCCCTAATTATTTCTACCTCAATAAGATCAGGCACTCCCTTACGTTCCAAACCAACTTTTACCTTAGTACCCATTTCTCCTTTTAACATTCCAACTACATCATTGCTTGAAATATTCTGCCCGGCTATTAACGAATCATTTACTGTAATAATTCTGTCTCCAGCCATCACACCTGCTTTATCAGATGGGCCTCCCGAAATAACATTAATAATAATTGCTGTATCCGTCTGATGATTAAATACTACGCCAATCCCTTCAAAATTACCACGTAAATCTTCGTTAACCCGCTGCATATCTTCGGCCGGAATATAAACAGAATGAGGATCAAGTTTTTCAAGAATTGCCGGGATTGCAGCATTTTCAAGCTCCTTTTTCGAAACAGTATCAACATACCGGTTTTCAATATAATCAATGATTCGAAGTAATTTATCTTCTTCAGTGTATAAATTGGAAGAATCGTTCCCGTTATTTTTGTTTAGCATACTACCCAGAAGAATTCCGGCAATCATTACTAAAGCAAAAAAAATGGGCAGGTATATTTTATTAATTTTCTTTTCAGTCATTTTTTATGATTTAAAATTCTAAATGTATAATTTCAATTTCTGCTCTCTCAAGCAGTTGTAAACCTTCAGTATTATGATATTTATCGCAAAATACAACTCTCTTTATTCCTGATTGGATAATTAATTTTGAACACTCCATACAGGGAGAAGTTGTAACATATAACGTAGCTCCGTAGGAGCTATTGTTCGACTTAGCAACTTTTGTTATCGCATTGGCTTCTGCATGTAAAACATAAGGTTTGGTAATATTATTTTCATCTTCACAAACATTTTCAAAACCAGAAGGAGTGCCATTATAGCCATCGGAAATAATCATTTTCCCTTTAACAATTAATGCTCCTACCTGGCGTCTTTTACAGTAAGAATTCTTAGCCCATATTTTGGCCATTTCCAGGTAACGCTTATCATAATCTAATTGTTTTTCTTTGTAAGGATGAATTGTTTCAGGATTATCCATAGGACAGATAGTTTAAGGAAATACAAAAAAACCCTCTAAAAAGAGGGTTCTGTTAATAGTACCTGGAGTCGGGCTCGAACCGACACGGACTAATGTCCACTGGTGTTTGAGACCAGCGCGTCTACCAATTCCGCCATCCAGGCATAATAAACAATGAACCTTTGCGTGTGCAAAAATAGATAATACTTTTTGTTCGTCAAAATTTATTTTTAATGTTTCACAAAAAAAGATTATCCAACATTAGATAAAATGTTAGGCTTTGTGAGCGCTTTAACTTCTTTTATAATACCTTGTACATCAAAACCACATTCGTGGTGTAATTCCTGAGGTGTTCCTTGCTCAATAAAACGGTCGGGCACTCCCATACGCTTGATTGCAGGATTGTATCCATGATCGCTCATAAATTCGAGTACTGCACTTCCAAATCCTCCAACAATGGTGCCATCTTCAATGGTAATCACTGCTTTAAAATTTTTACCTACGGCATGTAAAATTTCCTCATCAATAGGTTTTGCAAATCGCATATCGAAATGAGCCACGTCAATTTGATAACTTTGGGCTAAAATTTTTGATGCTTCTATTACATAATTCCCTACATGCCCGATAGATAAAATTGCTATATCAGATCCTTTCCTTATTTGTTGGCCTTTGCCAATCTTTATTTTTTTAAAAGAAGTTTTCCATTCTGGCATTACTCCCCTACCTCGCGGGTAACGTATCGAAAATGGGCCATTGTTTTCTAATTGTGCTGTATACATTAAATTTCTTAACTCTTCTTCATTTAAAGGAGCAGAAACAATCATGTTCGGAATGCTTCGCATATAAGCCAAATCGTATACTCCATGATGCGTTGCTCCATCTTCGCCCACTAAACCTCCCCTGTCGAGACAAAAAACTACTTGTAACTTTTGAATGGCAACATCATGAATTACCTGATCGTATGCTCTTTGCATAAATGATGAGTAGATATTACAAAAAGGTAACATTCCTTCAATCGCCAATCCTGCCGAAAAAGTTACAGCATGCTGTTCGGCAATCCCTACATCAAAAATTCGTTCAGGTATTTCTTTCATCATTATATTCAACGACGAACCTGTCGGCATAGCAGGTGTAATACCCACAATTTTTTCATTTTGTTTGGCAAGTTCCAACAAAGTGTGGCCAAAAACATCCTGGTATTTGGGAGCAACAGGTTTATCCGATTTTACTTTAAATATTTCTCCGGTAGCTTTATCAAATTTACCCGGGGCATGCCATGCTGTTTGATTCTGTTCGGCTTGCTTAAAACCTTTTCCTTTTTGTGTTACGACATGAAGCAATTTAGGCCCCTGAATATCTTTTAAGTCCGATAAAATTTTGGTAAGATAAACCACATCATGCCCGTCAACCGGGCCGAAATATCTGAAGTTTAATGATTCGAACAAGTTACTTTGCCGTAATAGAAATGTTTTAATTGAATTTTCAATTTGCTGTGCAAGCTTTTGATAATTGTGCCCTAATTTATTTAAATATCCTAAAAGATTCCAAACATCATTTTTAAATTTGTTATATGTTTTTGATGTAGTAATATCGAGCAAATATTCTTTTAAAGCCCCAACATTGGGATCGATTGCCATATTGTTGTCGTTCAATATAACCAACATATTATTTTTTTCAGACCCTGCATTGTTTAACCCTTCAAATGCGAGCCCTGCCGTCATTGATCCATCACCTATTACAGCAACGATTTGCTTTTCTTTTTCATTTTTAAAATAAGCGGCTTTTGCCATTCCTAAAGCAGCAGAAATAGAAGTGGATGAATGTCCTACACCAAATGCATCATACTCGCTTTCTGAGGGTTTTGGAAAACCACTAATCCCTTTGTACTTACGATTGGAATGAAATACATCACGACGCCCGGTAAGAATTTTGTGCCCATAAGCCTGATGCCCCACATCCCATACAATTCTGTCGTATGGTGTATTAAATACATAATGCAAAGCTACTGTAAGCTCAACAACACCTAAACTCGCTCCAAAATGTCCGGGATTTGACGACACAACATCAATGATAAACTGCCTGAGTTCATGGCTTAACTTTGGAAGTTCTGTAATATCCAGTTTTTTTAAATCCTCTGGAAAAAGAATATTATTTAATAATTCGCCTGACATAAGACTTTTAAATTCATCGCAAATATATGAATAATTTTTACTTTGTTTAAATGTATCCTTACAACAACATATTTTAATATATTTGCTATAACAAATTTATTATCTTTAACACACAAAAACCAAAATTATTGATATGTATCTTAAAACAAAATCCTACTTTTTATTTTTTTTTGTAATCATTATTTTATCAGGATGTGTTCCGGCCAAACAGTTTGAAGACCTCCAACAAAGCGCAAAAAAATGTGAAGAAGAGCGGGAGTTATTAAAAGACGAGAATAAGAACCTTACGGTAAGTAATACAGAACTAAAATCAAAAACAGAACAATTAAATGAACAAATTGGGCGCTTGCAAAAAGACAGCCTGGAAAAAACCACAAAACTCCGTTCTGTAGAAATAAAATATGATAAACTAAATAAACAATACAGCCAACTACAAGAGTCTCAGGATCAACTTCTTTCGGGCAACATAAATGAAACAAAAAAATTACTGAAAGAATTACAAAATACACAAACAGAAATTATTGAAAAAGAAGACGAATTACGTAAACTGGAAGACAACCTTCGATCAGAAAGGAGTAAGTTAAATGCATATGAAAAAGAATTAGAATCAAAAAATGCACGCCTTGTTGAATTGGAAACCATTCTGCATCGCAAGGATTCTGTCGTTAATGTTTTAAAAGATAAAGTTTCGAGAGCTTTAATTGGTTTTACCGACGAGGGATTGGCAGTTGATATCCGAAATGGCAAAGTTTATGTATCGCTTGAAGAGCAACTTTTATTTAAATCTGGAAGTACTGTTGTTGATCCTAAAGGAGTAAGCGCCCTAAAAAAACTGGCTGATGTTTTAGGTAAAAATCCAGATATTAATATTATGGTTGAAGGCCATACTGACGATGTGCCTTATATCCCGGGAGAAGCAATAAAAGACAACTGGGACCTGAGTGTAAAAAGGGCAACAGCCATTGTCCGCATTTTAATGGAAAATCCAAATATTGATGGAGGAAGAATAATTGCTGCCGGAAGAAGTAAATATGCTCCTGTTGATCAGCAAAAAACATCAGAAGCAAGAAGGAAGAACAGGCGAACCGAAATAATACTCACCCCTAAACTGGATGAACTTTTTAAAATACTGGAAGCTAATTAAATAGATGTGTGTTGGTTCAATTACTTTACTTTTCTAAAATTTATAAATGCTTTAAAAATTTTATTAAGCTATCTTTTATCTATTGGGTTCAAAAAAGTTTTTCTTTGGGGAAAACCTATAAGCCTGACCGTTGAGCCAACCAATTTTTGTAATCTGCAGTGCCCCGAATGCCCAACAGGAAACAATACCATAAAAAGAGAAAAAGGATTTCTGTCCATATCAAATTACACAAAAATAATCGACACACTAGCTCCGTGGCTATTATACCATATGATTTATTTTCAGGGAGAACCATTTTTACATCCCGATATTTTTTCCATGATTCATTATGCTCATCAAAGAAAAATTTACACTTGCACCTCAACCAATGGACATTTCTTATCATACGAAAATGCTCTAAAAATTATAAATTCAGGGCTCGATAAAATTATTATTTCGGTTGATGGTGTTACACAGGAGACATATGAAAAATACAGGAAAGGAGGAAGTTTAAAAAAAGTTATTTCCGGTATTCAAACTTTATCAACATTAAAAAAATCAAAAAAATCAAAAACACCCGAAATTGTTATCCAATTTCTTGTTTTCAGGTTTAACGAACATCAAATTAATGATATAAAAAAATTAGGAAAATCATTAGGAGCGAATCGGGTTGAAATAAAATCGGCACAAATGGAGCAGGATATAAAAAATTGGAATTTAATTCCACAGAACAAAGAATTATCCCGCTACCAGGTTATTAACAATCAATTTAAATTAAAAAACAAACTAAAAAACAGATGTTTCAGAATTTGGAGTACGATGGTTATTACATGGGATGGAAAAATACTCCCTTGTTGTTTTGATAAAACTGCTCAACACAATATTGGTAATTTAAACCAAATCAGTATTTTAGCACTTTGGAACTCAGAAGAATATACCAGTTTCAGAAAAAAAATTTTAACAAACCGAAAAAAAATAGAAATTTGTACTAATTGCACATCAGGGCTACATATTAAATCATAGTTAATACTATAATTTTTATTATTTTTAGGATAGATTCATAATTTTCTATAAATTACACAATCTGATTAATCTATTAAATGATGAAAGGTATTACCAAACATTTACTATTGTTTATATTAAGTTTTACTTTTAGCTATTATTCATTAGCTCAGAAAACAGATACGCTAAATACCAGCCGTCTTTTTGAATTATCGTTAGAAGATTTAATGGATGTTGAAATTGTTTCGGCAGTACGTCAAAATCAGAACATTATTGATGCTCCTTCTATTGTATCAGTTGTTACTGCTAACCAAATTAAAGAAAGAGGATATACCAGTGTTGACGAAGCACTAAATAATATTGCAGGTTTAGATTTTATAAACGACCATTTTCAGCCCAATATGGGCATACGTGGAATTAACGGAGGCGTTCGAAGTTATTCCAGATTAATTAAAGTAATGATTGACGGACAAAATGTTTCTTTTCGACCTAATTCAGATAATTATTTGGGTTTATCATTAATTCCGATCGAAGCAATCGATAAAATTGAAATTATCCGTGGGCCGAATTCTGCTCAATATGGAAAAAATGCTTTCTTAGGTGTGATAAATATTATTACAAAAAAAGGAGAAAGCATTAAAGCAAATGCAGTATCTCATGTTTTAGGAACAACAAACCAAAACACATCATTTGGTGTGAGTACAATTATTGGAGGCGCAAAAAAAAACTACGACTTTTTATTTGCCAGTACATATGCTCAATTCGACTATTCTGGATTTAACCCTAAGAATATACCGGAACAAAACATTTATTCATCGGACGATATAAGCCAGGGAAACGAATCAACTCCCATGAGCGTATATTTTAAAATGAATTACGAAACCGAAGATTTTGGTAAATTTACATTCGACATGGCTAATCAAAATATTAATTCACATGCCGAATTTACTGATTGGGGGCCTTTAACCCATAATAATCAGATCAGCCTTTTTAATGCATATCAAAGAATCCAATATTCCAATAAATTGTTTGATGAATTTGCTGCTAACTTTTCTTTTGCTCACAGCTTTGGGAAACCTATAAATGAAATATTTGACGATGATACAGATCCAACCGTATGGATTGAAAGAGATTTGAAATATAACAGCTACGATTTAAGCGGTAACTTTTCCTATTTCTTCGATGATATTAATATTGTTTCGCTTGGAATTGATTTTAATGCTGATATACACGAACATCAGAAGTTTTATACCATAAATACTTCGGGAATTAAGAGTCTTAATCCCGGAGGTACCAATGGCGAAAAATATTTTAATAACCTGGGTGTATTTTTACAAATGATATTAAATCCGGCAAAATTTTTCGATCTTTCTTTTCTAAAAGAATTAACATTTACTGGCGGATACCGGTATGACATACACAATATTTACGGCAATGTTTTAACTTACCGCTTTGCTGGCGTATATCATTTAAATAATGATTTAAGCACTAAATTAATGTATGGTACCTCGTTTAATGCACCATCACCTACACAGCTTTATACAAACTATATAAGTCCTGGTGGTTTTGTCGGAAATCCTGACCTAAAACCCGAAAAAGCAAAAACGCTGGAGTGGGCAATCATGGGTAAACTTTCGAAAAATATTAATTTTAATACAAACCTGTTTTATACCGAAATCGAAGATAAAATCGAATACCTCTTGCCCTACGGACAGGTTTCAAATATTACAGCAGGTAATATTTCAAATATTTATTCCGGAGGAATTGAAGCAGAAATAAATGTTACACAAAAAAACAGCAATTATTTTTTTAACTATTCTTACCAGAAAAGTATCATTGAAAAAGATGATCCTATCCTGGAAACTATTAAAGTTAACACAGCTTTATATCCATCGCACATGATTAAGTTTGGCAATACTTTCCATATACCCGATTATTATTTGAACTTAAATTTAGAAGCCAGGTATGTAAGCCCAAGAATTGCCAGCGACCAAAACAACTTTATTTATGACCCGATTAATTATGCTACTAATCGTTATAAACTTGAGCCTTACTATGTTATTGATTTAATGATTTCTTCTACTGATTTAAAAATTATTAAAAACAGTAAATCAAGAATTATTTTAAAAATTGAAAATTTGTTAGATTACAAATACTATTATCCTGGTTTTAAAAATTATGACATTCCAGCTTTAGGAAGATCTATTTATTTTAGATTTACGCATTACATTTAATCCATTGAACTTATGGAAATGGTTAATAAATATAAAAGAATATTGGTTGTTATTATTGGTTTTGTAAGTTTGATATCCGGTTGCGAAAATTTAACCGAAGATTATAATCAAAAACAATACGAAAACCCTGTAAAAATAGCTGTTGTTGGTGATGTTTCTGTTTTACGCGAACAGGTAGAAAATATGTTTTTTGGAGCACAGCTGGCAATGGAAGAAATAAACCAAAATGGAGGGCTGGAAATTAACGGTGAAAAAAGAGAAATTGAGCTTATTTTTAAAAATTCCGGTGGAAATCCTGAACAAGGTGTTGATGTGGTATATGAATTATTTGAACAAAATATTGATCTTGTTATTGGCCCAACTTTTTCATCGGTAGCTGTTGAAATGGCCGAAGTGTGTATAAATAATAATATGTTAATGATGTCGTACTCGGCTACATCACCAGAGATTTCAATGCTAAATGACAATGACCTTATTTGGCGTACATGTCCGTCTGACTATACTTTTGGAACTATTTCTGCTGAATACTGTATTGATTCTTTGCAGCTGAGAAATGCTGCAATCTTATACAGAGATGACCGTTTTGGAATCGGGCTATCTAATATTATTTTGGGAATGTTTAATGAATTAGGTGGTAATATTAAAGCAAATGTAAGTTTCCCAGGTGACGAAATAGATTTAAGCACTTACGATTTTAAAAATGAGATGAATACTGTTTTTAACAGCGAAATTGATGTGCTTTATATTGTGGCCTTCAACTCTGAAATTGCAGTATTAACGAATCGTATTTTTAATAATTCAAATTATCAGTCGCTAAACAAAAAACCATTAATATTTGTGAATGATGGTATATTACCCGAAGAGATTTTAACCAACGGAAGCCCTGATTTACTCGATGATATTTTAGGGATTACCAGTACCAACGAAGGAAACCCAAATTATGCTTTATATAAAAATAATTACCAGTCGAGGTTTGGTTTTTTACCGGCAACTTACTCAGAACATGCATACGATGCAGTATATTGTATGGCATACGCCATGCAGCGGGGAAATACTACCAATCCTTTAGAAATAAAACAATATTTGCGCGAAATTTCCGGTGAGGATTATTTTGAACCTAACGACGAGGTAATAAAAATAAATGTTAATGAATTTAATATTGGCAAAAATATACTAATAAAAGGCAAACCAATTAATTACGAAGGTGCATCTGGGCCTATCAATTTTGACTTAAACGGGGATCCTGTACCCAAAATAGTAATTTGGGGATTTGAAAATAAAAAATATGTTGAATTTAGCTACTACGGGAAATAATTTGTGAAAAACATTTTAAATAAACATATCATAAAATATCATAAATTTTCAACTTTTTTAATAAAGGCATTCTTTATTTATATACTTGTACTACATCCTATACAGGTGTTTTCACAGGCAAGTATATATGTTTTAAAAGCCGTTTATTTAGAAAAATTTTCCAGATTTATTACTTGGCCAGAAGAATGCTCTATGGACGATATTAATCAACCTTTTATAATTTCTGTTATTGGTAAAACACCTTTAGCAGAAAACCTGGAACAAATATATGCCATACAAGAAATTAAAAAGAAAAGGGTAATCATCAAAAAAATTGAGAATTTGAAAGATATTGAAGGAAGCCACATTTTATTTATTGCTGAATCTGAGAAAAAAAATTTAGGTAAAATAATTGCCATTACAAGGCACAAACCTATATTAACAGTAAGTGAAACACGTGGATTTGCTGAACAAGGGGTTTTAATTAATTTTTTTGAAAAAGATAATAAATTACGTTTTGAAATAAACGAAACAGCTGTGTTAAAATCACCATTACAAATGAGTTTTTATTTACTTAACTCAGCTAGAATTGTTCAACCTGTTGAAGAAAAATAATAATGAAGCTATTCCAAAATATATCTATAAAAAATCAAATTGTTGGAATTATTTTACTAACAAGCAGCGTTACGCTTGTTGTAGGATTTACAATTATTGGGATTAGTGACATAAACAGCCTTAAAAAAAATCTTCTGGCAAACTCAATAATGAATACTGGCTTGGTTGGAGACTATTCAGTAGCATCGTTAACTTTTGACGACAATGAAGGTGCCGAAGAAATATTGTCTAAGATGGAAGCAATTCCCGATATCGTTAGTGGCGTAATTTATGACCGCAATGGTATTTTATTTGCTTCTTATAAAAAAAATAATGATTTCTTTATATCACCACTATATGAAGAACCTGATGATTTATCCGAAACTAAATTTCATTTCGAAAAAAAATATTTAGTCATTGAACACCCCATCAATTATAAAGGGTTCCAATATGGAATAATTGTTACTACCGTTGATACTTCAATATTAACAGAAAAAATAAAAGAGTATATTTTGATTATGCTGGCTGTTTTAATCGGCATGATGATTTTTTCTTTTTTTCTTGCCAGAGGATTACAAAAACCTATTTCACAACCAATACTTGAACTGGCAAAACTAACCAGAAAAATTTCCCAGGAAGGCAATTATGATGTTCGGATTGAACGTAAAAGCAATGATGAAATTGGTATTTTATACGAAGACTTTAACAATATGCTTGAGCAAATCCTTCACAGGGAGGCCGCACGCGACCAAGCTGAAAAGAATTTAGTTAAGGCAAAAATAAAAGCAGAAGAAAGCGACCAGCTTAAATCTGCATTCCTTGCCAACATGTCGCATGAAATACGAACTCCGATGAATGCCATTCTCGGGTTTACCGAACTGCTTACCATGCCCGATTCGACTATAACACCCGAAGAAAAACAAAATTATATCAAATTAATACATAATAGCGGGAATAATCTTTTACACCTTATCGATGATATCATTGATGTGTCAAAAATTGAAGCCGGACAGTTAAAAATTATTCAAAAAGAGTGTGATATTAATAAAGTTCTAATCGAAATCTTTGAATCATATAAAGAAATAAAAAAACAAAAAGGAAAAGATAATATTGATTTAAACTTGGATTTGCCCGATGAAAATAAAGACGTAATCACAATTACTGATCCATTACGGTTAAATCAAGTTATTTCAAACTTATTAGATAACGCCTTAAAATTTACTGATGATGGTTTTATCACCTTTGGGTATGAAATTCAAAAGTCAAATACTTTTTTATTTTATGTTAAAGACAGCGGTGTTGGCATGGATAGAAATAAAAAAGAATATGCTTTTGAACGATTTAGAAAAATCGAAGACGATAAAACAAAATTATATCGGGGCGCAGGATTAGGCCTTGCTATTTGTAAAAGCCTTGTAGAATTGCTTGGCGGCAAAATATGGGTTGAATCAATTCCTGGTACCGGATCAACATTTTATTTTACCTTACCCTATAAAAAAATAAAAAGAAATAAAAAGAAAACAGATACATTAATAAACCTTGAATCGTACCAGTGGCAGAATAAAACCATTCTTATTGCCGAAGATGAACCAGCTAATTTTTACTATATTGAAGAGGTGTTAAAAAAAACAGGAGCAAAACTATTAAGAGCAACCAATGGTAAAGAAGCCATAGAAATGTTTAAGCGGCATAATGAAATAGACTTAATTATTATGGACATTAAAATGCCTGAGATGGATGGATACGAGGCCACAAAATACATTAAAAAGATCAATAAAAATATTCCGATAATTTCTCAATCTGCTTACGCCATGCCAGGTGATATCGAAAAAGGTTACCTTTTAGGTATGAATGATTACCTTACTAAACCGGTAAAACCTAAAAAATTACTTTCTGTGTTAAATAAGCATTTAAACTAAACAACAAAATCATAAATGAAACATCCATGAGAATAGAGTTCACACACACGAGCGATGAAAAAACTTTTTAAAATATATATCCCGGGATTGGTATTACTGGGGCTTTTATTTCTAATGTTGCAACCTAACCCATACTTTAGAAGAGCCTTATTTTACAACGTTGCTGATATTGATGATTATAAATTATTTCATAATAGAAAAGTTGAAGCCGGAAAGGAAAAAGCATGGAAACTACACAGCAATTATAACCAATATAAATTAAATCAAGAAGAGCTTAATTTTTTAAATCAATATCAAACCACTGCTTTTTTGGTTGTAAAAGATACATCTGTTTTATTTGAATCTTATCATCATCAATTTACCGACAGTACAATTTCCAATTCATTTTCGATGGCTAAAAGTATAGTGAGCTTGTTAATAGGAGTAGCCATTGCTGAAGAAAAAATTAATTCTGTAGATGATTATGTATATCAATATATTCCCGAATTTAAAACCGGCCAACTGAAAGAGATTACCCTTCGCCATTTGTTAACCATGAGTTCGGGATTAAAATGGAACGAGAGCTATTACAACCCTTTTTCGGCAACTACAAAAGCTTACTATGGAAATGAGCTAAACAAGCTGGTTTTAAAAGCCAAAGTAATTGACCCTCCTGGAATTTATTTCGATTATATAACTGCCAATACTCAGCTGTTAGCCATTATACTAGAGCGTGTAACTAAAAAAACATTAAGCAAATATGCCTCAGAAAAACTTTGGAAACCCATTGGAGCAAGTAATGATGCTCTTTGGAGTTTAGACCAGAAAAATGGTGTAGAAAAGGCTTATTGCTGTTTTAATGCTAATGCCAGAGATTTTGCCCGTATCGGGCAATTAATTGCCAATAAAGGAAAATGGAGTGATAAACAAATAATACCCGAGAATTATTTATCGAAAGCGCTAATGCCGGCATATTACTTAATGGACGAAAAAAATGAACCGGTTGACTTTTATGGATTCCACTGGTGGTTAGGGCAGTACAAAAATTTTATGTTTTATTATGCAAGGGGCATTCTAGGCCAGTATATCATTACGATCCCGTCTGAAAATTTAGTGATTGTAAGGTTGGGCCATAAAAGAAGCCGGAACAAAATCAATCATCATCCCGAAGAAATTTTCGGGTACCTTGATATGGCTTTAAAAATTGCGCATTAAAGTTATTATTAACTGCTTTTTCAAATTTCATTATTATTCTAACGAATTTTAATTCATACCCTGCAAATTTTAATTGGTTCAAAATTTTAGAATAACCTGCTGTATTTTTCATGTCAAATAATTGGGTATGAACAATTTTATATTTATTAGATGACACAATGTGTAAAGAAGAATCTTCAGGAGTTTTTTTACATCTTGTTGATGATACATCACATCTTTTACCTGAAAAAATAGAACATTACAAACACTCATTTTCAAATTACAATATTTTACAGATTGCCGATAATATCTTACTGAATACCAGCTTTATTGAAAGTTATATTATTGATCAGGGCGTTTTATTTTGTGTCGATGGGGTAAGATTCGATGTAGAAAAAAAATATGAAACTCAATTGCTGAACGAATTAAATAATTTTAGTTAACAATATTTATAAACAACTCAAAAATCAGTATTAACTTAAAAATAAGGAATTATGAAAACAAACATTTTTAAACAAACATTTTTAGTAAGCTTAATTGCTTTATTTATTCTGCCATTTGATGGTATGGCCAAGAAAAAAAATCCATATCACACTAAAGGGACCAAAGAATATAAAAAAGTAACCTCTAAATTAATTGGAGAGTGAAATATTGTTTCATTTGCCAAAAGCTACTGTAGACCAAAGAATCGAATCATGGAATAAAAAAGAAACTACACTTGAAATTGACAGTTATGTAGTGGTAGCAAAAGTAAATTATAAAATTCATAAGAAAGGAGATTTGGTTTATTTAGAAAACCAGGATAGCTATCCAGAAATTGAGGGAAGTGGAGACCAAATTGATAATTTCAGAGCTACAGAAATTACATTTATCACTTCACAATCGGCTATGGAAGAGAGCGGTGGCGTTGGTAACTTAATTGGGTCAAAAGTAATTCAAAAAGCATCTGGTACCGACTTTGTTCCAAACATCCCATCGCAGGTAAATTATAAAAATTTAAATGACGATAGTGCAGAGTTAATAACAATTCAGAAAATAAACTTTAAATTAGAAAAATAAACCAGAGAGATAACTTTTGTTAGTTCCCTAAAAGTCCCGGCATTAAAAGTTACATCATTCCTTGCTTTCCTACACCATAGCAATAACCACAACATGTGCCCAAAGCCGGGGTTTTTTATAATCCTTTCTTAAAAAACACCAACTCTTCGGTTAAATCAATAAAAGGGTATTTTTTTGATAATTTTTCAACAGACTTTAACTGAGATTGTAGAAATTTTTTATGAAGTTCCGTTTCGGGATTTAAAGGGCGATGACTTCTTGCCTGTAAAATTTTATTTATGTCTTGAGTAATTCTTTTAGTTTCATCGTCAAAATAAGTTTCAGAAAAATAATTCCAGATATACTCAACCGCCTCGTTTGAGGGATGTAACATATCATTGGCATAAAAACGGTAGTCGCGTAAATCGTCCATCATAATTTCGTACGACGGAAAATATTCTACATTCTTAAAAATTTTAATCAACTGGTGAATCGCCAAAATCAGTGTCGACTTGCTTAACTGATTTTGTACAGCTCCATCTTTCCAGTGCCTTACCGGGCTTACCGTAAAAATAATTTTCAAATTTTTATTCAACTCATTTAGCCTGTTAATGAGTTTTGCCCACTCAACAAAAATATCTTCTACGCCTAATTTAACCCTCTCAAACTCTTTAGCAGGAATTTTATGGCAATTAGAAACAATTCTTTCTGTTTTTAAATATTTATAAACCCAGGCAGTACCAAATGAAATAAACAGGTATTTTGATTTTCTTACATGCGAAGCAGCAAGCTTAATCGAACCATTGATTTTTTCCAAACATTTTTGTTGATCGGGATGCGAATATTCGGTGTCGTGATAAAAGCTAAACCATTGCCCATTAAAAAACTCAAGGTCGCCTGGATTAAAAGCTTTTTGATCAATCAAAATTTCCAGCCCTTTTTGTACCGATGCCGGATTGTATAAAACACCAAAGGGATTAATCATGGCAGGAAATTTTAAGGCATACATTTTATTTCCAATATTTTCGGTAAAACATGAACCCATGAATAATACCGGAGTGTGGTACGTTATTTTATACTTTGAAAGTTTGGGTTGTATGGTGGTTCTGAATGTTTTCATATTTATTTAGCTTTGAGCTGCAAAATTTTTAATGTTTTGAATAAAACACAAATTTAACAAATGCAAGCAACACAGATAGTCGCAGCATCCATCATTTATAATTTTATATATTAAACTAAAATTTTCATTGATCTAATTACTTAAAATTTTTTCAATCCAACTAATTACATAAGAAAATACTTTTTCATATTCCAATTCGTTATGTAACTCATGATACATGCCGTTCCATTCTTTATAGGTAATATTTTTATTGAACTTATGTGCTTTTTCAGCAAATTCTGCACTTGCTTTATGCGATGTAATTTTGTCGGCATTGCCGTGTTGAAGCAATACAGGTAAAGTAATCTTGTCAGTATTTTCAAGAACCCAACTCCCTGCATTGTATATTTCAAAAAACATTTTAGCCGATATTTTTTCGTGTACCAAAGGGTCTTCCAAATATTTATTAACAACTTCTTTGTCATGCGAAATCCCTTTTACATCCAGTTTTGCATTTTGTGTAAATTTTGGGAAAATACTTTTTATCATTTTGGCAAAGAAAATGGTTAAAACAGAAGGGTCGAAAGTAAGCCTAAACCAGGGCGATGAAATAACTGCTCCTTTAAAATTGTTTTCGCGTTTTATAAGATAGTTGGTTACAATATTCCCTCCCAGGCTGTGTCCATATATGAATTGTGGAATTCCCGGGTATAATTTTTTTGATTCCTGTACCAAAACATCTATATCAGATAAAAAATCATCGAAAGAATTAATATAGCCACGTCTTCCGTCAGATTTTCCGTGTCCACGGTAATCAATAGCATGAACTGCATATCCTTGGCCTCCCAAAAGCTTTGCCCAATGGTTATAACGTTCGCTGTATTCGCCAAAACCGTGTACAAGGTTAATAATTGCTTTAGGTTGATTTTCAGGTTTCCATAGGTAACCCGAAAGTTTTATTCCATCGAAAGATACGTAGGTGGTTGATTTGTAGTCCATTTTTATTTAGATTAGTAAATTAAACCAATCAAATTTAACGATATTATGCAACAAATCATACAATTATCAACCGATAAACATAACGGACTGTACGATATTACTACTCAGGTAGAAAAAATTGTTTCTGAAAGTAATGTAAAAAGTGGCTTGGTAAATGTTTATGTTCAGGGAGCTACTGCCGCTATAATGATACAAGAAAACTGGGATGAATCAGTTCAGAATGATGTTGTTAGCTTGCTAAAGAAACTTATTCCTTCGGGTGTTTGGCAGCACGATGCTCAGGATAACAACGGCGATGCACATTTAAAAGCAGGAATTGTTGGGCCAGGCGAATCAATCCCAATTATTAATGGCAAAATGGGTTTGTCTACATGGCAAAATATTTTTGTTTGCGAGTTCGATGGGCCAAGAAAAAAACGGGATATTGTTATTTCTATTATTTCTGACTAAATTGTTTAATTATTTATTATTCAACAAAAAAGGTATGATAAAAAAATTTTATATTATAACCTCGTTACTGATCTGTTCGGGATTATTATTTGCACAAGAAAATACAGACACCATAAAATATTGGAAATTTAACGGTGTTAGCTCTATTAACTTTTCGCAGGTTTCGTTAACCAACTGGGCTGCCGGGGGTGATAACTCATATGCTTTTAACGGGTTAATAAATCTTTCTCTTGAGTATTCAAAAGACAATAACGACTGGTCAAATACGCTTGATATAGGTTATGGAATACAAAAACAAGGAGATCAGGAAATACGAAAAACGGATGATAATATTGATTTTTCTTCAAAATATGGGCGCAAAGTATCCAAGACGCTATTTATAAGTGCGTTATTAAATTTCAAAACACTAATGGACGAAGGAAAAAAATACGAAACAGACACTTCTTATGTAATTTCCAGATTTTTTGCACCTGCATACCTGCAAGGAGCTTTAGGTATGGAATACAAACCTGGTGAAGAATTTTATTTCGTGTTGTCGCCAGTTGCAGGAAAATTAACCATGGTTTTAGACGACACACTATCGGCTAGAGGTTCATTCGGTGTTGATGCCGGCGAAAAAACACGTTTAGAGTTAGGTGGTTCGGCAACTATTGGTGTTAAAAAAGAAATCATGAAAAATGTGGCCCTTAAATCTACGCTGGGATTTTTTACTAATTATCTTAAAAATCCACAGAATGTGGATGTTGATTGGAAAATGTCGATTAATATGAAAATCAATGATTTCTTATCCGCTAATTTGAATACGCATCTTATTTATGATGATGATATTAAAACTTATGATGATGATGGAAATGAGAAAGGAGCAAGGGTTCAGTTTAAAGAAGTATTTGGAGTAGGATTGACCTATAAGTTTTAAAATCGTGTTTTTTTATTATCTGGTGATCGTTTTTCCCATTCCAATAAAATTTATTAGCAGGTGCGCTATTAATACCTTTTGGCCATAACTTGAACCGAAAACTCCTTTACTGCGAAAAACAAGCAATTTTTATATCTATTTAGAAATAACTTTATTCTCCTTGTATTTTTCAGAATGATCTTTTATGCATTGGGAAAGCTTTTTCTTTGCCTTTGCCTACAATGATCTTTAGATATAAATTATTATGATTTAAATCCGGCCCGTTAGCAAGTTGCTCTCCGTTTACAATCCAGTCTCTTTTAAAAGGATCAAACATATAACCCACACTAAACCCAAATACCATATTTCCCATTCTTTCTTTTTTCTTCATAAAATCAATGGAATAATGAATATTAAAACCAATATCTGCTATAAAACCGGCCCTGTATAATTCTGCTCCATCATCCGGATTTTGAATAAAATCGTCGTATGAAGCCTGGCCAATATCCCTGTCCATATTTAGAACCAATGAAGATGCACCTAGGCCAATGTGGGGGAATAAATCAAAATTTCCGGGTTCAAATAACATATAACCAAAATTTAGCTTCCCTGATACTCCTTTTAAGGATACATTATAGTTATTTCCTTCTGCTCTGTCTCCCATAATTGCATGTATTTCAGCACCATGAACAAACTTTTTTATGATTTTAAAGCCGGAACATCCTACAATGAAGGTGTTTTCTGATAATTCAGGATAACCAAACTGGCTTAAACTCGAATTTAAATCATCATAATCAGAGAAAGTTGTGCCCATTGATAAAAACATACGTTTAGTGTACTTTTTGGAATTCTCTTGAGTATCTTCCTGGGCATTTAGTTGTAGCCCCAGAAAAAATATCAAAATTGTTGTAATTGCAATGTGTAGGATTTTCATAATAAAAATAGTTTTAGTATTAATATATTAGAGTTTATAAAAATACCGTGCCACGTAAAATAAAAAAGATGTCCGGTAATAAGAGCAATTAACTGTAATTCCTGATATAGGAAACGATTTCGCAAGTAATTTTTGACACAAAAATTTTTAAAATCTTTAACATTGATATATAATATCCACAACTTTTGTGGATATTTTACTCACTTGTGTATTTTATTCAACAAATAATTAATCAATTGAAATTGAGATTAATCAGAACTTGGAATTTAGTCAGATTTTTCTTTGCCAGGATAAAACTTGATTTGTAATCAAATTATTTTGTTCAAAAAAAATTTGTTAACTCCTATTTTATTATTATAAATATAAAATGTACATCATAATTACTTTAAAAATTCAATATTCCGCTTTAAGCCTTCAAACCTGGTTCGCTGAATAGGTGAATTTTTAAATATTTTTTTAAATGTAGATTGATCAAGATTTTCCCATTTTTCCTTTTCTAAATTTTTAAGCTCATCTGTAATTTTGAACTTAGATTCGGAATGGAGCTTTGCTTTGTTATTCCACGGACAAACATCCTGGCAAATATCGCAACCAAAAATCCAATCTTTCCATTTTCCTTTAAATTCCGGTGGTATTTCTCCTTTTTTCTCAATAGTTAAATAAGAAATACATTTTCGGGCGTCTAACTGATATGGTTTTAGTGCCCCTGTAGGACATGCATCAATACATTTTGTGCAATTGCCGCAATAATCTTTAACAGAAGCATCATACTTCAGTTCCAAATCAATTATTAACTCTCCAATAAAAACGAAAGAACCAAATTCTTTTGATATCAAATTGGTATTTTTCCCTATCCAGCCCAATCCTGATTTTGCAGCCCAAACTTTATCCATCACCGGAGCAGAATCGACAAATGCTCTGCCGCGAACATCTCCTATTTCTGTATTTATAAATTCCAGAAGTTTAAATAATTTATCCTTAACCACATAATGATAATCTTTACCATATGCGTATTTTGAAATTTTAAAGGTATCTTCTATTTGTTTCTCTTTAGGATAGTAATTGTATAAAACAGAAATAACAGACTTTGCTCCTTCTACAAGTTTTCTCGGATCAACACGTTTTTCGAAATGATTTTCCATGTATTGCATTTCGCCATGCAAACCTTTGTCAAGCCATTCTTTTAATTGTTTGGATTCCTTTTCCAGAAAGCCAGCTTTTGAAATACCTACTACTAAAAAGCCAAGTTCGAGGGCTTTCTGTTTTATTTTCCGGGTATTTAAAAAGATATGATTCATAGTGTAAACACCAATTCACGTAAACCCGAAAATACACAAAATATAATAATTTTTTCAGACAAAGAAGGCATTAGTAAATACAGAGATAATTTACAATAGAGTAACTACAATAAACCTAAATCCAACATTGCTTCTTCGCTCATCATGCTTTTATCCCAGGGTGGATCAAAAACCAGGTTTATTTTGGCTTCTTTAACATCCTTTATGCCATTGGTTTTTTGATGTACTTCGTTTAACAATTGATCAGCCATTGGGCAGTTGGGAGCTGTTAGTGTCATTTTAATTTCAACCTTGTTATCATCGTCGACATCAATGGCATAGATTAATCCCAGGTCGTAAATATTTACTGGTATTTCAGGATCGTATATTGATTTTAATGTTTTTACAATTTCGGCTTCTAAAGCCATTAAATTATTTTCTTCCATCATAAGCCTCCTTTACTGATTCATCTTTGCATTAAATGCCATGGCATACAGTTTCATTTGCTTTACCATTGCCAAAAGCCCGTTAGATCGGGTAGGCGAAAGATTTTGTTGCAATCCGATTTTATCGATAAAATATAAATCGGCATTCATAATTTCTTTTGGGCTTAACCCACTTAAAACACGAACTAAGAGAGCTGCAATTCCTTTGGTAATAATTGCATCGCTATCGGCTGTAAATTTCACTTTGTCTCCATCCATTTCGGCATAAAGCCATACTTTCGACTGGCAACCTTCAATCAAATATTCATTGGTTTTATATTTAGGGTCAATCACAGGAAGGTCTTTACTCAGCTCAATCAGATAGTTGTATTTATCCATCCAGTCATCAAAAATTGAAAACTCTTCTATAATTTCTTCTTGTCGTTCGTTTAAAGTCATAATTTTATATTATTACAAATTAACCAAACATTTGTTTAACTGTAAGTAAGGCTTCGTATAAGCGATCTATTTCTTCTTTTGTATTATAAAATGCAAACGATGCACGAATGGTACCTTCTATATTAAATTGATGCATTAAAGGTTCGGCACAATGATGTCCTGTACGAACGGCAACACCCATTTTATCTATTACCATTCCGGCATCGTAATGATGAATATTTTCTAAAATAAAAGAGATTACACTTATTTTATTTTTTGCTGTTCCGATAATTTTTAAACCTTCAATTGAATTTAATTTTTGTGTAGCATACTCAAGTAGTTCTTTTTCGTAAGCAGCAATGTTTTCTAATCCAATTTCCTGAATATATTCAATCGCTTTAGCTAGTCCTATGGCGGCTACATAATTGGGTGTTCCGGCTTCGAATTTAAATGGCAGGCTGTTAAACGTAGTTTTTTCGAAAGTAACTTTCTGAATCATTTCACCACCGGTCATAAAAGGTGGCAATTCATCCAGCCATTTTTCTTTTCCGTACAAAACGCCTGTTCCATTTGGCCCGTAAATTTTATGGCCAGAAAAAACAAAAAAGTCACAATCCAACTCCTGAACATCTACTTTCCCATGTTGTATACTTTGTGCTCCGTCAATTAAAACAGGAATATCTTTTTGATGTGCTTTTTCGATAATTTTTTTCACATCATTAACCGTTCCCAAAGCATTTGAAACATGATTGACTGCCACTATTTTTGTTTTAGGCGACAGCATTTCTTGATATTCATCCAATAACAACTCACCTTTTTGATTGATAGGAATAACCTTTAAAACAGCATTTTTTCGTTCGCATAACATTTGCCAGGGAACAATATTGGCATGATGCTCCAGGGTCGATATTATAATTTCATCACCTTCATGTACATACTTATCTCCAAAAGAATAAGCAATGGTATTGATCGATTCTGTAGTTCCGCTGGTAAATATAACTTCATAATCGTGTGTGGCATTAATAAATTTTTGAATTGTTTTACGTGCATCTTCGTAACGCTGTGTTAACTGTTCGCTCAGGTAATGCACACCACGGTGTATATTACTGTTCTCTTGTGAGTAAATTTTAACTTCTTCGTCGATAACAATTTTAGGCTTTTGCGTTGTAGCTCCGTTATCAAAATAAACCAAAGGTTTTTTATAAACCTTTTGATTTAAAATCGGGAAATCATTTCTAATTTTTTCAATATCTAAACTCACAGCATTTAAAATTTAAGATTAACAACAGTGCATCTGACAAAAATTACATCGCGATAATTCGCCACGAAGGCGTTTATCAACCAAATCATGAATACGGTCCTGTAATGCAGGTACTTTTATTTTTTGAATTACTTCGTGTGCAAAAGCATACATAAGCAATAACCTTGCTTCTCTTTTATTAATTCCTCTCGAACGCAAATAAAATAAAGCGTCCAAATCTAATTGGCCAACAGTAGCTCCGTGGCTACATTTAACATCATCGGCATTAATTATTAATGTAGGTTTGGTGTTAATGGTTGCATCATCGGTTAGCAAAATATTATTGTTTGCCTGGTATGCTTGAGTTTTTTGTGCATCTTTTCGAACCAAAACCTTTCCGTTAAATGCTCCGGTAGCAAAATCATCCAACACACCTTTAAAAAGCTGATTACTTGTACAGTTTGGTTTGGCATGATCGATAAAAACATGGTTATCGATATGCTGCCCTTTATCTGTTAAATACAATCCGAGCGTATTGTTGTCGCAACCCTCGCCGTTTAATAACACACTGATATTATTACGGATTAAACCACCATGTAATGAAATAGTATTCGCATTTACCTGGCTATCTTTTTCCTGTTGGAAAAACAGATGAGAAATCTGTTTTGAGCCATTATGTTCATTCTGAATCCTTGAAAAATCCAGATAAGCATTCTTATCTACAAAAAACTCTGAAACAGAATTGGTTAAAAAATTAGATGTAGATAAAGTATGATCGCACACAACTAATGAAGCCTGGCTGTTTTCTTCCAAGATAAAAAGGTTTCTATGCTGTGTCATTCCGTCTTCTTCATCCATCAGGATATTTATAATCTGAATTGGTTTTTCAATAACCACTCCTTTTGGAACATATAAAAAGATGCCATCCTTAACAAAAGCTGTATTTAAAGCTACTAATCCTTCTTTTTTGTTATCGGCATATTGGTTAAAATGTTTTTTAACCAGCTTAGGATAAACTTCACTAGCTTTTTGAAAACTTCCGATTATTGCTCCACCGGGCAGCTCTGTTAATTGTTTTTCGCGATTATAATACCATCCATTAAGAAGAATTATCACTTCGGTGTTTAAATCGGGAACATCGCACTGAAAAATATCATCAATATTAAAATGAATATTTTTGGGCGAAAAAAAAGTTTTTAAACTATTATTAAACAAAGATTTAATATCGGTATACTTATAATCTTCGACTTTTTTATCTGGAAGTCCAAGCTTTTTAAAATTCTGTAATGCTTCTTCCCTTATTTGATTAATATAATAGGGTGACCCGTTTTTTAAAATATCCTTATTGTTGTTATATATATCAACAAATTTATCTTTTACTTCAATATCTGTTGTTTCTAAGCTCATTTGTTTGCTTTTTTTTTAAAAAATCCGAAAAATAAACCGGTTTATTCAACAGCTACATTCTTTTTTAGCCAATCGTAACCTTTTTCTTCCAACTCTAAGGCTAAATTTTTATCGCCCGATTTAACAATTTTTCCATCATAAAGAACATGCACATAATCCGGTACAATATAATCGAGCAATCGCTGGTAGTGAGTAATCACAATTGTAGCCTTTTCGGGAGACTTTAATTTGTTTACACCATTTGCTACAATTCGCAATGCATCAATATCTAACCCGGAATCTGTTTCGTCCAGAATAGAAAGTTTAGGCTCCAGCATAGCCATTTGAAAAATTTCATTTCGTTTCTTTTCCCCGCCGGAAAAACCCTCGTTTACTGAACGATTAGCCAGGCTTGCATCCATTTCGACCAGCTCTTTTTTCTCGCGCATCAATTTTAAAAAATCCGATGATGATAATGGTTCTAAGCCTTTATGTTTACGCTGTTCATTAATAGCTGTTTTCATAAAGTTTACCATGCTAACGCCAGGAATTTCTATGGGGTACTGAAAACCTAAAAATATTCCTTCACTTGCTCTTTCTTCGGGTGATAGATCAAATAAGTCCTTTCCTTCGTAAGTTATTTCGCCTTGCGTTACTTCAAACATATCTCTGCCCGCCAAAACAGAGGCTAATGTACTTTTACCGGAACCATTTGGGCCCATAATCGCATGAATTTCTCCTTTTTTTACTTCAAGGTTTACTCCTTTTAAAATCTCATTCCCTTCTATTGATGCGTGTAAATTTTTTATCTTTAACATAATATATTATTATTTCTTTGATGTTTTGTGTTATATATATTTATAATTTATTTATATTCTTTTTTTTAAAGATATTGAAATACCATTTACTTTGCCATAAGATTCATCAATTTTTTTATAGTTGCTTTTTTTTACCTAACTTAAAACTTATGATATAGAACTTATAACTAAAATTAACCAACACTACCTTCCAAGCTAATTTGTAGTAATTTTTGGGCTTCAACTGCAAACTCCATTGGGAGTTTATTTAATACCTCCTTGGCATAACCATTAACAATTAATCCAATAGCATCTTCTGTTTTTATACCTCTTTGGTTACAATAAAATATTTGGTCTTCACCAATTTTTGATGTTGTTGCTTCGTGTTCAATTACCGAATCTTTATTATCTACTTCTAAATAAGGAAATGTATGTGCTCCACATTTGTCTCCTAAAAGTAAACTATCACATTGTGAAAAATTACGTGCATTGGTTGCATTTTTAATAACTTTTACCAATCCTCTGTAACTGTTATTACTAAAACCAGCCGATATTCCTTTAGAAACAATTATACTTTTTGTGTTTTTGCCAATATGAATCATTTTGGTTCCAGTATCGGCTTGTTGATGATTGTTAGTGACAGCAACAGAGTAGAATTCTCCAACCGAATTATCCCCAAGTAATATACAACTTGGATATTTCCAGGTAATTGCTGAACCCGTTTCTACCTGTGTCCATGAAATTTTGGAATTATCGCCGGCACATTTCCCTCGTTTGGTTACAAAATTATAAATTCCACCCTTTCCATTTTTATCTCCAGGGTACCAGTTTTGTACGGTTGAATATTTTACTTCGGCATTTTTATTGGCAACAATTTCAACAATTGCTGCATGCAATTGATTTTCATCTCGCATTGGCGCTGTACAACCTTCAAGATAACTTACATAAGAATCATCTTCTGCTACAATAAGCGTCCGTTCAAACTGGCCTGTATTGGCTGCATTTATTCTAAAGTAAGTTGATAGTTCCATGGGGCATTTTACGCCTTTAGGAATATAGCAAAATGAGCCATCGCTAAATACCGCAGAATTAAGTGCTGCAAAATAATTATCGGTATACGGAACTACAGAACCCATATATTTCTTAACCAAATCGGGATGTTCTTGCACTGCTTCGCTAAATGAACAAAAAATAATTCCCAGTTCGGCTAAATTCTCTTTAAAAGTAGTTTTAACTGATACACTGTCCATAACAGCATCCACAGCAACTCCAGTCAACCTTTTCTGCTCATCAAGCGGAATTCCTAACTTATCAAAGGTAGATTTTAATTCCGGATCAATATCATCCAGGCTTTTTGGGCCATCTACTTTTCTTTTGGGAGCAGAATAGTAAATAATGTCCTGATAATTAATTTCAGGAATTATTAAATGTGCCCACTCGGGCATTTTCATGGTTTTCCAATACTTAAAAGCATTTAACCTAAATTCAAGCATAAATTCGGGTTCTTTCTTTTTCTGCGAAATCAATCGTATAACATCCTCATTTAATCCTTTAGGTATCGACTCTGCTTCAACATTGGTGACAAAACCATACTTATATTGCCCTTTCGTTACTTCACTTAATATTTTATCTTGATCTTTTTCCATAACTTTGCAAAATGTATATCGAATTAATGCAAATTTAAATTTAAATAGATTAATTCTAAATTGGGTACAAATATATTTAAAATCTAACAACTAATAAAGCTACATTGTTTAATCTTTTTTTTTAATGATAAATATCAATTTAAACAGATGAAACCTTCATGCTTAAGGATAAAAAATTACTTGTTAGAAAGCTATTGCATGAAGGTTCGCCTGAGAAATTTGTGGGAGGCTTAAGCGGGAGACACCGGCAACAAAAAAGATTATTGAAATTTAAAGTTGTAAATCGCAGAACTAAGCGCTAGCGTTCTCATGACCGAAGGAAATAAAAACAATTGTTTAAACAAAATATATTCGAATGAAGAATAGTCAGAAGAAACTTACGGAAATATCCGAATTAGGCGAGTTTGGTTTAATAAGCCAAATCACAAAAGATGTAAAAAATAAACACAAAAACACATTAAAAGGAATAGGCGATGATGCGGCTGTAATAGATTATGGAAATATATGCTCTGTAATAACTACCGACCTGCTTATCGAAGGTATTCATTTCAACTTAATTTACACTCCATTAAAACATTTAGGCTATAAAGCAGTGGTAGTTAACCTGTCTGACGTATATGCCATGAATGCTACTCCCAAACAAATTACAGTATCCCTGGCTATTTCAAAAAAATTTGCTGTAGACCATATCGAAGAAATTTATGATGGGATAAAACTTGCCTGTGAAGTATATAATGTTGATTTGGTAGGAGGAGATACTTCCTCGTCATTAACAGGGCTTGCTATTAGTGTTACTGCTATAGGAGAAGCAAAAAAAGAAGAGATTATATACCGCAACACAGCCAAAGACACTGATATTATATGTGTTACCGGAAACCTTGGAGGTGCTTATATGGGTTTACAGTTACTGGAAAGAGAAAAAGAAATATTCAATGCCAACCCTGGAACACAACCCAAACTTGAAGGTTATGATTATATTTTACAAAGGCAATTAAAACCCGAAGCTCGAAAAGATATAATTGAATTACTTAAAGAGTTAAAAGTAAAACCGACATCAATGATTGATATATCCGACGGTTTATCCTCAGAATTATTACATATTTGTAAAAATTCTGATGTAGGGTGTAAAATTTTTCAGGATAAAATTCCGATTGACTTAGACACAGAAAAAATGGCTCAGGAATTTAAAATAGAACCATTAATTGCAGCATTAAACGGTGGCGAAGATTATGAGCTTTTATTTACTGTTAACATTAATGATTTTGAAAAAATTAAAGATCATGCACTCATCCATCCTATTGGGCATATAACAGGCAAAAAAAATGGTTCAGTGTTAATTACTCAAGCCGGGCAGGCTATCCCGTTACAAGCACAGGGTTGGAATCCTCTAAAAAACAAAGAAAAAAAATGATATATTAAAAATCCGAAGCCAGAAACTCTTGACTTTGACAGAAAAATCGAAATTTAATGCTTTTTTAGTAAAAACATTA
>JBKHIH010000038.1:0-32895 GCA_046538755.1 Thiohalospira sp.
ATTTCAATAATCTTTTTTTTGTTGCCGGTGTCTCCCGCTTAAGCTTCCCACAAATCCCTCCGGCGAACCTTCATGCAATAGCTTTCTAACAAGTAATTTTTTATCCTTAAGCATGAAGGTTTCATCCATCAAACCAACCAAAATGCATTAATTATTCAAAAGTGCCTAATTAAATGTATTTGTTGGATTTTTTACATAACAGTAATCTTTTTGGTATGTTGTTAATAAAAGCGTAATTTTATCCATTCATTAAATTTAAAAACTAGAAAATTATGAAAAATGTATCAACTTCCTTATTGGTAACAGCAGGTATTATTGTTATTTTACTTTTAATATTTGGCAGTTCATCATTTGTAACCATTCAACCAGGTGAGCGTGGAGTTACTTTCAGAAAATTTACAACAGGTTTGGATAAGGAAAATATCAGAAGAGAAGGTTTTCATATTATAGCACCCTGGAATAAGGTTTTCCGTTATGATGTCCGTGAACAACAAGTGGAGGAGTCAATGGATGTTTTAGATAAAAACGGGCTTTCTATTGCAGTAGACGTAACCATGCGTTTTAACCCTGCGCCTGAACGCATAGGTTATTTGCACGAAACATTTGGCGAAAATTATATCAATAAACTGGTAATTCCTGAAATGCGTTCAACTGTACGTCAGGTTATGGGACGATATACGGCCGAGGAAATTTATTCTACCAAAAGGAGCGATGTAGAGGAATCAATAAAAACCGAAACCCGCGCAACGTTGGGTACCGAGCGTAATAACATTGACATGTCAACATTACTTATCCGCTCAATAAAACTTCCAACAAAAATTAAAGATGCCATTGAATTTAAGCTTGAAGAAGAACAAAAAGCCCTTGCCTATCAGTACAAGTTGGATAGAGAAGAAAGTGAAGCCGAACGTAAGCGAATTGCTGCTGAAGGTGAAGCCAAAGCCAATAAAATTATTAATAATAGTTTAACTCCGCAGCTACTAAAAATGCGTGGTATAGAAGCTACCGTTAAACTTTCAGAATCACAAAATTCAAAAGTTGTAATTATTGGAAGCGGTAAAGATGGCTTGCCTTTAATTCTGGGAAATAACTAATTTTTTTCTTTTAGTATATAAAAGCCGATTTTCTAATTTGAAAATCGGCTTTTTACATTTTTGTGATTTTATTAAATTACTTATTTTTCTCGGCAAATTCCCTTCCTGCTCTTAATGCTTTTAAGTTAACATTTACAATATCTTCGCCTTTACGGCCAAAAATATTGCGAATTCCTTCTTCAAAACTTTCGAAAGGAATATTAAAAAACGGGCTTGCAGCACCCAGCATTACTATGTTGGATGAGCGTTTAGAACCAATTTCGGCTGCAATGTTGTCTGCATCAATAGAAATATGATTTTTACGTTTTTTAACTTCATTTAATACCAACTCTTTTTCAGGATAATCAGGGATATTAATAAATGGGGTTGTATTGGTAACCAGCCATCCATCTTTTGATAAAAATGGCAGGTATCTTAACGACTCCATAGGCTCTACCGACAAAATAATATCTGCCGATCCCATGGGAATTAAGTCAGAGGCAATTTCTTTATCGGAAATACGCATATGAGATTGTACGGCACCGCCACGTTGGCTCATGCCGTGAACTTCAGCTTGTTTTAAATAAAGGCCATTATGTAGCGCTGCCATGCCTATTGTTGCAGCTATGGATAATATTCCCTGTCCGCCAACTCCTGCTAAAACGATATCTGTTTTCATAGGTTTATTTTTTTTCAATGAATAAAATCTTCAATAGTAGTTTATTTTAAATTTAACTGCACAAGCTTTTCAGCAAGCTTTTTGTTTTTCATGGTCTGAACACATTGACGTCTTGGTATAATTACTGATACTCCATTATATGCCAATTCTTCTTTCATAATTTGTATCATTTCGCTAAGGTTTTTCTTTGTGGGTTTAAATACCCTGATATGATCGGGATCGACACCAACACCTTTACAAATATCTTCGATTTTACCAAGTGCTTTAGAATCCTGTCCGCCGGTCATTGCTGTTGTATAATTATCTGAAATAATTATTGTAACAGGCGATTTTTCACTTACACAATCAATTAAACCGGTAATTCCGGAATGTGTAAATGTTGAGTCGCCAATAACAGCCACAGCAGGGACTAATCCTGCGTCGGCAGCTCCTTTGGCCATTGTAATTGAAGCGCCCATATCAACACAAGAGTTAATAGCATTGTAAGGTGGCAATGCACCTAATGTGTAACAACCAATATCGGAAAAAACACGGCCTTCGCCATAGTCGGCTAATGCCTCATTTAATGCATTGTAAGCTTCGATATGGCCACATCCAACACACATGGATGGTGGGCGATTTTTTACCAATTCAGGAATCGACTCGTCAGTTACTATTTCCAAACCTAAAGCTTTAGCTACAAGGTTTGGGTTTAATTCGCCATCGCGTGGTAAAGTTCCATCTAATCGGCCAATAATTGGCGTTCCTGCTTCCTGGTAACCTTTTAGCATCTCTTCAATAATGGGGTAACCTTCTTCTATCACAAGAACTTTTTCGCACTCATCGATAATTTTCATTACCTGTTTTCGTGGGATAGGATATTGTCCTATTTTTAATACCGGATGATTAAGTTCTTTCTCCTGGAAATTTTCTATTAAGTAATTATAAGCTATTCCGGTAGTAATTATTCCCAGGCTTTTATCTTTACCCTCAATGTATTGATTAAAAACCGATTCCTCAGATGCTACTTCAAGCCCTGATTGTGTACTCAACAGGTTCTTATAATTTTTTCTTGCAATAGCAGGCAGTAATACAAATTGTCTTAAATCTGAAGGCAGCGAACCTTTATTTTGCGATTTTTGTGCCAAAGTTTGAACGCCTGAACGCGAGTGGGCTAACCGTGTAGTAATTCTTAAAAGTACCGGAAGTTTATATTTCTCCGATAATTCAAAACCATGGTAAGCCATTTCGTAAGCTTCTTGCTGGTTTATGGGTTCCAGCATTGGAATCATGGCAAATTTACCATAAAATCTTGAATCTTGCTCGTTTTGTGATGAATGCATGGAAGGGTCATCGGCAACCACTATAATGAGCCCTCCGTTTACACCTGTAATTGCTGAGTTTACAAATGCATCGGCCGCAACATTCAATCCTACGTGTTTCATACAAACCATAGCGCGTTTACCTGCATATGACATACCTAATGCTGCTTCCATGGCTGTTTTTTCATTGGCAGACCAATCGCTGTGAATATTATTGTCTTTAGCAAATTTAGAACCTTGAACGTATTCAGTAATTTCCGTTGATGGTGTCCCAGGATAAGCATAAATACCTGACATCCCGCCATCCAATGCTCCCTGAGCAATTGCTTCGTCACCTAATAATAGTAATTTCTGCATATTATATTAATTTTATGTTTTTTAGAAAATTGATTTGTTTATAATGTTATAAGTTAGAAAAAAAGTGATTTACAAAAAATTTAAATAGCTGATAAATAGAATGTTACAGGCCGCCAAATCGTTTTAGGTAGCCTACTTGTATTGCTATCACGTAGTAGTATATAACTCTGTTTATTCTCAAAATTAATTCGTTTTTTGTTACGAACCTTTTTGCTTGAGCAAAGGTAATACTATTTTTAAAAACACGCCAATAATAAAATGATTGTGTAAAACATGTTTTTATCAAATGGAAATGTCTAAAATGTTTAAATTACCTTGAAACCTGGAATGCCTAAAGTACCTAAATTGTTTGAAAAATATTATTGAATAAATTAACTACTTTTTAATACATAATTATTAACTCCTACAGCTTATTGATAAACAGTCAGGACTAATTTTCTGTTGGATGCATGGTTTCTGAACTCGCACAAGTAAATTCCCTGCCAGGTACCAAGATTTAATTTATGATTTGTAATTGGAATTGTCAATGATTGCCCTAAAGTTGAAGATTTTATGTGTGCAGCCATATCATCAGGGCCTTCCATAGTATGAGAATAAAGGGCATCACCGTCAGGAATTAACCGATTCATAAAATTTTCAAAATCAACTGTTACCGAGGGATCTGCATTCTCATTTATGGTTATCGCTGCCGATGTATGTTTGATAAAAATATTTAAAAGGCCTTTTTCAGGCAATTTTCCTAAGTTCTCAATAATTTGATTGGTAATAATATGATACCCTCGTTTAAATGCAGGTAAAATAATTTCTTTTTGCTCAATCATTGTGCTTATTTTTGTAGTTTTTCGGCTATTAAAATTAAAAATTATTTTGTAACAAACATTATAATTTTTATACGAATGATGTTTCTTTGCTAATAAACGAAATAATTTTTGTTTTTTAGGGTTATTATTCTGATTGATTAAATACAAGTATGTGCAAACAATTTATTAAAAATATTATATTTTTTTTATTATTGATAGTTCCCTGGAGTGCTTTAGCCCAAAATATGGTTAACTTAACCGGAAAAATAATTGATACAAACGGAAACCCGGTAAGTGAAGCACATATTCGGAACATGTCGAATAATACAGGGGTCATTTCTAAGGATGATGGCTCGTATCTTATAGCCATTCCTGCCCATCGTGATGTTTTAATTCAGGTAAGCTGTATTGGTTTTGAAACTCGTGAGTTGAAGATTAATTATGAAAAAGATCAGTTAAAAAAGTTGGATATTGAATTGAATATTTTAGTGAGTGATATAGGTGAGGTTTCTGTAGTTGGGGAAACGTCTCCGGATAATAATCTAATAAAGATTGAAACAAAACATATTCAGTTAAATCCGGATATTTCCGGTAATCTTGAATCTGTAATTAAAACTATGCCTGGGGTTTCTTCCAATTCAGAATTGAGTTCACAATATTCGGTACGTGGTGGTAATTATGATGAAAATCTGGTTTATGTTAATGATGTTGAGATATACCGGCCTCTGTTAATCCGTTCCGGACAGCAGGAGGGAATGAGTTTCTTGAATTCTGATATGGTTTCTTCCATTCAATTTTCATCCGGCGGTTTCGAAACAAGGTTTGGCGATAAAATGTCGTCGGTTTTGGATATTCGTTATAATAAGCCGGTAGAATTTTCCGGAACGGTATCATTGAGCTTACTGGGTGGAAGTGCCCATTTAGAAGATGTATCAGAAAATGGTAAATTCACTTACAATACAGGCTTTCGCTATAAAACATCAAAATATATTTTAAATACCCTTGAAACTGTAGGAAATTACAATCCTCAGTTTTATGATTTACAGGCTTACTTTACTTATAAAGTTAACCGGCATCTCGATTTTGATTTTTTGGGCAACTATGCTTTAAACAGCTATCAGTTTATACCTGAAAGCCGTGAAACATCATTCGGAACTATTGATAATGCTTTAAGCCTTCGAATTTATTACGATGGTAATGAGTTGGATAAATTTGAAACATACATGGGTGCCTTTACAGCCAATTATCATCCCAATGAGAATTTATCGTTGAAACTAATATTTTCTGCTTTTCAAACGTTAGAGCAGGAAACGTACGATATTTTAGGACAATACTATTTAAACGAATTGGACAATACCATTGGCTCTGAAACTTATGGCGATAGCATTATGAATATCGGAGTAGGTACATTTTTAAACCATGCACGAAATTATCTTACAGCCAATGTTTATTCAGCAGCTTTTAAGGGCGGCTATTACACTTCTAAACATAAGTTACGTTGGGGCTTAAAGTATAATATGGAGTTTATTGATGATAAAATTAGCCAATGGAAGGTGCTCGATTCGGCTGGATACTCATTACCTTACAGTGGAGAATCGATTGAGTTATACGAAACAGCTCGTGCAAAAAATATGTTAAATACAAACCGCATAACCGGATTTATTCAGGATACTTACCAGCAAAAATTAATGAATAATGCTCAATTGTTTATTAATGGAGGTGTCCGGCTTCATTATTGGGATTTTAATCATGAGTTTATTATTACACCAAGACTGTTGGTTTCGTATAAACCCGATTGGGAAAAGAATATGTTGTTCCGTTTTGCTTCCGGTTTTTATTATCAACCTCCTTTTTATAAAGAAATAAAAAATTATCAGGGAGTTATTAATCCAGACATAAAATCACAAAAATCAATACACTTTGTTTTAGGCAATGATTATCACTTTTTAGCATGGGACAGGCCTTTTAAGCTAACAACCGAAGTTTATTATAAAATTTTAAATGACTTAATTCCTTATAAAATTGATAATGTACTTATCGATTATTCGGCAGAAAACATGGCTGATGGTTATGCTGTTGGATTGGATATGAAAATTAATGGCGAATTTGTTGAAGGCATTGAGTCTTGGGCAAGTTTATCGCTTATGCAAACAAAAGAAGATATTGATGGAGATTTTTATTACAATACAGATGGAGACAAGGTTGAACCGGGATATTATCCACGCCCTACCGATCAACTACTTAATTTTAGCCTTTTCTTTCAGGATTACCTGCCCATGAACCCATCCTATAAAATGAACCTGAGTTTACATTATGGCAGCAGGCTTCCTTTCTCTTCTCCCGATAAAGAGCGGTACGACCAGGTTTTTAGAATGAAACCATATAAACGCGTTGATATTGGTTTCTCAAAAGTTTTAATCAGCGAATCGAAAGAATTTAACGAAGGAAATGTGTTAAATGTTTTTAAAGATATGTGGTTAAGTTTCGAAGTCTTTAATCTTTTAGATATAAATAATACCATATCCTATATGTGGATAAAAACCGTTGGCAACCAATCCGGACAGGCAAGCCAATATGCAGTGCCCAATTATCTTACATCACGAAGATTTAATTTTAAATTAACTGCAAAATTTTAATAATTTTAAAAATCATTGTAGTTTTGATTAGGTTATTTAATTAAATTTAATGTACCTGGAATTAAAACAAATTATATCATATTTTTTACCTATTGGTAGTAAATGAAAATTGTAAATATTGATAAATAAGCTAAAAATTATGTTTACCGGAAAAGATATAAGACAAATAGAAAATCAGGGTTTAACCATTAAAAAAGTTGAAAATCAATTGGAAAGGTTTAAGAAAGGATTCCATTATTTAAATCTTGAAAAACCTGCCACCATTAATGATGGCATTATCCAACTTAATAATTCTGAAGTAAATGCTTTTGCTAAATTATACGACGATTCAAAACCCGAAGCATTAAAATTTGTCCCTGCATCCGGAGCTGCATCGCGTATGTTTAAATTTTTATTCGCATTTTATGGGCAGGCAAAAAATCACTACGAATCATTAGAAAAAATAGAAAACGATGATGTAATAAAGTTTTTTAAGGATATTAAAAAGTTTGCTTTTTATGATGAATTAAAATCAATCATCAAAACTGCTGGATTAGACATAAATAAACTTTTAGAAGAGGGTAAATATAAAACCATCCTCAAATATTTTTTAACTGATGAAGGAATGAACTATGGAGCCAGACCAAAGGCTGTACTTTCATTTCATAAGGAGGGAAAAAAGATAAAAACCGCTTTTGAAGAGCATTTAATAGAAGGAGCAGCCTATGCTAAAAATAACAATGGAAAAGTAAATATTCATTTTACCATTTCGCCGGAGCATGCTAAAATGTTTAATGCCCTTTTGCAAAGAGTAAAGAATGAGTTTGAGCAAAAATTAAATGTTCATTTTGAAATCACTTATTCGCAGCAAAAACCATCAACCGATATGGTAGCTGTTGATATGGAAAATAATCTTTTTAGAAATAATGACGGGACATTGCTTTTTCGCCCTGGTGGGCATGGTGCATTAATAGAAAATTTAAATGACCTTTCATCGGATATTATTTTTATAAAAAATATCGATAACGTAGTACCCGACCGCCTGAAAGGCGAAACCATTCAATACAAAAAGGCATTGGCAGGAGTTTTATTATCCTATCAGGAAAAGATTCATAAATATCTTGAAATGATAGAAACAGGGAATATTTCTAATGAACAGTTGGATGAAATAACTCATTTTATTAAAGAAGAGTTATGCTATACTTTTGATTTAAAGGGTGTATCAGATCAAAAACAATTTATTTTTAATATTTTAAATCGGCCAATCAGGGTTTGCGGAATGGTAAAAAATGAAGGAGAACCAGGAGGAGGCCCGTTTTGGGTAAATCATCCCGATAATCATACTGATTTGCAAATTGTTGAAACTTCACAAATCAACCAGGATGATTCAAATCAGCTTCAAATTTTAAAGCAATCAACACACTTTAATCCTGTAGATTTGGTTTGCTGCATAAAAAACTACAAAGGAGAAAAGTTTAATTTATTAGAATACAGAGATCCGGAAACGGGTTTTATCTCCAAAAAATCGAAAGACGGAAAGGATTTAAAAGCCCAGGAATTACCAGGATTATGGAACGGAGCAATGGCAAAATGGAATACTATTTTTGTGGAAGTGCCAATTATAACATTCAATCCGGTAAAAACGGTTAATGATTTATTAAGGCCTGAGCATCAGTAGATTATTACCTTATCATACCTGATTGGCTTAATAATGTCCAGCTATTAAGCCATTCATCACCTTCGGGATCAAATGCTCCTTTGTAATTTACCGGATCAAACCAATTATCTGTATATGGAGCCAAGTTATCTGATACGTTTCCTTTGGGTATAAGAACATAATCAGTTTCTGTTATTTCAATTTGCGGATCGGAAATAATATTTCCTGCATCTGAAAAATAATTTTGTAATAGCGTCTGCTCTTCCGATAAATCTTCTGGTACTTTTGTAAAGATAGAAAAGATAGTTTCATGGTTATTATTTTCAATATTATAAAAAATATTATTTTCTATTATAAGATTGTCTTTTGTAAATTGATAATAACTGTCGTTAAAACCCGAAACATACTCAACAAAAACACCCTGCATCTGATTTAAAAAAATAGAATTGTAATATTTTCCTCCAGCATTATCGGCAAAAGTCATTAGTTCTGCCGAATTTAGATACCCGTTTCCGATATAAGTTGCATTATAGATTTCTGGAATGCATAAAGGTTCCCCCCATATTGGATCAGTTCCTCCATCATGTTCGGCCAGATGATCTCCCAAGAAAGGAGCCTGTAATGCTAAGAAAAATTGCCCTTTTCCACGATAACCCTGGTCGAAATCAAACGCGTCATCGCCACAAAAAGCCGATACCAGGTATTTGCAATTTACCGTTCCACCAAAAAATTCGAAACCGTCATCTTCATTTGAAATAACTTCAACATATTCAATGGTTGTTCCTGAGCCTACTCCACCTAATGTAAGGCCGTTTATTTCGTTTCCGTCGCCAATGTTAGTTCCTCCATGCCTTATGGAAACATATTTTAAAATACCTGAATTATCGTTATTATTATTTCCGCCATAAATCCCCCTTGATTCAGTAATAGGAATACCTTCAATTCTTGCTTCATTAAACTCTGTATTTAGCTGTGCATTGCCAAGAATAATAATTCCTCCCCATAAGCCTCTTGACTCAACAGGAATAGAGCCTTCCAGATCATCATCTTCAACTGTAAAAATAATGGGTTCGTTTTTGGTTCCCTGAGCAATAATTTTAGCTCCCCGTGCAACAATTAATGCAGAAGCATTTTCTCCTTGTCCTGTTTTTGCACGGATTACGGTTCCCGGCTCAATGGTTAATGTTTGCCCTGGATTTACAAATACAAAACCGTCTAAAATGTAGTTTTTATCTTTTGTCCATGTTATTGTTCCTGTTCCACTGCCATCATCAGATAAAAGGGTGTCTTCATCAATAATAATATCACTTTTGCGGCAACTGCTCATTAAGATTAAAATACTAAATACCGATAATAATATTTTGTTAATCATAATAATAAATAATTAAAATTTATATTCCAGGTTCAGATAAAAAAACGATTCGTTTTCCATGTTTTTTGCATAGGGATACCAGTCCTGGTAGTTGGCAGCAATTTTAATATTTTTTATTGGAGTGTACTGTAAACCAGCAATAACTGCGCTGCCATTTCTGGTAATATTCCAGTTATAAGGCTCGCCACTTAATGTGTTCGACCATAATTTATCGAATCGGCCAAACAATTCAATTTTTTTACTGATATTTATTGACGTGTATCCCGAAAAACCATTTTGATTGCGGTTTTTTCTAAATCCTGAATTGGACTGATAATTATACTCCGTTCCTATTTTTACCATTTTTTTAAATTGATACCCAATGAACGACGACCAGGTTGTTTGAATCTCTTCGTGCTCAATATAATCAGCATATAAGCGTATTGTTATGTCTTTTATTGGCTTTAAAGTAATACCTAAAGCACTTTTATACGAATTATCTGTTTGCAATTTATTATAACCCTCGCCATTCATAATGGTAATATCTGCTGCAATAATATCATTTATTTTATAAGCTACCGATACTCCTAAATCGGCACTATTACCAAATTTATGCTTGTCTTGAAATGATTTGTAGATGTATCTGTGTCCCCAATATTTTTCTTGTATTTTGAAATGATATAAATCGATTAATCCGGCATTTATAGTTATTTTCTGATAATTATAAATTAACTCTGCATTTTTGAAATATGCATAACGTTTTAAAATGTCGTAAGGAGATTCTTGTTCTGGGCTACCTATATCTAATTTTATATTAATCTTATAATTTTCAGCTAAAAAATAGGTATATCCTAAATAAGCTCTTTGAACCTCAAAAGCTGATTTGTTGCGGTTAACATCCAATTGATAATGGAAATTACTATATACAGTCCCATAAAAAAAACCAGTAGGGGTAGAATGGCTTGTTTCCTGAGAAAAAGATAAATGAGTAAATAAAAAAAGTAAAACTGTTGATAATAGAAATTTTTTCCGATTGCCTTTCATTGTTATAATGATTAGAATTTTTGCCTGCAATTATACAGATTATAAAAATACGTAATATTAATTTAATGTTAAATTAACATTTGCATAAAGATTTTTTAACTTGTTTGCAAATGGTACAGAACAGTCATTAAACCAGAACCTAACTATTAACAGGCGGGTTAACCCGCCTGTTATGATGTAGAACCATGAAAGAATTGTTATAAGGATTAACAACGCTCTGATGTTTGCCCTATCAGATTATAAAGGTGTCGGGAGGATAATTTTTTATACCATCTTTTTCAATTTAGGGATGATTTTATTCCGGCTATGCAATGCAATATCTTTCATTTCTTTGATTTCTTTTTTGCTAATAGGAAGAGGAATCTCTTTGTCGGAGTAATGATCATATTTCATTCGTTCTGCCCTTAGCCATAATTGATTGTTGTTGTCCATGCTGGTATATAGCAGATTGTCTGCTGTGTCTTCCCAGGTTCTTATTTCTTCGCGCATAGCACTTGTACTAACTGATATCATAACAGTATTCGGATGAAAATTTTTTAATAAGATTTTTATGCGTGAAAGGACTTCTTTTTTGTATTTAGGAGCAAATAACAATAGGTTAAATGCAGCTCCAAAAATCATAATATTTTTTTCGTCAACTTTTAAGTTCGATTTTGCCATGTTGATGGCTTCCTCCCATTGTGTTTTCTCCAGTAAATTAGCTTCAATATTTTGATTATTTAGTTTGGTTGCTTTTTTTACATCTGGATTAAAATGTAAATAAGCTAGTTGAGATGAATAGTCGTTGTAATTCATATCGAACAGTTTAGCCATTGCAGTATGTACAAAATCAGGTGATGGATATTGCAGCGGAATACCAATAACAGATTTACCGTTGCGTATCCATTCTGCTACAAAAGAAAGTTCAACCAATGGTTTCCCCGAACCGCCTTTTCCACTAATTATTGTGGATGAAGGATAAGTAAATCCTTTTGGAAAGAGTGTTTGAAACCATTTTGAATCTATTGTCAATTTGTCCATCATTTTTTATTTTAAATTAATTTAGATTAAATAAAAACAAAATTAATGGAATGTATCTGTTATTCCAAATTCTATAATTATAATTTCTGCAAAAATATTTGATAAAAAGAAGATAATTAAAAGTAGAATTTTTTAATAAAAAAATCCTCCACAAAACATTAATTGTGGAGGATATGGATGTATATATTTTTTGCTAACTTATTTTAATTCATCCAGTACTTTTTTCATTCGTTTCAATGCTTCTTTGAGTTGATCATCTGAAGTAGCATATGAAAAACGAATATAATTTGGTGAACCAAAAGCATCGCCTGGAACTGTCGCCACATGAGCTTTTTCTAAAATGTATAAACATAAATCCATGGCATTTTCAATAATTCTTTCGCCATCTGTTTTTCCAAAATAATAACTTGCTTCGGGGAATAAATAAAAAGCTCCCTGAGGCACATTATTTTTCAGTCCTTCGATATCTTTCATCAATTCGATTACCAAATCTCGGCGGCGTTTAAAAGCTTCTACCATTTCGGTAATGCACGAGCTGTCTGAGTTTAAAGCTGCAACCGATGCCATTTGTGAAATGGATGAAGCTCCTGAAGTCATTTGCCCTTGAATTTTATTACAGGCCTTTGCAATCCATTTTGGTGCAGCAATATAACCTATTCTCCAACCGGTCATGGCATAACCTTTTGATACGCCGTTTACAATAATTACTTTATCGCGAATAAAATCGAACTGGGCAATGCTTTCGTGTTTTCCAATAAAATTGATGTGTTCGTATATTTCGTCCGAAATAATATAAATATCCTGATCTGCTGCATCTATTACTTCGGCAATGGCTTTTAACTCATCACGCGAATAAAGGCTTCCGGTGGGATTCGAAGGTGAACATAAAAATATGGCTTTTGTTTTTGGTGTAATTGCATTTTTTAATTGCTCGGCGGTAATTTTAAAATCATTTTCAATACCGGCCTCAATGACAACATTTTTACCTTCGGCCAATTTTACCAGCTCGACATAACTAACCCAGTAAGGAGCAGGAACAATTACTTCATCGCCTTTATTTACAATAGATAAAATAACATTGGCCAATGAATGCTTGGCTCCGTTGGATACAATAATCTGGTCTTTTTCGTAATGTAAATTATTCTCTCTTTTTAACTTGTCGGAAATGGCTTGTAGCAGTTCAGGGTAACCCGGAACCGGGGCATAATGGCTGTAATTTTCGTTTATGGCTTTAATGGCAGCATCTTTAATATGTTGTGGGGTATTGAAATCGGGTTCGCCAACACTTAAATTAATTACATCAAATCCCTGGTCTTTTAAATCGCGGCTTTTCTGACTCATGGCCAGGGTTTGTGAAATAGCTAAACTTGCAACTCTTTGTGAAACGTTTTCCATAATTTGTATTGTTAATAATGTAAATAAACAAATATCAATGTAAATGTAATATTTTTACTAAATTTGATTTTTATGTACATTGCAAATATAAAATATTTAAGGTTTTATATTTGTGTTGTATAACAACCAGAATAAAAATTGTAAATGATAAAAAATGATTAAATATGATATCAACAATATTTGAGATTTTAAAATATATTCTTCCTGCAGTTATTGTTTTGTTAGCAAGCTGGTTAGTACTTAAACAAATGATAAAAAATGATCAGGAAAAGCGCAATTATGAGATTATTTCGAAAAATCAACAAGTTACCATTCCTATCAGGCTACAGGCCTATGAAAGGCTTACTTTATTATTGGAACGTATATCGCCCGAATCATTAATTATGCGGTTAAATAAACCAGATATGAATGCCAAACAGCTTCAAACAGAGATATTAAGTGCTATCCGTTCTGAATTCGATCATAATGTATCGCAACAAATTTATATTTCTACACAGGCCTGGGAGTTGATAAAAAATGCTAAATCAACCATTGTTCAAATTGTTAATAGTTGTGGAAATAGAATAAAGCCCGATTCATCAGCCTTTATATTAAGCAAGATGATACTGGAAGAATTGATGAAACAAGAAAAGTCTCCGGTAAGCCTGGCGCTTGAATTTTTAAAAGCCGAAGTCAGAAAATTGTATTAATCCAAAATTAACTTTTTGAAAATTTACTATAAAAAAGAAAAAACCTAACATATAATTATGTTAAGTTTTTTTGCATTTTATTATCTAATATTGAGTTATCTCAATTAATTCTCTTCTTCCTGCATCATCATTTGGAATTTTGCTTGTAACTCAGGGTCACTCTGAATTGCATTCTCAATTTCCTGATATCGGTTAACAGTTAATCCTTCATCCTCAACCAATTCTAGCATTTTTTCCTGATCCTGAGCTTGTATCTGTTCTAATAACTGAATAGCCTCTTGAAAATTTTGTAATTCTTCCTGAGTAGCATCAGTCTCTTTATTAGGATCTTGCTGAGATTGTTCTATTTCATTAAATCTTTCAACACTTAATCCTAAATTCTCAACTGTATTTACTTTTTCTTTGTGCGATTGTTGGTGTAAAGAGTTTGCCTTTTGCTGTATAGTAGCAAATAGTTGTAATTCTTTATCACTCACTTCTTCAGATTTTTGTTCGTCATGTGGTATAGTTTGTTCTTTCTGCGACTCATTTTGTTTTGGTTTCTGCTGACACCCCGCTAAAATAAATAAAGCTAAGGCCAATCCGGTAATCGTTTTTAAATGCATCATAACTTTCTTCTTTAATTTATTAATTAATCATAATCGTAATCTTCCGTTTAATTTAGTACGAATGAATACAAATTATATTGCCTTTTAAAGTATCTTTTTTTGAAAGCCCTGATTATGAGCCTGCTATTAAGCTGGACATTATATTATGAGAAGATGCTGATACATTGATATGCATTGCCGGATATATAGCTAGGGCGTATTATAAATCTTTACCCTAAAAATTTAATGAAAAATGCGTGCATCTCTAACTGAAAAAATAAAAAAAGCATATTTGTTCTAATTATAAAGTGATTATCTTAGGATTTTTCGTACAAAAGCAACAGTAAAATAAGACATCAGAAATAAACCAACAAAACCTTCAAATCCTGAAATCCACCGGAATAAACCAGAGGGATAATAATCGCCATAGCCAATCGTTAGAAAAGTTATTGCACTGTGATAAAATGAAACAGCAACAGGGCCTAATTTATCAGGATCTCCTAATGATGAGACAATCCTGGTATTCACAAAATATGGAAGGACTAAATAAATTAATGAGAAAAAAATATAACTAAAAAGCATACTGGTAAGGACGCGTAATGGATTTGTGGCATATAAACCTACTTTATCAAATACTATCCATTGAAACAAGTAGGATGGATATTGCCAAATACGGCTATAAGGATTTCTTTTGATTGCATCATGTAAATCAGCTTTTAACTCATTCCTTTTAAATTCAACATAAGCTTTATCTTCATCGGCATATTGGCCTGTTGTACTAAAATTTTCTTTTAAAATTCTGAATTGTTCAGCAAGTTCTCTGCGTGATGTATCCTTTTGTGAGTAAATTAACTGTTTAATCTGATTTATATTCCAGTCGATATAAATTCTACCGATTAATCGCATGCCCGAAAAATTAATGGTATCTATTTTCAAAGGAAAGTCATAGGGTTTGATATCAATAATATCACGGGCAACAGTATCGGTTAAATCAATGAACTGGCATTTTGCAATTCGCAAATCAACATAATAATCTAAATGACAAGATTTTAGAGAGAGTTCCAGGATATTTGCATGGCTAAAACTTAAGTTTCCTTTGCCAAAATCAGCATTATCAAGAAATAACAATGTATTTTGAAATTCAATTTGTTCGAAAGAAACATTCCCGTTACCCCACTGGGTTCTTCGAAATGTTACTTTACCTCCTTTGTGTTGAGCTGCTTCAAATGATTTTTCACCATCTCCGAAAACAGCTCTGTTAAAACTCACTTTGGCATCACTAAACTCAGTGGTTCTAAAATCAACCTTTCCATTACCAAATTCAGTACGCTCAAAAACCAACTCCTTGCAGTGAAATCGGGCAAAATGGAAATTGATTTTTCCTTCACCAAAACGTGCTACTTTAAATGTTACCCTTCTTGATTCGAATAGTGTATTTACAAAAGTTACTTCGCCATCGTTAAATTCAGTGTTTATAAATAAAACATCGCCCTCACCAAAGTAGGCATCCTGAAAATTTTTATGCCCTGGACCGAACCTTGAATTTTTAAAATTTACTTCACCTTCGCCAAATAATACATTAGTAAAATCAATGTTTCCGTCATTAAAGTATGTATAGCTAAAATTAATGCCTCCATTATTAAATTTTGCTGATTGGAAGGAGACAGCTCCATTCAGAAAGTGAGCATTTTCGAACGTTTTATACTCATTTTCGAATTCTGTAAAAGAAAAATCAGTAACTATACGTGAATCAAAAAACGTATTAAAAGCTGAGAATTGGTGTAATTTTATATATGTTTTTTTTTCAATATTTCTGCTATCGCGATAATCGGTAAGTGAAAAATTTTCTATATAACAATGATCTAATGTAATCGGTTTTTTATCGTCGATTGATTGGTAAATTTCTTCTTTATCAACATAACCCAATTCTATATATGCAATTTCTTTTTTGTTGGCATCTAGAAAGGAAATTGCGGCAGTGTTGTCAAATTTTTTCTTTCCTTCGATTTCAAAGGGAGTGTCTTTAATTTTAATTTTATAAGTGAGATAGTCTTTTATCATAGACACTGGATTACTGAATTTATTTCAAATATAATAAAAAATCCCTATAATAGCTGCTAATGAGCTAATTTATAGGGATTATTATTGAAATAAATATTTAGTTATTTCAAGCCCAAAGATTCCATCGTTTTATAAAAAATATCTGTATTGTCATAAATTCCTATAAAATTTTCAGCTTCTGGCCCGTATGCAAATACCGGAACCATATCGGCAGTATGATATTCACTGGAAAAGTTAACATCAATAGCTCTTTTATTGATATCGCCCCCTGTAATTGTTAAACCTCCTGTTTCGTGGTCTGAGGTAACAATAACCAGCGTTTCGCCGTCTTTTTTGGCAAACTCCAATGCTTTTCCAACTGCACGGTCAAAATCTAACATTTCAGCAATAATGTAATCAATGTCGTTATCATGTCCGCCCCAGTCTATTTGCGATCCTTCAACCATCATAAAAAATCCTTTTTCATTTTGGTTAAGTACCTCGATGGCTTTTTCAGTTGCATTAGGCAGCATATCTCCACGTCCATTGAGGTATTCCGGGTTATGTTTTTCGGCTGTAAATACAGCAAATTTTTGGTAATTTGACAGATCAACTTCATCAATATTTGTGGTTACCTGGTACTTTTTGTTAATTAAAGAATCGATAAGATTGAGCCCGTCTTCTCGGTCTTCAAAATCTTTTTTTCCACCACCAATAAATACTTCGATATCTGTTTTTAAGAAATCGAGCGCAATTTCCTGGTATTTGTTTCTGTCTTTATTGTTGGCAATAAAAGCAGCAGGAGTAGCATGTAAAATAGAACTTGTTGAAACCAGCCCTGTTGCTAAGCCTGCATCTTCAGCATATTTTAAAATAGATTTAAAGTGATTCCCTAACGAATCGCAACCGATATGGCCGTTTTTTGTTTTTTTTCCGGTAGCAATAGCCGTGCCACTGGCACCCGAATCTGTTATATAATCAGATGCAGAGAATGTTTTTTGCAGCCCGGTATATTTAAAACTTTCTATATTAAGAGGAGTTTCAGATACCGTCATTGCTGCATATAAATGTGTTACACTCATTCCATCTCCAATGAGTAAAATTACATTTTTTGCTTTTTTTTCGTTTTTTTCGTTTTTTTCAATTTTATTCTCCTCATTATTGCATGATGCAGTAATGATTGAGATTGAAAGAATGATAAATAATAACTTTTTCATTTTAGATTATTGATTTAGAAGTTTGTAATCATTTTTCTTTGCTTTTTTCCACCAGTCATTTGGATATATAGACCATTCGTTTCTGGTTTCAGGATGAATGGTTTGTTGTTCTTTTATCCATTTCATCATATAATATCTTATGTCTTTTTCGGTAGAGCTTATTCGGCGTTGGTTTAGTTCCTCTTCAGGAATTTCTGCACCATTTACTAAATGTCCACCACCACCATTTCCACGGTAACTGTTTATGGCTACTTTATAAATACTGTCATTATGAAACTCTTCTTCTGATGTTAATGAATGAATTATTACTTTATTTCCATCAGGTTTAGAAATATCGACAGTATATTTTATTCCGGCCGCTACATCAAAATTGTAATAATTATTTTTTAGGCTATACGATTGATATTGTTCTGAATATTTCGGTTTACCATTCTCATCGGTTTTAAATAATAGTAAATTGTCTTCTGCACTCTCCATGGTATTAAACCAGTTTGTAAAAGAATATTCTAAATAACCATCAATTTCTTTTCCTGAAAGATTCATGGTGTACAAAAAATTCTCAAAACGATACAATTTAAACATATCGCGGACATAAACAGGCCCTTCATTAATGGTTGCATTAAAAGATAAAGGCGCTGCAAACGATATTTCTGCATCACTTATGTCCAACTGAATGGTATTAATTAAGTCTACAAATTCTGATGGGCCATAAATAGCATCGTGTGCATCAACTGATTTTTCGAAAGTACCCACTTTTTGTGATACATAATTTTTAACTTCAGTTAATTGATTTTCAAATTTTTGAGAAAACTCATGGTCTGTTTCCAGATTGTATACATCAATAATTTCGGTTTGAAAAGATTTTTCATATTCATTGTTTTCATTTAAAACAAAATCGGCCTTAACCACACAAAATTGGTTAGCATATCCTTTGGGCCCCATGACGATAACTTCATCGCCATTTTTGTTTTCGATCTTTTCGTTCCATGTCCGGTGGTCGTGTCCTATAAAAATTACATCAAAACCCGGAACTTGTTCGGCAACAATTAACGAGGCATTTTCGTTTTTGGGAGTATCATAATCAACCTCTCCGTATGTATAATCGTATCCAGAATGAAAAAGGCCAATCAGCAGGTCAGGTTTTTCCTTTTCTATAATTTTAGGAACCCAAATTTTGGCCGATTCAACCATATCAATAAACTCTATTCCTTCCCATAACTCTTCGGGTAGCCATTTAGGAATTCCTGGTGTTATTAAGCCTAAAACGGCAATTTTAACACCTTCCTTATTGATGATAGTATAGGGTTTGAAATATGGTTTTCCGGTTTTTGTGCTAATGGCATTTGCTGCCAACCAAGGGAAATTAAACGATGTCATCAGTTTATCATATACAGCATGTCCGGCTTCAATGTCGTGATTTCCAATAGTAGCAGCATCATACTCTAAGTAGTTCATTACCTGCGAACAGATGTGTTCTTCATTAACATTTTCATAATTAGAATAATAAACTACGGGTTGCCCTTGTAATATATCGCCATTATCTAATAATACAACTTGATTATTTTCTCTTAAATCTTTAATATAAGATGATATTTTCGATAATGATGTATTTGATTTTTTATCATTAATAAAATCATAATCAAAAATGGCTCCATGTATATCGCTGGTTTCGATAAGATAAATAGTAGCCTGATCAGGTTTTTTTTCTTTAGTGCAAGCCAAAGAAAAGATAATCAGTAGAACTGAAATAAATAAAATGATTTGTTTTTTATTCATGGCTCAAATGTATATTAATTAAACAGATAAGGTATAAAAAGGTTTTTTAAAAGATTATTAAATCTTTATAAATAAAATGTGAACCTTTTAAGGGTTACATTTCATAATACTTAAAACTTCACTTTACTAAATCTAAGGGCTTTAATCATCCAGTTGGGCAGTGGTTTGTTACGGTCTCTGTTTTTAAGGTTTAGGTACCAGCCCAATTTTTCAATTATAGGTATTTTATGGGTTTCAACAAATTCAATTAATGTACCATCAGGATCTTCAATATATGAGAAATGGCCTGCAGCTTCGCCCATATCAAAGCTGTTTTCTTTATTATGTTTTACGGAGCTATCGACGGTAAATGGAAATCCTTTAGATTCACAATCATTTTTCAATGCCTCCATTCCTGAGATGTCGTAACAAAGGTGAATAAAACCAAGATCGCCCCAATATCGGTTTTTAAAAATCTTTTTTGGTTCGCGGTCTAAAACCTGGATAAGTTCGATATAGCTGTGGCCAAATAAGCGGCTAAAAATCCCGCGTCTTTCTATACTTGCTTTTAAAAGTACCCGGCGGAAATTATGGTTTCCTCCCGGCATAGGTTTAAAATCATCAAATACGGCCACATCATCATAAACAACTTCGTCGTAACCGAGGATATCGCTGTATACTTTTCGGGCTTTGTCGATATCAGAAACACCTATAATGGCTCCGGCAACGGCTCCGGTAAGTTTGTTTTCTTTTTTAAACCAAATGGAGTCGTTAATTACCTGGAAAATATTGCCATAGAGATCTTTTATAAAAAAGTGGTCTGCATATAAATCGCCAATAACATTAAGATTACGTGCTTTAAATGTTTCGTAAGCTTTTTTTAGATTAGGGCTTTTAATTTTTGCTGCAATTATTCCTAAATCGCCCAACTGTAGTTTAAATTCGGGAGCTTGTGGAGTTCTTTCAGAATATTGCCAAATTTCGAAACCCCCACCTCCGGTAAGGTTCATTGCCAAAGCAGCATGTCTTTTTCTTGGTTTTCCTCCAGTGTAAGGTAACATTAATTCAGCTACCGTATTATCCTCAAAAATTCGGATATCCATCCCAAAATTTTCTTTATACCATTTCCATGCCTCGTAAACATTTGCAACACCAATACCAATTTGTTGAATTCCACTAATAATTTTTTCCATTTTACACACTCAATTTCGGTTCTAAACAGGTTTTATTTTGCGTGCTAATTTATAAAATATTTTGGGAAAAAATTTATGAATATATACCATAAGTAACTCGGAAGAACCAATTAAAACCTCTTTTTTGTCTTTTCGGATTGCTTTAAGGTATTGTTTTGCACACTTTTCAGCAGATATTCCTTTATTTAGTCCTTCGTCCATTTTACCATGGGCTGTTCCATTTTTAGTTAATGCATGTAGCGAAATATTGGTTTTAACCCTTCCAGGAAAAGCAATTAATACTTTGATGTTATCATCATAAATTTCTGATCTTAAGGTTTCAAAGAAACCATGTAAGGCATGTTTTGCTGCCGAATAAGCAGATCGGAGAGGAAACCCAAATTTTCCTGAAATACTGCTTGTAGCCGCAATGTATCCCGTTTTTTCTTTTATCATATAGGGCAGAACCGTTTTTGTTAAAGCAATGGTGCCAAAATAGTCGATTTCCATGATTTTTCGATCAATTGCTAACGGTGTCTCAATAGCTAGAGATCGTTGACTTATTCCGGCGTTATTGATTAAAACATCAATACGGCCAAATTTATCGATGAGTGATTTTGTTATGGAATCCATTTTTTCAATTTCTGTAATATCCAAAAATTGAATATAACTTTTTCCACCAATTTTGTCGTAATTGTTTTTAACTCTTTCCAACTCATCAGGTTGATTAGATGATAAAATTGTGATTGAGTGCTGGCGAGCTAATTCATATGCTAGGGCCTCCCCAATTCCTGAAGAGGCCCCTGTGATCCAAACTACTTTATCTTTATAAAACATTGAAATTTTTTTATCGCTGTACCATAATATAATTAAAAGGAAATGAAATCATATCAGAAAAATCTTCTCCTACCTCTTTCATGTCATCATCGCCATCTTCAAAATACCAGTATATTTTAAATCGAATTCCATTTTCGTTAAAATCTTTTACAATAACCAAAATATCTGAAATAAATTTTGCCGAAGAGGAGTTAAAATAATCGAGCTTAAAATTAAACTTAAAAGGTTTTTCTTCTGATTCTTTAATATACTGTTGATCATCTGCTACTGAATCAAAGTAATTGCGTAAAGTTTCAATGATGGGATAATAAAAGTCACGTACATTTTCTGGACGTGAGTTTCCAGCCATTTCAAATATTTTTTTTGAAGGGTCAAAAATAATCTTTGGAGATTTATCAGTGGCTTCAATATTTAAGGTTTTCATAGTTAATAATTTAGTTTTAAGTTTAATTGCATTGCAAAATAAGAAAACTTGTGGTTTATTTTTTCAAAATCAAATTTTATTTTTTGTCGTGTAGTTTTAGCCATTACGATTAAACCTAATCCGGCTCCTCCTTTTTCTGAAATTTCAGCATTTGATAAAGAGTCTTTATATAGTTGATTAACTTCACTGTCCTGTAGTTTATTTAGCTTGGTTAGTTTTTGAATTACATTATCGATATTGGTGTTTAATATAATATTTCCGGTATGTATTAGGAAAGTATCATTGATAAATTCTACAATAAACCTTGGAGGATACTCTTCGACCAAAACATGGTTTTTGTCAGATAAATCAGAATGTTTTAAAATGTTATCGAGACACTCAACAGCAAGAGAATAAACCCGTTTGCGAATTAATTTATCTTCAATATGTCCGTGAAGATAAATTTTTAATTCATGTAAGATATCATCGATTAGATCTAAAGTAATTGATCCTTTAAAATTTATAATGATATCGTATTTACTCATAAAAAAATATTATATAAAAAGATATGTTTATTTCTTTTTGCATTGAGTTTAGTATATAAAAATAATGTAATTAAGTAAAAACAAAAAAAATAAACGCAAAAAACTAATTAAAAAATTAACCTTTATTATTTATTAATTTTATGAATAATACTGCTGACGTAAGAAAAATCAAAAATTTAAATTAATTGAAACTATGACTTTCTACACTCAGGGCTAAACTAAACTAAACTAAACTAAACTATTCATAAATAAAGGGAAGGATAATATTTACGAATAAATTGTATTAAAATAATTTTTTCAATTAAAATTTTAAATTTACCTTGCACCAATTGTAATTTAACATTAATTTAACATTGAGTTAACAAAAATTTAAACAATTTTAAGTTTTAACATCAACATGGTATATCTACTTTTACGCCAAAAATAAAAAAACTAAAAAAATGGAAAATTTTTACCTTATAATTGTAGTCATTCTTTTTGCATTAGCTATTTCAGATTTAATAGTTGGGGTAAGTAATGATGCGGTAAACTTTTTAAATTCAGCAATTGGCTCAAAAGTTGCTCCGCTCTATGTTATTATGATTATATCTAGTGTTGGGATTTTAGTTGGGACTCTTTTTTCGAGCGGAATGATGGAGGTTGCACGAAAAGGAATATTTCATCCCGACCAGTTTTATTTTTCAGAGATCATGGTCATATTTCTTGCTGTAATGCTTACCGATGTATTACTGCTTGACATATTTAATACTTTGGCATTACCTACATCAACTACAGTATCTATAGTATTTGAACTTTTAGGGTCAGCTGTTGCAGTATCTTTGGTAAAAATAAACCGTTTAGGAATTAGTTTAGCAGAAATGAGTAATTATATAAATTCAGCAAAAGCACTTGCTATTATTGCTGGGATACTTCTTTCTGTTGTTGTTGCCTTTTCTGTAGGTTCAGTCGTAATGTATATTACACGACTGATATTTTCTTTCAATTACAAACGGACGTTTAAATATTTTGGTGCAATTTGGGGCGGAATTGCAATTACCGCCATTACCTATTTTATTTTGATTAAGGGTGCAAAAGGCACATCATTTTTAACGGACACCACTGCAGAATGGATAAAAAATAATTCAACACTAATAATAATTTATAGTTTTATTGGCTGGACTATTATATTACAAATTCTTTATTGGATTGTAAAACTGGATATTTTAAAAATGGTTGTGCTTGTTGGAACATTTGCACTTGCTATGGCATTTGCGGGTAACGACCTTGTTAACTTTATTGGTGTTCCGCTTGCCGGTTTAAAAGCTTTTCAGGTTTTTATTGCCGATCCGGCTTCTGATCCTGATGGATTGTTAATGGTTGCATTAACAGGTAAAGCCAAAGCCAATACTTTCCTTTTATTAATTGCAGGTATGGTTATGGTAATTACACTTTGGCTTTCGAAAAAAGCCAGAAGGGTTACAGAAACTGAAGTTAATTTAGGTAGACAGGGTTCTGGAAGTGAGCGGTTTGGTTCCAGTATGCTTTCACGAACCCTTGTTAAAGCAGCTCTTGATACGAGCAATGCATTTGAAAAGATACTTCCTTATAAGGCCAAAAAATTTCTGGAAAGAAGATTTGATACCAGAGAATATCAAAATGTAATTAAAAATGAAAAAGACCCACCATCGTTCGATATGGTAAGGGCATCTGTAAATTTAACCGTGGCCAGTGTATTAATTGCATTTGCCACATCATTAAAGCTTCCATTATCAACTACTTATGTTACTTTTATGGTTGCCATGGGAACTTCCTTAGCCGATAAAGCATGGGGCAGAGAAAGTGCTGTTTATAGAATTACCGGTGTAATTACAGTAATTGGTGGATGGTTTATTACTGCATTTACTGCATTTACCGCTGCCTTTATAATTGCAATTCTTATAAGTTATGGAGGAGGAATTGCCATTGGTATATTTATAGCATTAGCCCTATTTATACTTATCAGAACACATATTTTGTTTAAGAAAAAAGAATCAGAAAAAGAAAAAATTAGGACACTTGCCGATGAAGAATTGCATGCCGAAAATATTAGAACAAAATGTACACTTGAAGTACGAAATATGCTTAAGGCAGTTATAAAAGTGCTAAATCTGGCAATTATTGGTTTAACGAAAGAAGACCGCAAACTACTTAAAAAGTTGTGTAAAGAAGTTGATAAACTTAACGAAGAAGCCAGATATTTAAAACAAACAGTTCATTTTACACTTGAAAAACTCTATGAAGAAGAGGCGGAAACAGGACACTATTATGTTCAAGTTATTGATTATTTAAGAGAAATGGCTCATGCACTTACCTTTATTTCTAATCCAAGTTACGATCATATCGATAATCATCATAAAGGTTTAATAAAGGCTCAGGTTGATGAGTTAAATGAATTAAGAGATGGTACTACTGAATTATTTGATTTAATTATTCATACTATTGAGAATAATACCTTTGAAAATATTCCTGATTTGATTGAAAAGCAACAGGATGTTTTAAATATAATTAAAGCATCACGAAAGAAGCAAATTAAGCGTATTAAGAATCAGGAATCTGGAACAAGAATTAGTATCTTGTATCTTGGAATTTTAAATGAATTAAAAAACTTCCTGTTGCAATCGATAAACCTTGTAAAAGCACAACGTGATTTTGTTGAATTTCAAATAAATAACCATAAGAAATAGTAAAAACACAAGAATAAATTAAAGGCTCGATTTTTAATGTCGAGCCTTTTTTGTATAAATATTTTTTGAGTTTGAGTGTTAATCAACAAATTTATAACCAACTCCTTTGATCGTTTTGATATGTTCTTCGCCGATTTTTTCTCTTAATTTCCTAATATGAACGTCAATGGTTCTGTCGCCTACAATTATATTATCTCCCCATATTGTACTGAAAATTTCGTCGCGAGTAAAAACTCTGTCTGGTTTTGATATTAAAAGTACCAATAATTCAAATTCTTTTTTAGGAAGAACCAATTCGTTTCCATCCTTAATCACTATATATTTTTCTCTATCAATAACCAGATTCGATTGTTTAATAATTAAATCATCACTTGATTTTTGATCTGTAGTTGGTTTAAACCTTTTTAATAAAGCTTTTATCCGGCTAATTAATACTTTTGGTTTCACTGGTTTGGCGATATAATCATCACCACCAGCTTCAAAACCCGCAATTTGAGAGTAATCTTCGCCACGAGCTGTTAAAAAGGCAATAATTGTATTTTGTAATTTTTTATCCTGACGCATGATTTCACAAGTTTCAATCCCATCCATTTCTGGCATCATCACGTCAAGTAAAATTAAATGAGGTGTTATTTTTTTTGCAATATCAATGGCTTCTTTACCATTACTTGCTGTATGAACTTCAAATCCTTCTTTATTAATATTATAGCTTAAAAATTCAAGGATATCAGATTCATCATCTACCAGCAAGATTTTAAAATTTTTATTATCCATTATTTATTTGGTTTTAAGTAAAATACAATATGCTAAAATACAATAATCTTTTTTACTCAATGGCAACAAAATTTTAAATCAAGTTTAAGTTAAAGTTAACAAAAAAAATAATAGAACTAAAATTTAATACAAGGATAAAAAACAGATAATATCATTTAACATTGTCTAATATTACTTTGCAGTGAAGTTAAAATTGAAATTTGAAAAATAACTTTTAATAAACCAAAACTAAAATTAAAAACAAAATGAAAAAACATTATTTAAAAGTAACAGCCGCTTTATTAGCAGCACTAACCATCGGATTCACTTCTTGTGACGACGATGATGATCCAAATGAAGTAGATAAGCAAAATCCTTCATTGGTTTCTGTATCAATAAATAACGATAATACAGAAGCTACAGTTTATTTTTCTGAAGGAGTTTATAAAATGGATGATGCCACTGGTGATTTAGATGAAGAGAGTATTGATGTTTCGGTTTCCGGTGGTTCATTAACTTTAGAATCTTTTACTGTAAGCCATACTGCAGGTAATAATTCTGCTATAATAAACCTTACAATGTCGGATACAGACAGTGATGGTTCTGAATTATTAACCATTTCAGTTGAAGAAGGAAGTAGCTACGATGCTGATGGAAATGCAATAGATGCTGGTTCAGTAAATGTGAATTTTAATGAATTTGCTGGTGCTATTATTCCCGAAGAAGTTGCTTTAACTTCATATGCAGAAAATGGAACTCTTCCATCTGATTATGAAAGTGTTTTATTAGACCATTTTAATGATAACAACAATATTGCAACTTCTGAATTAGAAATTGATGCAGAAAATATTGTTCCAGCAGCAGGAGAAGCAAGTGACGGAGTAGCACCTTCGGATGGCTGGTTTGATGATGTTACTTATCAGGGAGCATTTGAACCAGGAGGAAATAATTGGGCTGAGGGTTGGAATCTAGCTTTTGGTTTTGACGGAACAAGCACTGCAACAAATGAAGTTGTGATTACTGATGATATCACTTCTGATGTTACATGGACAAAAGACAATATTTATGTTTTAGATGGTTTTATTTCTGTAACCTCATCGGCAACTTTAACGATTGAACCAGGAACTATGATCCAGGGAAAATCTGGACAAGGGGAAAATGCAAGTGCTCTTATTGTTAGAAAAGATGGAAAAATAGATGCTGAAGGAACTGCTTCTGAACCTATTGTATTTACTGGTTATGGTGATGAATACGACGGATCAGGATATTCTACTGGTGTAAGAGGATTATGGGGAGGCTTAATTTTATTAGGCGAGGCTCCTACTAATAACTCAATTGAAAAACGAATTGAAGGAGTGCCTGAAGAAGAAGATGCATTTTATGGTGGTGATGATGCTGATCATAATTCCGGTGTAGTTAAATATGTAACAATACGACATGGTGGTACTGATATTGGTGCTGGAAATGAAATTAACGGATTTACATTAGGTGGTGTTGGTTCAGGTTCAACATTAGAATATGTTGCTGTTATTTCAAATGTAGACGACGGTGTTGAATTCTTTGGCGGTAATCCTAACCTGAAACATTGCGTTGTAGCTTATTGTGGCGATGATTCATATGATTATGACGAAGGTTTCAGTGGAAAAGGACAATTCTGGGTTGCTATTCAATCTGACGAAACTGGCGACAGATTAGGAGAGCATGATGGTGGAACAGGAAGTGATGAAGAAGCTACACCTTATGCATTACCTACAATTTATAATGCAACCTATATTGGTAATGGTGGTAAAACGATTATGTTTAGAGATAATGCCGGTGGTGTTTATGCTAATTCAATATTTGCAAATACTTCAACAGGTATTACTGTAGAATATCGTGATGATAAGAATAGCAGCTACGACCAGCTATTAGATGGTAACCTTGTTCTAAAAAATAACATTTTTGTTAATGTTGGATTCTAAATAGAAATTTTATTATAAAAATAAGCTGGTAGTTTTTCTATCAGCTTATTTGTTTTAAATTAAATTTGTAAAATGATAATAAAATGAATAAAAAGCTAATTACTTTTATAATAATACTTTTTGTAGTTAACTTACAGTTAATTGCTCAAAAGACAGGTACATTAAGAGGTAAAATAATTGACGAATCAACTGGTGAAACATTAATTGGTGTAAATGTATTTAAAAGTGGTACTACCATAGGAACATCAACTGACTTTGATGGAAATTACAGTTTACACTTACCTGAAGGGAAACATAATATTAAAATTTCTTATATTTCTTATGATACAAAAATATTTGAAGATATTGAAATTGTATCTGGAGAAGTAACAATATTAAATGCATCCCTAGGAGAAGCTACATTAGATATTGCTGAAGTTGTAGTCACTGCCAGATCAAGACAAACAACAGAAAGTGCATTGCAGGTATTACAAAAGAAAGCTCCTAAAGTTATTGATGGAATTTCTTTTGAACAAATATCAAAACTTGGAGATGGTAACGCTGCACAGGCATTAAAAAGAGTAACTGGAGTATCGGTTCAAGACGGAAAATATGTTTATGTAAGAGGCCTAAGCGAAAGGTACACAAAAACTACGCTTAATGGTGCAGAAATTCCAGGGCTTGATCCAGAGAAAAATACCGTACAGATGGATATTTTTCCTAGTAATATTATCGAAAATATATTAATTAATAAAACTTTTTCACCTGATATGCCAGGTGAATCTACAGGAGGACATGTTGATATTGTAACAAAAGATTTTCCTGAAAAATTCTCTTTTCAATTTTCAACTTCTTTTGGATATAATCCACAAACTAATCTAAATAATGATTTCTTATCATATAATGGGAGCAATACCGATATTATGGGGTTTGATAACGGAAAAAGGTCAATACCAAATATTGCACAGGAAGCTTTAGATTATATGGTAGTTAACGACCTTGGGGGCATAAACCTTGCTTCAGGGTTCTCTGTGGATGAAATGAATAAAATATCCGATTCTTTTTCTAAAGAAATGGAACCGATAAAAGAAAAATCATTTCTTGACCATAGTCATAAACTTTCATTAGGTAATCAGGCTAATCTTTTTGGGAAGGCTATAGGGTATAATTTTGCTTTAAGCTATTCTAGAGATTTTGATTATTTCGATGATGGGATTTATAATTCAATGCAAGAATCGATCATCCCTGACCCGCTTAAAAGCACAGGAGATGTTAAAGGTTCTGAAAAAGTTATGATTTCTGGGTTATTAAATTTAAATTATAAATTGTCAAATAACAACAAAGTTGGATTGCGTTTATTAAAAAATCAAAGTGGTATTCAAACATCAAGATATAGAGAAGGTACTTTTAATTATGAAGGGCCTGATGTATTTACTCAAGACAGAACACTTGCATATTTGGAAAGGTCTCTTAATTCTTATCAATTACATGGTAAACATGTACTCCCAAATTTTAATAAAGCAACTATTGAATGGTTAAGTTCATATACCGGAATGACACAGGATGAGCCTGATATGAGGTTTTTTGAAAATTTGATTGAAGAGTCAACCAATCAGTATTATATAAAAACTAATGATGTACCTACCAGGTACTACAGAGAAATGGATGAATTTAATTTTTTTAATAAATTAGATATCGAAATTCCATTTCAGGTTTCTGAAAAAACAGTTAAAATTAAATTTGGAGGCAACTATATATATAAAGAGAGAAATTTAGATGAAGTAAAGTTTGATTTAAGAGCAGTTAATAGAAATATACCTCCAATGGGAGCTGATTATTATTTGCAAAATTATATTATTTCAACCTCTAACCCATCAGGATATAGCTATGAAGTAGACCATAATAATGATTTAATCAATAGCTACTATGCAGACCAACGTGTTATCGCAGGCTATATTATGGCAGATTTTTATCTGTTAAAAAAATTAAGAGTAGTAACCGGAGCAAGAATTGAAAAATCTGATATGTTTACTGAAAATAAGATAGGCAAAAATACTTCATTCTATGATTCAGGAGATATCAGAGAAATTGATGTTTTGCCTTCACTTAATCTTACTTATTCATTAAACGATGAAATGAACCTTAGAATGGGTCTGTCCAGAACACTAGCAAGGCCGCAATTTAAGGAAATTGGAACCAATTATTACGACTTACAAACAAGTATTTATACCTACGGAAATAACGATTTAGAAAGATCGTTAATTACAAATCTTGATTTAAGGTATGAATATTTCTATAATCGTGGCGAAAAGATAGCATTAAGTGGATTTTATAAATTCTTCGAAAAACCGATTGAAAGTAAATTGGACCCAACAGCGAATAATATCGAAGCTTTATTTTTTAACTCTGATCAGGCATATTTATATGGAGCTGAATTAGAAATCGTTAAAAAACTCAATTTTATTCCTTTATTAAAGGATTTTAATATAGGAGGTAATTTTTCTTATATTAAATCAATTGTTGAAATCCCTGAAGAAGAATTAACTGCAATTCGTTTGGTTGACCCGGATAAAGAAAGCACACGCCCAATGATGGGACAAGCACCATATATAGTAAATGCTTTTTTAAGTTACTCTAACGAAAAACATAAGCTAAATGCTAATATTGGGTTTAATATTTCAGGAGAAAAGCTTATTTTAATTACTAAAGGAGCTACACCATATATTTATGAACAGTCTCAGCCTGATCTTAATTTTAATATTGATAGAGATTTTGGAGAAAATATTAATATTGGAATGAGTGTTGATAATATTCTTGATTCTGATTATAATGCTGTTCACCATTTTGAATCAGGCGATGAATCTTTTATAAGATATAGCATGGGTAGAACTTTTTCTTTCGAAATAAAATACTTAATTAAATAAAAAAATATAGTTATGAAATATTATCTATTTTTAATATTAGGGATTTTGTTTTTCTCTTGCAATCAAAATAAGGAACCGGTTAAAGAGAATCTGTTAACTTATAATGAATTGGTTAAAGCTAAAAGATATCGGTCATTCCCCGAAGCACTTCAAGAAAAAGATAGTGTATATAAATTGTTATTAATTAATAAAGATTTAGAGGAAATTCCTGAGGAAATTGATGAATTAATAAATTTAAATACTTTGGAATTATCAATGAATAATTTGTCAAATCTTCCAAAACAAATAGGAAAGTTACAAAATATTCAATCTCTTTATATCTCAAATAATAAATTTGAAAAAATACCTGGCGTAGTTTTTACATTAAAGAACTTAAAACGGTTGAATTTATCGGATAATCCTTTAAAAAAGCTGAGCGGGGATTTTGAAAATCTTGATAAACTCGAAGAATTAGCCTTAAGGCGGATAGGTTTAACCAATATTGATCCGATTTTTCAACTTAAGAATTTAAAAATTTTGGTTCTTTCTCAAAATAAAATTGAAAATCTATCAAAGGATATTGGAAAACTCGAAAATCTTGAAATTTTGGACCTTTCTAATAATCAGTTAAATCATTTGCCAGATGAAATAATGAAATTAAAAAAGCTAAAAAAACTCGATTTAACAAGTAATAAATTTAATCAACAATATATTGATCAATTAAGAAAACAATTACCTAACACCACGATTCGTCACTGATTATTTTAATGAGTGATTAGTGTAGTAAGGTTGCTGTACCTGGCAACCTTACTTTTAAAAATTGAATCGATAAACATAAAAAAGAAATGAAAAAAATAATAACATTAACAATTTTAAGCTTACTTTTTATTAGTAACACCATAGCTCAAATAGAAAAAAACAAAGATGGAATTTATTTAAATGAAAATAACGAGCCATACTCAGGAATTTATTATGAATATTTCGATAATGGGAATATTAGGGTAGAAATGAATTTAAAAAACGGGATAAAAGATGGATATACTAATATTTATTTTATTAATGGATTAAAAAAGGAACAACGCTCATATAAAGAAGGCAAAATGCATGGTACCTGGATAACCTGGAGTGAAATGGAAATTAAATTAGCTGAAGCCAATTATAATTTTGGCAAAAAGCATGGAAAATGGTATATCTGGGATGAAAACGGAACCTTGCGTTATGAGATGGAATATAAAAATGGCGAGAAATTTGGAATTTGGAAAATTTATGACGAAGATGGGGAGTTAATGAATGAAATGAACTATTCCAATCAATAAAATATTTTAAACACTAAATAAAAAAGCTTTGTATTTTCAAGGCTTTTTTATTTTTGTGAATTGAATGGTTCTTAAAACAAAGGTTTGCAAAACTTTTTATTTTTTTTCCCGTATATAAATAGTTAGCGGTTTATAAAATATTTTTAAAATGAGTAAATTAACTATTGTTTTTATATTATTTTTTTATATCATATCATCTTCTTATTCTCAGGATATAATAAAAAAGGATGGTAAATATTTTGATGATAATAATAATCTTTTTACAGGTGTTTATAAAGAATACTATGAAAGCGGAAACTTGCGGGTTGAAATGAATTTAAAAGAGGGTTTGCAAGATGGATACACAAATATCTATTTTGAGAACGGAGTAAAAAACGAACAACGATCATACAAAGAAGGAATAATCCATGGTACCTGGATAACCTGGAATGAAAATAGTTTAAAATTAGCCGAAGCTAATTATGTTGATGGTAAAAAGCATGGTAAATGGTTTATCTGGGACGAAAATGGGACATTACGCTATGAAATGCAATATACCCATGGAGAAAAAACAGGGACATGGAAAATGTACAATGAAGAAGGAGTTCTAATAAACGAAAAAAACTATTCGGAAGAATAAGCATTCAATTAACAATTTAATATTATTTAAGGCCTGTGTATTGCAGGCCTTTTTTAATGCAGTTTATCAATTTTGGCATAATACTGAAAAATAGTTGGTAAAATCTTCTAAAATATAGACTATAA
>JBKHIH010000109.1:0-8733 GCA_046538755.1 Thiohalospira sp.
CCTGGCCAATATAAAATCTTTGAATTGTCAACGAAAATAATATGTAGACGTAGTATTTCACGAGAATATATTTTGTTTAAATAATTGTTTTTTCTGCGATTTACAACTTTAAATTTCAAAAATCTTTTTTGTTGCCGGTGTCTCCCGCTTAAGCTTCCCACAAATCCCTCCGGCGAACCTTCATGCAATAGCTTTCTAACAAGTAATTTTTTATCCTTAGCATGAAGGTTTCATAATTCAAAAAAAGATTGGTTTTTGGGCCAATCTTTTAATTTTGAGCGGGAGACGGAACTCGAATCCGCGACCCTTAGCTTGGAAGGCTAATGCTCTACCAACTGAGCTACTCCCGCTTGTACACCGAAGCTTCAGCGAAGGAATACAAGCACTTTCTACCTCGCTTAGTTTGTTTTATTACACAAAAGCTTCAAGAACAAAGTGGGGAGAGAAGGATTCGAACCTCCGAAGTCATACGACAGCAGATTTACAGTCTGCCCCAGTTGGCCACTTTGGTATCTCCCCAAAATAATTTTCGATGAGCCGATGGACGGATTCGAACCCCCGACCTGCTGATTACAAATCAGCTGCTCTGACCAACTGAGCTACATCGGCATGCATTGTTAAGAACACTTTTATTAAATTGCGAATGCAAAAGTATTAAATTAATTGTAATAACAAACTTTTAAAATCAAAAAATTTAATAAAAAATATCTCTACAAATACTATGAATACTGATGTTTTTGAAAATGAGCTTTTTAAAGCACCTTTAATTTAATCTTCCAATGTTTCCATTTCTTTCTGTAATTGTGCCATTTTAATTGCGGTAATAGCAGCCTCGGTACCTTTGTTTCCATGCTTCCCTCCTGCCCTGTCCTGAGCCTGTTGCTGATTATCAGTAGTAAGCACACCAAAAATAAATGGAATATTGTAATTCATATTCAGCTCGGTTATACCATGCGTAACACTCTGGCAAACAAAATCAAAATGTTTGGTTTCACCTTGTATAACACATCCCAGGCAAATAATAGCATCCAAATCGGCATATTCGGCCATAAATTGTGCGCCAAGTGTTAATTCCACGCTACCAGGTACATATTTTCTTAAAATATTTTCTTCTTTGGCTCCGTGCTTTAAAAGTGTTTCGTAAGCTCCTTTTAATAAAGCATTGGTAATTTCACTATTCCATTCTGAGGTTACAATTCCAAACTTCATATCTTTAGCCGACGGAACAGACTTTATATCGTAATCGGAAAGATTTTTAAGATTTGTTGCCATAATTTATAAGTTATAAGTATTATTTTTCAAAAATAAAAAAATCAAATTTTTTAGTTATTGATTAAAGTCTCTACCCGAGCAATATATTTATCAATCTGCTTTCCTTCGGCTGATTCGGGAAAATCTTTTTTAATGGTATTGTAAACTTCTAAAGCCTTTTTATAATCTTCATTATATTCGTGAACAAAACCTACTTTCATTAGGTAAATTGGAGCAGTAAATTCATTTTCAGACTCATTGGCTGCTTTTTCATAAAATTTTAATGCCTCACCAGCATTGCCAAGTTCCATGTATGCATCGCCAATAGCACCGTAGGCTATAGGGGCTACCATTTTATCTTTCGATTCAAACTTTTTTAAATATTCAATAGCTTGTTCGTACTGACCTAAATGTAAATAACTAATGCCAATGTAATAATTGGCCAGGTTCCCTGAATTTGTAATACTGTATTCATCGGCAATATCTAAGAACCCAAGGTAATTTCCATCACCATGTAAAGCCAGGTTAAACGAATCGCGGGCAAAATATTGTTCTGCCATCCACATCTGCGATTGAGCCTCTTTCTCTTTAGGCGATACTACAAATCTTTGATAACCTAAATATCCACCAACAATTACTATAATTGCTAAAACAATGATGGTTAAGCTTTTTTGATTTTGCTCTATATAATGCTCTGTTCTGCTTAACGCATTTTCTACTGATTCAAACTGATCTTGCTGTGATATCTTCTTTTTACTCATTTTATTAATATTAATTTTATTTGCGTAAACAACTGAACCGCAAATGTAATTCTTTTGGCGTATTTATAAAATATTTTGTTTATAAAAATTGATATTTAATGGTTCGTTTACTTTTTAATTAACTGATAAATCCGAATCTTTGTATAAAATTTTGAAGATGTATTTACAGGAATTATCATTAATAAATTTTAAAAATTACAGCCAGATTGAATTGGAATTTTCTCCCAAAATAAATTGTTTTATCGGGCAAAATGGTGTAGGAAAAACCAATTTACTGGATGCAATTTATTATTTATCGATGTGTAAAAGCTATTTGAATCCGGTAGATAGCCAAAATATACAATACGATCAGGATTTTTTTGTGATACAAGGCAACTACCTGCGGCAGGAAAAAAATGAACATATCTATTGCGGGTTGAAACGTAATCGTAAAAAACAATTTAAACGTAATAAAAAAGAATATACTAAATTATCAGACCATATTGGCCTTTTGCCCATTGTTATGATTTCGCCAACAGATAACAGTTTAATTCTTGAAGGAAGTGAAGAGCGTCGAAAATTTATGGATAGCGTTATTGCTCAGTACGACAAAGAGTACCTGGATCATCTAATAAGATATAACCGTGCGCTGGCACAGCGCAACAAATTATTGAAAGATTTTTACCAAAACCGGACATTCGATAAAGAATCGATTGATATTTGGGATGAGCAGCTCATTACGCTGGGAGAAAAAATATATTCAGTTCGTGTAAAATTTGTTGAAGAACTTATACCTATATTTCAAAATTACTATACACGTATTTCAGGAAATAAAGAACAAGTTCAACTCATTTACGACTCACAACTACACGAAGGCGAATTTCGACAATTATTAAAAGATGCTGTGGATAAAGACAGAATTCTTCAGTATACTACGGTGGGTATACATAAAGATGACCTGGTTTTGACCCTGGAAAGATACCCGATAAAAAAAGCCGGATCGCAGGGACAACAAAAGACTTACCTGGTTTCGCTCAAACTTGCACAATTCGATTTCATAAAACAAATAAGTGGTTTTAAACCTATTTTATTACTCGATGATATTTTCGATAAATTTGATAAACAGCGAGTAAGGCAAATTATTGAACTGGTTGCAGAAAACCATTTTGGACAGATTTTTATTACCGATACCAGCCGCGATCGTTTGGAAGATATTCTGGATGAAATAAATATTCAACATCATTTATTTGTGATAGAGCAAAACGGAGAAATAAAAATAAAGAAGGTTTAGAAAAGATGAGAAAGAAGAATACACAAAAACTTGACGAAGTGATTCAGGAATATCTGAAAGCTTTAAAAATAGATGATAAACTGAAAGAAGTACGACTAATCCGTTCGTGGTACGAGTTGGTAGGCAAAACGATTGCGCGGTCAACCAAAGATGTTTATATTAAAAACCGTAAATTATTTGTAAAACTAAACTCATCGGTTATTCGAAACGAATTGTTTATGATACGCGATGGATTAAAAGATGCATTAAATGAGCAGGCTGGCGAATCAATTATTGACGAAATTATTTTGAAATAAGCAATTACTCTTTATAATGCTAAATAACTGCACAATATTCTCCTGTCCTTTACTGAAAAATATCTAAGTGTTTGATTTCTTTATATATCTCCCGGATATAAAAAACTAAGTCATGATTTAAAAATCTACGAACGAACAGAAGCATGTTTTTTTAAACTACAGAAAATAAAACAATTAACCCAATTACAGCAATGATTAAAAGGTAAGCTAACGGATTTCCAAAATTAACCGTAAACCCCCTGTAATTCTGCCATTTAGGAACAAACACTCTCTTATCCTTTCGATTAAAATAGAATATACCCCGGTAGTTATCAGGATTTTTACTTTCATTCTTTGAATGAATTTCGTCAAATTTATTTTCCATCATTTTAGGTTTAATTAATACCGTTCTCGTTGATTAAAAAAGAAGTCGGCTTCTTTTTTGGCATTTTCGTCAGAATCGGCGCCATGCACTGCATTTTTTTGTAACGATTCGGCAAACATTTTCCGTATGGTCCCCTCCTCTGCCATTTTAGGATTTGTATTTCCAATAAGTTTTCGAAAATCTTTTACTGCATTTTCCTTTTGAAGTAGAAGTACAATAATTGGACCTGAGCTCATAAATTCGCATAAACTATCGTAAAAATCTTTACCACGGTGAACTTCATAAAACCGTTGAGCCTCTTCAAGGGTTAGTTTAGTAGACCGGATAGCAGAAATACGAAACCCTGCCTGATTAATCATTGCTAATATAGGGCCAACATGATTCTTTCGGCATGCCGAAGGTTTGATCATTGCAAAAGTATAATTTAAAGCCATATTCTTTATTTTATTTTTTTGGAAATCGAAGATATAAAATATTTTAAGATTAACTTAAATTCTGATGAGATTATTTTATCTTTGGTATTTAATAATAATAAAAATAAATGAGTAGTGAAGCTTATTTCAGAAGATATCATAATACCTCTACAAAATATCATTAAAGAAACGCAACATCCATTAATCCTGATTCATTACAATCCTGATGGCGATGCAATAGGCTCTGCTTTAGCATTTTACCACTATCTTATTAAAAAAGGGAAAAAACCAGTTTTAGTATCGCCTAATGATTATCCTGAGTTTTTACATTGGTTGCCAGGTAACGATAAGGTGTTGGTTTATAAAAGGCAAACGGGCACAGTACTTAATGCAATTGCCAAAGCAGATGCAATTTTTGCACTCGATTTTAACGATGCCGACCGGGTAAATGACCTTGAAAAATATTTCTTAAATGCCAAAGCTAAAAAAGTGTTGATCGATCATCATCCAGAGCCAGGAAATTTTGCCGATTTAATAATTTCAGATGTAATATACAGCTCAACAGCCGAGTTGGTTTATCATGTAATAGAATCGTTAGGAGATGAAAACTTGGTTGATAAAACCATTGCAGAGTGCCTATACACAGGTATTATGACTGATACCGGATCTTTTAATTACAATTCATCACAACCCTATACCTATTATGTTGTTTCAAAATTAATTGGTTGGGGTATTAATAAAGATCAAATATACTGGAATGTATATGATAATTATTCTGCCGACAGGATGCGCTTATTAGGCTATTGTTTGTATAAAAAAATGGAAGTATTTCCCGAATATCACACGGCATTCATAAGCATTAACAAAGAAGAACTAAAAGCTTTTAATTTTGCTCCGGGCGATTCCGAAGGGTTTGTCAATTATCCATTATCAATCAAAGGAATACGTTTTTCGGCAATATTTGTAGAAAACGATAAACAAATAAAAATATCGTTTCGATCCAAAGGAAATTTTGCCACCAACAAATTTGCCGAAAATCATTTTAACGGAGGTGGGCATAAAAATGCTTCAGGAGGTAACTCCAACGAATCATTGGAAAAAGTTTTACAAACATTCCGTGAACTTTTGCCACAATATAAAAAGGAGTTAAAAAATGGTTTATAATCGTTTACTAGTTAGTATCTTAATTTTGATATTCAGTTTAATTTTCTTTTCTTGTAATAACAAAAAAAAGGATATTGATCAAGACGATCAGAAGCAAAATTATTCGAAAGAATCGCTGGAAAAAATTAACCAGATGTTGCTTGAAAAAGATATTGAAGTAATTAAAAATTATATTGAGCGCCGTGGTTGGGATATGAATATGACCGAAGCAGGGCTTTGGTATATGATATATAAAGATGGAAGTGGTGAAAAAATAGAAGAAGATGATTATATTAAACTTAATTACAGTGTGTGGCTAATAGACGGAACATTATGTTATTCGTCTGACAGTTTAGGATCAAAAAGTTTTATCGTTGGCAAAGGAGGTGTAGAAGCCGGTCTTGAACAAGGCGTATTGATGCTGAAAAAAGGCAGTAAAGCAAGATTTATAATGCCCCCACACTTAGCTCATGGGCTAATTGGCGATAATAACAAAATCCCTGCAAGGGCAACCATTATCTATGATCTTGAAATAGTGGATGTAAAGAAAAAATCGAATATCGATAAATAATACAATTATGACAAAACGAATCCTTTTCTTTTTATTATTAGCTTCTGGGATAGTTTCCTGCGATTATTTTTCAAAATATCCAGGCTATTCAAAATCAAAATCGGGTATATATTATAAATTGTTAAAATTTGGTGACAGTTCAGAAAAAGCTAAACCGGGTGATTATTTAACTGTTGATATAGCCTATAAAACTATTGATGATTCATTATTTTTTGAGGGCAGGAGAAGAATTCAGGTTACCGAACCCACATTTCAGGGAGCTATTGACGAATGTTTTTTAATGCTTGCCGAAGAAGAAAAAGCGGAGTTTATTATTTCTGCTAACGATTTTTTTACGAAAACCCTTGAAACATCCTTGCCGGAATTTTTAAATAAAGAAGACCCTATGAAAGTAGAAATTGATGTGGTTGAAGTCCAGACTGAAGAAGATTATTATCGTGAAAAAGAAGCCTTTTTACACTGGATAGAAGATTTTGGAGAGTATGAGAAAGTAATTTTACGCCAGTTTATTGACCAGGAAAAAATTGACAAAAAACCCACTGAATCGGGATTATATCATATAACACTGGTAAAAGGAAGCGGCGATAGTGTTAGAGTTGGCGATACAATTACTGTTCACTATGAAGGAAAATTTCTAAACGGAAAATTTTTCGATTCCACGAAACGTCGTAATTCTCCTTTTCAATTTGTTTATGGACGAAAATGGCAGGTTATTCCAGGTATGGAAGAAGCCATCGGACGTATGATAGAAGGCGAAAGGGCTCTGTTTATCTTACCGTCGAATATTGGTTTTGGACAAACTGGATCATCTACCGGGATAATTCCTCCATATACATCAACCATTTTCGAAGTAGAATTAATTGAAGTATTGCCTGGAAAAAGAGATAAAAATGTGGATCTGAACAAATATGATTAAGTAAATAAATAAAAACAAAAAAGCCGGAAAATATTATACCGGCTTCATTTTTAAATCTTCTGTTATGATTAATAGAAAGTATAATCATAGCGATACTGAATACGGTAACGATAAAGGGCATAATAAACTTCTACTTTTTCAAGGATTCCTTTATCATTATAAAAATATGTTTTTTTGGAATTTTCGTTAGGATTATCGTCGTACCATTCTTCTTCGATTAAATTACCCTCATCATCATATTTATAAATGTTACTAACAAAAATATTCCCTTTAGGCTGTTCTTTTTTAATCTCAACCAAATTTCCTTTACTATCGTAACTGTAAAATTCTTTATACATAAAGTTCCCAAGCACATATTTAATTTTCTCAAGCAATAATTTCCCATTAAAAATATAATAGTATTTTTCTTTTACTTTTCCATTTAAATCATATTCTGTAGTTTCAATAATATTGCCCTGGTCATCGTATTTATTAATGATTTTGCCAATTTCTTTTCCCTTATCAATAATATTAATGGTACAAATGTCACCTTTATAATTAAAATCCCTCTGATGCTCTATACTTCCATAAATATCAGAACGAGTAATGCTGGATAAACGGTCTTTTGCATCATAATTATATTTTATAATCTGGTAATCAGTTCCATTGTATCGCTCCTCGCGAATTTTTTTATTGGAATTATCGTAAGTAATATTTTGCCTGTAAAGTAATTTATTTTCGTCGCCTTTATAATTACTATATTCAACCTTATTTTCATTATTATCGTACTTATAACTCAATTTCTGATCGATAGTACCCGATTGATAATACACCTCTTCTATAACATTTCCTTTATGATCAAACCGTTTGGTAAAATTTTTATACCCCTCTTTTACAGGTTTTCCTTTTTCATATTTATGGTTCCATTGCACCTGGGTCTGAATACGGTTTTTTACAATATTTTCTTTCCATTTTTCTTCTCCTGTATTTTGAGAAAAAATTGAAAAACTTAAAAAGGTAATGATTATGGTTAAGCTAATATTTTTCATTTTTTAATTATGTTTTCTATACGATAACGTTATTTCAAAAATACTAAAAATATTCAATAGAATTAAACATTTTATATCATCAAAAATCATGCTTAAATTAATACATACGAATATAATTTTGAATGGTTATAAATTTAATGATTATTTTAGTTTAATCATTTTAAAATTGACTTCATTGTTATTTTGTTATAACTTGCTTATTCCTAAATTTTTATAAAAGGATAGTTACTATTAAATATACTCAACATATTTCCACTTATTAATTTCATATTAATTTAATACTTATTGTTATGACACGGACTGCTTTAATTCTAATATCCATGTTAATGGTGTATTCTATTAATCTCTTTGCACAAGTTCCTGATGCATTTAAATACCAGGCGGTATTAAGAAATTCTGACGGTGAAATAATTTCCGGACAGGAAGTATCTATAAAAATCTCTATTCTAAACGAAAGCTCAACTGGAGATTTAATCTATTCCGAAGAGCATGCTGCAACTACAACTGATTTAGGTATGGTTTCATTAAATATTGGCGAGGGTACAGTTGTTTCCGGTAATTTTCAATCTATCGAATGGGGTGAAGATGATAAATTTTTAAAAATTGAAATGGATGAGTCGGGCGGTAGTTCTTTCTCAGAGTTGGGAATCTTTCAGCTTTTATCGGTTCCGTATGCTTTATATGCAAATTCTGCAGCTAAGCTTGGCGATAATGCGGTTT
>JBKHIH010000110.1:0-8550 GCA_046538755.1 Thiohalospira sp.
GCCTGGCATCCCTCAGGAAACTATTTAACAATAATTACCGAAAAAAAAGGAGGGCTGAAGCTTATACAATATAATTATTCAAAAGATGAATTTTCTTCCCGAAACCTGCTTTATTTTGACAAGATTCTTGATTTCGCCTATTCACACGATGGTTCAAAAATGGTTTTTTCTGCAGTAAAAAATGGCCAAAACGATCTTTATATTTATGATCTTGCCTCATCAACAAGCAGGCAATTAACGGATGATTTAGCCGATGATTTTAATCCTCGTTTTATTCAAAATTCTTCGAAAATTATATTTAGCTCTACTCGAACAAATGATACATTGCCGGTTAACCAATCCTTCTCACAAACCGATATCTTTATTTATGATTTGCACAAAGAAAATAATGAATTACAGAATTTAACCCAAACAAACAGCACAAAAGAGATTTTTCCGGGTTTGTTAAAAAATGACTATTATTTTTATTTAAGCGACCACAATGGAATTTATAATCTTTACAAAGGACAGTATGACAGTACTATTAGCCATATCGATACAGCCATCCATTACCGTTACTTTATTAACCAGGCAGCTTTAACCAATTACAGATTTAATATTTTAAATCACAATTTAAGCAGAAATAAAACAGATTATTCTTTTGTTTATTATAAGCGAGGTCAATATCATATTCATAAAACATCCTTGCAAGATTCAACTATTGCTACCGAAAGTCAACCATCAAAAACTTTATTTAAAAAACAAATAGATAATGTTGCCGATAGTATACAAGCATCTTATTATCAAGAAGAAGAGTTTGAAGATACTATACAGGTTTTATCACCCGAAGACAACTTTGTAGATATCAACAATTATACATTTGAAATTGAAAAGCCCTATTTTTCGTACAAATATGAAGGAGAAAAACTGGATACTTCAAAACTCCGGCAAAAGTTTCCAAAGATTCGTATTTACGAACGGACATTTTATACCGACCATGTTGTAAGCCAGGTTGATTTTGGTTTTTTGAACAATACATATCAGGCTTTTACCGGTGGAGCAGTCTATTTTAATCCCGGTTTTAATGCTTTACTGAAAATCGGAGCTTACGATTTGTTCGAAGATTATAAAACTATTGCCGGCGTGAGGTTTTCGGCTGACTTTAACAGTAACGAATATCTGGTTAGTGTAGAAAACCTGAAACGTAAAATTGATGAGCAAATAATTTTCCACCGGCAAACCTTTGAAAATGTTACTCAAAATTTTGTTTCCAAAACTCAAACGCATAAATTAATGTATATTCGAACCGTTCCCTTTAGCCAGGTAAATGCATTAAAAGGCACGGTAACTATGCGGCATGATAAACTGATTTTTTTATCGACAGACCGGAATACCTTACAAATGGCAGATAAACATAAAGTTTGGGGAGGACTGAAATTAGATTATATTTTTGATAATACATTAAATACAGGGGTAAATCTCTATTATGGAACGCGTTATAAAATTTTTGCTGAATATTACAATCAGGTTAATCAATCACAAACAGATTTATTTGTTTTAGGTGCTGATTTCAGGCATTATCAGAAAGTGCATCGCGACTTAATTTTTGCCTCCCGTTTTGCAGCGAGTACATCTTTTGGCAATAGTAAGTTAATTTACTATCTGGGAGGGGTAGATAACTGGACAAATTTTTCGCAAAAAACACCTACTTTTATTCCGTTGAGCGAAATTCCGATCAATGAAGATGAGGATTATGCTTATCAGGCTGTAGCTACAAACCTTCGTGGTTTTCCGCAAAATATCAGGAATGGGAATAGTTTTGCGCTTATTAATACCGAATTAAGATGGCCTTTTGTAAAATATTTTTCGAACTATCCACTCAATTCTTCTTTTTGGTCAAACCTGCAACTGGTGGGTTTTTTTGATGTAGGTTCAGCATGGAGCGGATTAAGCCCCTGGTCTGAAGAAAATGCATACGATCAGGAAATAAAAAAGTATGGGCCAATAACAATTACACTAGATACTGAAAGAGAACCGATTGTAGCAGGATACGGATTTGGTATAAGAGCAATGTTGTTTGGATATTTTATGCGGTTTGATTGGGCGTGGGGTATAGAAAATCAGCAAATAACGCCCGGAATATTTTATTTTTCGTTAAGTTTGGATTTTTAAATCATTATTTATGAGTGTTTATGAATTTATTGTACTTATTTTAATCGGATTTTTGGCCGGTATTGTTGGAGGGTCTCTTGGATTAGGCGGAGGGATCATTATTGTTCCGGCGCTTGTATTTATCATGGGGTTTACCCAACATCATGCCCAGGGAACAAGCCTGGCAGTATTATTATTTCCAATCGGAATTTTAGGTGTTTTACACTATGCTAAAAACGGGTATGTTAATTATAAATATGCTGTTATTTTAATTGTTGCTTTTATTTTGGGTAGCTACCTGGGATCGTATATTTCTGTCTATTTACCTGCAAAAACCCTTAAAAAAGTTTTTGGTATATTTATATTAATTATATCAGTTAAAATGATTTTAGATAAATAGTTATGGCTATCGAACAAAAAATAAAAGAGCTGGCAAAAAAATATTTCAATCAGGTTGTTGATATAAGACGACATTTACATCAATATCCCGAATTATCTTTTAAAGAATATGAAACCTCGAAATATATTATTTCATTGTTAAATGATTGGGGAATACAGTACAAATCAGGAATTGCAGAAAATGGAGTGGTTGCAATCATTGAAGGTAAAAATCCAGAGAAGAGGTGCATTGCTTTAAGAGCTGATATTGATGCTTTGCCCGTTGAAGAAAAAAATCAAATTCCATATAAATCAAAAAATAAAGGAGTAATGCATGCATGTGGGCATGATGCACATACTGCTTCTTTATTAGGTGTTATATTGATTTTAAACGAATTAAGAAGCGAAATCGAAGGAACCGTAAAATTTATTTTTCAGCCTGCTGAGGAGTTGCTTCCTGGTGGTGCAAAATTGATGATCGACCAGGGAGTATTAAAAAATCCGGAACCTGAAATTGTAATTGGCCAACATGTTTATCCCGAGCTCCCTGCAGGAAAGGTAGGGATGAAAAGCGGTGCATACATGGCATCAACCGATGAGATATATATGGCTATAAAAGGAAAAGGAGGCCATGGAGCCATGCCGGATAAAATAAATGATACCGTACTTACGGCATCACATATTATTGTTGCATTACAACAAATTTCGAGCAGGCTGGCACCTGCAGGAACTCCAACTGTCTTATCATTCGGTAAACTTATTGCTAATGGTGCTACTAACGTAATTCCTGATGAAGTATATTTGGAAGGAACTTTCAGAACCATGAATGAGGATTGGCGGGCTAAAGCGCATCAAAAAATAAATACAATTGCTACAGGAATAGCAAAAAGCATGGGTGCTGAAATTGAAATTAGTATTAAAAAAGGATACCCTGTTTTAATCAATGATGAAAAGATTACTTTAAGAGCCAAAAAAGCTGCTCAGAAATTTTTAGGCGATACCAATGTTGTTGATTTGGATTTTAGAATGACTGCAGAAGATTTTGCTTATTTCTCACAACTTAAACCTTCGGTTTTTTACCGGTTAGGAACCTCGCCTGATGAAAAAGAATGTTCACCATTGCATTCTGCTCACTTCAACATTAATGAGAATGCCCTCGAAACCGGAATGGGTACCATGGCATATCTGGCTTTACATTTTTTAAAAGATTAAAAAAAATGTTGAAACGCCTGTAAAATCGATTAGACAATCGTTATTTAGAATGATTTTAAATTGTCAAAAGAAGGTTATTTATATCAAGTTTTGTTTTTCTATTCAAATTTTGGGAATAATTTTGTAATTGAATTAATCAAAATTGTAAACTAAAATAAAAAATCATGGCTTACGTAATAACTGATGACTGCACAGCTTGTGGTACTTGTATAGATGAATGCCCAGTTGAAGCTATATCTGAAGGTGATATTTATAAAATTGACCCTGAAATTTGTACTGACTGTGGTGCATGCGCTGATGTATGCCCGGTAGAGGCTATTCATCCAGAATAGTATTAAGCTGGAGAAAAATTTAGAAGCTGCCTTTTTTTTGGCAGCTTTTTTTATTTCTTTAATTATAATACTTGCCTGCACGTGGTAAGCTATTTACAAAATCAGCATGAAAAGCCTGGGGAGGAATGGCTATATTTACATTGCTGGGATTGCTGTTACTTTGTTTTATGGGCTGCCAGGAGGAAACCATGCAAACCATTGCTTTAATGTTGGCTTTTGCATTAATAGCTTTATTTATTGGTATTCCATTAGGGATTTATGCTGCAACATGACTAAAGCCGAATAAATCTGATTATACGAATATTTATAACACAGGGGATAATCTCCGGTGTTTTTTTTGTGTATAATTTTTGAATTATATTCCCAGATATTCAATCAAAGCTTCCTGAAGTTCATGTATTTCTTGATCACTTGATTCAAAACTAATGATCATCAAACTACCTGCCAGTTCAGATAATTTCCAATCTCTTTTAATATCCGTTGCATCTGAACGGTAAATACATGCGATATGCTCCTGAACGGGTATGCCCGTTAGTCTTAACATGGCGATGGCTCTGCGCATATGAAAATCGAAATTTTCCATTTGCATAAGCCGGTTTAATAAATCGCTCGCATAATACCGGTATCTCAGCTCGTTCATTCGTTCGATGAATGATTCAATAGCAGGGCTTGAACGATAATATGGATCATATTGTATAATCATAATAGTTTCATTTATGTGTTAGAAAAATTATGCGTATGTTGCTTACTTATTTCCCTTAACTGAAGAAAAAGCTTCTCTTCTTCTTTGGTTATGTTTTTGGGTATGATGATGTTTAATTGTACATACAAATCTCCATATGTTCCTGGTTTGCCATATACAGGCATACCTTTGCCTTTTATCCTGAGTTTACTGCCGTTTTGAGCTCCTTTGGGTATAGAAATGTTAAGTTTTCCGCCAATAATGTTGATGTTTGTTTTTCCACCTAATACTGCCGTATAAAGGTCAACATCAGTTTTTATAATTAAATCGTTTCCATTAAGCGAGAATTTTTTTTCAGGTTTAACTTTTATGGTTAGATAAATATCACCATCTGCTCCGCCATTTCGGCCTTTGCCTCCTTTGCCTTTTAAACGCAGTTCCTGTCCATTGTAAGCTCCGGGCTTAATGTTAATTTTTAGCTTTTCGCCATTAACGGTTAATAACCTTGAAGTGCCATGATAAGCCTCTGATAAACTTATGGTTAGTTCGCTGCGTAAATCTTCACCTTTTACCTGTCGTCTTTGTTGACGAAAACCTTCCGATGAGCTTCCAAAATCACTAAAAAAGGCATTGAAAAAATCGGAAAATCCACTGCCAGAATCACCAAACAGGTCGTCCATATTACCGGTAAAATAGGTTCTGCTTCTTCCTTTACGGCCACCGCCGAATTGTGAAAAATCAAAACCACCGGCACCGGCACCCTGAAATTGCTTCCAATTGGAACCCAACTGGTCATATTTCTTACGTTTCTCAGGGTCACGTAAAACTTCATAAGCCTCGCTTATTTCTTTAAAGCGGGTTTCGGCTTCCTTATTTCCCGGATTTTTATCCGGATGGTATTTTACCGCCAGCTTACGGTAAGCCTTTTTTATTTCATTGTTAGAAGCGTTTTTTGAAACACCTAATATTTTATAATAATCTTTATAATCCATGTTCTATTCTCTCCTTAAAAATTGAATTACCTTTACTCAATTGTTTGTTTTGCTTTTCGGCATACTCCGAACCATACGTTTTTCTTTTGGGAATATTTTTAATGATACAGGTTTCGTTCCACGGGCAATCTTCAGGGCCCAACTGAATAACTTTTGGTTTTTTCCGTGTTAAGTTATGCCATCCGCTGCAGGAACTTAGTAAAAGCCCTGTTAACAGCATGAAAAGTTTAGCATATGTGAAAATCTTATTTCTCATACCCTAAATCTTCTTTTTTTGCATTAAAAAATGAAATATGAATGTTGATGGCGTTGCTAATTTAACCTTTACAAATACTAAACCATAAATGTTTACAATGTTTTACAATGCCAAAATGTCTTTTCACAGGTTGAAAATTTTAATTTAAACTGTCAACTTTTCGATGCAAATTTATTAATAGTTGCTTTGGATTTTGACCTGGTTTAGGCAGTTATGTTTTAATGCTAAGCCGCATTGTACAGTTGTTAATGGACAGGTTCAGGATCACCGGCTTCCTATAAATTCTTATATCCTATGTCTTTTAAGAATTACACAACGTATCATCAAGTTAGGTGAGGTTTTTCTTTGTGGTATTTCGTGTTATACCTTTGAGAGACTTCGTGTTACAAAAAAAAAAGTTTCACCTAACGTACTGATTTTATGGATTATTAAGGAAAACCGACAATGGTTATTGTAAAGATTATGGTTAATATGAATGATTTTTCTTTACAATTCCGAACAAAATATTTTCTGGTCAAAACATTGTTATTATTTTTTTTCTATTTATAAAGCCCTCATTTAATTTATTCATAAAAAATAAATACATTTGCATGATAGAATAATTGTATGTTTAAATTTAGTATGGATCTGGTATAATAACCTAACCTGTATTTCTTTACAAAGGTTAGGTATCTTTTCATTCAGACAACTTCTTGTCTGAATATTTCCTATTTATAATCATTTATCAACCCATCGGGTAAGATGGCCTTTGATCAGGCCATTATCTCGATATAATATTTACAATATCATGAGTGAAAAAAATAAATCCATACACGAGTTCGACTTTTCATTAATTTGCGAATATTTTTCCAATCTGGAACGTCAGGGCCCGGGAAGTCCCGAAGTAACCCTAAAAGCGCTTAGTTTTATTGATAACCTAACTGATAATTCTCGTATTGCTGATATTGGATGTGGTACCGGCGGCCAAACCATGGTGCTGGCAAAACATGCACCCGGCCAGATCACAGGGATTGACCTGTTTCCGAAATTTATCGATCTGTTCAATACCCAGGCAAAGAAGCTTTCGTTAAGTAACAGGGTTAAGGGAGTGGTTGGTTCCATGGATCATTTAACTTTCGAAAAAGAATCATTAGATTTGATCTGGTCCGAAGGAGCGATCTATAATATTGGTTTTAAAAAAGGCATTCGGGAATGGAGAAAATTTCTGAAAAAGGAGGGTTATCTTGCAGTAACCGAAGTTTCGTGGTTTACTGAAGAGCGGCCTGAAGAGATTCAACAGTTTTGGAAAGATGCGTATCCTGAAATTGATACCATTCCACGGAAGGTAATGCAAATGCAGGAGGCAGGCTATATCCCTGTTGCCAGCTTTATATTGCCAGAAAACTGCTGGACTGATCATTTTTATGTTCCACAGGAAAGAGTACAGAAAAAATTTCTGGAAAAATATAGGGGGAATCAATCTGCTGAAGAGTTTATTGCCAGCGAACGGCATGAGGCGCAGCTTTATTTAAAATACAAAGCCTATTATGGGTATGTATTTTATATTGGCATGAAAATATAAATAGTTTACTTTGGTAATCATGTTTTAGCACGGACTTGCAAATAGCAGTCCGTGTTTTTTTATCCTAAAAAAAGCAACTCCGTTCATCAAAAAACAGATTGCCATTCTAAAAGGGCGGTTTTTGTGTTATGTAATTGTATAATATTTTGTCAGAATACAACTGTAGCCTGCATTATTCTGAAGCCGTGTTAGCGTTTGGCTTGCCGATTATTCATCTTTATAAATTGCAGTCCAGTCATTACAGGAATGTCTGATTTCTTGAAGTCTTTCAAATTTCTTGTGATGATAATATTAATGTTAGATTCCATTGCTGCATAATACTGAATTGCATCTTCAAAGTCTTTAAAGTCTGAGTTTAATGCTAAGTCAATAACTTTTGAATCTAAACTTAACACATTTACCAACACTTTCAGTTTGCGTAAGATTTCTCTTACTTTACTTTCAGGTAAATGTCTGTTTAGAATGTAGTGTGCATTCGCAAGAGAAAGTGAACAAACATACAATTTAACTTTATTCTGGTCAGCAAGCGAAAAAAGCTGCGCTGCTGGCTCATAAAATCCTTCTCTTTTGGCTAATAAGTCAATTATGATATTAGTGTCAACAAGTAGCTTTTTCATTTATATTTTTCATTTAAATATTCAGAATAGTCTTTTTTATAGTCACTATCAGAAAGGTGTATCACTCCGGATAAACTTTCAACAAAAGGTGTAATATCAACCTTTTCTTCACTTTCTTTTGTGATTGATTTAAGATAAGATTCAATCATTTTTGAAAGACTAATCTTATTGTCTTTAGCATACTTTTTTGCACTCTCAATAATATGCTTATTTAATTTTAATGTTAATTTAGTATCCATAACACAATTTATTTACGTACAAAAATACAAAAATAAGCACGTATTTTTCAATTTAATTCTTAATTTTTTAAGAAATTCCAGAGGCAAGCTTGATGCTAACGTTGAGTATATGGCAAGTAGGCGATTGCGGGATTCAAACTTATCAAACCGA
>JBKHIH010000039.1:0-31809 GCA_046538755.1 Thiohalospira sp.
TAAACGCTATTAATAAACTACTGTCAAAATAAGATTCTCCAAATTCTAAAATGAGTTCTTTATTAAAAGATTTATAAGAAAAAATATAAATTAATAGAAAAAAATAGTTTTTTATACTTTAATTTTTGATAATACTTATGAAAAGATATATAATCAAAATCCAAGTAATAATACATATAATTTAAAAATAGAGGATAAAAATAATAATATAGATTTTAAAAAACAAAATATTCTGATTGTTATCGACCAATTTGAAGAGCTTTTCAGATATAAGAGTGGAAGAAAAGGCCAATTAGCTTATAATGAATCTGAAGCGTTTGTAAAACTTTTAATAACGGCTCATCAAACCACTAACTTACCCGTTTATATTGTTTTAACCATGCGATCTGACTTTATAGGCGAGTGTTCACAATTTCATGAGCTTACAGAACTTATTAACGATTCTAATTATCTGGTTCCTCAAATGACAAGGGATGATTTTCGCAAAGCAATTGAAGGGCCTGTAGCAGTTGGAGGAGCAAAAATTGAATCACAACTTGTTCAGCAATTGTTAAATGAAGTAAGCGATAACCCTGATCAATTACCCATTTTGCAACATGCTTTAATGCGAACATGGAATTACTGGATGGAACATTCTGACCCCGGATTGCCAATAACTATTTCTGATTATGAAGCCATTGGCAAAATGGAAAAAGCTTTATCTGAACATGCCAATGAAGCTTTTGACGAGCTCAAAGAAGATGAAAAATGGATTTGCGAAAGCATGTTTAAAACTATAACCGAAAAAGGAAATGATAACCGTGGAATTAGGCATCCTACAAGTGTAAAAGATATTGCTTCCATTGCAAAGGTAACACCTAATGAAGTTGTAAAGGTTGTTGAACCTTTTCGTGATCCGGGAAGATCTTTTTTAACTCCATCATATGAAATTGAACTGGATGAAAACAGTATTATTGATCTTTCGCATGAGAGTTTAATGAGAATATGGAATAAATTAAAAATTTGGGTCGACGAAGAATGGAATGCTGTTCAGATGTATTTGCGGCTTTCCGAAGCTGCAGAAATGTATCAATTGGGAAATACAGGTTTATGGAGGCCACCAGACCTGCAATTAGCTTTAAATTGGCGCGAAAAACAAAATCCCACGCTCGATTGGGCAAAGCGCTATAACCCAGCCTTTGAGCGGACTATGGTGTATCTTAATACTAGTGATAAAGAATATAAAGCCGAAGAAGAAAATAAAGTTAAATTACAAAAAAGACAGTTAAGGCGATCGAAAATATTTGCTATAGTTCTTGGTACTGCAGCAATTATTTCTCTCGGGCTAACCATTTACTCACAGGATTTGGTTGTTAGGGTAGAGAGAGAAAAAGCCGAAGCTGAAAAACAGAGAGGTATAGCTATTGAGCAACAGCAGATTGCTGAAGAGAAAACTATATTTGCTCAAGAAAAAGAGAAAGAGGCGCTTGAAGAAAAAGAGGAAGCCGAAAAACAAAGACAAATTGCGGTTACTAAAGAGATGGAGGCCCTAAGAAACTTTGAAATTGCTGAACAACAAAAACAAATTGCACTGCGGCGTGAACAGGAAGCTAATCAACAACGTTCGTTAGCTGAAAAAAATGAAGATGAAGCCCAAAGACAAACTTTAGAAGCAGAAAAGGCACGACAGGAGGCTTTAAGTAGAAGGATGCTGTCTATTGCACAAAGTATGGCTGTTAAATCGCAACAAATTTCAGATAATATCCAATTAAAAGTTTTAGTAGCTTATCAGGCTTACCTTTTTAATAAAAAATATGATGGCCCCACACATAATCCAGATGTTTATCTGGGATTATATTATGCCCTAAAAGGAATAAAAGGACAAACTTATAATGCACTTAATGGCCATACCGGCTCGGTTATGGACATTGCTTTTATTCCACAAACCAATAAAATGTTTACAACCGGCGGGGATGGAAAAATTTTACAATGGGATATATCAAACCTTGATAAATCTTATACATCAATTATTGAGAACCCATATGGAAAACGTTCATTAGCTATAAGCGCCGATGGGAAAAGGCTTATTTGTGCAACCGACGATTCAAAAATTCTGGTATTTAATCTTTCAAATAGTGTTGAACTCAATAAAGAATTAAGCGGTCATGAATCAATTGTAAGCACTATTGAAATTGCTCCTAATAATCAGTTTTTCCTTTCAGCCAGCAACGATAAGACCATTCGAAAGTGGGATTTTAATAGTTTAAATAGCGAGGTGTTTTTAGAAAGCGAATCGAAAATAAATTCATTGGCAATATCTCCTGATTCGAAAAAGGTTGCTGTAGGTACTCAAGATGGGAAAGTAACTATATTTAATATTCAAAATGCTAATGATACAGAAATAATTATTTCAGAATTAAAATCTGCCGTTACAGCAGTAAAATATAACAAAACAGGAAAATGGCTTGTTGCAGGAAATACCAAGGGAGATATAGTGGTTTGGGACACTAATACTTATATGCAAATAGATAATCTTGAAGGCCATAAATCCAGGATATATGACATTGATTTTAATCCCGAAAACAATATGATGGCTACATCAAGTTTAGACGGTACGGTTAGAATTTGGGATTGTATGAATTTAAATAATCAGCCTATTGAATTAAGAGATCATGAATCGTGGGTACTTTCAATTGCTTTTAGCCCAGATGGAAATAACCTTGTAACTTCGAGTAACCAAAAAGAAAGATTATTAATATGGCCGGCAAAAGCAGATTTAATTGCTCCTGAGGTTAAGAATAGTATCGTACGAAATTTTACAACCGATGAGTGGGAAGCTTTTGTTGCAAAAGATATTAATTATGAGAAAACAGTTCCTGAAATAGATAACCCATAACCCAATGATAAACATTTATAAATACCGGCCACAAATATTAAAACCAATTGTATTAATTGTATGGTTATTATTTAATCAACCTGTTTATAGTCAGCAAACCGGATGTGCTTTTACTTTGCAGCAAGCAGAAAATTATTACGAATTGGGAATGCTCGATTCTATTCCTTCAATGCTGAGATCGTGTATTAATAATGATGGTTTTGACGATGAAGAGCTCTCGCGTGCCTATAAATTACTCATTTTGACATACCTTTTTGAGGATTATCAGGAAATGGCTGATATTACCATGCTTAAATTTCTTAAGAAATTTCCTGAATATGAAACAAAACCTACAGACCCTGTAGAATTCAATTATTTGCTTAATTCTTATGAAACAATTCCTGTTTTTTCAATTGGTTTAATTGGCGGAATGAATTATTCATTTGTTAGAATAATTGAACCTTATAGTACAACCAATACTGAAAATTATTCAGGAGATTATTCCTTTTCCGGTTTTAATTTCCAGGGAGGATTGCATATTAGAAGGCATATTAACGATAATATCGAAATTAATGTAGATGTTTTGTATTATTTAAAAAATTTTGAATATTCTAATTATCAACTGGATTTATATACTATTAAATACAAAGAAACTCAATCACTACTTTCATTTCCAATAACAGGTGCTTATAATTTTAAACTTGGTACATTAAATCCTTTTATTAGAGCTGGTTTTAGTATTGATTATCTTTTATCAGCATCGTCGAATATTAACAAAACTTATGATAGTTATATTGGCTTACCTGAAATTACAGGCCCTGATATTGAAAGAAGCGAAGATAGAAATTTATTAAATTTTTCCGGAATTGTTGGTGCTGGTTTAAAATATAATATTAAAAACGGATTCTTAATGTTTGATTTTAGATACAATTTAGGTATAACAAACAATGTAAATACTTATAAAAGGCTGAATAATAATGAAATGGTATGGAAGTATCATTACGAGGATGATATGTTTTCAATTAATAATATCTCAATTTCTTTAGGCTATGTATATTCATTTTATAAAACTATAAAAAGCAATAAATAATTGTATGTTAATATCTTAGATATGAATAAAATTAAATATTTTATATTGTTTATCCTTTTGGTTTCGATTTTATCATGCGATAACCTGGATATTTCTACTGAACAGTCTGATTCATTTGTTAAATTCTTTGGCTCATCGCTTAATGATTATGGAACTGCCATTAAAGAAGTATCTGATGGTTATGTAATGCTGGCTAATGTTGAAACAGAAGATAATGGTAAAGACATTGCTTTAATAAAAGTTAATAAACAGGGAAATATGATTTGGGAAAAAGAATTTGGTGGTGGAGGCGATGATATTGGAAATGATTTTTTGTTGTTAGATGATGGAGGGTTTGTTATTGTTGGAACTTATGAAGATACTTTAAATAATAATACTCAAATCTATTTATTGAAAATTACTGGTTCTGGTGATGAAGAATGGGCTAGGGAAATTGGGACGGCCAATAATGAAGAAGGGGTTGCTATTAAAAGTTCTTCCTCTGGTTTTATTATTGCCGGAAGTACAACAAGAAGAAATATTGTAAATAATAATCCTGAAGGCAGGTGGGATATTTTACTTGTTAAAACTGATGATTTAGGTAATGTTGAATGGGAAACTAGCTTTGGCGGAGATGGAGATGATAAAGCCAATGATGTGTTAATTCAAGATAATGGATATTTTATTTTAGGTACAACCAATAGTTTTAGCGAACCCGGACAGGCAAATAATAATATAATAGCTATTAAAACAAATTTAGTGGGTGGAGAAACAGACAGATTAACGTATGGAGGGTCAAACAATGATTTTGGAAGTGTCGTTTTGCCTACTGATGATGGTGGATATGTAATTGTTGGGTCTGTTGAAAATGTTGCAGGCAGTAACTCCGATGTTTTCCTTATAAAAACACAAGATTATATTCATGAAGTTGACTGGAGCAAATCTTATGGCACAACTGCTAATGATTATGGATATGATATGGTTGTAACTAATTCAGGTTACGTTTTGGTAGGTAGCAAAGAACTTTCTACAGGTAGGGCAGGATATTTCATTAAAGTTGATTTTAATGTAAATATAATTCTGTAAAAAGTATATGGAGGTTATGATGATCAAGAGTTTTTTAATATTGAACCAACATTAGATGGTGGTTTTATAATGATAGGAAAATCTGGATATGAAGGTAATGAATTGATCTGCCTTATAAAAGTAAATGCCGATGGAGAGTTTTAAATAAGGCTTTATTCTACCGGGTTATAAAAGATTATTTTTTTTGATATAAATTTTGGGGTTATGAAGAAGATATATAAATTATTGATTGCATTCATATTTGCGATATTTTTAGCAAATAACATTACAGCACAAACCGATACACTTTATATTGTTAAGGCTGTTTTTATTGATGCAGAGGGTACAGGTAGGTCAAATGCTTTGGAAATAGAATTTAACCAACCGTTAGATGATGCTTCATTAACTGATGGTGATGAGCTAGCAGATTGGAAAGTTAGTAATGATCCCAATTTTACAACAGATCTTTTTGCTATTTTATCATTTGAAACTGAAGTGGAGCATATTGCGAACTCTGGATTAGCAAATGATCAGTATATTCGGATTAATTTCCCCAATGGTCCAGGAACAGGCATGGCAAATGATACTTATACGTCAGTTTATTTAAGATATCAAGACCAATCAGAATCAGATGAAATTTATGCTTATTATGATAATTCAATTATCCTTCAGGATTCCGATACAATTAAGGCAGAAGATTATGCGGGTCCAGCTATACTAAACACTACTTTTTCTTCAACTACAGGTGTTTTAAAAATTGATGATATATTTACTGTTGAGTTTACAGTTTCCGATTCAATAACCACAACAGGTGCACAATGTCTCATTAATAACATAGACAGAACTGCTTCTCTGGCTGCAATTAGTCCCAATACCTTTCAGATAGATTATACTGTAAATGAGGGTGATTCTGATATATCTGAAGCAGACTCGATTCCACTCTTTATAATGGTTTACGATACAGCATCTAATGCAGGAACTCCTTATGAAGAATCATATCCTTCGCCAGGTATTGATGCCAATAAACCTTCAATTTCAGGAGTCTCTTTTTCACCAGGTAGTGGAACAGTTGTAGGAATTGGTAGTAGCATTAATGTTACTATAACAGCCACCAATTTAGAAGATAATCTAACAGCTAATTCCATAACCATTAACGGGCAAACAATATCCACTGATTCTGTAACTAATAATAGCGATGGCACATATAGTTTTACTTATACTGTAGATGAAAGTGATGGCGATGTTTTGGATTCGGATCCAATTTCGATAAATTTTGTTATGGAAGATGCAGCAGGTAATTTATCTCCGGCTTTTACAACTAGCACTGCTTCAGGATGTCCTGGTATTGATGCCACACGGCCGGTTATATCGGGAGTTACTTTTTCTCCTGGAACGGGAAATACTTTAAAAATTGGCGATTCTTTGCGTGTTACTATCTCTGCATCCGGCGAAGAAGGCTTAATAGCTCATTGGTTGAGTATAAATGGAAAAACAATCCAGAATAAAGATTTAGAAGATGTTGGCGCAGGAGATTATGAATTTTATTATGTTATAAAATCCGGTGATACTGACAGGAGTGATGCTTCGGTTATTCCTTTTAGTTTTGAATTAAAAGATGGCAGTGGGAATGTATCAGATGCATACACCGAATCTTCCGTTATAGCGGATGACTGTCCGGGCATTGATGCCAACAAACCAGAAATAACACTTGTTGAGTTTTTACCTTCTTCAACGATTCAGGGCATTAATGATGAAATTAAAGTTGTGTTAACCGCAGGCGAAAGTGGCTTGTCAGGGAATTCACTAATCATAAATGATATAGTAATTCCTAATAGCGAATTAGCAGATAGTTTAGATGGGCGTTATGGTTTTACATACACCATATTATCGGGTGATAATGATGTAGCCGAAGATGAAGCAATCCCGATAAACTTTGTATTAGAAGATGATGCAGGTAATTTATCTGAAGAATATACAACAATTGTAGCCACTGAATGTCCAGGTATTGATGCCAACCGGCCGGAAATAAAATCTGTTTTCTTTACACCCGGAAATGGAACCACATCAATAATTGGAGAAACCATAAGAATTGATGTAACAGCAGAAAATAATGAAACAGGATTAACTGCATCCACATTTAATGTCAATAATATTGATGTTTCCGGTACATTCGCACAAGATGGAGGTGGTAACTACCATGCGATTTACTCTGTAGCTCCGGGAAATAACGATATCAACGATGGAACAAAACTCCCTCTGGAAATTGAATTGAGTGATGATTATAATTTAACTTATACATTCACAGAATCTGATATTGCTGTGGATAACAGTCCGGGTATTGATGCAAACAGTCCTGAAATAGACACAATTTATTCTAATGCTGATGGCCCGGGAGTATTAAAAGTAAACGATAATATCCTTTTTACTATTGAGCCGGTAACTCCTGAAACAAACCTTACATTTACTCCTGATTCATATAACGGAGGTGATTTAGCCTGGTCTACTTCCGATGGAGGTGCTACCTATACTGCCACTTACACAGTTGAAGAAGGACAAACTGACAGGCCAACGGCTTTGCAGCTAGGTAATGTTATTGCTACCGATCAATATGGAAATACAAGTGTTGCTTATGACTTCCAGGATATTCAGAAATTTATAGATGCAAATACCCCAACAATTACAGACTTTATTGTTCCTGAAAGCAAGATGCTCCTTGGAGATACTATTCAGGCAACAATTAAAGTTGTATCTGATACCGGAAGTTATATCTTAAATTCCGGTAATGTTGCAGGTTTTCCCATTGATTCTATTACCAGGGAAGATGATACTACTTATTATGCCTTTTTTAAGATAACCAATATAGGATATGACATACAACCTAACCAGGATTATAGTGTTGATAGTTTAGTTCTTATGGATTTTGCCGGGAATACTAGTGATCCATATTCAAAAACAATTTCAAATCCTAATGACCCGATTTATACCACCTTACCAACGGGTAAAGTTACGGGTAATTATCATGAATGCGAAGGCGATACTGTTGAATTAAAAATGCAATTTACCGGTAGCGGGCCTTGGGATATAGAGTTATTTAATGGTTCATCAACAACCGTTGTGAGTGGTATTGCCGAAAACTTATATTATCATAAACTGAAAACCGTTAATAATTCAGGTGTTGATGCTGATACGATTATCTATAAAATCAATAAAATAACTGATGTAAATGGAAATGTAAAAATAAATGATGGATCAGACAGTGCTAAAGTTTATGTACATTTACTACCACAAGCCAATATCACTTATCCTGCTAATGGAAGAATATATAATATTACAAATCAAAAGGATACTTTAATAGGAACTGAATTACTTGGTGTATTTTCTGGATCAGGTGTTTTTACTGGTAATGGAGTTTTATCAGTATCAAATAATTTTTTTCCACCCGAGGCTGGGATAGGTGATCATGAAATTAAGTATAACTATACAACAGAATATGGATGTTCAGATACTGCATCAATAGAAGTTACTGTTATTGAGTCTTCTGGTACAATTAAATTTCCTGACCATTCGCCTTTAAGCGATTATTTATATTGTAAATATGAAAATCCTTTTATGATAACAGGTAGTAATATAAATTCAAAACCTGGTTCATTTTATATTAAGAACCATAGCGGATCGGCGCTTGTAAATTCTAATATCGATACTGCATATATTGACCCGGGACTTTTAAATGCCGGTGATTATACTGTCGTTTATACTTTTGATGATGGTGGTATTGTTGAAATCCAGGAACTTTTAACTATTGATTCTATAAGTAATGAAATAAATTTTACATCAATTCCTGATCAGTGTGCAAATTATGATACAATCAATGTGCAGGCTAATAATATTTTTCCTACAGGAGGTAATGGGCAATATGAATTTTCAGGCTCAGAAAATGCATTTGTATATAGCCCTTCATCTTCTGGAAATAAAATTTATTTTCTTAAAGATTCTATATCACCAGGGAATTATCACTTAGATTATGTCTATACAGCTCCTAGTGGGTGTAAAAGTGATACTATAACAAAATTTTTTACAGTTAATTCTTTACCAGTTGTTTCTTTTACAATGGACCCTAATTATAGTATTGACCAGGGCGAGATAATTATTACAGGAAACCCAGCCGGAAGTACAGGACTTTTTACCCCTTTATCTTATATGTCTAATAACGGAGATGGAACAGCCAGTTTTGATCCTAAAGATGCAGGATTAGGTGATCATACAGTTACTTATACTTATTCTGATCCAGCAACAGGATGTGAAAATTTTGCTACAAATGATTTTGAGGTTTCCGAGGCTGAAGGGGAGATTATAAGTTTATCAGGTTCATTTCAGTATTGTTATTTTAATGGCCAGGTCGATACTATTGTTGGAGTTGCTTATAACAGTGATGGTGCTGAAGGAGTTTTTTATCTTAATGGAGAAATAGTTACACCTTTTGCAAAAGATAGTATTATTATTGATCCTTTAAATATTGGTTCAGGAAACCATACAATTAGATTCAAATATACCAACCAAACCGCAACCTATTATCTTGAAAAAACTTTCAATGTTGATTCTATTGGAAATATGAGTATTGGAGGTTTTGAAGATGAATATTGTGAAGATGATGAAAGTTTAATAGAACTAAATGCAATACAGCCTGCTGGTGAACCTGGAGCAAATTTAATAACAGGGAATGGTGTTTCACAGGACAATGATAATTTTTATTTTACCCCTTCTGAAGCAAATATAGGTTTTAATAAACTAAACTATACCTTTATACGTGATTATTCAGGTTGCTTTAGATCAATTTCGGATTCAATAAAAATAAATAAACTTCCCTATGTTAATTTCTCTCTATCCGATAGCTGTTTTGTTGATGATGAGGTTATTACTTTTTATTCTGATACCTTATTAGCAGATAGTGTAATACAATGGAATTGGCTTTTTGATGGTTTTATTGCATCTACAGAACAAAATCCTGTAAGACAATATACTAGCCAGGGTGAAAAAACGATTGAATTAACATTAACTACAAATAAAGGTTGTAGTAACTCAATTTCAAAAAATAAATTTATAGGTAAAAAATTTACTCCAGCATTTGAATGGGCAAATGAATGTTTTGGTGAAACCGTTAATTTTAAAATTATTACTACAACCGATGCTGCAAATATTATAGGATTTGATTGGGATTTTGGCGACGGATCTACACTTTCTATTAATGATACAACTGAAAATAGTAATCATTATTTTTCTAGCCCAGGCGATTATCTTGTTAAACTAGTTGAAATTACTAAAACTTGTGGCTCTGATACTGTAGAAAATACTGTTCCTGTTCGGCCGAAAGTAGTTCTTAGTGAGAATGAATATTTTCAGGATTTTGAAAGTGGTACAACTGATGGGGAGGGTTGGGTTGCTGAAGATCTTAATGCTACTTCTGCCAATTCATGGCAATATGGTATTCCTTCCGGTGATATGATAAATTCTGCTTCGTCTGGTGATTATGCATGGGTTACATCTTTAAATGGTAATTATGCAAACAATGAAAAATCGACTGTTACAAGCCCTTGCTTTGATTTTACATCGATGGAAAAACCAATGTTACGATTGGATTATATTTCTGCTACAGAAAAAGACAGAGATGGTGCTGTTATCCAGTATACTAACGTTAATGGGCAATGGACTACTTTAGGATTACCCAACCAGGGAGTAAATTGGTATAATTCTGTTTATATTTCTGGATCACCTGCTGGACAGACTTTTGGATGGACTGGTAATAGTAGTTCTTTTGTTGATAGTGCCGAATGGAAAACAGCAATGTTTTGGCTTGATCAGTTAAAAGGACGAGAGAGTGTTCGTTTTAGAATTGTTTTTGGCTCAGACGCAGCAGCAACTGATGAGGGTTTTGCATTTGATAATATTTGGATTGGAGAAAGAAAAAGAATTGTTTTATTAGAAAATTTTGTTAATTCAACTGACGATCATAGTGCTGAAATTAATAATGAAGTGATTAATCCAATTGTTGTAAATAATCCGTTGGATGTTATTGCGGTGAATTATCATACCAGTTTCCCGGGTTTAGACAAAATGAATATTTTCTATGCTTCAGGCCCTAGTGCAAGAACTTTATTTTATGGTATTTCTAAAGTACCTTATTCAGTAATGGACGGTGGAGAAAGGCAATATTCCTATTTATTTACCGATTATTTAACTGAGAACGATTTAAAGGCCAGAATGTTAATTGAACCAGATTTTAACATTTCACTAAACCATGATATTCAGGATAATAGATTGCTTGTTTCTTCAACCATAAAAGCTCGAAACCATTTTAGTAAAAGTATAAACGCGCAAATAGCCATTGTTGAAAAATCGGTAGAAAGCGATTCAAAAGTATATAATAATGTACTAAGAGCAATGCTTCCAGATGCCGCTGGAACTTTAATTGATAAAGATTGGGGCATTGGAGATTCTGTAAAAGTCTACCAAACATGGGATATCCCAGATGAAGTCAATCCCGATAGTTTAATTTCTGTTATCTTTATTCAGGACGAGGTATCTAAAGAGGTTTATCAAACGGCATTTACAGGCGAATTAAGTACCATAACTTCAATTAATAATTTGATTTTACCAAACAATGCCTTTGACTTTGTAATTTATCCAAACCCTGCTTCCGATAATATTATTATATGGTTAGCAAATAAATTGCATGATGATCTAAATGTGTATATCTATAATACTACGGGTAAACTTGTTCATACAGGAATTATTAATAAAGAATCTGAATTTCTGGAAATGAATGTAAATAATCTGACATCAGGAATTTATTATGTTAAGTTAACCAATAATGAATCAATTGTAAGAACTAAGAAGCTAATTATTAATAATTAATTATAATATAATACCTAAAAGTCATGCTATAGAGATGTGGCATGATTTTTTTGTTTCTAATTTTTACTCTTAGAATTTTTATTCAAAACGCCTGCCTTCTCTGCCTTTTCTTTCAATATGCCTGTTCATTCTTCTTGGACGTTTGTCAAAACCCTGGTCATCAATCATTCGCATAAACAGGTGTTGCAATTTTTCCTGTTGTTCTTGATTGCAAATCTCTTTTAATTCTAGAAAATGATGGTAAGTGTTACGTTTTAATTCATAATGTAATGTGCCTATTTCCAGGGCAATTTGATCTAATTTTTTATTATCAGGGTTTTCTTTTGAAATTTGTTCTACCATTTCCAACCTTTTGATATGCATTTTTCTTGCTATTTCTCTTGATTGTTGCCTGTTATCTTCGTTAATCTCACGAAATCGATTAAACTGCTCTGGTGAAAGTTGAAGCTCGTCTTTAAAAAAACGATACATCCCTTGTTCATCAACTCTTTGCCTGAATTGCTCATAATTGCTTTCAACAATAGGTTGTGGCATGGCTCGATTTCGATAAATAATGGTAGAAAGGGCAGCAATATTTACTGCTACAAGAAAAATGATTAAACCAATAATTAAATGTTTTTTAGTTTTTGTATTCATTCGAATATATTTCAGTTAAACAATTGTTTTTTTGCAACTTATAATTTCAAATTTCAATAATATTTTTAGTTGCCGATGTCTCCGGCTTAAGCTTCCCACAAATCCCTCCGGCAAACAACCATAATAATCATGCTCGGGTGTGTGAACTCTATTCTCATGGATGTTTCATTATTCTAAAATTTGTTCTTAAAGTTACTCATTTTCTTCATTATCATTTGAAATCATTGCATTTTCAATCGATTCAATTTGAAAATCGTTTAAATATTGATATTCAACAAATGCTTCTATATAATCATTGTCAGTTGGTTCATTTTCAGCCAGTTTTGTTTCGTAGCTATTGGTGCCCGAACCAATGAGTATTCCAATATATACTGCTAAAATTAATGATGCTAAATATAAAGCTGGTTGTAATATTTTTTTAGCAATTCCATTACTCCATACCGTTTCGGCTTGTTCTTTTTTATTTTCCATTCGTTGTTTTAACCGTGTATAATAAAAAGGTTGCTCGGGTAGGGTATCTTTATCGTTTAAATGATTTAATGTTTGTGCTAATTTAGCATAAAGGGCCGAACATTCCGGGCATTTTATTAAGTGCTTGTCTATTTCCTCTTTCAACCGGGGAGGCAACTCTCTCAATTGATAACGATAAAGGATTTTATGTATTTTATTGCATTTCATGTTAGCTTTTTTATAGTTAGACAGTTAAAATAACCAGTTTATTACAAACTAATTAATTTTTTTTATAATAATCGATTATGATTTTTTGCAGCTTCTTTTTTCCTCTGTTAATTAATACCCCAACTTCCGATACGCTAATTTGCATAATTTCCGAAATCTCATTATATGATAAATCTTCTAAATGGCTTAATGCGATAGCAATATTTTGTTTTTCAGGTAATTTTTTTAAAGCATCATGCAACACCTTTTTATTCTCATCTATTTCCATGTCTTCACCGGGCTGCAAGGCATCATCTTCAGGGTCAATTTGTTTTTTTTCATCGCCAAAAAGCAAATCAAGGCTGGTAAACCATTTACTTTTTTTCCTGGAACGCAAAAAATTGAGCGATTTATTTACAGCAATACGGTATAACCAGGTAGTTATTTTTGAATCGCCTCTAAATTGATCGATAGACTCATAAATCTTAATAAATACTTCTTGCGAAACATCCATCGAATCATCAAAATCATGTAAAATATTATTACAAATATTCAATACCATTTGATGATACTTTTCAACAAAAAGTTTAAAAGCGTTTTCGTCTCGTAAAGCAATCCTTTTTATTAGTGTTTTATCATCCATTAAGGAAAATTACCGGTTCAGGTTTTTAGTTTAGACACAAATAATCACTGTTTATTACAACTTAAAGTTAAAATGTTTTTTTGATTTTCTGAACATATTAAACCAACAATTGTTTTTTATAAAAACGTTAAATTCTAAAAAAAATACCATGACAAAACTGGATGATATCTTTAATAAATTATGGGTTGATTATACCACTCAAAACCCATCGGCTCAAAAAGTCTATGATCTATTTACCAATGCCGGAGAAAAAGTTTTAAACGACCATATTGCTTTCAGGACTTACGGCCATCCGAAAGTAAACATCGATGTATTAGCTAAGCCATTTTTAAACAATGGTTATGAGGAAAAGGGTGCTTACGAGTTCGAAACCAAACATTTATTTGCTAAACACTTTGAACATAAATCGGATAAAGATGCTCCCAGAGTATTTATTAGTCAGCTTAAAACCAAAGATTTTAGTAATTTTTTACAAAAAACTGTTAATGAAATTGTAGAAAAGGCACCTGAAAAAATGCTGCAATCTGATGATTTAATATATGCAGGAAATATTTGGGGTGTTCCATCTTATAATACTTATATAAAGTTGCGAGATGAGTCGGAATATGCAGCCTGGGTTTATGTATATGGTTTCCGTGCCAATCATTTTACAGTAAGTATTAATGCACTGAAAAAGTATGATAATATAGAGAAGGTGAACCAGTTTTTAAAAGAAAATGGGTTTTTATTAAATACTTCGGGTGGAGAAATTAAAGGAACAAAAGAAGAATTACTCCAGCAATCCAGTATTATGGCAAACCATATAGATGTTGAATTTAAAGAAGGGAAATATAGTATCCCAGGCTGTTATTACGAATTTGCCCAACGTTATCCCGATAAGAATGGAAAATTATACAGTGGTTTTATTGCTAAATCGGCCGATAAAATATTTGAAAGCACGAATTATTATGATAAAAAATAAACTCATTTTTCTTTAGTTTTTCTGAGATTTATCTTTTCTAATCTTTATGTTTGCAAGTATATTTAAAACTGCAGCATGAAAATAAGTGGATTTACAATGGGCAAAAATGTGGATAAATTATATTATCCCATAAAACCCGCTATCATGTCAATACTTCCAATTGTTGACGAATTTATTGTAGCACTTGGAAAAAGCGATGAAGATGACAAAACCCGCCAGGAAATTGAAAGTATTCAAAGCGATAAAATAAAAATTATCGATACTGTTTGGGATTTAGAAAAATATCCCAACGGTATGGAAAATGCCCACCAAACAGATATTGCCAAAAGTCATTGCTCCGGCGACTGGTTATTTTATTTACAGGCTGATGAAGTTATCCACGAAAAATATTTGCCTGCAATTAAAAAGCGCTGCGAAGAATTACTCGACGATAAAGAAGTGGAAGGGCTGCTTTTCCGTTATAAACATTTTTGGGGCGATTATAATCATTATCATATCTCACATAAATGGTACAAACACGAAATAAGAATTATTCGTAACGATCCGGAAATTCATTCGTGGGAATCGGCTCAATCATTTCGCAGGATTCCAAATTTCGACGGAATCCATTATCGCCAGCAAGAAGGTACTTATAAACTAAAAGTAGCCAAAGTAAATGCTGAAGTTTATCATTACGGATGGGTAAGGCCTCCGGCTTTAATGAAGAAAAAAATGCGCGCCCTGGACACAATACATAAAGGAGAATCGGGAGCTGAGAAAAAAGAAAAATTCTACCGCAATTTTGATTACGGGCCATTAAATCAGTTAGCTAAATTTGATGAAACCCACCCTGAAGTGATGAAAGAATGGATAAACAAGTTTAATTGGCAAGATGAATTACAATATTCAGGGAAGTCTGCTAAAACAAGAAAAAAACATGCCCACGAAAGATTAAAATACAGGCTGCTAACCTGGATCGAAACATATCTGCTGGGAGGCAAAACACTGGGAGGTTTTAAAAACTATATACTTCTCAAACGTTAATAGATTCTGATGTTAATAAAATGTCGTTAAACACACAAAACTTCCTGTTATCTCTTTGTGCGCAATTATAGCAAAAGTTTATCTTTGTGTTTAATCATCACTTAAGATGTTTATATGTTAATGCTAAATTATTATGAGTAAGCGATATATACTTCAAATAGCTATCTTTTTTTTCATCTTTTTGTTAATAAATAAGCTTTTTGCACAGGATGGAAAGCCTGATTTTATTAAAATTCAGGAAAAACACTGGGTCGATTCGGTGATGAATAAACTTACACTCGAAGAGAAAATTGCACAACTTTTTATGGTAGCTGCTTATTCTAATAAAGATGAAAACCATAAGAAAGAGATTATATCATTAATAGAAAAATATAATATTGGTGGTTTGATTTTTTTTCAGGGAGGCCCTGTACGACAGGCAAAACTAACCAACGATTACCAATCTGTTGCTGATATTCCATTACTAATCGCTATCGATGGAGAGTGGGGGTTAGGTATGCGCCTTGACTCAACAATAAATTACCCACGCCAGATGATGCTGGGTGCTATTCAAAACGATTCATTGATTTTTCAAATGGGATACGATATTGGCGAGCAACTAAAACGGCTTGGCATACACATTAATTTTGCCCCGGTGGTTGATATAAATAATAATCCACACAATCCGGTAATAAATGTGCGTTCTTTTGGCGAAGACAGGATTAATGTAAGTAAAAAGTCAATGGCTTATATGAACGGAATGCAAGATGCAGGTATAATTGCTGTAGCAAAACATTTTCCTGGCCATGGCGATACAAACATTGATTCTCATTATGATTTGCCTTTAATAGGCCACCCGAGAGAAAGGTTGGACTCATTAGAACTTTTCCCGTTTCAAAGATTAATTGATGCCGAAGTTAAAGGTGTTATGGTGGCACATCTTAGTGTTCCGGCTCTTGAGCCCGATATTAATTTACCTACCACTTTATCTAAGCTGACAGTTACAAATTTGCTAAAAAATGACATGGGTTTTGATGGGTTAATTTTTACTGATGCCCTGAATATGAAAGGAGTTACCCGGAATTTTAAATCGGGCGATATTGAGTGTTTAGCGCTTAATGCAGGCAACGATGTACTTCTTTTTCCTGAAGATGTGCCAAAGGCCATTCTTAAAGTTAAGAGGCAGGTAAAATCAGGCAATATTCCTGTAGAAAGAGTTGAAGAAAGTTGCAGAAAAATTTTAAAATCAAAATTTCAGGCAGGACTATATAAATATAATAAAACAAACAATTATATTCAGCTAGAGGATTTAGAGAATGATTTAAACCAGATCATGTATGATGTTTCCCGACGGGAGCTGATTAAATCTGGAATTACATTAATTCAGAATAAGAACGATGTGCTCCCCGTTAAATCATTAGCAAAACAAAAGTTTGCTTCTTTAGCTTTTAATACAAACGAAATAACTCCATTCCAGAAAAAACTCTCAAAATATGCCAACATTGATCATTATATTTTTGATGATTCGCAAGCTGATATTATTTATGAGATGCTGAAAGAGTATGATGTTGTTTTTACCAGCATACACAACACTTCTTTTTGGCCGGCAAATAATTATAAAGTAAAAAACACACATTTAGAATTTATAGGAAAATTAGCGAATGATTCAAAGGTTATTTTAAGTGCCTTTGCAAATCCATATAGTTTTCGGGATTTTGATATGTTACAGCATTTAGATGCTGTTTTAGTGTGCTACGACGATGAGCCAACGATACAACAATATGCAGCACAGGCAATTTTTGGAGGTATTGCAATTTCAGGAAAGTTGCCGGTATCTATCAACAATGATTTTCCTGCCGGAACAGGAATTTCGATAAAAAAAAAGATTAGGCTTCAGTATGGTATCCCTGAGCAGGTAGATATCTCATCTGAAAAATTAAAAAAAGTTGATTCAATAGCCCAGGAAGCTATTAATAAATTAGCAACACCAGGATGCAGAATTCTTGCAGCCCGCAATGGAATAGTATTTTACGATAAATCGTTTGGCTATCATACTTATTTAAAAAATAATAAAGTAGAGGAAAATGATATTTATGATATTGCTTCTATTACCAAAATTGTTGCTACCATACCTTCTTTAATGAAGCTCTATGAGCTGGGACTGTTTTCGCTCGAAGCTAAATTATCGGATTTTTTTCCTGAATTAGATACAACAAATAAAGGCGATTTGCTGGTTAAAGATGTTTTAACGCACCAGGCACAACTTAACGGATGGATTCCTTATTACTATTATACCCTTCAAACATTATATCCTGATAAAGAATTACTGGACAAAAAATTTTCTGAAGAATATCCTTATAAAATCGGAAATCATTCGTATGTCGCCAAAAATTTTATGTTTAAAGACGGCATTTATTCGCATCATAAAAAAAATGGTTTCAATACAAAAGTTGCCGAAGATCTATATATCATTGATTCCTATAAAGATTCTATTTTTAATATGATTAGATCATCAAAACTGGTGGATAAAAAGGAGTATCGTTACAGTGATTTAGGCTTTTACTATTTTTATAAAATCATAGAAAATTATACCGGTGTAAAATTTCAGAATTATGTCGATTCATGTTTTTACAGGCCTCTGGGTGCATATCGTACAAGTTTTTTGCCTTTAGAACGATTTGATAAATCAGAAATAATACCCACAGAAAACGACTTAATTTTCAGAAAACAATTACTTCACGGACATGTTCATGATCCTGGAGCAGCTATGTTGGGAGGTGTATGTGGGCATGCGGGTGTTTTTTCCACCGCCAATGATTTAGCAAAGATCATGCAAATGTATTTAAACAGAGGTGAATATGGTGGCATAAAATATTTTGAACCGGAAACCATCGACCTATTTACAACCAGCCCGTTTTTAGGTGAGGATAACCGGCGGGCATTGGGTTTTGATAAACCACAAATGGATTACAGCAAAGAAGGGCCTACTTTTAAAGGGATATCGGCTAAAAGTTTCGGACACAGTGGGTTTACAGGAACGTTGGCCTGGGCAGATCCTGAGGAGCATATTATTTATATCTTTCTTTCAAATCGTGTTCATCCTGATCAGGATAACAGTAAATTAATTCAAACCAATGTTAGAACAGATATCCAGCAAGCAATCTACGATGCAATCATTAAATCTTATGCAAAACCAGATACCCTTCTGTAATTTTACCAATTTACAGGTTATTTTTTCATTCTATTATGTATTTTTATAAGATAATTCAAATAATGTCTCCTATGAAAAAAATAGCAATTTTAATCATGTCATTAATGATGCTTCTAAGCTCATGCGTTAATAAAGAGAAAGTTGATCTGATCATATCAAACGCCTCAATATATACCGTCGATAAAGATTTTTCTGTAATCGAAAGTTTTGCTGTTAAAAATGGAAGGTTTATTGATGTTGGCAACACTGATGAGATCATATCTAAATATAAGGCAAAAAAAACAATAGATATGGATGGTAAGTTTATCTATCCAGGGTTTATTGATGCACATTGCCATTTTTATGGATATTGTTTGACCTTATTGCAAGCCGATTTACGAGGAACAACTTCGTTTGATGAAATATTAGATATTATCAGGAAACATGATGAAACCTACGATAATGATTGGGTTTTAGGGCGAAGCTGGGATCAAAATAACTGGGAAGTAAAAGAATTTCCAGTAAACGATAAGTTAAATGAGCTATTCCCTGATAAACCTGTTTATTTAAAAAGAGTTGACGGCCATGCGTCCATTGCCAATGCCAAAGCCCTTGAAATGGCTGGTATTACTGCCGAAACGCAAGTCGAAGGAGGAAAAGTTATTGTGAAAGACGGAAAACCCACAGGTGTTTTAATTGATAATGCCATGACATTGGTAAGCCGTTTAATCCCTGAGGTGGATAAACAACAAACCATCATAGCCATTGAACAAGGCGAGCAGAATTGTTTTGCAGTGGGATTAACTTCCGTTGCCGATGCCGGATTGTATAAAAATCAGGTACTGCTAATTGATTCGTTACAAAAGGCCCGAAAAATGAAGCTACGATTATATGCTATGCTCGAACCCAATAACGAAAACTTTGAGCATTTTGTAAAAAATGGAATTTACAAAACAGATTACCTGAATGTGCGATCGATTAAATTATATGCCGACGGAGCGTTAGGTTCGAGAGGAGCAGCATTGTTAGAGCCATATTCAGATGATCCCGGAAACTACGGGCTAGTTATTAATCCACCAGATTTTTACCACAAAATGTGTAAACTGGCATATGAAAATAATTATCAGGTTTGTACACATGCCATTGGCGATTCGGCCAACCGGATGATGTTAGATATATATTCTGATTATCTGAAAGGTAAAAACGACCTGCGCTGGAGAATCGAGCATGCACAAATAATACATCCCGACGATTTGCATAAATTTGGCAAATATAATATTGTTCCATCGATCCAATCAACGCACTGTACATCCGATATGTACTGGGCAGGTGAAAGGCTGGGAGAGGAGCGGATTAAAAATGCTTATATTTTCAAAGAGCTGCTAAAACAAAATGGATGGATTCCCAATGGTACAGACTTCCCTGTTGAAAAAATCGACCCTTTGCTAACATTTTATGCAAGTGTTGCCCGAAAAGATTTGAAAGGCTATCCAGAAAATGGTTTTCAAACAGAAAATGCATTAACGCGCGAAGAAACCCTTAAATCAATGACTATCTGGGCTGCCAAAACAGCATTCGAAGAAAATGAAAAAGGAAGCATTGAACCCGGTAAAATGGCCGATTTCGTAGTGTTAGAAAATGATATTATGCAAATCCCGGAAAATGAGATTCCAAAAGCAAATGTTCAATATACTTTTATTAACGGGGAGATGGTTTATCAGGATAATTAAGTTCTGTCTATGGATAAATTCCAACATGCCATAAATTTCATAAAGCATTTCGTCGATTTTGATGAACAGGAAATCCATGCAATGACAAACAGGGTAAATTTTATCCATTTAAAAAAGAACGATATTTTTATTGATGAAGGGGATATTGCCACTCAAATTGCGTTTACCAATAAAGGATACCTGAGGGTTTACTACTTACATGATGGCGAAGAAATTACCCGCGATATTACTCCATTGCATAGTTTTGCTACGGCTTTACCCAGTTTTATCGCTCAAACACCTTCGTTCGAAATAATTAGTGCCATTACCAATTGTGAACTTATTACCATTCATAAAAATGATCTGGAATATCTTTATACAAACTATCCCAAATGGGAACGATTTGGCCGACGAATAATGGAAGAAATGTTTGTAGAATCGCAGCGTAGAATTTATTCATTCATTACCGAAACCGCTGAAATACGATATAAAAAATTGTTAAAGCAACATCCAGATATGATTCGGGATGTGCCACTTAAATATATTGCCAATTTTTTGGGTATAAAACTACAATCGTTAAGCCGTTTGCGTAAATCGATGGAGTGGGAGTGAAATCGTAAATTTGTATATTTGTTAATTTTAAATCTATTTTACTGGCTCCTTATACTAACGGCTGCTACTTTTGTTTTTAATATCAAAATTTTAAATCTGTGATATTCTGTTCAACCGGTGTATTCAATTCATTGAATCTGTGTACTATTAAAAAAATATTTAACAAATGTTAACTGGTTTTTAGCTTATTTTTTCGGAAATTTGAAATAAGATTTATTTAATCCAATTGCAATATGGAAAGAATTTTTGATAAACCCGCTCATAAACATTATGATATCATTATAATTGGAGGAGGAATAACCGGCACTTCAGTCGCTTACGAAGCAGCCAGCCGTGGAATGAAAGTAGCTCTCTTCGAAAAAGGAGATTTTGGCCATGCAACTTCTGCTGCTACCTCAAAACTAATTCATGGCGGATTACGCTATTTAAAAAATATGGAATTTGGTTTAGTGCGCGAATCTCTTACCGAACGCCGAATTTTAGAAAATATTGCACCTAATTTTGTTTATCCCTTACCTTTCATGATTCCAACTTACAGCAACTTAAAAAATAATAAACAGATATTGTTTATTGGCATGTTGTTGTATGATATCTTATCCTTTGATAAAGCATTTACATGGGATAAGTCAAAAAAACTACCTTTTCACAGAACTATTGGTGCTAAAAAAACGAGAAATCTTGAACCTTGTATTAAGGATGATAATCTTACCGGTTCGAGTATTTATTACGATTGCCAGAATATTAATCCGGAAAGGTTTACGCTGGAGATGCTTAAATCAGCGATGCATTATGGTGCTGAAGTGGCCAATTATGCTAAAGTAGAATCTTTGATTAAAGAAAATGATGCTATTAAAGGAGTTAAGGTGAAAGATTTAATCACCCATTCTAAACATGAATATACGGCTGGTTTAACTATAAATTGCACTGGCCCGTGGACTGATATTATCTTAAATGCTACAGCAGAGAAACAAGCTTTAAATCATCATATCCGGCGTTCCGAAGGGATTCATATCATTACCAAAAAACTTTGTAATAAACATGCGGTTACCATGATGACCAAAAGTGGCCGGCATATTATGCTTATGCCATGGCGAAACCATTCACTAATAGGTACTACCGATAAAGAATATAAAGGTAATCCTGATGATTATAAAATCACAAAAGAAAGTATTAAGGAGTTGATTGACGAGTTGAATGAAAACTATGGAATAAAAAAATTAAAATATGAAGATGTTTTATTTGCTTACGGTGGTTTAAGGCCGTTGGTTGATAATCAAACTGAAGCATCGTATGAGTCGTCACGTAAATATGAAATTACCGACCATAAAAAGGAAGGATTAGATGGTTTAATCACTGTTGAAGGAGGAAAGTATACTACCAGCAGAAATCTTGCTGTTCATCTTGTAAATAAAATAGCGAACAAGCTGAATAAAAAAATAACAAAATCCATTTCTAAAAAGAAATATCTGATAAATTCAGATATTAAAAATATGGAATCTTTTATTAAACAGTTGGCATTGAGGTATCCTTCTTTTTCAGAGGCAACTATAAATTATATAGGTAGAAATTATGGTTTACAATGCCATACCATTTTCCGGCTGGCCTTGCATGATAAATCATTGGCACAAATATTAACTGAAGATGGAGAGATATTGGCCGAGGTGGTTTATGTAATAAAAAAAGAAATGGCTTATACTTTAACCGATATTTTTTTTAGAAGAACTGGAATAGGAACGCTTGGTTACCCTGGTGATGAATCTTTTAATAAGGTTGTTGAAACAGCCAAAGATTATCTGAATTGGGATGATAGTAAAACAAAAGAAGAAGTGGATAAAGTGATGAAAATTTTTAGTTTACCCCAATAATTCATTTATTTTATTTTTTAAGAATAAATTAGCTGAAAAGAAGTTTGAAATTTGAAATCTAAAATCTGAAATCTGAAATCTAAAACCTGAAATGATGAACACATACAGAGATATCTTTAAATGGGGAGATAAGCGTGAAACTCAAGTTGATGAAGGAACAATAAAGGTTATTAAAGAAAAGTTTGGATTCACTGATTCTGACTTAGATTATAAGCATTTGTTGGGCAACAAAACAATTAAACTCGATAAGCCATGTAGTTTAAATGGCAAAATTATTGAACAATTAACCAATATTGTTGGAAAAGAAAATATCGCAACCGATGATTTCTCCAGGGCTTCTCATGCTCATGGTAAGTATTATGCCGAATTATTGCGGCTGCGGAAAGGCGAGGTTTTAACTCCTCCCGATGCAGTTATATATCCACGTAACGAAAATGATATTGTAAAAATAGTATTATTATGTCATGAGAATAATATAGCAATAACCCCGCAAGGAGGACAGTCGTCAGTGACTCGCGGTGTAGAAACACCCAAAGGCGGAATAAGCCTTGATTTAACCAAACACCTTAATAAGGTATTGGAAGTGAATGAGATAAATTTTACTACAACGGTTCAAACCGGGATCTATGGCCCTGATTTTGAATCCTATTTGAATCACTACGGACAAAAATATACATGCGGACATTTTCCTCAATCTTTCGAATATTCGACCGTTGGAGGATGGGTAGCAGCAAAAGGAGCAGGACAGGCTTCAACAGGTTACGGCAAAATTGAGCATATGGTTCTGTCACTACGCGTTGTTACACCTTGCGGCGTAATTGAAACAAAAACCTATCCAGCAAGTGCCCAGGGATGGGATTTACATCCTTTTTTTATAGGTTCTGAAGGAACATTGGGTGTAATAACCCAGGTTACATTAAAAATACGTAAATACAGGCCAAATCAAACAAAAAATGCTTCGTTTATTTTTAAAACTTTTGAATCGGCTGTTGCAGCCATGCGAACAGTGATGCAAAGTGGTGTAGGAATGCCACATCTGTTTCGTATATCCGATCCTGAAGAGACCGATATTGCTTTTAAAACACAACATTTTGAAGGTACCTTTGCCGATCAGTTTTTAAGTTATCGGGGCTATAAATCGCACAGCCGGTGTTTAATGTTTGTTTCGGTGGAAGGAAGCGCTGAATATACAAAGCAAGTGGTTTCATCTGTTAAAAAGATTGCCAAAAAACATAAAGCCATGTATATTGGTGCAAAGCCTACCAAAAAGTGGCTGGAACAGCGGTATTCAAGCGCTTATTTGCGTGACCCTTTGATGGATTTGGGCATTATGACTGACACCCTTGAAACGGCAGTAATGTGGAATAATTTACTCCCGCTGTGGAATGCTGTTCGAAGATATTTAAAAAGCAGACAAAAAACAGTAGCTATGGTTCATATTTCTCATGTATACGAGAATGGAGCCAATTTATATTTTACATTTTTAAGCCCTATGAAAAAAGGAGAAGAATTTGAAGATTATAGCCAATATCATAAAGGAATAATTGAAACCATCCGGGCTAATAACGGTTCTTTATCTCATCATCATGGTGTTGGAAGAACATTGGCACCCTGGATGGAAGAAGAGCTGGGTAAAGAAAACATGCAATTAATGCAGGCCATTAAAAACCATTTAGATCCGAAAGGCATTATGAATCCAGGGAATACTTTGGGACTCAAACCTTAGTTATCATCCTGTCCCGATTATTATCGCGATGACGAAGGTTGACGACGATAATTAAATTAAATGCTTGAGTTTTATTATCTATGAATACGAAAGAAAAGAAATACGTTGTTGTTATAGATGCCGGGACACAATCCATCCGTGCAGCAATTATTGGCCTGAAAGGAAATATTTGTGCCCTTGAGCGTACCGAAATTGATTCTTATTTTTCTGATCAACCGGGATTTGCAGAACAGGACCCTGAATATTTGTGGGATAAACTATGCGAAACAACCCGCCGATTAGTAAAAAATATTGCTTTTGATACTTCTCTTATCCAAGGATTATCAATAACAACACAACGTGGTTCGGTGGTAAACCTTGATGAAAAGGGAAAACCGTTGCGTCCTGCCATTATATGGCTCGACCAGCGCAAAGCAAAAGTGGGTAATTGGCCAAAAGGAATTGTAAAAAAAGGATTGCAACTGCTAAACATGTACGAATCATTGGCACATGCTATTAAAGATGGAGAATCGAACTGGATAAGGCAAAATCAGCCTGAAATTTGGAAAAAAACCTACAAATATGTATTCCTTTCTGCATTCTTTAATCACCGGTTAACCGGAAATTTTATTGATTCTGTTGGCAGTACGGTTGGATATATGCCATTTGATTACAAAAAGCAACAATGGTCTGAACCGGGTTCAATTAATAACAAGCTTTTTCCTATAGAACCCGAAAAATTGGTTGATTTGGCCAAGCCATCTGAAAAGCTGGGAAATGTCACATCCGAAGCTTCAAAACAAACCGGTTTACCCGAAGGATTACCTGTAATAGCCGCTGCTGCCGATAAAGCCTGCGAAGTATTAGGTTCAGGATGTATTACACCCGAAATAGCCTGCCTGAGTTACGGAACTACAGCAACTATCGAAACGGTTAATCGAAAGTATATTGAAGTAATTAAGTATTTTCCTTCATATCCTAGCGCAATTCCTAACCATTATAACACGGAAGTAATGATTTACCGTGGTTACTGGATGATTAACTGGTTTAAAAAAGAGTTTGGCTATCGGGAAGTAGAGCTGTCAAAAAAAACCCGAAAATCACCCGAAGAACTTTTTGATGAAATGATTCGTGATATTCCTCCCGGCTCCATGGGATTAACCTTACAACCTTACTGGTCGCCCGGCGTAAAAATTCCAGGCCACGAAGCCAAAGGTGCTGTGATTGGTTTCGGCGATGTACACACACGAGCCTATCTTTACCGATCCATTATTGAAGGATTGACTTATGCATTAAAAGATGGTGCATTGTTAACTCAAAAGCGTACCGGCGTAAAAATTGAAAAATTGCGTGTTTCGGGTGGAGGTTCGCAAAGCGAAAATGCATTGCAAATTACTGCCGATATTTTTGATATGCCGGTAGAAAAACCACATACGTATGAAACATCCGCATTAGGAGCTGCTATCAATTGTGCGGTAGGACTAAAATTATATCCCGATTTTCAAACAGCTATTGATAATATGTGCAGTGTTGGAGAAACCTATCTTCCAAAACCTGAAAATCGTGCTATTTATAAAAAGCTTTTTAATAATGTTTATAAAAAGATGTATAAACGATTAAAACCATTGTATCACGATATCAGGGATATTACCGACTATCCGAAATAGGAGTTATGCTTAATGGCAAAAGAGCATTTCTTCAATTTTTTTCAATACAAATAGTTGATATTTTTTCGTATTTTTGATTTTATGGAAAATAAAGATTTTAACAAAAATAAATTGATTGAATATTGGATTACTGGCTCGGATGATGATTACGAGACAATGATTGCGATGTTTGATTCAAAAAGATTTAGTTGGGCCCTATTTATTGGGCACTTGATGATTGAAAAACTTTTAAAGGCTTATTATGTCAAGGTAAAATCTGACTATCCTCCTTTTATTCACAACCTTTTAAGACTTGCTGAGAAAACTGAAATGAGCTTAACGGATGATATAAAAAAGCAACTTGTGACTATTACAGCATTTAACATTAATGCCAGATACGACGATTATAAAATGAGCTTCAAGAAAAAATGTACCCTTGAATTTACCGAAGAGTGGATTAATAAATTAAAAGAGCTAAGAACATGGATAAAAATATTGATACAGCAATAGCAAAATATCTGGATTTGATTAAAGAAAAATTCACTAATATTGAGAAAGTATATCTATTTGGTTCATATGCTAAAGGAAATTCGACAGAGGATAGCGATATAGACGTAGCATTAATTTTTACAAAGCTGGATGATTCAGAGCGGTTTGATATTCAAGTACAACTTATGATGTTGGCAGCACAGATTGATTCAAGAATTGAACCACATCCAATTTCACATGACGATTTTGTCTCGGGAAATCCTTTTGTAATTGAAATAAAAAAGACAGGAATTGAAGTTGCTGCATAAGCCAAATAAGCCACATAAGAACACACATTGTACATACAAAATGGGCGAGATTATTGTAAAACTCGCTTCAAATTTTCACGGTTGATAAGTTTGAAACCCGCAATCGCCCACTTTGCATATACTTAATCGTTATTGTAATAGTACAACAGATTTTCCTGATTCCTCCAGAAAATTTCAACTGCCTAAGGTAGCTCTGTCGGTTTTGATAGATGGTCAGCGGATGACTATTGAATCAAATTCCCTGCTGCCATTCATATTAGTTGTTATTTGTAGACAAATAATCCGCTGACTTCTGCAATAAAATACTGCTAAACGGGCTGGTACAGGTTCTCAACAAACGGGTTAACCCGTTTGTTTGTATACTATAACAATGGTTCACCAGCTCCCGATAGCTGGAAGGGACAGCCGGTTTTAGAGATTGTTTATTTTTCAACCAACGGGTTAACCCGTTGGTTATTCTATAGAATTCCATCTTAGATAAACTCAGTCTGAGAGCGGCAACTTTTTAAAATAATAATCATCGGATGACTATTGAATTAATACATTAGCCATAAACAATAGTAATTATTTACAAACAAGTCATCCGATGACTTCCTCACGCTTTACTTCCTCTCCGGTTAATCCACTTAAAAATTTCCATAACCAAAATCATAGGTACTGCAAAAACAAGGATTTGCGCCCATTCTGCAAGCGTAATAGGTTCTGTACGAAGGATATTCTGCATAAAAGGAATTTGCATGCTGGCAATATGGATCAACTGGGCGGCTAAAATTCCGAAGACCAAAATAAGGTTTCGTTTTAAAGGCACTTTAAAAACAGAAGTGATTTCAGAACGTGCGTTGAAAGCATGAAAATTTTGCATAAATACCATCAATAGCAACACCATATTTCTTGCATGTACTTCATTCATTTGCAGGGAGTTTATTAACCAGTACCAAACGCCAAAAACAATTCCTCCCATGGTAAGTCCAGCGATAATGGTTTGAATAATCATAAAGGGGTTAAAAATTTTCTCCTTAGGGCTTCTGGGTTTTCGTTTCATGGCATGTGGTTCGCCACCTTCAAATGCCAAGGCAACATCTTGGATTCCGTTGGTTACCAGGTTGAGCCACAATAATTGAACGGCAAGCAAGGGCAGTGGCAATCCGGCAAAAATAGAAGCAATAAATAGAATGACTTCAGCTGCTCCGGTAGAAATCAGCAGATAAATCACCTTACGAACATTGTCATAAGCAAAACGCCCTTCTTCGACACCGGCAACAATCGATGAAAAGTTGTCATCGACAACAATCATTTGTCCAACTTCTTTAGCCACATCGGTACCTGAGCCCATAGCTACGCCAATATTGGCTCGTTTCATTGCCGGAGCATCATTCACACCATCGCCGGTAACGGCAACAAATTCGCCTTTACGAATCAGTACATCCACAATTTCTTGTTTTTGTATGGGGGAGATTCGAGCAAATACTTTGCCCGAAAGAACTAACTTTTCAAATGCCGGGCAATCTGCCGGACAGGCATCTTCGAGCATTTGTCCGGTAATTACCTGCTCATTCTCTTCAATGATTCCCAACTCTTGGGCAATGGTTCCTGCGGTGGATGGATGGTCACCCGTAATCATCAATACTTTTATGCCTGCTTCTTGACATTTAACAACCGAATCCTTCGCTTCTTTTCTCAGCGGGTCAATAAAGCTTACCAGTCCGTAAAAGGTGAGTTCAGGAATATCTTCATTTTTGTATTCAGCCTGTTTGTTGAAATCAGGATATTTTCCACTGGCAAAGGCTAAAACACGGTAACCTTTTTCGGCAAGTGTTTCGGCCTGTTGTAAAACTTTTTCTTTATTTAGTTTCACAGATTTATCTCCATCGGCCATATTATGGCAAAAATCCAGAATCGTTTCTGTTGCTCCCTTAGCACTGACAAAAGTTATACCTTCTTTTTCATAAAATGCTGCAGAGAATTTTCTCTCTGATTCGTACTGTATTTTATCTTTAAGTTTAAACTCTGCCCGAATATCATCAGGATTTGCTTCTAATTTATAGCTCATTCCCAACAGGGCAATATCCATGGCATCGCCATTATGTTCCCATTTATCGTCTTCATTGTTTAGGGTAGCTTCATTGGCAAGTACTGCAATTTGATTTAATTGGTCAAGATTAGTGTTTTTACCATATTTAATGCCTTGATTTTTTTCATTTTCTTTATAAACTTCACCGTTTCCATTGTATCCTTCGCCTGAAATATTAAATACTGAGCCATTGGGGAGTGTAATTTTTTTAGCTGTTTGTTGATTTACAGTTAAGGTTCCTGTTTTGTCGCTGGCGATAATGGTGCAGCTTCCCAGGCTTTCAATAGCATTGAGTTTGCGTACAATTACATTGCGTTTGGCCATGCGTTTGGTGGCAATGGAAAGGGCAACGGTGAGGGCCACCGGTAATCCCTCAGGAATTGCAGAAACAGCTAATGCTACCACAAAGAAAAAGATTGCAGCAAAATCCATCCCGTTTATCCGCAAAATGATGGCCAAAAAAACACTCAATGCAACTACCGTATAACTGATTTGGCGTGTAAACTTTTCCATTCGTAATACGAGTGGTGGTTTTGCCGAATCCGATTCGGTAACGTCTTTGGCAATTTGTCCAACCTGCGTATTAACTCCGGTTGATACAACAATTCCGACAGCACTGCCCGACATTACAGTAGCTCCTGCATAAGCCATATTGGTTCGTTCATTCACATGGGTGTCTTTTTTTAGAGTGCCTGTACTTTTTTTGGCAGCCGTTGATTCGCCAGTTAGGAAACTTTCATCTACAGCCAGATTCGACGATTCTATCAAACGTAAATCAGCTGGAACTTTAAGTCCTAACTCCAATAAAACAATATCGCCCGGAACAAGATTTTTCGAATCCACATCCTGTTCTTTATTGTTTCGCCTGGCACGTGTATTTATTTTCAATAGTTTTTGCAGACTTTGTGCGCTTTTTTCGGCATTGTATTCCTGATAAGCACCTAATCCGCTGTTTATCAAAATTACCAAAAAAATAAAAGCAGCATCCTTAGCTTCTCCTATAGCAATGGAAGCAATAGCTGCTGCTAAAAGAATAAAAATAAGTGGGTTAATAAGCTGATGTAAAATGATTTGGAACAATGTTACCTGTTTTGCCAGAGGCAATGTGTTTTCGCCATAGAAATTCAGTCGTTCATTTACCTCGTCTGTTTCTAAACCTTCGTTTGAGGAATCCAGCTTTTTGTAAACTTCATCAAGTTCAAGTGCGTACCATTTTTCATGTTGTATACTCGATTCGGGATTCTTACCTTTGATATTGGTTTCTTTTATCATGGCAGTATGTAAGAATTTCAGTGGTTAAAATATAAAATGATATAAAAGCAAATTTTAGAGACAATTTTTAATCAAGTTATCTAAGGAATTAAATACTCATTTTTTCTCCACAATATCTCTTCCAAAAGGAGTTAATGCCAGCGAAGCCAGTTTAAAATGCTGGTTACCGAATGGAATGCCAATAATAGTTATATAGAGAATAACTCCAAAAACCAGGTGAGTAAGTGCAATCCATATTCCTCCAATAAAAATCCATATAATATTAAAAATCATGTAGATACATCCACCTGAACGTTCGTGTTGTACAGTTGTCTTGCCAAAAGGCCATAACGCCAACAACCCCATTTTTAACGTTTGTAGTCCGAATGGAATACCAATTATGGTTATCATTAAAATAAAACTGCTGATAAAATATTCGATGGATGTGATGATTCCGCCAAGTATCAGCCAAAGTAGATTACCTAAAATTCTCATAGTAATTAATTTTGATTAAAACTTTCTATAAATATATAATGAAAAATTAATTTAGTATGCATCAATTTAACCTAATTACCGTCTTTTTTTAAAATAAAAATTAATATTATGTGGAAAAACTTTATAACAAGTATTCGTAATTTATACCGTTCGGGAAGGGTTACGATAATAAATTTTACCGGGTTAACCATTGCTTTTACCATATGTATTTTAATTGTTATGTTTGTTTATCAGCAACTTACTTTTGATAAATTTAACAAGCACTATGATAATATTTACCGGCTTGAGCACAAAGATTGGTCTTTGCTTGCCAGTGGGGTAGCACCTCATGTAAAGCAGAATTTTCCTGAGATTGATTATACCACCCGAATTGGTTTTTCGTGGGAAAATAATGTACTAAATTACCAGAATAATCTTTTTTCGGTGGACAATTTTGTCTTTACCGATAATGATTTTTTTAATATTTTTTCTTTAAAAATTTTATCCGGTAATCGAAAAGAATTATTGAGTCAGCCTTATTCAATGGTTCTGTCAGAATCCTATGCGCAAAAGATATTTGGAGACACAGAACCTGTAGGTAAAACCGTAAAATATAATAATCAGTATGTTTTTACGGTAACAGGTGTTATTGAAGAGCGTGATGATTTTCATATACAATACGATGTAATTGTT
>JBKHIH010000111.1:0-8243 GCA_046538755.1 Thiohalospira sp.
AAAATATAAATCACTAATAATGAATTATTTGCGTTTTTTAACTGTCAAAGTCAAGGGGAGTTTTAAGAGATTTACCTTTACATTTTATAATTAACTCTATTTTGGGGAATGTTTCTGTATTAACCCGGATGATTTTATCAGAAGATATTATTTTTTCCGATTCGTTGCTTCAAAAAGCCACCCAATCGAGTTGGGATAGCATTCGAATAAACTAAAAAAGAGATGGTTTTTTTTTACCATCTCTTAAAAATATTATATACTAATTATTTTAGTCTAAAGGTTCGTATTCTTTTTTAGAAACTCCACAAATTGGACATTTCCAATCATCAGGAATATCTTCGAAAGGTGTTCCTGGTTCAATACCTCCGTGATGGTCACCAATTTTTGGGTCATAGATATGGCCACATACTTTACATTTGTATTTTTTCATAATATATAATTTTTTACATTAAGAAACTTAACAATATACCAGCACCTACTGCCGAACCAATTACACCAGAAACATTTGGAGCCATTGCATGCATTAAAAGGTGGTTAGTTGGGTCTGCTTTTAAACCTTCGTGTTGAACTACACGGGCACTGTCAGGAACTGCAGAAACACCGGCAGCTCCAATTAATGGATTAATTTTATCATCCTCTTTAAGGAATAGGTTCATTAATTTAGCAAAAATTAATCCACCAGAAGTTGCAATCATAAAAGATAATGCACCTAAGCCAAAAATCATTAAAGATTGGGGAGTTAAAAACACATCAGCTTGCGTAGAAGCTCCAACAGTTAATCCTAATAAAATAGTAACTATATCGATTAAAGAGTTTCTTGCTGTTTCAGCTAATCGACGTGTAACTGTTGATTCTTTTAATAAGTTGCCAAAAAATAACATACCCAATAATGGTAGTGCACTCGGTGAAATAAATGCAGTTAGCAATAAACCTACTAAAGGAAACATTATTTTTTCAAGTTTAGAAACAGCCCTTGGGGGTTTCATTCTTATTAACCGTTCTTTTTTTGTTATAAACAACTTCATAAACGGTGGTTGAATAATTGGTACTAAAGCCATGTATGAATACGCAGCAATTGCAATAGGCCCAATTAAATGAGGGGCAAGTTTAGAAGATAAAAAGATTGCTGTTGGACCGTCTGCACCGCCAATAATTCCAATCGCCCCTGCTTCTGCCGGAGAAAAACCCAGCACCAATGCTCCAAGAAATGTTAAGAAAATACCAATTTGGGCAGCAGCACCCAATATCATTAACTTTGGATTTGAAATAAGTGATGAAAAATCAGTCATAGCACCTATACCGAGAAAAATAAGTGGTGGGTAAATACCCTGACGCACACCAAAGTATAGATAATTCATCACACTACCTTCTTCATATATTCCTAATTGCAGGTTAAAACCTTCGGCCTGGAAAAAAGGGATATTTCCAATAATTATCCCAAAACCAATTGGAATTAGTAGTAATGGTTCATAATTGAATCGAATGGCAAGAAAAATAAAAAATATACCCACAATTATCATAATGATATGTCCGGGAGTTGCATTAGGGATACTGGTGTATTCATAAAAATTCATTAGCCCGGCCACTGCGCCTGAATGATTATTAAATGCATCACCGTCAATAAACAATTGGCCATCTTTTAATTGTCCGGTTTTAGGCTGTATATCTTGATTACTAAACTCCAGGTAGACACAATTATCGATTACCTGCCATTCTCCGGGAAATTTTGTTTTAATGGAATCGTACACAAAGGTTTGATCTGCATTAAATCTTATGGATTTATATCTTTCAACGGTTCTGTCGCTTCCGGCACTTACTTTGTATCCATCAGACTTATTAACCCATTTACCCTTAATCAATATTTTATCCAAATCATCAGCATTTGCAGAAGAAATTCCTGAAAAAATAAAAACAAATGCCGAAATGATTAACCAAAACTTTTTCATATTATATTTAAATTATTTACGCTAATTATTAACTATTCTATTTCGGCTAATACATCGTTTTGTAAAACAGCATCACCTTCTTTAACTTTTATGCTTGTAATCTTGCCATCTTTTTCCGATTGAATGTTATTTTCCATCTTCATGGCTTCCATAATCATAATTGTTTCGCCCTTTTTTACCTCATCACCTTCTTGTTTTAATATTTTAAATATATTACCAGGTAATGGAGCTTTAAGGCTATACGCCCTACTACTAACCGTTTTCTTAATTTTACTATCCTTTCGGTCGACCGGAATATTTGATCTTACAAGTTTTGGTGTTTTGGTCGTTTTCAATTCTTTTTGATGGATTTCAACTTCATATTGTGTTCCATTTACTTCAACTATAGCGATATTATCTTCGTAGTCGCTTATTTCAACATCGTAGTCGTTTCCACGAATTGTAAATTTAAATTTTTTCATTTGTGTTTTTTTATTTTCTTGGCCAAACTCTTAATCCATAAATTTTTGAACTCCATGGAGAATATGTTTTTCTCACACGTTTAATAGTGATTACATTGCTCTCTTCATCGTGCAATTCGCTAAAATAGAGATGCAAAGCCATAGAAATGGCAGCGCTAGTATCGCCGGGTATATGAAATTCACTATCGGAAATATCCGTTTGTTTCGATTGCTGCTTTAATTTTTTCCTGGTTTGGTAATAAATTATTTTTGGTGTTTGTGTAAACACAATTACCAATAGTATCAGCGCAGCAAAAACAATCAACCAACCTACAATGGCAATAGTTGCTCCTTGTCCGGATGATAAAGCTGAAAAGTCAATTCCTATATTTGCTATTGTTAATATCATAGAAATATTTTTATAATGGAATATTTGAATGTTTTTTAGGTGGATTAATATCCTTTTTAGTTTGCAATGTTTCTAATGCACGAATGATCCTAAAGCGTGAATTACGTGGCTCAATTACATCGTCAATATATCCCAAACTTGCAGCTTGATATGGGTTTGCAAACTTTTCCCGATATTCATTTTCTTTTTCAGCGATAAATTTCGCCTTTTCATCAGGGTCTTCAATTTCGGCAAGTTCTCTTCCATAAAGAACTTCAACAGCGCCTCTTGAACCCATTACGGCAATTTCTGCCGATGGCCATGCATAATTAATATCTCCACGTAACTGTTTTGAACTCATTACATCGTGTGCACCTCCATAAGATTTACGTAATGTAATGGTAATTTTGGGAACAGTAGCTTCGCCATAAGCAAACATTAATTTTGCTCCATGAATAATAATCCCGCCATATTCCTGGCTACTTCCGGGTAAAAATCCAGGAACATCTACCAATGTTAATAATGGAATATTAAAAGCATCACAGAATCTTACAAAACGAGCAGCTTTTCGCGATGCATCAATATCTAATACGCCGGCCAAGAAATTTGGCTGGTTGGCTACAATACCAACAGACATGCCATCGAACTTTCCAAATCCTACTACGATATTTTTGGCATAGTGGCGATGAATTTCTAAAAACTCATTATTGTCAACCAATGAATAAATGATATCAGTAACATCATATGGTTGGTTTGGATTTTCTGGAATAATCTCATTTAATGCATCATCAAGCCTGTCGATTGGATCTGAACATTCAATAATTGGTGGTTCTTCCAAATTATTTTGAGGAAGAAAACTAAGCAACTTGCGGATTAACAACAATCCTTCTTCTTCATCTTCAATTAAAAAATGTGATACACCCGATTTTGAAGCATGAATTTGTGCACCACCTAAGTCTTCGATTGTAATATCTTCGCCTGTTACTGTTTTTACAACTTTGGGCCCGGTAACAAACATGTAGCTTGTATTTTCTGTCATCATAACAAAATCGGTAAGTGCTGGTGAATATACTGCACCACCGGCACATGGCCCAAATATTGCAGATATTTGAGGAATAACACCAGAAGCCATAATATTGCGTTGGAAAATCTCAGCATATCCGGCAAGGCTGGTAACACCTTCCTGAATTCTAGCCCCGCCACTATCGTTAATACCGATTACAGGAGCGCCAACTTTCATGGCCATATCCATTACTTTACAAATTTTCCTGGCAAAAGTTTCGGATAAAGAGCCTCCAAAAACAGTAAAATCCTGGGCATACACATAAACAACACGCCCGTCGATTGTTCCTGAACCTGTTACAACGCCATCGCCTAAAATCTTTTTCTTATCTAATCCGAAATCAGTACATCTATGGGTTACAAACATATCGAACTCTTCAAAACTACCTTCGTCAAGCAGAATTTCAATACGTTCACGGGCAGTTAATTTGCCTTTTTTGTGTTGTGATTCGATTTTATTCTCACCACCACCTAATTTGGCTTGTACCCTTAAATCAATTAATTGTTTTATTTTATCTTGTTTATTCATTTGGCTAAAAGAAATTATTTAAAATATGAAGTAATTTTTTATGATTTATTTTTATCCTCGCACAACTCGGTGAGGACACCAAAAGTTGACTTTGGATGTAGAAATGCAATATCCAACCCTTCAGCACCTTTTCGTGGTTGTTTGTCAATTAGCCTTACACCATATTCTTCTGCTTTTTGAAGCTTTTCTTCAATATTTTTAACGGCAAAAGCAATATGATGTATACCCTCTCCTTTTTTCTCAATAAATTTTCCGATAGGCCCCTCAGGGTCAGTCGATTCAAGCAACTCTATTTTAGTGTCGCCAACCTGAAAAAAGGCGGTTTTTACTTTTTGATCTTTTACCTCTTCAATGTTATAACATGAAAGGCCTAATACTTCTTCGTAATACTTGATTGATTCATCAAGGTTTTTTACAGCAATTCCGATGTGTTCTATATGTGAAGGTTTCATAAGTAATAATTATTTTTGTGCAAAAGTACCTATATTCAACAAATCTGACTAATATTTTTAAATCAAAATGCATGGTTAAAATATTGTTCTTTAACATATAATTTTTACAACATGCTTTTTTTTCATACAAACAGGCAAGTTATAAAACAATTGTTTGTAATTCAATTTTTTACATACTCAAATAATTTAAATGTGCAATCATCATTAAAAAAGGTATTTGGTGGTTATAAATCTTCTGTATATTTTTGTGATTTTTGTGATAACAAAGATAATGTAAGTGATATATTAGATCATGAAAAATTATGCCGAAAATGTTAAAATCTTCCTTTACCGTTTTTTATTCTTAATTGCTCTTTTCAGCTTATCGAGATTTATTTTTTATATTTTTAATATCAATTATTTTGGCATACTGGAAGCTAATGAATTGCTAAAAATATTTTTTTACGGAGTACAGTTTGATATCTCAGCACTCTTCTATTTTAATCTTCCATTTATCATATTAAGCTTAATACCCGGCGATTTTAAAATAAAAAAGAATTATCAAAAAACTTTACGCTTTCTGTTTGTTTTTTTGAATGCAATTTTGCTTTCGATGAATTTTGTAGATACAAAATTTTTTGATTTTGAGCATAAACGGCTAACATCTGATTTTTTTAGTTCAGTTTGGTTAGGCGAAGATTTTTTTACTTTATTACCTGCATTTATTAAAGATTACTGGTACTTAATCATTTTATGGATTGTATTTGTATATGCCTTATTCCGTTTTTATCCTAAAATAAAACTAAAAGACTCTGTCCCAAACTATATTAGCAAAAAACAAATCATTGTTCAATCGTTATTTTTTATTTTATTGATGGGAATTGGGTTAATTGGTGGCCGTGGAGGTTTACAGTTAAAGCCTTTACGTGTAATTCATGCCGCTAAATATACAAATGCTAAAAATATTCCAATTGTTTTAAACACACCTTTTACAATCATGAAATCTTTTGGAGTTAAATCATTTGAAGTGAATCAGTATTTTGATCAAAATACGCTCGATTCTATTTATACTCCTATTCATCATTATAAATCCATCCAAACAGAAACCGAAACAGAAACAAAATCAAAACCACAACAAAATATTGTTCTTATTATTTTAGAAAGTTTTTCGAAAGAATATATCGGATACTTTAATGATAATAAAAAATATACACCCTTTTTAGACTCGCTTTGTTTTAACAGTTTAGTACACACGAATGGGTTTGCCAATGGGAAAAGATCAATTGAAGCAATGCCATCAATAATTGCAGGTTTACCTGCTTTAACCGACAATCCTTATATTACATCTCAATTTTCGTCGAATAAAATTGATGCTATTCCAAGTTTGTTAAAAGAATTAGGATATAAATCCGCCTTTTTTCATGGAGGCAAAAATGGAACCATGGGGTTTGACCAATTTGCAAATATTGCAGGCTTCGATCACTACTTTGGTATGGACGAATACCCTTACGAATCACATTTTGATGGCAACTGGGGCATTAGCGATGAAGAATATTTTCTTTATTTTAAGAATCAGTTAGACAGATTTAACAACCCGTTTTTTGCAACCCTATTTACTTTAACTTCCCATCACCCATACCAAATCCCTGCTAAATACAAAGGCCATTTTCCGAAAGGAAATTTAAATATTCACGAAAGTATCGGATATACTGATTATGCATTAAAGCAATTTTTTAAGGCCGCGCAAAATTCTATGTGGTACAAAAATACACTGTTTATAATAGTGGCAGATCATACAGCGCAAGCAGAAAGTGAATATTATAAAAACAAAGTAGGTAATTATGCCATACCTATTATATTATTTCACCCTTCGGATAGTACAATTAAAGGAAATAGCAACAATATTGCTCAACAAACCGATATATTCCCCACAGTTATGGATTATTGCGGTTATAATAAACCTTTTATTGCATTTGGCAAAAGTTTATTTTCCGATACTACAGATAATTTTACAGTAAATTATTTAAACGGTATTTATCAGATAATTGAAGATAACTACCTACTGCAGTTTGATGGAAAACAATCCCTTGCTTTTTACAATATTACAAAGGACAGTTTACTTAAAAACAACCTGATTTCATCTTCAAAAAAATATCATTATTACGAAAACAAGTTAAAAGCGTTTATTCAATCGTACCAGCAACGATTAAATCAGAACCAGTTATCGGCAGAGAAATAAAAAACACACTTCAATTTAAATCTTTTTTATTTCAATTTAACCAATATAAAACTTTTATATTTTTTAATTGAATGTTTAACAGGATTACATTAACTTGGTATAATTAAAACATCATACAATGAAACCTAAAGATTTTTTAAAAAAAGCCCATAGTGAAATTAGCGATGATCCGTTATCCAGAGTTCCTCAATCAGTAAAAAAATTAAAAAATAAATCCACAACAATATATGATATTCATTGCCATATTTTCGATAAAACGACTATTGTAAAAAGCTACTTTTTGCTCCGTATCCTTGATAAGCTTGATGCTGAAAAAAAGTTTGATGATATTCTCGACCTCATTATTGATTTTAATAAAGATAATGAATTTGACGAGCTGTTTGCCATTATGAACATGAACAGCATGAAAGAAATCCTTGAACATTATTACACACACTTTGCTTTACAGAAAAATATTATTTGTACTCCATTAATGATGGACCTTGAAGAAGGATGGTTTTTTAAAGCCAAAAAATCGCTCGGCGAACAAATAGACGAATTAAAAGGTTTGATGAATGATTACGCCATTTTGCCTTTTTTAGCAGTTGATCCAAGAAAAGCAGACAAAAAAGGGAAAGAAAATTTGTATCAATTATTTTTAAAAGCTTTTTCTCCCGATCATAACGGGAATCAATTTTTTGGAATAAAAATATATCCGGCACTGGGTTATTTACCATCTGATAAATGGCTATGGCCTGTTTATGAAATCTGTGAAAAGAAAAAAATCCCAGTTACAACTCATTGCGGAGGAACAATTATAAGAACCAATCGGAAAGATTTAAAACTAGAAGGCTACCAAATTGTTAATGATGAGGTGGTTTCGTTAAAATTAAATTTTGTTGAACCATCGGGTAAAAAACGGGCTGAATTTTTAAACCACCCAAAATTATGGGAGCCTGTACTTAAACAATATCCAAAGCTTAAACTTAATTTAGGGCATTTCGGAGGTAGCGAACAGTGGAAAAATCTTGCAGAAACCAGCTTTAATGAAATTATTAAAACGATTAACCGCCTAATGGGCTATGATAATGTATATGCTGACTTTTCTTTTAACCTGGCCGAAGATTGCTGCCTCGATGTGTTTTTAGATTATCTGCAGAATAATTATACCGTTAGGACAAAATCATTATATGGAACCGATTACTGGATGGTTTTAGCTGCAGGGGATT
>JBKHIH010000040.1:0-30973 GCA_046538755.1 Thiohalospira sp.
GTTGCACCAACCGATTCTCTTATTCTTCCGTTAATTGCTAATACTACCAGGTTTCCTTTTTTATCTATTCCGGCTGCTATTTTAGGGCCTCGCATATCAGTATAATCTAACCGGGCTGCCTGGGTTTTAATAGAGTTTTGAGTTTTCCAGCCTTCAACATCCATATTAAGGCAATTTTTCCCTTGATCTATTAACATAGGCCCGGCTTCAACAGCATGAAAAATATTTTCCATCCCTTTAATTTTCAATTCTACTTCATCATCAACATTCCAGTTTGTTGGAAATTTTTCTTTTGGAACAGCCAGGGTTAAACCAACTGGGATAATTTTAACTTTTTCATCTTTTTTAGTTTCAATAATTTCTTTTATTACGTTGCCTGCCAAACGAACAATTTTTCTTCCTTTGGCATTTAAGTGCACTTTATCATACATTAAATCAAAATATGCTGTATTATTTTCATCGGTTTCGGTATTGTATTGATCTTGAATAAACTCTACAGATTCTGTTCCACGTGAAACACAGATACCTTTTGAACAATTTACCCTAAAGATATCAACACCTTTTGAAGTAAAAACCAATGCCGGTTTATTAAACAATGGTGCGCTTAATACTTTTCCACCAGATATTAACAAGCCCAAAGGCGAACCAATGTACGATTCGGGTAGTCCTAACTTTCCAACAAGCTCTGGGTTAAGAATATAACCACCATTCCAGGCTATTTTTACTATTTTATTATTCTCTTCCTCAAAATTTTTTACAAAAGATGTAACTGGTTGGGTAATCTCAGAAGATTTGGTTATAAACTGCCAGTTTGCTTTACTTAAATCAGCCTTTGCTATAACGCCATTCCAAGGCATCTTATCTTTATAAACGCCACTTACAAATTCATATGAAACCACGTCAGGCTTTTCATCTGCTTTTAACAAATCGCCAATAACTTTTTTAACAGGCGACATTTTTGTTTGGGCATCATTTCGTAAGATTTCAAAAACTTTATTTTCACCAAAGCGTTCCATTGCCTGTTTAAATTCATCGCCTTTTAAATAATCATGAAAATCTTTTGCTGTTTGAACAGGAGTAGGATAAGCCAGAGTAACACGTAATCCTGCAGGCACATATTGTATAAAACCAGAATTCATTGGAATTCCCATTATAGATTCAGTAATACGGTCTTCAATTTTCCCTATATGAAATCTATCTATATCAATAATATCTGTCATTACAGCAGCTTCTGTTCGATTCGAAATAATAAACCCTTTCTCTTCTTTTATTTCTTTTAAAACTTTTAATCCTTCTTCGCCCAATTGATTAAAATGTATACCTACACACCACTGGTCGATATTTATTACCTGTAAAATTTTATATTTATAAAGTAATTTTAATTCTTCGTCATTTCCTTCTAAAATAAATTGCTCAATACTATCGCGGTTATAGTTTTCTATTGTGGTTTTTGTGCTCGCCATAATATAAATTGGAGAAATATACTCCCAACACCCTTTTAATATATCCTCAGTTAATTCTTCATCAATTTTTAATTCTAATCTTGATCGAACCGCCTGAAGTACAAAAAATTCAATTTCATTTTTAATATATTTTCCGGGGAAGTAGGCAATTGCTACATTAGATTGCAATTTCTTAATTAAGAATTTTCTATCATCAATTCCTAAATATGTGCTTGATGTTAATTGGGATAAAGCCAAATCAAAATCGGTAAAAAAATGTGCATTAACATCAATTTCAGGCTTTTCATCAGGTTTAAAAATTTCATGATAAAGCATATTAATTAATCCGCTAAGCTCCTGAATGGTAAAATCCTGATACGGGTAATATTTTTTATTTCTATGTCGATAAGGCAATGAGTGGTCATGCTTAATATTTACTTCACCCTCATTATATAAAAAAATACTTTCTATAGCATTAAAAAATTGATGAACTTTTTTATTTTTTTTATTTTTTGAATCTTTTAGCAATAACTGGCGGGCATATCGATATGCTTTCCCTCTAAAAAACTGTTCTTCTACCCTAAAATAGCTTGGATCTATTAATGATTTTAATAAAATCATAAATCTTAACCTGCCAAAACCGGGTAAATATTCCCTATTTTTGGTATTCAAAATAGATTCTAAATCAGAATTTGAATAATTAACAACCTTTTGATAAGCTTTAATAGTTTTTTTTGTTTTGTTAAAAGCTGTGGCATTTGAGCTTAATTGATAATAAAATTTATGGCAAATTTCATCAAAATTTAGTTTTAAAGCCTTTAAACTATATCGTTTATCTACTACCTGCTGGTTATGTGCAATAACATGAGTAAATTTATGAGGGAAAAAAACACTTTCCATAATTTTTTTGGTGTGTTTTTTGGTAATATTTTTACCATCAAATTCAATCACTTTTAGCCTGTCGCTATGTGGTAAATGCTCACCAATTACCTCTGAATAAACATTTTCGGGATAATAACGGCTACAAAAAATAGGTGTACCACAAGCTGTTGCTTCAATAATAGGTAATCCTCGTCCTTCGGTTTTGCTAGGTAATAAAACGAGTGAAGCAATATTATATAATTCAGGAATTCCTACCGGATCTTCAAAATGCTCTTTAAAGCTTTTCTTATCAAGTTCACTAAATAAAAATGCCAAAAATACCTTGTTTCTTATTTCGGGTTCCAATTTTTTTAATAACTGATGAAATTTTTTTAATAGTTGTTTGAAATAGTCAAAATGGCCACTTGCAATTGGGCCCGTAATTAATAAAGTTAATTTTAAATTTTTTGTTTCTTTAAAACGAGTATAAAACTCTTCTTCGTCGAAAAGTTTTTTTACTAAATTAAATCCTATCTCTATTCGTTTTCGTGCAATAATCCGTGTTGGTTGTAAAAAAATAATATTTTCATTTAAAAATTTTGGCAAAGGTTTGGTTCTTCTGGCTCCAATTAAAATTGGCCTTATAGATTCTGGAGAAACTAAATTACTTTCCAATACATCTTTTGTAGAATAGCTAATTAAAGTATCCTGGTAACGGCTTAAAATTTTTTCAAACTGATAAAAAGTACTTATTTTTTTTCTTTTTGTTGTGTTTTGATATTCTTCGGTATCAACAGCTGTTCCTATTTCGGTAATATTGGCGGGATTTATTCCATTGATTTTGATTAACCGTTCGGTTTGCTGTTTATTAATATTTACATGCATCCATGTTCGTGAATCCCAGGGATATAACATTTCAATAATTGAGAAAAATTCACCCACATGAGCATTTTTAAAAAAGAAATCGCGAGGCCCATCGGGTAAATGATATACTTTCTTATTGATTTCTTTATTTCCTCCTTCCCAGTAAAAATCGTGGTTATTATTTATTACCGTTATTTTTAAATATTCTGAAAGCAATGTAACGGCTAAGGCTAAAGATACATTTCCAGGATTTGAACAAACATTAATTAAATAAAGTAATTGAATATTATGATCTAAAATATATTTGCCTAATTCTTTAACAATCTGTTGGGTTTCATTCCAAAATTTTATAATTAACTCATTATATTCTTTACTTCCTCGCTCTAAATGTGTAAAGAAAAAATCTTTATATAATTTCCAGTCATCGAAAGCCTGTATGGTTTCCAATTCAAATTTTTTAACGTAATCGGGTATCATTTTTTTTGATTCAGGGAAAAATTTTCCTGCGATATAGTGTATATCCGATGTTTTATATTTATCCTTAAAAATTTGTGTATACTTTTTTACTTCAATACTAACGCCATCAATAGCATATTGAAAAGTTAAAAAAGCAATGTTTGAATTACACAGGTAATTATTAAAATCTTTGTAGCTGCCAGAAAATTTAATTTTAGGCACCTTTCTGTTTTCTTTTATCCGGTCTAAAAATAATCCTAAATCAAACCATGTATTAATATTTTCTTTTTTAAGGTTTTTTAGTAAGGTTTTTATTGCTTCATCACTTCTTTTCATAGTGTTTTTTTTACGGTTAATATCTTTTTGTAATTATAAAAAAGTGAATTTAAGTGTTTTAAAAATAAAGTAAGTTAATATAATTTAAGGTTTTATAAGTTACAAAAATTAATTTTATAAAGCTTATTATATTTGTAAAAACAAAATTATTGTAGCTATGCAAATATTAAATTACTGGAAACCTTCTCTAATTTCTCTTTGTATATTATATGGTAGTGTAACATCGGGAGAAAATCTTAATAAAATTTCTCTATTTAATTTTCCATTTATGGATAAAGTAATACACATGTTTTTATATTTTGTTTTAACGATTACTTTTCTTGCTTCGTTAATACGTTCCGGTAAACAAACAAAAACAGATCATATTGTTATTACATTTGTTTGGGTAGTAAGTTATGGAATACTAATGGAAGTTTTTCAATTTTATTTTACCCAAACCCGGTCTGCTGAAATTTTTGATGTATTAGCTAATACAACCGGATGTATTATTGCAATAATGCTTTATCCTATTATAAAAAATTTTAGATGGTTAAAATTATTATAATCCAATTTTTCCATCTGAAGCTTCAATCTTATTTTTTAAATTTTCTATCGTTTCGTTATTAAACAAATCATAAATTTGTTTGCTAATAGGCTCATATTTATGATGTATTGGACATTGAACATTTTCGTGTTCTGTTGGTTTACAAGTACTTAAACCAATTAAACATGTATTAAAAAAATCAAGGCCATCAATAACCTCAACAATATTTAATAATGAAATTTCTTTTGCCGGCCTGCCAAGGCTAAAACCACCATGCGGGCCTTTTGTTGATTTAAGTAATTTATTTTTAGCCAGTGTTTGTAATATTTTACCTAAAAAAGGAGTAGGAATTTCAAGTTCTTTTGAAATTTCTTTAATTCCTATCTTTTTTTCTTCGCCGCCATTTAAAGATAAATAAATAACAGCCCTAATGGCATATTTACATGTGTTCGATAACATCGCTCAATATATTTAATGAACAGGAATTTTTTTAATTCTGCGTTGGTGCCTTCCACCCTCAAAATTAGTATTTAAAAAAACATCAACAATCTCTTCTGCTAATTCATATGGAATAAATCGCGCAGGCAATGAGCAAACATTAGCATCGTTATGTAAGCGTGCTAATTTAGCTATTTCTTTATTCCAACATATTGCCGAACGAATACCCTGGTGTTTATTTGCCGTCATACTAATACCATTAGCACTTCCACAAAGCGTTATTCCAAATGTATAATCTCCGTTTTCAACAGCTATTGCTAAAGGGTGGGCATAATCAGGATAATCAGTGCTTTCATCTGAAAAAGTACCAAAATCTTTTATCAAATATCCTTTGTTTTCAAGATATTGTTTTAATTGTTCTTTAAAATCAAATCCAGCATGATCACCAGCTATAGCTATAGAAATATTTTTATCTCCCATTATTAATTTATAATTCTTTAATTTTCAGTACTCAAATTTAACCAATATATTTATTTTATGGTAAATTTTTTAATATAAGAATTTTTAAAAATTCTTATATTATAGATTTTATGATATATAAAGTATTTTATTTAATGTATTAATACTAATAAAAATATTAAGTAAATGATTATTATTTTTATAAACCATTCTATAAAAACTTTTACTTATTGTTAATTTCTTCACTAAATTTTGTTAAATGAATGTTAATTAAAGTAAATAATTTTTAAAATTTATTATTTGAAATTGTAAAAGTCTATACTATATAAAAAATTTTAAGATTTATCAAAAATATTTTTTTAGTTTTGGCTCACAAAATCTAAACAATTTTTTAACAAAAAAAGTCAATTTTTAATCAAAAAGTTTTTAGTAAATATAAAAATTAACAACTTGTTAATAATATATTTAATTAATTGATTATTAAAACTATAAAATAAATTTAATTTGTTAAATACAGTTTAAAACTTTTTAATATTGAAAAAATCAAGCTTTATATAAAAAATTTTAGAACAATATTAACAGGATATCATTATTATCATATAGATATAAATTTAAAATAATATTAATATAATATATAATATGAGTGTTGAAAAAGATATTTTAGAAAAAGGATTTATAGATAAAAAACCTGATAATGACATCAATATTATAGATGCAATTAATAAACTTAAAAAAGAAAAAAATGCCATTATTTTAGCTCATTATTATCAAACATCTGATATACAAGATATAGCTGATTTTGTAGGAGATAGTTTAGCATTATCTCAAAAAGCTGCAGAAACTGATGCAGATATTATATTATTTGCTGGTGTACATTTTATGGCAGAAACTGCTAAAATTCTTTCTCCTGAATCAAAAGTATTAATTCCGGATTTAAATGCCGGATGTTCATTGGCTGATTCTTGCCCACCCGATGAATTTGAAAAATTTATTAAAAAATATCCCGATCATTTAGTAATTTCATATGTTAATACAACGGCTAAAATAAAAACACTTACTGATATTTGTTGTACTTCAACAAATGCTTTACAAATTGTTAACTCATTACCTAAAGACCAGAAAATTATATTTGCTCCTGATAAAAATCTTGGAAGTTATATTCAACGTGTAACAGGCCGTGAAATGGTAATTTGGAATGGTGCTTGTCATGTACATGAAGAATTTTCGTTAGAAGCAATTTTAGATTTGAAAAAAGAATATCCTAATGCAAAAATCATATCACATCCCGAATGTGAAAAACCAATTCAGTTGGTTTCTGATTTTGTTGGTTCAACAGCAGCTCTTTTAAAATTTACCAAAACCGATGATGGAAAAGAATATATCGTTGCAACAGAATCAGGGATTTTGCATCAAATGAAAAAGCAAAATCCTGAGAAAACTTATATTGTTGCTCCTCCTAAAGATTCAACTTGTGGTTGTAACGATTGTAATTTTATGAAACTTATTACGGTTAATAAAATATATAATACCTTAAAATATGAGAAACCAGAAGTAATTTTAGATAATGAAACGATGGAAAAAGCTCGAAAATCGATAGATAAAATGTTAGAACTTTCAAAACAATTAAATTTATAAAATACCTAACAATTTGAATTAAAAGCAGGATTTAAATTCCTGCTTTTTTTATCTTTAACGTTTGATTAAATTTTTTAAAGTGAAAAAGATAATTTCAACCATATTTTTTCTTTTTTTAGTGCATTTAATATTTGCACAATCTAACATTGATACTATTCATAAAGAATATTACCATGGAAATGGAAATATAGCAAGTAAAGGATATTTAATTAATGATAAACCTGATGGTTTTTGGAAATCGTATTATTTAACCGGAGTTAAAAGGTCTGAAGGAATATGGAAAAATGGAAAACTCGATAGTACATGGATTTTTTATAATTATACAGGCGATACATCAAAAATTATAAATTATAAGCATGGTAAAAAAAATGGTTTTTCTTACGAATATTATATCAATTCAAACAATGGATGTAATTATATTAAAATAAAAGAATTGTACTTAAATAATAAAAGAAATGGTAAATCTTTTTATTATTATCCTGATGATGGTAAACTACATAGAATTATTTCTTTCTCTAATGACTTAAAAAACGGATTAGGATATGAATTTGATAAAGACAGTAATATTATTGCAATAACACGATATAGAAATAACCAGGTTATTTTACATGAGGAAATAAATAGATATGATAAGAATGGTAACAAGACAGGTATATGGAAATTATTTTATGATAATGGAACTTTAAAAGAAGAAAAGGAATTTTTAAAAGGAAAACTTCATGGTGTGTATAAAATTTATAATAAAAAAGGTTTTTTAATTAATACCTTATACTATGAAAATGGAGAAATAATTAAAGAATCAGATAATTATACAGCTCAAATAGATATAAAGGAAGATTATGATGAAAATGGAAATCTATTATTTGAAGGAAGTTATTTAAATCAGAAACCTATCGGAGTTCACCGCTTTTTTAATGTTAAGGGAGAAGTAATTAAAACAAAAATTTATAATCCTTACCATGAGTTAATTAGCGAAGGAATTGTTCAATTAGATGGAAAAAGAGAAGGAAAATGGATAGATTATTATCCCGAAGGGAAGAAAAGAGCAGAAGGATATTATAATAATGGAGAAAAAACAGGAAATTGGAAATTTTATTTTCCAAATGGGCGAATACAACAAACCGGGAGTTATATCAATGGAAAGTTATCGGGTAGTTGGAAATGGTATTACAGCAATGGAAATTTAAGAAAAGAAGAATTTTATATTTATGGTTTACCTGATGGTGAATCAATAGAATATTCTGATACAGGTAGTATAATTGGCAAAGGAAATTATGTTCAGGGAGAAAAAGAAGGAAAATGGAAATATGATATAGGAGACCAAATAGAAAATGGAAATTATGTTATGGGATTGAAAGATGGGATTTGGAAAAGATATTATAAATCAAACGGATCAATTGCTTTCGAAGGTAGATTTTTACAAGGAAGTCCAGATGGAAAACATACCTACTATTTTCCAAATGGAAAAGAAAAAGAGAATCAATATTACGAAACTGGAGAAAAAGTTAGGTCGTGGCCCAAATACTATGAAAATGGTGAATTGCAACTGGTTATACAATACAGAAATAATAAAATTTATAAAATCAATGGAGTAAAAATAGATTTACCAAATAACGATCATTAGTTTTATTAAATTTGTATATTAATAATTTTATATGGACGAATTTAATATAAGAGAAGATAATTTTTTAGAACGCGACAAAGATTTTGAAATAAAACTAAGGCCCTTAAATTTTTACGATTTTAAAGGACAATTTAAGGTTGTAGAAAATTTACAGATTTTTGTTAAGGCTGCTAAAATGCGATCTGAAGCTTTAGATCATGTTTTATTACATGGCCCTCCGGGTTTAGGAAAAACAACACTTGCCAATATAATTGCCAATGAATTAAATGTTAATTTGAAATTAACCTCTGGCCCGGTTCTCGATAAACCCGGAGATTTAGCCGGGTTATTAACCAATTTAGAAGAAGGAGATGTTTTATTTATTGATGAAATTCACCGGTTAAGCCCTGTTGTCGAAGAATATCTTTATTCGGCGATGGAAGATTATAAAATTGATATAATGATTGATAAAGGGCCAAGTGCCCGAACGGTACAAATCGGTTTAAATCCTTTTACTTTAATTGGGGCAACTACTCGCTCAGGCCTATTAACAAGTCCATTACGCGCAAGATTTGGAATTAGTTTACATTTAGAATATTACGACCATGAAACATTAAGTAATATTGTAAAACGATCTTCGAGCATTCTAAATGTTGATATTGCAAATAATGCAGCAGATGAAATTGCTGCACGATCGAGAGGTACACCACGTATTGCTAATGCACTGTTACGAAGAGTCCGTGATTTTGCGCAAGTAAAAGGTGATGGTAAAATTGATATTAAAATTTCTCAATATGCATTAAAAGCTTTAAATATTGATAAACACGGATTGGATGAAATGGATACAAAGATATTATTAACCATTATAGATAAATTTAAAGGAGGTCCAGTAGGTATTAGTACAATTGCAACAGCAATTGGCGAAGATAGCGGGACCATTGAAGAAGTATACGAACCTTTTTTAATAAAAGAAGGATTTTTAAAGCGAACACCACGAGGAAGAGAAGCAACAGAATTTGCTTATAAACATTTAAACAGGATACAGGAAAGGGGGAATCAGCAAAATTTATTTAATTAAAGGCGTTGGAAATTTTTTGGAGACGTTTAATATCCAAAATTTTAATTTTTCTTCCATTTAAATCAATCAGTTGATCTTGTTTAAATTCAGATAAAAGACGTATAACCGATTCGGTTGCTGTTCCAACAATATTGGCTAGTTCTTCGCGTGTTAAAGAAATTTGTAAAACCTGATCCTGATCTAAATCAAAAATATCTTTTAAATTTAATAACACCTCGGCAAGCCTTTCGCGAACAGTTTTTTGGGCAATATCGGTAATAAAAGAATTGGCTTCGCCTAACTCCTTACAGGTTTGCTGCATCATTGCCATAGAAAAATTACCGTTTGTTTTTACAAGGCTTATTAATGTTTCTCCTGGTATAAAACAGAGTACAGCATCTTCGATCACTTTTGCCGATGAACAGGCTAATTCATTGCTTAATATCGAACGGTAACCAATAATATCTCCTTTTTTGGCAAAGGCAATAATTTGTTCGCGGCCATCAATACCTGTTTTATAAATTTTTAATACACCGGAATGTATACAATAAAAACCGTTTGTCCTGCTACCTTCATGATATATAATATTTCCGCGTTTGTACGAATTGCAAACCTTTTCCTTTTCAACTTTTAAATGTTCATCCGGAGAAAGATGTTTAAAAATTGAATCAATTTCATTAATGCAATTTTCACATGATGGTATTTGATCGCGGCTTTTCATTATTTAATCAGTACTTAAATGTTTAAAAATCAGATAATAAATACTAATTTGTAAATTTGTATTACATATCTAAAACACAAAATTAACTTTTTTGTTTTAGAATTAAGGAATTTGCAATATATTATTTAACAGTATATTTGTAAAAATATTATAATATTAAAATATGTAAAGATATGAAAACTTCATTAAATTTAAATTGGATTGATGGAATGGCATTTGAAAGTGAATTAAATGGGCATAAACTAGTGATTGACGCTGAAGATTCAGTTGGCGGGAAAGACCGCGGGCCAAGGCCAAAGCCTTTAATGTTATTAGCGTTAGCAGGCTGTACCGGAATGGATGTTATTTCAATTTTAAAAAAAATGCGTGTTGAATTAGATGATTTTAATGTAGAAGTTGTTGCTAATCAAACCGATGAGCACCCAAAGCACTATGATGAAATGAAAGTTATTTATAAATTTTGGGGAAAAGAATTACCTGAAGATAAAATTAATAAAGCCGTAAATTTATCGGAAGAAAGATATTGTGGTGTAAGTTATATTTATAAACAATATGTTAAAATGACCACCGAAATTCAACTAAACCCAAAAAAGTAACTTAATATTACTTAATTAAAAAACCCAGCTTTGTAATATTGAGCTGGGTTTTTTAATTAGTAAACTATAATTTTAATAAGCTGATTTAAATTGGTTTAAAAAGCGCACATCATTTTCAAAATAAAGCCGAAGATCATTAATTCCATATTTTAGCATAGCTATTCGCTCAATACCCATACCAAAAGCAAAGCCTGTATATTTTTTACTATTAATATTACAACTTTCCAACACATTTGGGTCTACCATTCCGCACCCTAAAATTTCCAGCCATCCGGTATATTTACAGACATTACAACCTTTTCCGTGGCAAATATTACAAGCTACATCCATTTCTGCAGAAGGTTCGGTAAATGGGAAATAGGAAGGGCGCAAACGAATTTCTGTTTGTTCGCCAAACATCTCTTTGGCAAAATATAATAGTGTTTGTTTTAAATCAGCAAACGAAACATTTTCATCAATATACAATCCTTCTACCTGATGAAATATGCAATGTGCCCTTGCACTAATGGCTTCGTTTCTAAAAACACGGCCAGGTGAAATAGTCCGAATGGGCGGCTGTGAATTTTCCATCACACGAACCTGAACCGAAGATGTATGTGTTCGTAATAAAATATCAGGATTTTTTTCAATAAAAAAAGTATCCTGCATATCTCTTGCAGGGTGTTCTTCAGGAAAATTTAATGCAGAGAATACGTGCCAGTCATCTTCAATTTCAGGCCCTTCGGAGATCGTAAAACCGAGCCTTTTAAATATATCAATAATTTCATTTCTAACGATTGATAAAGGATGTCTGGTTCCTATATTTATAGGATCGCCAGGTAAACTTAAATCAATATCTGAGTGGGTGTCAGTTTTCTCTTCTAGTGCTGATTTAAGGCTATTAATTTTTTCTTGAAGAGAAATTTTTAATTCATTTAATTTTTTCCCAACTTCTTTTTTGTTTTCACGTGGAACATTTTTAAACTCTTCAAACAGGTCGTTCACAATTCCTTTTTTGCCAAGAAATTTTATTCTAAAAGCTTCAATTTCATCAAGGTTTTCTGCAACAAACGATTTGCTCTCTTCAAGATATTTATTAATGTTATCGATCATCTTCTTTTTCTTTATAATTTTTTAATTTTCATTTTAACATCCTTTAACGGGCGATCGTTTTCATCGGTTTCAACAGCAGCAATTTCATCTATTACTTCAAGCCCTTCAATTACTTCGCCAAAAACAGTGTAGGCTCCGTCAAGATGAGGTGTTCCACCAATGGTTTGATATACTTTTCGTTTATCTTTTGGAATTTTATACATTCCTTCTTTTTTAAACTCTTTTTCTGCCTTTTCTCTTGCATCTCTTACAATAATCTGGTAATCAATAGAGCCACCTGTGTCATAAGCTTTCTGCTCAGCTTCTTTTATATATTTGGTTATCAGTTTATTTAGCCTTGATGCATTAATACGGTCTTCTACCTTTTTAATATCTTCATCATTTAAAACTTTACCCTGTACAATATAAAACTGAGAACCCGCAGAACGCATTTCAGGATTTACATCATCTCCTTCGCGAGCTGCTGCAATAACTCCTTTTTTATGAAAAATTGTATCTACAAATTCTGCAGGAATTGTATAACCTGGCCCACCGTTTCCTAATAATTCTCCTGGTTCAGCATTTCTCGAATCAGGATCACCGCCTTGAATCATAAACCCATCAATAACACGGTGGAAAAGCAAATCATCAAAATAATTTTGTTCAATTAATTTTTCAAAATTTTCTTTATGTAATGGTGTCTGTTCATATAATTTAAAAATCATATCACCATAATCAGTTTCTATTTTATATAACTGAACTTTTTCTTTTTTTCTTGGTGTAGTTTCGCATGCATTTAAAAATAAAATAATCGAAAAAACAACTATAAAAATTTTTTTCATCGTATTTTAGTGGATTAATTTAAAAAGCAAAAATAGGAACATTTCATTAGAATTAAAATTTAATATTATATATGAAAAGCAAAATTATATTCCTTTCTTTTATATTTTGTTTTTTACAAATTTATTTATTTTCACAAGAAAAAGTAGGATTGGTTTTAAGTGGTGGTGGCGCTAAAGGATTGGCACATATTGGTGTTATTAAAGCCCTTGAAGAAAATAATATTCCAATTGATTACATTTCAGGAACATCTATGGGAGCCATTATTGGCGGATTATATGCTATTGGTTATTCACCATCAGAGATGGAAGAGTTTGTTCTTTCTGACGATTTTAAACGGTGGTCTATAGGTGAAATCGAACAAGATTATATTTATTATTTTAAAAAATCGCCCGTAGCAGCTGATATGCTTAATATTAAAATCCGCATAAAAGATTCAGTAGCTCAAGCCGAACTGCCTAGTAATTTAGTCCCAACACACCAAATGGATTTTACTGCCATGCAAATTTTTAGTCCTGCTAATGCGGCATCAAATTACAACTTTGACAGTTTATTTGTACCTTTTCGTTGTGTGGGTACTGATATTTATAATAACAAAGCGGTTATTTTTAAAAACGGGAATTTGGGTTCCTCTATTCGTGCCTCAATGACCTTCCCATTTTATTTCAAACCTATCGAAATTGACAGCATTCTATATTTTGATGGAGGTATGAAAAATAATTTTCCACAAAATATTATGATCGAAGATTTTAATCCAGACTATATTATAGGAAGTAAAACAGCAGACAATTCTCCTAAACCCAACCCGGATAATGTAGTTGTACAACTTGAAAATATGTTGATGCAGAAAGTGGATTATAAACTGCCTGATAATGGAATTTTAATCGAATCTGAATTGTATAATGTTCATTTACTTGATTTTGATAAAGCTCCCATGATTATTCAAACAGGATATAGATCAGCTTATGACTTGATTGATAGTATAAAAAAAACCATACCCGTTCGTTTGGATAGCTTTTCTTTAGCAAAAAAAAGAATCAATTATAAATCGAAATTACCCTCTTTGCTTTTTACCGATGTTTCTTTTAAGGGTTTAAATAGTAAAGAGGAGCAATATGTATCAAAAAGCCTTTTTACAAAAGATTCAGTATTTTCTGTTAGAGATTTCAAAGAAAAATATTTTAAGCTCTTAGCCGATGGTACCATTTCTTCTATTTATCCCGAAGCATATTTTAATAAAAAGACCAATACATACCGTTTAGATATGAAGGTTGATGAAGAAAGCCGGTTTATTGCACGAATTGGGGCTAATATATCTTCGAGTACTATTAACCAGGGTTTTGGGAGTTTGCAATATAACCAATTAGGAGCCATTTCCCGATCGGTTTATGCTAATATTTATTTTGGCAGACTTTACAGTTCTGTTATGTTACAAGCACGTGCTGATTTACCTTCTCGTATTCCCGTTGCTTTTACTGGTTCTTTTACTTTAAATCGATGGGATTATTTTAGTAGTAACTCCGAACCCTTTTTCGAAGATGTTCGCCCGTCTTATCTTATTCAAAATGAGAATAATTTAAAATTGGCTTTATTAACTCCATTATCAACTAACTCTTTATTTAAAGCAGAATTTTCTTATGGAAAAATAACGGATGAATATTATCAAACAAAAGAATTTTTAAAAGCCGACACCAATGATGTAACTGATTTTGATTATTATAACTATAAACTTAATATTGAAAGAAATACGCAGAATTTTAAACAGTTTCCTACCCGGGGAATTAATCAGGAACTTAGTTTAAATTATTTAATAGGGACTGAGGAATTTCTGCCAGGTTCTACCTCAGAAATTGATGAAAAAATAGATCAAAGTCATCAATGGTATAATATCCATTTTTTTAGAGATAAATATTTTAAACTAAGCAAACATTTTCATTTAGGATATTTATTGCAAGCATCTATTACTAATATGGATTTTTTTAGTAACTATACGTCAACACTGCTAAATGCTAATGTATTTCAACCAACACCACATAGCACAACAATGGTGTTAGATCATTACAGAACCCACTCTTATTTTGCCCTGGGAATTAAGCCAATAATAAATATTACTAACAACATACATTTAAGAACAGAAATATATGGCATGTTACCTTATAAAAAAATTATAAGTGGAACCAATAAACAAGCAGAATATACTTTCGAACTTTCTGATCCTACATATATGGCATCAACTTCTTTAGTTTATCATACATTGTTTGGGCCTGCAAGTTTAAGCCTTAATTATTATGATAAAATGGATAAGAAGTTTTACTTTGTATTCAATTTTGGTTATTTACTTTTTAATAAACGAGGTTACGAATAAATAATTTTTTGCATTGAACCAGATAAAAAAACTAGCAGGGCAAACTTTAATATATGGGTTAAGCAACATGCTTGGCCGGTTTTTAAATTATTTGCTTGTTCCTTTACATACCATTGTTTTAGGTAAATTTTATTATGGTAAGCTAACCTATATATATAGTAGCACTGCTATATTGCTGGTAATTTTAACATATGGCCTTGAAACCGGTTTTTTTCGTTTTGCAAGCAAAAAAGAAGAAAATTATAATACTGTTTTAGGCACCAGTTTATATTCTATACTTTTTACAACTTCACTTTTTTTAGCACTTTCATTGTTTTTTAAACAGTACTGGGTTAATTATTTTGAAGTTGATAATTTTCGTATCGTTATCTATTTTATTTTAATTCTTTCTTTTGATGTAATTAACTCAATTCCTTTTGCAAAACTTCGTATCGATGAGCGTCCGGTAAAATTTATGATTATTAAAGTTGCCGGAATCGGTATCAATATTTTCCTTAATCTTTTTTATTTATACGTGTGCCGGAGATTTTTTCAATTAGGGTATGATAATTTTTTTGCAAATATTTACAACCCCGATTTAGTGCTTGAGTACGTTTTAATTGCAAATTTTGTAAGCAGTGCAATTACTTTTTTATTGCTTCTACCCGAGATTTTTAAAGTGAAACTGCATTTTGATTTTTCTTTATTAAAACGATTATTAAATTATTCATATCCCATTCTTTTAATTGGTCTTGCCGGGATGCTTAATGATAATATTGATAAATTATTAATTCCAAAATTAATCAACGACCCTAATCCAGTTGAACAACTTGGTATTTATGGAGCCAACTTTAAGCTATCTGTTTTAATGGTATTGTTTATTCAAATGTACAGGTATGCCGCAGAACCTTTCTTTTTTAAAAACGCCGAAAGCGAAGATGCTAAAGAGTTGTATGGAAAGGTGATGACTTATTTTATTATTTTTGGTTTACTCATTTTCCTGGGAGTTAATTTTTATATTGATATATTTAAATATTTTATAGATAAAGATTTTTGGGAAGGATTAAAGGTTGTGCCCATTTTGCTTTTTGCTAAATTACTGTTTGGTATTTTATTTAATCTATCCATATGGTATAAAGTAACTGACCGCACAAAATTTGGAATAATAATTGCCGGCACAGGTGCTGTAATCACTATTATCGCTAATATTATTTTAATTCCTAAAATAGGTTATTACGGGTCAGCACTTGCAAGTTTAGCCAGCTATATCGTAATGTTAGCAATTTCATATTATCTTAGCCAAAAATATTATCCCATACCCTATGAATTTAAAAAAATAGGTATTTATGTTATTTTGGCTTTTATTTTTTATTTTATTAGCCGGTTAAATATTTTTTATCATAAGGCCATTTATTATGTAATTGTATCAATAATGTTTATCACCTTTACGGGATTAGCTTTTATAATAGAAAAAAAATCTTTTAAACATGAAAATTAAAATTGTAAATAAATCTACAAATTCTTTACCTGGTTATAGCACCGATCATTCTGCCGGAATGGATTTAAGGGCAAATCTTAAAGAATCGGTTATATTAAAACCCCTGGAACGTAAATTAATACCAACTGGATTATTTATTGAATTACCCGTAGGTTACGAAGCACAAATACGTCCACGGAGCGGATTGGCTTTAAAAAAAGGCCTTTCTGTTTTAAATAGCCCTGGTACAATAGATGCTGATTACCGAGGTGAAATTTGCGTTATACTTATCAATTTATCAAACGAAGATGTTACTATAGAAAGTGGCGAACGCATATGCCAAATGGTAATTGCTAAACATGAACAGGCCGAATTGCTTGAAGTAGAATTACTAAATGAAACAGGGCGTGGAAAAGGAGGGTTTGGAAGTACTGGAATTAAGTAGTTTATATAATTATTAATATATGTTAAACAAACAATTTTGAAACTATATCTGCGTTTTTCTGTTAGTTTTATAGTTTACTTAAATTATAAAAATTTAATTTAGATGAGATTTAAAAATATCTTGTATTACCTTTTGATTATAAGCCTTACAGTTACTTCTTGTGCTGTTAAGGAAAAATCCAAAACCGATTTAGTTAAAATAAGCAAAGAATTGGATGATAATAAAGAGCTGGAATATTATTATGTTTTTATAGAGGCAAATAGAAAAAAGCTGCTGGGAGATTTAAATACAGCTTTGGCATTATTTTATCAATCACTGGAAATAAAACCTCAAAGTGCAGCCGCAATGTCAGAAATTTCACAAATAAACGAAATACTTGAAAACTATGATGTTGCCATTAAATATGCACGCAAAGCTGCTGAAAATGAACCGGAAAATAAATGGTTTCAATTAAAACTAGCTCGTTTATATATTAATCAACAGCAATATGAAAATGCTGTTTCAGTTTATGAAAAATTGTATAAAAACAATAAGAAAGACCTTGAAATTCCTTATAATCTCGCTGCACTTTATCGACAGTTAAACGAATTTGAAAAAGCGATCGATTTATACAATGAAATAGAGCAAAAAACAGGGATCAACGAATCTTTATCATTAACTAAACAAAGGCTGTACGAGCAAATTGGAAAAAAAAGTAAAGCTTATGATGAAATAAACCGTTTAATACAACATTATCCTAACCAGCCTCAATATTACGGTATATTAGCCGAAATGTATACCAACGATAATTTATTTACCAAAGCAGAAGAAAATTATAATAAGTTATTCGAAATAGATAGTACCAACACCTTAGGTCAATTATCCATTATTGATTTTTATCGTAAAAAAATGGATTATGATAATGCTTTTAAATATATACGAAAAGTATTGCATAATGATGAAATTGAGTTTAATTCAAAAGTGATGATATTCGTATCATTTTTAAATAATCCTAAAGAGGTAAATATATATTTTCAAGAAATTAAAGAGCATTTAATTCTTTTTAAAGATTTATATCCTGAAAAAAAAGAGGCACATACCCTTTTTGCTGATTATTTGATTCGAATGAATCAATTGGATGATGCAAAAAATGAATTGGAAAAAATAATTGGGAAATTTTCAGTTAATCAAGTTGTTTGGGAGCAATTACTATCTATTTACAGTTATCAAAGTGATTTTGAACAATTATTTGAAGTTTCAACAACTGCTTTAGATAGTTTTCCTGAACACCCTCTTTTTTATCTTTTTAATGGCATTTCTGCCATTCAAATACAAAAACCAAATAAAGCTGTTGAAATTTTAAAATCCGGCTTAAAACATGTTGATAATAACCCTGAATTAGAATATGACTTTTATACTTATTTAGGGGAAGCTTACCATGAGCTTGAGGAGTATGATAAATCTGATTATTATTTTGAAACGGTAATTAATGATGATTCAACAAAGTTATATGTACTTAATAATTACGCATATTATTTATCTTTACGTGAACAAAAACTTGAATATGCAGAACAATTAAGCCGTAAAACAATTGAGGAAGAACCAGATAATTATACTTATTTGGATACTTATGCCTGGATTTTATACAAGTTAAAAAAGTATCAGGATGCTTTGTATTATATAAAAAAAGCATATGATTCAGGAGGATTTGAAAATCCTGTAATTGTTGAACATTTTGGTGATATTAGATATAAAACAGGGAATCCGGAAGAAGCTCTTAAATTATGGAAATTATCTAAAGACCTTGGTAATGAAGATGAAAGCATTATTAAAAAAATTGAAAAGGGAAAAATAGACTAACAATGCCCTATAAATATTCACGCTACTGTTTTTTTTTATTTTTATTGTTTACTTTTATACAATGTAAGGTAACAGACAAAACAGTTATATCTGAAAAAGAAACAAGTGCTACTATCAATGAAATTGACAGTAATATTTTTCAAAATAAATTGTCCTCAGATGGAATCATTATTACAGGTGCTAAAATTACTATTTTAGCTAATAATAAAACTCAAAAATTACGGGCTAACCTTAAAATAAAACCAGATAGTGCAATACTTATTTCTTTATCTAACCCGCTTGGAATTGAAATAGTTCGAGCCTTATTAACAAAAGATTCTGTTCAATTTATCGACCGTATAAACCGGAATTTTTTAGCTGGTAAGTTTTCTGTGATATCAGGTATGTACAATATCCCTTTAAATTTTAATCAACTTGAAAAATCATTAACAGATGTGCATTCATTATATTTTTTATCACAACATCAAACCACAAAAAAAATTAGAAGCCAGCGAGGGGTATATACAATATTAAAAAAAAACCAAGAACACGTTGTAGAATATACAATCGATAATCATCAATTTTTTATAAAAAAAACATATTTTAATTTTCCTAAATATTCAAGAATTGTTTCCATCGATTATTCAAATTATACTAAATTTGAAAATGGTTTTTTCCCTGAGGATATTTTAATCAATATTAAAGAGAAGAATAAAAACATACAATTAGAAATAAATTATAACAATATACGGTTTGAGCCAGTAACAATATCACTAGATGTGCCCGAGTCGTATCAACGAATTTATCCTTAATACAATGAGGCCATTTTTATTTAAATATTTTTTAATTTTTATTTTTCTTTTAGGTTCATTTATTTCAGTTAGCCAAACCCGAACTGAACTAGAGGAAAAAAAGAAAAAGACTGAGGAAGAAATTAAATTAGCCAATGAATTACTGGATCAAACTCAAAAATCGCGGTCAGCTGGATTAAATAAACTACTAATAATTAAAAAAAGAATCAGCTTAAGAGAACAATTAATTAATGACATTAGCAATGAAATAGACCACCTAGACCTATCAATTGAAGAAAAAAATCAGTTAATTAATAATTTAGAATCAGAATTAACTAAGCTTAAAGATGAATATGCAAAAATGATCTATTTTGCCTACAAAAACAGAAATAATTACGATCGTTTAATGTTTATTCTTGCTTCAGACGATTTTAACCAGGCTTATCGCAGGATCAAATATTTTCAACAATATACCAAGTACCGTAAAAAGCAAGCAAACATGATTTTTGCAACTCAAAAGACGCTCGAGTATGAAATAGAATCATTAAAAAATAAAAAAAGAGAAAAAATTGAATTATTAGCACGAAAAGAAAAAGAAAAAACACAATTAACTGATGAAAAGACACGTGAAAGCCAAGAAATAGCAAGATTAAAATCAAAAGAAAATCAACTTCACAAAGAATTAAGGGTTAAAGAACAAGTACGGCAAGAGTTAGAGAAAGCAATAGCAGAAATAATAGCCCGCGAAGCTGCTAAAAGAAAACTCACAGCTTTAACAGCTTCTGAAGAAGCAATATCAAAGGGATTTAAAGAATCCATGGGAAAATTAGAGTGGCCTATTGCTAATGGTATTATTATTAGGCCATTTGGAGAACATGACCATCCTGCTTTAAAAGGAATTAAAATGAAAAATGAGGGGATTGACATTAGCACACGTAAAGATTCTAAAGTAATTTCAATATATGAAGGAGAGGTTAAAAAAGTTTTTGCTGTCCCCGGTGCAAATATGGCTGTCATTATACGACACGGTCATTTTTTAACACTATATTCAAATTTAGTTAACATCCGTGTAAAGCAAGGGGATGTCGTTCCCCGGGGATATCACATCGGAGATGTATATTACAATGAGAACGATGATGAGAGTTCGGTATTACACCTTAGAATATACGAAGAAACAAAAGTACTAAATCCCGAAAATTGGTTATCAAAGCAATAAAATTTCTATAAAATCTTTATATTTGATGAACTTTATATAAAAAAACGAAACATATTGCTATTTAATTAGTATACAAAACAAGCTGTAAATTAATTAATGAATTTGATGTGCTAACAACAAATGTAAAAATGGAAAAAAGCATTTCTATTCAATCCAAGATTGAAAATATTAATATCATAGAAAAACTGATAGATGAAGTTTCTGAGGAAGCTAAGATTAATTCAGAAGTTTATGGTAAAATGCTCATAGCAACAGTAGAAGCTGTTAATAATTCAATAGTCCACGGTAATAAAGAAGATGATACCAAAACCGTTACCGTTACGTTTAATATTGTTGAAGAAAAAATAAGTATTTTTATCCAGGACGAAGGCCCCGGATTTAATTACGAAAAAGTACCCGACCCAACTATTCCAGAAAACATTGAAAACATCCATGGCCGTGGTGTTTATTTAATGCGGCATTTAGCAGATAATGTTGTTTTCCATGGAAATGGGAACAAGGTTGAGATTCAGTTTGAGCTTACATAAAAAATGGATATTCTTTTTTTTAATGAAGATATTGATTTTACACTTCCCAATCAGAAAATAATTGTTCAGTGGATTAAGCAATGCATACATATTGAACAATTTATACCCGGAGAGATTAATTTTATTTTTACTTCAGACAAATATTTATTGAGTATTAATAAACAGTATCTTTCACATAATTACTTCACAGATATAATTACTTTTAATTATTGTAAAGACAAAACTATTAATGGTGATATTTTTATAAGTGTTGAAACTGTTGAAAACAATTCTGTACGTTTTGGTGTTACTTTTCAGGAAGAGTTACACAGGGTAATTATTCATGGTATTTTACACTTGTTAGGATACGACGATGTTAATGAACAACAAAAAAGCCTGATGAGAAAAAAAGAAAATGAATATTTAGATAGATTGAAAAATCTTTTATAATTTTCCACAATTTTTAATGATAATGATATGTTGCCAGCGTATGATGTAATAGTTGTTGGGGGAGGGCATGCAGGATGTGAAGCAGCATCTGCTGCTGCTAATATGGGTGCTAATACTCTATTGGTTACCATGGATATGACGAAATTTGCTCAGATGTCTTGCAATCCTGCCATGGGAGGTATTGCCAAAGGACAAATTGTTAGAGAGATTGATGCTTTAGGCGGTTATTCTGCTATTGTAACTGACAAAAGCATGATTCAGTTTCGTATGCTAAATCGTTCTAAAGGCCCTGCTATGTGGAGCCCAAGGGCTCAATGCGACAGAATGATTTTTACAATGGAATGGAGAAAAATTCTTGAAAATATAGAAAAGCTTGACTTATGGCAGGATTTAGTTACCCAACTAATTATTAAAGATGGTATTGTAAAGGGTGTAAAAACAAAATTAGGTGTTCAGATAAATGCTCGTAGTGTAATTTTAACAAACGGAACTTTTTTAAACGGTATAATGCATGTAGGAAAAAAAACCGTTGAAGGCGGAAGAGCAGGAGAAACAACTTCGAAAGGAATTTCTGAACAAATTAAACAGTTTGGCTTTGAAGTTGGACGAATGAAAACCGGAACACCTGCAAGGTTAGATGGAAGGACTATTGATTTTTCAAAGCTTCAGGAGCAAAAAGGTGATCAAGAGGGAGGACAATTCTCTTTTTTAATTCATGATGAGAAACCTCAAAATAATAAAAGTTGCTACATTACTTATACACATCCAGAGGTGCATAGTATCTTGGAAACAGGTTTTGAAGATTCCCCTCTTTACAATGGCACAATTGAAGGGATAGGGCCTCGATATTGCCCTAGCATCGAAGATAAAATTGTAACTTTTGCAGACAAAGACCAACATCAACTTTTTCTTGAACCTGAAGGAAGTGACACCCATGAGTATTATATTAATGGATTTTCATCATCACTCCCTTTGAATGTTCAGCTTAAAGCATTAAGACAAATACCAGGGCTTGAAAATGTTAAAATTTATCGTCCGGGATATGCAATTGAATATGATTATTATCCACCAACCCAATTGTTTCATACACTTGAAACAAAATATATAAAAAATTTATTTTTTGCCGGACAAATCAACGGAACTACAGGGTACGAAGAAGCCGCAGCTCAGGGTATGATGGCCGGGATCAATGCAGTATTAAAACAACGCAACGAAGCTCCTTTAATCCTGAATCGCGACCAGGCATATATTGGTGTTTTAATCGACGATTTGGTAACAAAAGGCGTTGACGAACCTTATCGTATGTTTACTTCACGGGCCGAATACCGGATTTTGTTAAGGCAGGACAATGCAGATATAAGGCTTACTGAACTTGGCCATAGGCTAGGGTTAGTTGCTGATAACAGATTTAATCTCTTAAAAGAAAAAATAAAAGAAAGAGACCAACTAATTCATTTTATTAAACAGCACAGCGTTTCTCCGCTTGAAATTAATAACTATTTAGAATCTGTTGGAACATCTCCTCTTAAACAAAAAAGGAAACTTGTTGACATTTTGCTAAGGCCAGAAGTTTCGTTAAAAACGCTTATTGAAAACCTGCCGGCCCTTAAAGAAAAGACAAACCAAATCAAAAATCGTTACGATGAGATTATTGAGTCAACAGAGGTGATAATAAAATACTCAGGCTATATTGAAAGAGAGCAGCAGATGGCAGACAAACTAAAACGGCTTGAACACATAAAAATTCCACCTACTTTTGATTACGATAAAATCTTCTCATTATCAACCGAAGCTCGCCAAAAGCTAAAAAAAATTAAGCCGGAAAATATTGGCCAGGCAGCTCGCATTAGCGGCGTTTCTCCATCAGATGTGAGCGTGCTTTTAGTTTATATGGGACGTTAACGTTCCACGTGGAACATGTTTCTTTTGTGTGTTCCACGTGGAACAAAAAAATAAAGACATGGACAAATCTTTTGTTATTTCTGGGAAAGTGGTTGATTTAAATCAGCGAAAAATTTTAAACGCCGATGTAGTGGTTAGCAACGGTGTAATTGAAGATATTCGAGAATCTGACAAAGAATATAAAAACTATATTCTTCCCGGGTTTGTTGATTCTCATGTGCATATAGAAAGTTCTATGCTTACACCTTCTAATTTTGCTCGTATAGCTGTTCAGCACGGCACAGTTGCTACGGTCTCAGACCCTCACGAAATTGCAAATGTTATGGGGGTTGATGGCGTTGAATTTATGATTGAAAACGGTAAAAAAACACCTTTTAAGTTTCATTTTGGAGCGCCCTCGTGTGTTCCGGCTACTCCTTTTGAATCATCAGGCGCTGTAATCGATTCCGAAAAAATAAAACAACTCCTTAACAACAAGGATATTTATTTTTTAGCAGAAATGATGAATTTTCCTGGCGTAATAAATAATGATGAAGAGGTGTTGAAAAAAATAAAGCATGCTCACAATGCCGGAAAGCCGATTGACGGACATGCTCCAGGGCTTACATCCAAAGGGTTAAAAAAATATGCTGAACAGAACATCTCGACAGATCATGAATGTACTACTTTGGAAGAAGCTCTTGAAAAAATTAAGCAAGGAATTATTATTCAAATTAGAGAAGGAAGCGCCGCAAAAAATTTTAATAATCTTTTCCCGCTTGTTCATTCTCACCCCGATATGATAATGTTTTGTACCGACGATTGTCATCCAAACGATTTAATCAAGGGGCATATGAATAAAATTGTAGCAAGGGCAATAGCCGGAGGAGCAGATTTATTTGACGTGCTGAATGCAGCAATAACAAAGCCTGTAAAACATTATGGCTTAAATGTTGGGCTGTTGCAGCCTGGTGATCCCGCCGATTTTATCGTTACCACTGATCTTATTCGGTTCGAAGTTGAAAAAACATTTATAAATGGAAGTTTGGTTTTTAATGATGGCAAATCTTTAATACCGGTTATTAAAGAAAAACCTGCCAATAGCTTCAATGCTAAAAAAATCAAAGTAAACGATATTGCAATAAAAGCAAAAGGAAAAAAAATAAATGTAATTGTGGCTAAAGATGGTGATTTGGTTACAGGAAAAGAGGTTGCCAAAGCTAAAATTCATAATGATATGGCAGTTTCCGATGTAGAGAATGATATTTTAAAGATCGTTGTTGTTAACAGATATACTCCTTCAGAACCAGCAGTTGGGTTAATTAAAAATTTTAATCTTAAAAAAGGTGCTATTGCAGGCAGTATTGCTCATGACAGCCACAATATTATTGCCATTGGCACAAATGATGATGATATTGTAAATGCTGTTAATACAATTATTGATTCAAAAGGTGGAATTGTTGCATGCAATAATAATGAGGTTGAATTGCTAGAGTTAGATGTGGCTGGTTTAATGTCTAGAGAAGAAGCCGAATTAGTAGCTAAAAAGTATGATGCTGTAAGCCAAAAAGCAAAAGAATTTGGGTCTAAACTTAATGCTCCGTTTATGACAATGGCATTTATGGCACTTCTTGTCATTCCCGATTTAAAAATTGGAGACAAAGGATTATTTGATGTGTCAAAATTTGAATTTACATCATTATTTATTGATTAATGCAGAAAAATCAAAAAGAAAAATTTAAAACTACTCTTTCTGTGCTTCCAAACAGCCCGGGTGTATACCAGTTTTTCGATCAGTCCGGGCAAATTATTTATGTAGGAAAAGCAAAAAATATTAAAAAGCGGGTATCGTCCTATTTTACCAAAGATCATTTTGAAAATAACAAAATTCGTGTTTTGGTAAATAAAATTGAAAAAATCGAATATATCGTTGTAGAAACCGAATCGGATGCCTTACTGCTCGAAAACAACCTGATAAAAAAATACAGGCCGCGCTATAATGCCATGCTCAAAGATGACAAGTCATTTCCATGGATTTGTATAAAAAATGAGAATTTCCCCCGGGTTTTTTATACCCGGAATATAGTGAATGACGGATCAATTTATTTTGGTCCATATACTTCAACCTACATGGTTAAAGTTTTACTTGATTTAATCAGGCAAATTTATCCACTTCGAAACTGTAACCTTAATTTAGCGCCTGAAAAGATTAAAAAAAATGAATACAAACCATGTCTTGAGTATCATCTTGGAAACTGTAAAGCACCATGCATTGGGCTCCAAACAGAAAAAGACTATGATCAATCAATTGAAAATATCAAACAAATTTTAAAAGGCAATATACATCAGGTAATATCGTATTTAAATGATTTAATGAATAGATATGCTTCTGATTATAAATATGAAGAAGCGCAGTTAATTAAAGAAAAAATTGAAATACTTGAAAAATATAAAAGCAAATCTACCATTGTAAGCCCTGCTTTAAATAATGTGGATGTTTTTTCCATTCTGGATGATAATAATGTTGCTTATGTAAACTTTTTAAAAGTTGTTGAGGGACGAATTGTACAAGCTCATACGGTTGAACTAAAGAAAAAGCTCGATGAAAAGATTGATGATTTGCTTGTGATGGCTATTATAGAACTTAAAGATCGTTTAAATAGCGATTCTAAAGAAGTAATCATTCCTTTTGATATTGATTTGCACTTACCGGGCGTTAAATTTACAGCCCCGCAAAGAGGAGACAAAAAAGCACTAATAGATTTGTCAGAAAGAAATTTAAAATATTACCGGCTCGAAAAACAGAAAAAATTAGAAAAGAAAAAGGAGAAACATTCTGGTAAGAGGCTAATGGAAAAAATTAAGCATGATTTAAATTTGCCAGATTTACCGGTACATATTGAGTGTTTCGATAATTCTAATATTCAGGGCACAAACCCTGTTGCAGCATGTGTTGTTTTTAAAAATGCTAAACCCAGCACGAAAGAATACAGGCATTATAATATTAAAACCGTAAAAGGAGCCAACGATTTTGCTTCAATGGAGGAAGTTGTTTATAGAAGGTACAAAAGATTATTGGAAGAAAAAAAGAGTTTGCCGCAACTGATCGTTATCGATGGAGGAAAAGGGCAGTTAAATGCTGCTGTAAACAGCCTTAGCCGGTTGAAAATTGATAAAAATATATCAATCATTGGCATAGCTAAAAGGCTTGAAGAGATTTTTTTTCCTGGAGACCCAATCCCCCTTTACCTGGATAAAAACTCAGAAACATTGAAAGTAATTCAACAAATACGAAACGAAGCACATCGTTTTGGAATTAAATTTCATCGAAATAAACGCTCTGGTAGCTTTATCAAAAGCGAGCTAGAAAGTATTCCCGGTATTGGAAACAAAACCATTGAGCAATTACTAAAAAAATATAAAACTATAAAAAAACTACGTACATTAACTCAAGATGAAATTTCCAGCGAAATTGGCAATGCAAAAGCAAAACTTTTGTATGAATATTTTCATCAATAAATATTTTTTGAAATTAACAAATTGAAGCCGAAATTCTTTTCAAACAAATCATTAAAAAAACTATTCTTTTTAAGCATCTATAACTAATTCCTTTTTATCTTTGCACCTGATTTGCTAAACGAATAAATGCTATGCCCGGATTAATAAATTCCATTGATTTTTTTATTGCTAAGGATCATTTTTCGCTCAATACAGATACTGCTGTTGTTCATCAGGATAGTCCTGTATCTGATTCTGTTTCGCAATCAACTACAGAAACAATAGCCACTTCTGATACCATTAAAAGCAAAAATTCTTTGTTAAACAGAGGCAATCAAGGCCTTGATTTACAAGGGATTGACTCTATTTTGAGATTGAGCGAAGAAAGGGCAAGGCAAATTGAATTGCAAATGCAACAAGAAGCTGCACAAATGCAAAAATTATATAAGCCGGCAATTGATACGTCCAAAATTCTTTTTAGAGAATTTGGAGTAGGCAGTTTTCCCGTTAAAGAACGTCTTGATAATGACCCATTTAACCAAAATTTTTTACTCAATTTAAGTGTAGTAAAACCAGCCACGGAAAAAAATAATCAAGGAGTTTTTATAGAGGAATCATTACCAGCACAATCACAAAAAATAAATGTTTACAAAGAACAAAAGCCACGAAAAGATATAATACCTACACCTATTGAAACCAAAGGCCAGTTTAACTGGATAACAATATTACTGATTGGCACATTTATTTTATTTGGATGGGTCAGGTTGTTTAATAAAAAGTATCTTTTATCGCTTTTAAAATCAACGATAAGTTATCAGGAAGCCCATGCTCTTTACAGAGATAAAAACTCGTTGATGCAAAGAGCTTCATTTATTGGGAATTTTATTTTTGTGAGTAATGTATCGTTGTTTGTTGTACAACTGATAAAATACTTTGAACTTAGTAATGTAAGTGCTCAAGAATATGAAATTTATTTATTTGTTTTTGCATGCCTTGCCGGGTTATATATTTTTAGAACCATAACAACCGGATTTATTGGGTTTATATTTTTAAAACAACGCGTTTTTTCCGAATTTTTTCATCATGTTAATCTATTCACTAAAAATGTAGGGATTTTTTTATTTCCAGTGGTTATATCGCTTCAATTTATAGCACACGAATACATTGATTTTATTGTGTATATAGGTTTTGGAATTGTTGTAATCTTTTATTTTTTACAAATATTAAGGTCGTTTCAAATAATTAACCGTAAGAATGTTTCTATATTCTATATGATTTTGTATCTTTGTGCTTTCGAATTTGCGCCCTTTTTGATTATTTACAAAATGCTTTTAACTCTTTTTTAATGAGTTGTTTATAAGTTTTGTAAACAAAAAAATTCAAATAAGAATACATGAAAATAAAAACTATTTTAGTATCACAGCCGGAGCCGAAAAATGACAAATCCCCTTACTCTGAATTAGCCGATAAAAATAATCTTAAGATTGATTTTAGGCCTTTTATAAAAGTAGATGGGGTTAGTGCAAAAGAGTTTAGACAATGTAGAATTGATATTCTTGCTCACACAGGAGTAATTTTTACCAGCCGCACTGCTATTGATCATTTTTTTAGAATTTGTGAAGAGTTGAGATTGTCTGTTCCTGATACCATGAAATATTTTTGCATTTCAGAAGCAACAGCTTTGTATTTGCAAAAATATATTGTTTACAGAAAAAGAAAGATTTTTTATGGAGACGGTAAGTTTGGTGATTTAATGGGTACGATTAAGAAACATAAAGATGAAAAATTTTTAGTTCCCTTATCGGATATTCATAAAGAAGAAATCCCTAAAAAGCTTGAACAGGCCCGTATTAAGTATACCAAGGCGATTATGTATCGTACTGTAAGCGCCGATTTGTCAGACCTGTCGGATGTAAATTATGATATGTTGGTTTTTTACAGTCCTTCAGGGATAAAATCATTGCTTGAAAATTTTCCCGATTTTGAACAAAATACTACCCAAATTGCTACTTTTGGCCCAAAAACAGCCAAGGCAGTAAAAGATGCCGGATTAAAAGTTAATGTTAAAGCTCCTACTAAAGATGCACCTTCAATGACTATGGCTATTGACCAGTTTATAAATAACCATAAAAGTAAAAAATAAACGTAGTTAGATATATAATAAAGTTGGGGAAGGTAACACTTCCCTTTTTTTATTCTTGTTTCTCCCTTTTTTTCCTGTTTCAAACCCGCATGAATTTAACTATCTTTGAGCAATCATTTGATTTAATCAAAAATGGGCAACCAAAAATTTTCGAAATACGAAAAATTAAAAAGCAGAAAAAAAATTAAACAGCTATTTGATGGTGGAAATCAGGTAAATCATTTTCCTTTCCTTATCAACTGGAAGTTTGAAAATGAATATAATGATGATTTTCCAGCACAAGTAGCCATAAGTGTTAGTAAACGCAAGATAAAAAAGGCAGTACAAAGAAATCGTATAAAACGGAAAATAAGAGAAGTATATCGCAAAAATAAATTTCTAATTTATAACCTTTTAAACGATATTAAACAAAGTATTTGTTTTATGGTTATCTATAATTCAACTGATGAATTAAATTATTCAGAAATGGAAAAAGAGCTATTAAAGGGATTAAAGAAAATGATTGAAGCGATAAAAACCAAATAGCTATCGATTATCTTTATTTTTAAGCTATAGATGTTTGCGTTAAAATTTGTTAATATTTATGCAATATTCTTATTTAGCATAATTAATTCTTTAAATTTGCTTTTTATTTAGGTAACTCTTATGCATTAAAGAACAAAAGCAATATATATGAAATCGAAAAATATTTTTGTAAAAACATTAGTAATTATCCTTTTATTGGGAATTACAACAACTTTTTTCTGGAGTTTTAAAGAGGGCGATGATTTTAAAATCGCCAAAAGCATGGATATTTTTTATTCTCTTTTCAGAGATGTTAATGTTTATTATGTTGATGAAACCAATCCGGAAAAAATGGTTGAAACCGGCATTAATGCCATGCTCGAAGAGTTGGATCCTTATACGGTTTATATCCCTGAAAAGGATATGGATGAATTTAATTTTATGACTACAGGGCAATATGGAGGAATTGGAGCATTAATAAGAAGTACAGGAGAATTCCCGGTAGTTGCTAAGCCTTATAAAAATTTTCCGGCAGATAAAGCGGGATTAAAAGCCGGAGATAAAATTCTTGAAATAGACGGCATCCCGGCTAATGAAATTCCTTTAGAACAAGTAAGCGAAAGGCTTAAAGGAGTTCCACAGACCAAAGTTAAACTTTTAATTGAGCGGCCTTATTATGGTGAAAAAATTGAAAAAGAACTGGTACGTGAGGAAATTGAAATTGAAAGTGTTCCTTATTATGGATTAGTGGATGAAAATATTGGTTATATAAGGATGACAAAATTTACCCCTGATGTATCTCGGGATGTAAAAAATGCTTTAAGAGAACTAAAAGCGGAACATCAAATCGAATCTGTAATTCTTGATTTGCGAGGGAATCCTGGAGGTTTACTGGTTGAAGCCCCTAAAATTTGTAACTTGTTTATCCCTAAAGGAGAAGAAATTGTATCTACAAAAGGGAAAACAAAAAAATGGGATCAAACATTAAAAACTACTGA
>JBKHIH010000041.1:0-30924 GCA_046538755.1 Thiohalospira sp.
TAGAACAGTTTAAAGTAGGGTTTTCGCCTGAACGGATCAATCCCGGCGATAAAGTCAATACACTTACATCTATTGTAAAAGTTAGTTCCGGCTGTGATGATGAATCGGCCGAAAATATAGCTAAAGTATACGAGTTGGTAATTAAAGCAGGAGTTCACCGTGCCAGCTCAATAAAAGTGGCCGAAGCCTCCAAAATTATTGAGAATACCCAGCGCGATATCAATATTGCGTTCATGAATGAGCTCTCCATAATTTTTAACCGAATGGATATAAATACTTTCGAAGTATTGGAAGCTGCCGGCACCAAGTGGAATTTTTTAAAATTCTTCCCCGGCTTAGTTGGCGGACACTGTATTGGTGTTGATCCTTATTATCTGTTGCACAAATCCAAAGAACTGGGATATCATGCACAAATGATTAATGCCGGACGTTTTATCAACGATTCTATGGGAGGTTATGTGGCCAAGCAAATTGTAAAAAGATTGGTAAAAGCCGGTAAAAATATCCAATCATCTAAAGTGCTTATTATGGGCATTACTTTTAAAGAAGATGTGAGCGATATTCGTAACTCGAAAGTAGTGGATGTTTACAGGGAGCTTTTATCCTATGGCGTTAGTGTGGATGTAGTTGATCCGTATGCTGACTCAAAAGAAGTAAAAGAGGAATATCAATTTGATTTGATACAAAATCCATCAAATGATTACGATGTAGTTATTGCTGCTGTAAGTCATGATAAATATAAAGATTTGGAGGAATCTTATTTTGAATCTATTACTACAGAAAATGCTTTGTTTGTTGATATTAAAGGAATCTATCGAAATAAAATCAAGAAACTAAATTATTGGAGTTTGTAACTAGTTCAAAGCCCGCCTGCCGGCTGGCAGGTTCAAAGTTCAGAGTTCAGAGTCCGCCTGTTAGATGGCAGGTTCAAATTTCAAATTTCAAATTTCAAATTTCAAAAAATAAAAATGAAAAAAATTAAAACTATTTGTTGTATAGGTGCCGGATATGTTGGAGGCCCTACAATGGCTGTTATTGCCCAACAGTGTCCGGAAATTGAAGTAAATGTTGTTGATATAAATGAACAACGTATTGCCGACTGGAACGATGAAAATTTAGATAATTTGCCTATTTACGAACCCGGCCTTAAAGAGGTAGTTGCCGAAGCGCGTGGCAGAAACCTTTTCTTTTCTACCGAGATAGAAAAAAATATCGATAAAGCAGAAATGATATTTATTTCGGTCAACACGCCAACCAAAACGTATGGTAAAGGCAAAGGAATGGCCGCCGATCTGAAATATGTGGAGTTATGTGCACGGCAAATTGCTGCAGTTGCCAAAGATGATAAAATCGTAGTCGAAAAATCTACATTACCTGTTCGAACTGCCGAAGCAATTCGTTCTATACTTGACAATACAGGAAATCACGTAAAGTTTCAAATCCTTTCCAATCCTGAATTTTTAGCCGAGGGAACAGCCATAAATGACCTGTTACACGGCGACCGTGTTTTAATTGGTGGCGACCAGACTCCTGAAGGAAAAGAAGCGATAGACACTTTAGCGTGGGTTTATGCTCATTGGATGCCCGAAGGGCGTATCCTGAAAACCAATGTATGGTCTTCTGAACTATCGAAATTAACAGCAAACGCCTTTTTGGCACAACGGGTTTCTTCTATTAATTCTTTATCTGCACTTTGTGAAAAAACAGAAGCCGATGTGGATGAGGTTGCCAGGGCAATTGGTTCCGACAGCCGCATTGGGCCTAAATTTTTGAAAACATCAGTTGGATTTGGCGGATCATGTTTTCAGAAAGATATTTTAAACCTTGTATATATATGCCGTAGTTTAGGATTACAAGAAGTGGCCGACTACTGGGAGCAGGTAATTATCATGAACGATTACCAGAAACAACGCTTTGCCGACAATATTATAAAAACGTTGTATAATACCGTATCGGGTAAGAAAATTGCATTTTTGGGATGGGCCTTTAAAAAAGACACCAACGATACCCGCGAAACTGCAGCCATGTATGTGGCAGATATTTTGATGGAAGATTTGGCACAAATATCTGTTTATGACCCCAAAGTAAGGCATGAGCAGATGTTTGCCGATGTGGATTACCTGAACACACGAACCGAAAAAGAAAACAGAGAACTGTTAAAACCACAATCCGATCCTTATATAGCTTGCAAAGATGCCCACGCTGTGGCTGTTTTAACCGAGTGGGATGAGTTTGCAGCTTACGATTGGCAAAAAATCTATGATAATATGATGAAACCCGCCTTTGTTTTCGATGGCCGAAATATATTAGACCGCCAAAAACTTGAAAAAATCGGGTTTAAGTTTTATGGGATTGGGAAGTAATAAATATAATAGAATAATTAAATAATAATTTAAAAGTTATGAATCAAGACTTTTCAAAAGTAACAATGATTGGATTAGGCTATATTGGTTTACCAACCGCAGCATTATTAGCTAAACATAAAGTAAAAGTACATGGTGTTGATATTAACCAAAAAGTAGTGGATACAATCAACAGAGGAGAAATACATATTGTAGAGCCGGATTTACATGATTATGTAAAATCTGCTGTAGAAAAAGGTTATTTAAAAGCAGATACTAAACCGGTAGAATCTGATGTATATGTTATTGTAGTACCTACACCTTTTAAAGGCGACCATGAACCGGATATCTCCTATGTTGAAGCTGCAACAAAAGCAATTATTCCTTTATTGAAAGAAGAAGATTTATATATTATTGAATCTACATCTCCTGTTGGTACAACAGAAAAGATGAGAGATTTAATCTATACAGAGAGGCATGAATTAAAGAATAAATTGTATATGGCATATTGCCCTGAGCGTGTTTTGCCAGGGAATGTGATGTATGAACTGGAAAATAATGATCGTGTTATTGGAGGAATAGATGAGAAATCAACAGAGCTGGCTGTTAATTTTTATAGAACTTTTGTAAAAGCTGAGATTCATAAAACAAATTCTAAAACAGCTGAGATGTGTAAACTTACTGAGAACTCTTCACGTGATGTCCAAATAGCATTTGCCAATGAGTTATCTATTATATGTGATAAAGCCGGTATTAATGTTTGGGAGTTAATAGAACTGGCTAATAAACATCCTAGAGTAAATATTTTACAGCCTGGTTGTGGCGTTGGTGGACATTGCATTGCTGTTGACCCATACTTTATTGTTTCGGATTATCCCTTAGAGACTAAAATTATTGGTGGCGCAAGAGAAGTTAATAATTACAAATCATTTTGGGTAGTTGAAAAGATACAGAATGCAAAATTACAATTTGAACTTGAATATGGCCGTAAACCAAAAGTTGCGCTAATGGGACTAGCTTTTAAAGCTGATATAGATGACCTGAGAGAATCTCCTGCAAAATATATTGCTCAAAAAGTAATGCAGTCTGAAAATAACGGTAATACCATGATTGTTGAACCCAACATTAAAGAACATTCAGTTTATAAATTAACTGATTATAAGAAAGCTTATGAAGAAGCAGATATTATAGCATTTTTAGTGTCTCATAAAGAGTTTAAAGCTTTAGAATATAAAGATGATAAAATAATTTTGGATTTTTCAGGCGTATTTAAAAGATCATAATTGTATGAAGAAAATATTAATTGTTTTTGGAACACGGCCGGAGGCCATCAAAATGGCACCGGTAGTGAAAACATTTCAAAAAAACAAAGATAATTTTGAAACCAGAGTTTGTGTTACGGCTCAGCATCGTGAAATGCTGGACCAGGTACTGAATATTTTTGAAATTGAACCGGATTATGATCTGAATATTATGAAAGCAGGGCAGGACCTAAATGATATTTCTGCCCGAGTACTATTGGAATTGCGGCCGGTCTTAAAAGATTTTAAGCCTGAGGTTGTTTTAGTACATGGTGATACTACAACTTCAAGCATGGCTGCTTTGACTGCTTTTTATGAACAGATACCGGTAGGCCATGTGGAAGCAGGTTTACGTACCTATAATATTTATTCTCCCTGGCCCGAAGAAATAAACCGGCAAATTACCGGGCGGATAACAACCTATCATTTTGCGCCTACCGAGCTATCCAAACAAAACTTATTAAAAGAAAATGTAAAAAATGAAAATATTGTTGTAACCGGCAATACAGTAATTGATGCCTTGCATTTAGCCTTAAATAAAATAAAAAACGACAGCTCATTAGAAGAAAAGTTACAAAGCCAAATTTTAGACTTTGGCTATCCTAATTTGGATGACTTAAAAGCAAATCATAGAAAGCTGATTTTAATTACAGGACATAGAAGAGAAAACTTTGGCGATGGTTTTGTAAATATGTGCGAGGCCATGAAAGAAATAGCCCAGGCAAACCCGGATTTCGACCTGGTATATCCTGTACATTTAAATCCAAATGTACAAAAGCCTGTTAATGATATATTAGGAGATATATCCAATATATATTTAATTAACCCATTGGAGTATTTGCCATTTATTTACCTCATGGAAAAAAGCTATTTGGTATTAACCGATAGTGGAGGAATTCAGGAAGAAGCACCAAGTCTTGGTAAGCCAGTGCTAGTTATGCGCGATACCACAGAAAGGCCTGAGGCTGTTGATGCTGGAACGGTGGAACTTGTAGGAACTGACAAAGATATTATTATAAAGAAGATTACTGAACTTATCAAGAATAAAACTAAATATGAAACCATGTCTAAAGCACATAATCCTTATGGAGACGGGAAAGCTTCAGAAAGAATTTTAAATTATTTAATTTAATTATTAATCATCAATTAATGATTACCAGAAAATTTCTGTCTTTTCTTTTTGCACTAATAACTTTATTTTCTTATGGACAGAGTAAATACGAATTTGTAATTACCAGGAATAATTTTAAGCCATTTGATAAAGTATCAGATATTAATTTTATTTAAGAAAGTACTGAAAAAATTACGTTTGCTTATTCAAAAAGTAGGCAAAGATTTATTTTGAATTTAGATGTAAATTTAGGCCAAATAAATATTATAAAATTGATTTAAAAAGTCTTAAAATAGACGGTAATGGTACGCCAATATTTTTTGTGCAATTTTATAATGGAAATAGCATGGTGTCAAATATCATTTTTAATATTCATCAAGAGTTTTATGTGATTAAGTCTCTTGAAAAATTTGATAATTTTAGATTAGTTGTTCAATATAATAATCTTGAATTTCAGTTTAAATCCATTATTTTTTCAGAATACTTAGAAACTAAAAATACATTTAGCCTACTAAATAAAAAGGATAAATCTGATTTAGACCTGATTTTACCAACCAGAGATGATACTGTTGAAGATTTTATAAGTTTTTCAAATTTGGTAATTGAAGATAGTTTGTTTATAAATAAATATACTGATTTTGGTAATTATTATAATCCAACTTTATGGCAAGGAACTAATCATACTCGGACCCAGCAAAGGTGGATTCAGGGTTTTTTCTGGTTATTAAATCTAATCAATGCTTATGAGCAAACAGAAGAATTAGTTTATCTGAAAAAGGCAAGTGAGATTGTTGTAATTTGGGATAATTTTCTTCAAACTAAAAGTAGTGCTAATAATAAAATGATTTGGCACGATGAAACAACTGCCCGAAGACTATTCGCCCTAATTTATGCTTACGGCTATTTAAAAATATTAGAAAATCATGCATTAACTGATTTGATAAAAAGACATTTAAGGGAGCATGCAAAAAAGTTAGCTAAAGAAGATTTTTTTACAAGGAATAATAATCATGGAATGTTTCAATCGTTAAGCCTTTATGCTTATAGTATCTATAACCATTGGGATAATTTTTCTCATGTATATCATGATTTAGCAATTACCAGAATTATTGACTATTTTTTATATTCATTTACAAACGAGGGTATATCAAAGGAAAATACACCTTCTTATCACTACATGATTTCTATGCAACTTGGAAATTTCATTAAAGCTTCAAAAGATTTAGAAGGATTATACATGATGGAAGATCTTGATGATATTTTTGAAAATTCAAAATATTATTCAGTAAATATTGTTAAACCAAATAATTCTATTCCACCTATAGTGGATAATACTCCTTTTAACCCTGATAGCTCTTATAGAGATTTCTTTAAAGAAATTGATATTTCAAAATATAGAAAGTCAACGAATATTTGTTTTAAAGAATCTGGATATGCGATTATGCGTTCAAAATGAGGTAATGTTAACAATTTTTACTTATTTTTTTCTGCGGCTTATTACCATTGGTCGCATAAGTATAACGATGATTTAAGTTTTATGATGACCAATAAGGGGAATGATATATTAATAAATTGCTCGTTCTTTGGATATGAATATGATAAAGAAATTGTACAATTTGGATATAGTTCATATGCACATAATTTTTTAGTAGTTGATAATAAAAGCTTAGGAATACTTTCGAATCAAGATAAGAAATACTCTGAAGCGGGTATAAGCTATTGGCTTGAAAGTAAAAATGAAGTATATGTTAAAGGTTTTAATAAATGATGGGATAATTCAGAGCATTATAGGACAATTGATTGGAATAAAAAAAATGAAGTTATTGTAACTGACTCTATTTTATCAAAAGACAATAGAAATCTAAATTATAAATTAATATACGATTTTAATAAAAATATTATCCCAATAATTAAGAAGAATAAAGTATTTCTTGAATTATACAATGAATACATAGCAACTATAAAATTCAATACTCAGGAAAGAATATATTTGCATGTTTTTAAAGGTGATGAATATTCAAATGAAAAACTTCAAGTGTTTTCATTGTGAAGTGATGAGTACCTTCACTCCAGTAGAACACTACGATTTAATAATAGAATTTATTAACAAAAGAGCATTGATTGAAACAATTTTAAATTTAAAATAAAACACTGGTGTGCTCCAATATATAAGAAAACAATTTAAAAATAAAACTTTTGCAGCTAATGTAATGACATTAACTGTTGGAACAGTTATTGCCCAGCTAATACCTGTTTTGTTGCAACCAGTACTCCGAAGATTATTTGCTCCTGAGGAGTTTGGCTTATTTTCGGTTTATATGAGTATTGTAAGTATTACTACTATTTTTTATAGCCTAAGATATGCACAAACCATTAATATTCCCAAAAATGATATTGAAGCTAAAAATATTTTTTCATTATCAATAGTCCTATCTTTTATTTTTACTATTATTTTATTTTTAATTATTGTTTTATTCGAATTCAGGATTCTTAAAATATTGAATATACCAATCGGGAAAAAATATTATTTATATCTGGCTCCAATTAGCAGTTTGCTATTTTCAGTTTTTCATATTATAAATTTCTGGTTGATTCGAAAAAAGGAATTTCGATTATCATCATTAAATAAAATATTTAGAAGATCTGCAGAGGGTGGAGTGCATATTTTTACTGGATTAACTGGAAAATCTGTTGGGTTAGTATTGGGTGACCTTTTAGGGAATATAGCTAATATAGTTTCCGGAACCCATAAATTACGTAAAATTAATTTTAATTTTACAGGAGTTACTCCTGATCGTATAAAATATGTATTTAGAAGATATGTTGATATGCCTAAATATAATGTATTTCCTGCATTTTTAAATTCCTTAAGTTTATATTTGCCCGCAATATTTATTAATAAATTTTATTCACCTCTTGTAGCTGGAGAATTTCATTTAACAAACCTAATTCTTAATGTCCCAATAGTTTTTGTTGGAAAATCAATTTCTACTGTATTAATACAACGGTTATCTGAAAAAAGACAAAATAAGGTAAAAATGTGGCCTGAAATGAAAAAATTAACTGTTTTATTATTGGCTATTGGAATAATTATGGGAATTGTTATTTGGAGTATCGGGCCTTGGTTGTTTAGAATTGTTTTTGGCGCAGAATGGCAAGTGTCCGGAGAATATGCACAAATATTTGTATTGCTTGCCATTGTAAGACTTGTAGCTTCTCCTTTTAATGTGGCATTTATTATACTCGAAAGAGTAAGGCTTTTTGCTATCTGGCAGATATTTTATTTTTTAGGAATAGTTACCTTATCTCTATTTAGTTTTTTAAGTTTTAATAGTTTCTTATGGTTGTTGGTTGGTATAGGATGTTTTTTTTATTTAATAAATATATTTTTAATTTATAAGATAATTATCAAACAAGATTCATTAATAATAATTTAGAATTTGATTAATTTACCTAAGATAAAAGGAATAAAAATTCAAGATAAACTTCTCTTGGTAGAGATTATTCTTTATACAGTACTTTCATTAATTTATCCATTTATAGTTGAAAAGTTTGCTTATAAAGGCTATGTTTATGAGTTTAATTTTGTAAAGTTCTTAATAGCCTTAGGAATTATATTATTTTTGTTATTTATTGGGAAAACTATTAGAAAGGGATTAATTGGAGCTGTTTGGCATATTTATTTAGTGTATTTAATGTTTCCTGCAACCATATTTTATTACACTACCAACTCTTCCATTCATTTACTTTTTATTAATCTGATTTTTTTAGGTACACTATTTTTCGGAAAATTTATCTCAATTAAAATAAAATTTTCAAGATTAAGTATTAATAACAAAAGGAATTATTATTTATTAGGAGCCATTACCCTAATAATGTTTATTCCATTTTTAATATTTTATAGTAAATACATTAATATAAACAACCTGTTTCTAAAAGAAATTTATGAAACTAGGTATATTTTTAGAGAAATAAGAATTCCAGTATTAAATTATATGATAAATCCAATGGTTAGGGTTTTTTTACCAGTTTTAATTATAGCATCCATTGTAAAGAAAAAATATAAGTTAGTTTTGATTTTTTCGTTAATGGTTTTGTATTTATTTATGTGTGGAGCTTTTAGAAGTTATTTATTCGGTTTTTTTGCAATATTATTGTTTTATAAAGGAAACTATGAATTTAAACCGATTATTTTTGGAGGTATATTGATTTTTTTAATTGTTTTTGGATACATTTTTAATAATCATTTATTTTACTTACTTGACGCAGGTATTAGACGATTTCTATTTGTACCGGTAAACCTTAATAATATATATTATGAATATTTTAAAGATTCGTACCTCTATTGGAGTCATAATCCGATTGGGAACTTGTTTTTTGAGTATCCTTTTGATAAGGGATTAACTGCTTATGTTGGACAGGAACTAATTGGGAAATCAGGATTAAATGCAAATGTAGGTGTTATTATTGAAGGTTTCGTAAGTGCTGGATATTTTGGAGTAATCCTTCACTCTATTTTTTTTACATTTATTTTTGTTTTTTTAAATCATTTAAAAATTAGTCCTCGTTATTTTGGAATTCTATTTATTTTTCTATTTACTACAAATAATTCTCTTATTGCTCTGTTATTCATTACTCATGGTTTTTTAGTTTATTTAATAATTACAGCTTTATTTTTGAAAGAAACTGATAATAAATAATAATTGATTAAACATGAAAGATACACAGCACATATTATTTTTATTGACATTACAGCCAAATCCCAGGTTTGTAAAGCAAATAAATTATCTCAATGATAAATATAAGACAAGTGTTTTATATTTTAGAAGAAATACGATGGTAGATTATTCCAATCAAATTAGTGCTTCTGTTGATCAAAAAGAATTAGGTAAAATTTCAAATGGTAAATATTTACAACGAATATTAATCTTTTTAATAAGTATTGTAAAAATAAAGAACCATATAAAGAGTAATAATATTTCGCATATTGTTTTTGATAAATTGGATGCATTTTTAATTTTTTACATAATGCGTTTATTTTATTGGAAATCAGATAATATAACAAAAATTATTGAAGTGCCTGATTTGAAAAAAATTAATTTTGATAAAGGAATTACTGCCAAAATTTATAGATTTTTTGAAAAAAAATGGATGAAAAAATATGTTGATAAGTTAATCGTTACCTCTCCGGAATATTATGATGCTTATTTTAAAAGTTTTTATAAGGGGAAAGTTTTTAATTTAGAGAATAAACCTTTAAGCTCGAATTTACCGATTAAAATATCCTCAAACAAAAATGAAAAAAAAGAAGTATTATCAATAGGTTTAATTGGTGGATTAAATAGAGGTAAGCCAATAAAAGCATTATTAGATTTGGTTACAAAAACAGATTGGTTAATTTTAAAGGTTTATGGTTTAGGAAAAGATGAGGAAGTTATAAAAAGTTATGCAAAACAATATTCTAATATTGATTTTTATGGAGCTTTTAACTTTTTCAATGATAGCGGCAAAATATATGATTCTGTTGATGTAGCTTATGTTGTTTATGACACAACGAATATTTCGATGAATACCAGATTGGCTTTACCTAATAAGCTTTATGAATGCATGTATTTTAAAGTTCCAATGGTGGTTAGCAAAAATACTTATTTAGCTGAAAGAGTCTTAAATGATAGAATCGGTTTAGCAATTGATTTTACCGACGAGGAAGAAATGCTTAATGCTTTTTTTCAGATAAAAGAGAATTATAAAATGTATTTGAATAATTTTAATAAAATTGAAGAAGAGAAGTACATTGCAGACAAGGATTATAAAAAAATGATTGAATTTATTTTAAGTTAGATTTATGAAAATATTATATTATCATCAATATTTTAAAACGCGACAAGGAAGCGGAGGAACACGTTCGTATGAATTTGCAAAAAGATTAATTGAAAAAGGGCACGAAGTTACTATTGTTTGTGCAAGAAGAAGATTTGATGATTTATCTATACCCGATACAAATAGCATTAGAAAATATAGAAAGGGAATTATAGAAGGGATTAAAGTTATTCAAATAGATTTATTTGTTCGAAATAAAGATAGCCTTGTTAAACGTGCTTTTAAGTTTTTAAAATTTGCTATAGTATCTATCAAGTTTGTATTTACAGAAAAGTATGACATAATATTTGCAACTTCTACACCATTAACTATTGGTATTCCAGGGTTATTAGCTAAGTTTTTTATATCTCAAAAAAGATTTGTTTTTGAAGTTCGTGATCTTTGGCCAGAATTGCCAAGGGCAATGGGAGAAATAAAAAATCCAATTATATTCAGAGTTTTAAAGTGGTTAGAAAAACGAATATATAAATCTGCTGATGCCTTAATAGGTTTGTCACCTGGCATGGTAGATGGTATTGCAAAAAATAATATTAGTTATAATAAAATTACTTTAATTCCTAATGGCTGCGATTTAGATTTATTTATGACTGATAATCAATTTGAAAAAAACATAATACAAGGATGTAAAAAAACAGATTTTATTGCTATATATACAGGTACTCATGGTAAGGCAAATGGATTGTCTTTTGTATTAAAAGTAGCAGAAACATTAAAAAGACTGAATATTCATCAAATTAAATTAGTTTTAATTGGGGATGGAGCAGAAAAAGAATGTTTAATAAAAAAGGCAAAAGAATTACAATTAAATAATTGTATTTTTCTTAATCGTACTTCCAAAATAGAAATTGCAAAATATTTAAGTGTTGCAGATATCGGTATGATGATTTTAGCAGATATTCCCGCCTTTGCATATGGTACATCACCTAATAAGTTTTTTGACTATATAGCTAGCGGTTTACCTGTATTAGTTAATCATTTTGGATGGGTAGCTGATTTAGTTATAGAAAATGAATGTGGTTATGCCTATAGAAATGATCAATATTTACAATATGCTGAAAAATTAATATGTTTGAATAATAATAAGAGTTTATGTGAAAGATTAAGCCTAAATGCTAGAAAATTAGCAGAAAAAGAATTTGATCGAAATATTTTATCTGATAAATTTATTTCTTTTTTAACCAATTCATAATGAAAATATTAATTCATGAAAAATAAAATAATTAAATTAATATTTATTCTAGCTTATATTAAAAGAGTATTTAAAAATCTCATTTATATTAATAGTTTTTTTTCTATTAGAATACTTTTTAAAGGGTTTATACCCAATAAGAAGTTTTTATATGATTTTAAAAGATACCCAATAAATTCATTTACATCTGATTATGACAGGTTTGTTAGACATCCTTTGATAAATTACGAATTTAAATCATTGTTTAATGATAAATTAATTTTTAATTTTTTTATTAAGAATTTTACTCATAATATTTCAGAAGTAATCGGTTTTGTTTTTGATAATAAATATTTTTCTTTGAATTCAGAATTTGATATATCAAGAGCAGAATATAATTTAATTGGTAGATTAAGGAATGGCTGGAATGCTATTGGAATTAAGCGTTTTCTATCCGGAACTTATAATAAAACTGAAATTGAAAAATTTAATAATTATGTTTTTACATTAGAATTAAAGAATGATTCATATTGTTCAAAAATTTTTAGCTCATCACTAAATACTATAAGAATTATTAGTGCTTGGAATAATGATAATTTTATAAAAATAATAGCTGCCGTTCATCGTTTTGGTATTAAAGATGATATAGTTGCTGATAATTTTCAAAGTGGAGGCGGAACTGCTTTAGTGGATATTAAATCAGGAGTTCTTGGAGAACTTATATATTTCAAAGGTAAAAAACGTATTATAACACATAAGCATCCTTTAACTAATATGCAAATATTAGGTGTAAAAATACCTAAATGGAAAAATATTTGTGAAAATCTAATAAAAATTCATATGCAAATGCCCTATCTTAAATATATTGCATGGGACATTGCAATTATAAGTGGTGGTGATTGGGTAATTATTGAAGGAAATCATGTTAGTGGGTTAGAAGCAATCCAAATACATGAACCTTTTAAATTGCCATTTTAATATATATAATTATTATAGGATGAATAAAGTTTTAATTTTTGGTGGTGCTGGATTTGCAACAACTATAGGTCAAGCAATAATTCATGCAAATGCTAATGGATATAATAAATACAAATTTGCTGGATATATTAATGATGATAAAAGTGTTGATCAAATTGAAGGTTTCCCTGTAATGGGTAATTCTGATGATATTCCAATACTATTAGAAAAAGGATATTTTTTTATTTATACTATACTTAAGATAGGCTCAATGCCTGAAAGAATCAAAAAATTTAATGATTTAAATATACCTTCAGAACGGTTAGCAACTTTTGTTCATCCGTTAAGTTTTATTTCTCCTACAGCAAAATTAGAACCAGGAAATGTTATTATGCCCTTAGCTTCAGTTAATGCAAACACGAAAGTTGGAAGAGGAACATTAGTTTTTAGTGGCTCATATATTGGTCATGATTGTGATATTGGACAACATAACATAATAGCCGCTAACAGTTGTATAGGTTCTTGGAATTATACTGGAAAAGGAGTGTGGATAAGTTTTAATTCTACTATAAGAGGAAGAACTATTCTTAATGATTATTCTGCTTTAGGAGCGGGTTCTGTTCTTACTAAAAATTTACCAAAAAATGAGCTATGGATTGGGAATCCAGCAAAGTTTCATAAATATGTTGATGACAAAATTAATTTTTAATAATGTATAAAAAGTTTCTAAAACGATTAATTGATCTAATTATAAGTTTATTACTTCTTATTTTATTTTCTCCTATTATAAGTATTTTTATAGTTTTATTATCATATACCAATAAATGGAATCCCTTTTTTTTACATCCACGACCAGGAAAAAATGAGAAAATTTTTAAGGTAATAAAATTTAAAACAATGAATGATCATAAGGATGAAAATGGTGATCTATTACCTGATAAATATAGATTAACAAGAATAGGAAAGATAATAAGAAGAATGAGTTTAGATGAATTACCACAATTATTAAACGTTTTAAAAGGAGATATGTCATTAGTTGGTCCTAGGCCACTTTTAGTTGAATATCTTCCTTATTATACTGATTTTGAGAGGTGCAGACATAAAGTGAAACCAGGTATAACTGGTTTATCACAAATTAGTGGTAGAAATAAAATTCTTTGGACTAAACGAATGGAATTAGATGTTTATTATGCAGAAAATTTTTCTTTTATTATGGACCTTAAAATTATTATTAAAACGATTATTAAAGTATTAATATGTCAAGGAATATCTGTTGATGTTGGAGACTTAGGTCGAGCTCCTCTACATGTCCGGAGAGACCCTAAAAATAAAGGATTGTATGATGAAAATGGATTTCCTTTAAATAAAGACAATAAAATTACAGATTAAATAAACTTTAGATGATAATAATTGAAGACCTTGATTTAGCTTCAATAAAAAAAAGTGTTTTAATTGTTCGCGATGATTTGTTCCCATTTCCAGGAGGAGGCAATAAGGCACGAAAAATAATCGAAATTGCTAAAGATGTAGAAAGAAATAAATGTAATGCTGTAATTACAACAGGTGGCATTCAATCCAATCATTGCAGGGCAACTGCTATTATGTCGAGAATAAAAGGATGGAATTGTAAAATAATATATCATGGTACTGAAGAAAGATTTTATAGTGAAAAAGGTAATGCCCTGCTTATTCGCCAAACAGGAGTCGACGTAGAATTTTGTTCTTCAGGTGAGATATCAGATAGAATGGATAATGCAATGCATGAGTTTGAGAAATTAGGAAAGAAACCCTATTATATTAGAGGTGGAGGACATAATATGGCTGGAGGCAAAGCTTATATTGATGCAATAGATGAATTGGTTAAAGAAAATATTAATCCGGATTATATAATACTGGCAAGCGGTACAGGCTCTACACAGGCTGGAATAATGGCCGGTTTAGATAAATCTGGATTTGATAAAACTAAAGTTATCGGTATTTCTGTTGCAAGAGAACGAGAAAGAGGAGCAAAAGTGATAAAAGAATTTTATGATGAGCTACTTATAAATTATAATATTGAGGGATTAAATAGAGATGTTATATTTTATGACGATTGGTTGTATGGTGGTTATGAAAAAAAGACCGATGAATTAGAATCCTTTATTAATGAAATAGGAAGAAAATATGGGATATTTTTAGATACAACTTATACAGGGAAAGCTTTTAAAGCTTTAATTGACTTATTAAGTAATAATAAAATATCAGGTAAAATTTTATTCTGGCATACAGGAGGGTTAATGAATTTAATGGCATAAATATGAACATCCTTTTTACATGTGCTGGCCGCAGGAATTATTTAATTGAATACTTTCAAAAAGCACTTAATGGTGGTGGCAAAGTTATAGCTGCCGATATGCAAATATCAGCTCCGGCTATGGTTGTTGCAGATAAATCTTATAAGGTATCAGAAGTATATGCTGAGCATTATATTGATGAAATATTAGACATTTGTAAAAAAGAGAATATTGGAGCTGTTTTTTCTTTAAATGATTTGGAGTTGCCTATTCTATCTAATGCCAGAACCCGTTTTATGAATCATGGTATAAATCTCATGGTTTCTTCATCGGAAGTTATCGATATTTGTTTTGATAAATATAAAACGCATGAGTTCCTTTTAGAAATTGGTTTAAAAAGCCCATTAACTTTTATTAGTGGTGATGAAGCTCAAAATGCAATTAATGAAAAGAAGTTACCATTTCCTTTTGTTTTAAAACCCAGATGGGGAAGTGCTTCGATTGGTATTTATTTCCCTAAAAACATGGAACAATTGAGTATAATGGAAAAACTTGCTAAATTACAAATTAAAGATTCAATCTTACTAAGAGCAAGTAATAATGATATTGATAGGGCTTTACTTTATCAAGAAATGATAAATGGAACAGAGTTTGGTTTAGATATTATAAACGATTTAGAGGGCAATTACATAACTACTATCGCTAAACAAAAGTTGGGTATGCGGGCTGGAGAAACCGATAAAGCAGTTATTATTGATGATAATAATCTCCAAACTATTGGTGAAAAAATTGGATGCTTTTTAAAACACATCGGAAACTTGGACTGTGATGTTTTTTATAACGGCAAGGATTATTATGTACTTGAAATGAATCCAAGGTTTGGTGGCGGTTTTCCTTTTAGTTATGAAGCAGGTGTAAATTTGCCTGCAGTTTTATTAAAATGGCTAAATAAAGAATCCGTAGATTTAAATTTATTAAAACCTAAAAAAAATATTGCTTTTGCAAAGTGTGATAAACTTATTAAGATAGCTTATTAGTATTATCAATGAAGGAACATTCCCGGAAATTATTAAATATGTTTTTCTTAGCAACCATTATTACCTGGTTTCTCCGGATGGTAATTCCCGGAATGATCTATCCATTCCTCATTGCATTTACTGTTTTTATTACTTATTTAGGTTTTCATCGGAAATCAATATTCAGAAAATCTATGGTTGTTGAGTTTTTAAAAACTTTAAACCCTTTAATTATCCTGGTTTTGTTTTATATTATCGGGATAATCATCGCCCAAAAAATATTTCCTCACAACCTGAAAGATTTATTTGAATTTGCAGTGAATTTGATGTTATTGTTCGGGCTGTTTTTTATTATTCATCATAAGCAATCTAAAAATCAATTGCTTACTATTTTTCATCAAATTACTATCTTGATTCAAATTAGTGCAGTTCTTATAGCAGTTGCCGGGATTTTAAAATATTTTTTACAGGTAAAAGGCTACGAAATTCTTATAGATACTCCTTTTGGCTCAGCCTTTAACCAGGACAAAAACTTTTATGCATTATACTCCTTTCTGGGTATTGTTAGTTTTTACCCTTTATTAATAAGAAATAATGCTATAAAAAATAAAATTGGTTATCAACTACTTATTTTAATACTCATTACAAACATTGTTTTATCCTTTTCCTTACGCTCGTTATTCCTTTTATTTATCATATTTTTAATTCTGCTATACATTCAACTTAGTGTCTTCTTCAAAAAAAACGCTTTACGTATTAATTTGTCTGCCAATCTGCGTTTAATTTCGATTATTTTATTGTTTTTTTTTATTCTTTTGGTTATTGTTGTTAATAAACAATCCGATTACTATAGCCAAATACGTGAGTACTACCTTGAATCGTCTGTTGTAACTTATCAGGAATTTATTGTACCTGAAAATCTTTTTAATATGGATCAATGGCAATATGCTATTGATATTTATCAGCAGCGAACTTTTATCGAGAAATTATTTGGCAATGGATTTAACTATCTTGAGTTATTTGGACAGCAATTTGACAATGAACAAACAAATTATGGTTATCCACACAATCCGGTTCTTTCAGCACTTTTGTATTCAGGGTTGATTGGCGCTTTGTTTGTTTTCGTTTTTTTAATGATTTCATTCTATTACGCTGTAATCTATTTTAAAAGTTATCCACTTTTTTCACTGATGTTGTTTGTCAGTTTAATGTTTGTCTTTTTTAGTGGTAATAGTATTTTTAGTGTTCCGGTATTTTTATTTTTATTTTCATTATCTTTTATCATCAGGCATCAGGAGATTAATGAATTACATATTCATGAAAATATCAACAAACCAGGCAGTAAAATTCTTAAAGAAGTTTTTGATTATTTATTGGCTACAGGAATGTTCATTGTCGTGTTACCGGTATTAATCATTATTGCCGTATCTATTTTAATAACTATGGGATGGCCTGTATTCTTTTCACAAAAAAGAGTTGGACAAAATGGGAAAATCTTTCTTTTGCATAAGTTTCGTACTATGAAAAGAGGAATGAGCCACACAAGTATAGCTGCTAAAGAAGAAAAAAGAGTAACTCGTTTGGGTTCTTTTTTACGAAAAACCAAGCTGGATGAATTACCTGAGTTAATTAATATTATCCGTGGCGATATGAGTTTTGTGGGTCCGCGGCCAGATGTTAAAGGGTATGCTGACCGATTGAAAGGCGATGACCGGATGATTTTACAATTAAAACCCGGATTAACGGGAGCGGCTTCTTTGAAGTATAAAAATGAAGAAGAAATATTAAAAAAACAAAGAGATCCACAACAATATAATGATGATATAATTTTCCCGGATAAGGTAAGGATTAATAAAGTTTATATGGAAAAATGGACACTTTGGCTTGATTTGAAAATTATTTTGTTTACAGCTTTGGGCAAATCTTTACAAGAAGATTATTTTAAATGATATAAGAGAGGAAACTAAAAATTTTATTAGTTCCTATTGGCAGGGATATTATTTTTTTTTTGCGAACCTTTGGTTTTCTTTGTTCAACTTGGCGTATTATTTATTAAATTAAAATTATGCAAAGTAATGCTAAGTTATGCGATAAACCTCAAATCTTTTTTATTAGTTGCTGTAAAGGAAGAGTTACAAAAATTTCTATTTTGGAAGCTTTATCTTTATTAATTTCGTTTCGGCTAAAATAAAATATTACTTATGAATAAAAAAATATGGCTTTCCTCGCCACACATGTGCGGCCGGGAACAAAAGTATATTAATGAAGCCTTTGAACAAAACTGGATTGCTCCATTGGGCCCCAATGTAAATGGTTTTGAACAGGAAATTGGAAATTATATAGAAGTTCCGCACGTTGCTGCCTTAAGTTCCGGAACAGCAGCCATTCATTTAGCCCTTATCATGCTGGGAGTTGGTTTGGACGATGAAGTCATTTGCTCTTCCTTTACTTTTTCAGCATCAGCCAACCCGATTGTCTATCAAAATGCTATTCCTGTATTTGTCGATAGTGAACCGGCAACGTGGAATATGGACCCTGTATTATTAGAAAAGGCAATCAATGATAGAATGAAGATTGGTAATAAGCCTAAAGCAATTATTGTGGTTCATTTATACGGGATGCCGGCCAAAATGGACGAAATTTTAAAAATTGCCAGCCATTATGAAATACCGGTTATTGAGGATGCTGCCGAAGCATTAGGCAGTAAATATGATGGTCATTATTGTGGTACTTTTGGCGAGATGTCGGTTCTATCGTTTAATGGCAATAAAATTATTACAACCTCAGGAGGTGGTGCTTTATTATCCAAAAATGAAAAATATATTAAAAAAGCCCGTTTTTTAGCTACTCAGGCTAGAGATGATGCTCCACATTATCAGCACTCACAAATAGGTTATAATTATCGTATGAGTAATATTATTGCAGGGATAGGAAGGGGTCAACTGGAAGTGCTTGATGAAAGAGTGAACCAGCGAAGAGAAAATTTTTATTTTTATAAAGAGTTGTTTTCTACTTTCAAAGGCGTTACTTTTTTAGAGGAACCTGATAAGCGCTACTTCTCAAATTACTGGTTAACCAGTATCCGGATAAACCCAAAAGAAGCCGGAGGTATTACACGCGAAGATTTAAGAATTGCTTTAGAAAAAGAAAATATTGAATCGCGGCCATTGTGGAAACCAATGCATTTACAACCGGTATTTGAAAAATATCCTGCTTACCAAAACGGAACAAGTGAAACTTTATTTAATGAAGGATTATGTTTACCTTCCGGAAGTAATTTAACCATAGAAGATAAAGATAGAATTGCAGCTGTTATTGAAAAAGTTTTTAAATGATAAAGAATCTTTTAACCTTATATAACAATAAACGAAGTGAGTTTTTTATTGCTTTGTCCATCGTTGCCTTATTTTTACATGGCAAGGTTCCCTATATGTTACCTTTATCCATAAGTATATTTTTTTTATTAATTATTGATGTCTTTTATACCAACCAACTAACTATTACAAGCCTTGTAGCTACTTTTGTAAACTATATAAAAAAAACATGGCTTTATTTATTGGTTGTTCTTATTTTCTTTTTCGCAATCATTTTACACGGCCATAATGAGGACATTTTATATAAAGAGTTATTGTATTCCGTTTATATATGGAGTATCATTGGATTTTTATATGTTGTAATAAAACAAAACCCTGTATCTGAAATCCAGTTTACTGTTTATTTTCAAAAAGTTTATATTGCATTATTTCTGATTGTTCTTATTGGTATATTTTGCAATTTTTTTAAAGAAAGTATATTGCTCAATAATTTGTTTGGTATACGAATTGATTATAATTACCTGGCTTTTTCGCTTATAACCTGTTTTTTAATCATTATTTATCGTTATAATGATTTACAAGCTAAAAAATATATATGGGTTTGGCTTATTTATTTGATTGTATTGCTTATTCCGGGTTTACTTACAGGGTCACGAAGAGGTATCTTTCTTTGGGTATTTATTCATGTCTTTTTATTAGGTTATCTTTTATGGTCGTATTATCGTAAATCCTTACATAAATTACTTTTCTACTACTTTGCAATCCTGTTTATCACTATTCTCTCTTCATCCATTGTCTTTTACACCGGATCAGCAGCTTTTAAGAGCTATTTGGTTGAACGATTATTTCCTACCAATTATCAACAGGTAAAATCACAATATTCGCAGAAATTATATCGTTATTCTTCAATTACGAATAACGATTTTTTAACTTTTCAAGATCAGTACCAAAAAGACTGGAATCCAAAACCTTTTCAATCCAATGCATTGGTTAATAAAATGATGTTTAATAAGATTCATAATAGATTTATAAATGCTTTTGAAAATAAAGAATACGACGAAGCTTTTAGCCATCTGATTGAATTAAGAAATTTTAGTTCCACCACAGAACAATTTCTAAAAATTTTACCCGAAGAATATAAACCATTTTTAACCAAAGAATTTGTATTATCCGATTCTTTCCCTGATGCTCCTTATCTTTATCCTATTCCTTATGTTGACAGAAATTTTTATGCTATAAATTCATTAGAAAATGTTTATCCTATTACTGAATTAAAGAAAGTAAATCAATTACCCTTAACTTTTATAAAAACAAAAAATGATGATGCTTATTTGTCATTATTTATTCCTTTTATCCCAAACTCCCAAAATTCAATTATTTTTTATTTTAAAGGGTTGCAAGCTAATCAACTAGAATTTATTTTAATGCAAAAGAATAATAGTATTCCCTTTGGTCTTGATATAAATAATAAACTCAGCAATGGTTATTTAACAATAGCTCTGAATTTTAATGTTTTTTCTAAGAATAAAGGCCTAGGACAATTAATTATAAAACCCAAAATACCAATAAATGATACTTTATATATAGGAGAACATTGGCATGAAAGAATCCCTTTAAAGGAAGATTATCAGGAAAGGAATACTCAAAGATTTGCTAAAACAGTAAAAAGGTTGCAATCTGAAAAAAATCAACGTCATAATAATTTTTATGAGAGGTATTTAAGCAAATTTAAAACACTTTCCAAACAAAAACAGGATTCTGTAAATTTTTTCCTGGATAGTATTCATTTGTATAGGCCTAATTTTAGGCCTTATGGGCAACATTCAGTTTTAAATGATAACAAAAACGATTCAAAAACCTTTCAATCTTCAGGGTATAGTAATTATGCAAGATGTTTTACGGTTGTTCCAACAGTTAAAGATGTACACTATACCATTAAGTTAATTGTAAAATCAAAAAAGAAACCGAACATTTATGTAAAACGTTATCCTGAACGGACTATTTTTGATTTTATCAAGAATGATCATCAAAAAGAAATAATATTAATAAATAATAATACCTATAAGATAAAATATCAATATTTTGTTAAAGAATCCACATCAGCCTTAGGTGCTTTAGTAGTTGGTATTCGCAATGCAAATGAAAATGATTTTTTTGAAGTTTCAGGTTTTAAAATGTCTATTAAAAAGGATAGTTCTTTAGTTGATGTTACACCTTATCAGTATTCGTTTCTAGAACCATATATTATTAATATTATACAAAAAGATGTTTTTGGATTTGATAATGATAGAATAAATAAATATTTGGACTGGAAAGAACAAAATAATATTAATAAACAAAGGGTAATGGATAGCCGTTTGGTGTTATGGCGATTTGCATCAGTTTATTTTAAGGATTATTCATTAAAAGAAAAGTTATTTGGAAAAGGTTTTGACTATTTAAAAGTTTATCATCATATTTTTGATACCGAAGGAGTTAATTCGGATGGTGTTGATTATCCTCATAATCCTATTATTTCTGCTTTACTTTATTCAGGTTTTGTTGGAGCTATAATTTATATATTTTTTCTGATCCAGGTTTTTTACAGATACTGGAAATTAAAAAAAGAATTAACCTTGTTTGCCCTACTTTATTTATTAGCTTTTGCATTTACTTTTTTTAGCGGGAACAGCCATTTCTCTGTTCCTGCCTTTATTATTTTATCGCTTATCCCGTATGCTTATGATATAAAAAAGGTATCCAATGCTACTTCAAAAGTTAAAAGATAAAATCATTGTAAGAAATACTATTACGCTTATTGTTGGTATTGGAATATCGCAAATTATTGCAATTCTGTTTCAGTTAATTACCCGTAGATTGTATACCCCGGAAGATTTTGGAGCTTATGCGGTCTATTTCAGTATCGTAAGTATAATGGTATCCATTGTGCCATTGCAATATAACCGTGCCATTGTTTTACCTCCTAAAAAAGAGGAAAGCACCAATTTGCTTTTTGGTACATTAGGTATTATTTCTTTCTTTTCAGTCCTGATTTTTTTATCTATTTTACTTTTTCCTGATTTTTGGAAAAATATTGTTGAATTTCCTTCCAACTATTTTAATTGGTTATATTTTTTACCACTAACGGTTATTTTGCTGGCTTCTTACGAGGCTCTTAATTATTGGTTGATTAGAAATAAAGCGTTTAAAGCCAGTGCAATAAACAAGATCGTTCGACGAACAGCCGAAGGAGCTACTCAAACAGGAGTTGGATTCACAGGAAATTCATTGGGTATTTTGCTTGGTGACTTGGTTGGTAATTTTTTAAACCTAATTTCAGGTATATTTCAATCCTTAAAGCATGGATTACAATTAAAAGAAGTTAGTTTTTTTAATATTAAACAGGTTTTAAAAAGATATATTGATTTCCCAAAATATTATGCCATACCCAATTTGTTCAATACGGTTAGCCTGTTTCTCCCTGTTTTAATTGTTAATAAATTTTATTCCGAATCTATTGTGGGCTATTTTGATTTAAGCCGCATGGTACTTGCGGTTCCGTTAGCATTAATAACCACTTCATTGTCGCAGGTTTTGCTTCAGAATTTTGCCGAAAAAAGAAATCAACAAAAACCAATAAAAAAAGATATCCTGAAAATAGCAGGTTCTTTGTCATTAATGGTATTGGTTGGCGTGGTTATTATTGAATTATTTGCCGAAGATATTTTTCAAATTTTTGGCAGGCAGTATTTTATTTCCGGTATTTATACAAAGATATTAGTGTTTTCTTATGGGATAAAATTTATAGTCTCGCCTCTGGCATCAGTTTTCCCTGCACTTGAGCGGATAAAAATTGGAGCTCTTTGGCAAATCCTGTATTTCTTTTTACTATCACTGTTATTCCTATTTAATGATTTGGAAATTATTAACTTTTTAAAAATTCTGGTAGGAATCGAACTGGTAAGCTATACGGTTTATTTTAGTTTCATTTATTTTGTGGCTAACCAATACGATCAATCAATTAAACAAAAAGCTTAATGAAAGTTTGTCATATTACTACTGCTCATCCCGAAAAAGATATTCGAATTTTTTATAAAGAATGTGTTTCTTTAGTTAAGGCCGGATTTGATGTTTATTTAGTAGTTAATGGTGGCAAAACAAAAAAAACAGATGGTATTCAGATCGTAGGTTTTAAAAAGATTAGAAATAGAATTTTTAGAATAATGTTAGCTCCCTGGATTGCCTTATTTCATGCCTTAAAAATTAATGCAAAAGTTTATCATTTTCACGATCCTGAGTTATTGATTATAGTGATCTTCCTTCGGTTATTTGGGAAGAAAGTGATTTATGATGTACATGAGAATATTCGTTTATCGATCGAAGAAAAAACCTGGATTCCTTCTTTTTTAAGATTTTTTTTATCTAAAATCTACACGATCTTTGAGCGTTTTATCCTATTATTTATACATAAGTTAATTCTTGCCGAAAAGTCGTATCAAAATTTTTATCCTCAAAAAAAGTCGTTTTTTGTTTTAAATTTTCCTTTAGATAAGGATGTGAAGGTAATAAAAGATTTTAATCATTCTATAAGATTTGTTTATGCCGGTGCCATTGAAAAGGAGAGAGGTATTATACAGATGCTAGATGCATTTTCTTTTCTGGTAGAAAAAAAATATGACGTTTATTTGGATATTGCTGGTTTAATTTTTGATGATGAGGTAAATCAAATGTTTAGTCATTATTTGAATTTAAAAGAAATCAAAAATCGGATTAAATACCATGGTTATATTAGTATTTATGAAGTTTACCAATTACTCGAAAAATCGCATATAGGTTTTGCATTATTAGCACCTAAAAAAAACTTTTTAGAGTCTTATCCCACAAAAGTATTTGATTATATGTTATTTGGATTACCGGTAATAGCTTCTGATTTTGAACTATATAAAGAAATTGTAGAAGAAAATAATGCCGGAATTTGTGTAAATTACGAGGATACAGAACAATTAAAAAGAACTTTGGTTGATTTATTAACCAACCGAAGAAATTTAGCTGAACTCTCTGAAAATGGAATGAAAGCTGTTAGATCTGAGTATTTATGGAAAAACCAGGCAGAGGTCCTTATTAATGAATATAAAAAATTTAAAAAATGAGAAATAATTTTTTATTAGGTATGGGTATAATACTCTTGACGATTTTAGTTTCTTGTGATGATGAAGAAATTATTGTTGAAAATTTTTCTTATATAAAGTATCAAGAGTTTCTTCAGAATTTAGTTGAAAATGAAAAATTTGTTTTTGTTAGTCTTGATAAATTCAACGCAACAAATTTTGATGATAAAATTGTAATTGGATTACGGCATGATGTTGATGTTGATTTAGAAGGAGCATTAATAATGGCAAAGATTGAAAATAGCCTGAATATTCCTTCCACATATTATATGTTACATACTGCAAAGTATTATTCAAACACTTCAACAGGTAAATATGAAAGAAATAATGAGATTTTAAATGATTTTTTTAAAATACAAAAAGATTATAATTGTGAGATAGGTATTCATAATGACCTGGTAACTTTAGAGGTCGTTTATAAAATGAATTCGGTTAATTTTTTAAGAGATGAGCTGAAATGGCTAAGAAATAATGGAATAGAAGTTACTGGTACAGCTTCTCATGGATCCACTTTTTGCCATAAGTATAAATATCATAATCTTTATTTTTTTAAGGAAACAGAAAAGATTATTTCCGATCTAGTTAATTTTGAAGAGGTGCCTGTTGAAAATGATACAATTAGAATTACTAAAGCTTATATGAGCGATTTTGATTTAGCTTATGAAGCTTATTCATTAAATAATAATAAATATTATTCCGATTGTTCGTTTATTGATGGTGAAAGATGGAATCCGTGGATGTTAGACATTGAAAATTTTAAACCGGGAGATAAAATAATCATCTTAACGCATCCAACACACTGGCATTAGAACCTACTCATTGTAATGGATAAAATTTCAATCATCATACCTACCCGAAACGAGGAAAAATACCTTAAGCAATGCTTATTATCCATTGTAAAGAGTATGAATTCAGCAATAGAAGCTGAAATTTTTGTTATTGATGGCAGAAGTAGTGACAATACTATGGCGATTGTAAAAGAGATTACTTCGGAATATTCAAATATTCAATTCATAATAAACAAGCATCAAACGACACCCTATGCTATCAATTTGGGAATTGAAAAATCAACCGGAGATTATATTTTTATTATAAGTGCCCATGCAAAATACCCAGCAGACTATTTTGAAAAACTAGTTGGTTGGGCAAAGAAATTAAAAGCTGAAGTAGTTGGCGGAGTGCTGGAAACTAAAACATTGGATAATACGCCTAAATCAAAAGCTATTCAGTTTGTTTTATCGAATAAATGGGGCGTTGGGAATGCCTTATTCCGTACAGGAGTCAAAAAGGTATGTGAAGTGGATACAGTAGCTTTTGGATGTTACCACAATAGTGTATTTGAAAAATTTGGATTTTTTAATACTGAGTTAACTAGAAATCAAGATATCGAATTTAACCTTAGAATAAAAAATAGTGGGGGAAAAATATTTTTAGTACCTGATGTTAAGGCAACCTATTTTGCCAGGAACAATTTTTCTGCTTTTGCAAATAATAATTTTAAAAATGGACTCTGGAATATTTTTACTATTTATTATACACGCAATTTTAAAGCACTTTCGTTAAGACATTTTGTTCCACTGGGATTTGTTTTATCCATTATTATCCCTGTTATTTTATCCATTTTTTATTTCCCTTTTATATTTTTAAGTTTGTCAATTCTTTTAATTTATCTTGGTTTTATAACTACAATTTCTATTAGGCTTAAATCCAAAAAACTTAATAAATTTTATGTTCTAGCAGCATTTTTGATATTACATTTTTCTTATGGAACAGGTTCATTATTGGGAACCGTAAAAATATTAACTTTATTTTTACTTAAGCAAAAAAAATGATTCAATCAATATATAAATTCATAAAAAACGACTTTCAATTCTATATATTTCTACTGGTAGCTTTTTTTATGCCACTTACCAAAGAATATCTGCCCTACCTGATGTTTTTGTGGGTTTTTTCAGGGGTAATTGTTATTCGCAAAGTTGAATTTAATTTAACTTTAATTCAATGGTTTTTAATCATGATGCCGGCAATTTTTTACCTGTTTCATGTGATCGGGATGATTCATACATCCGACTTCCAAAACGGGTTGTTCGATTTGGAAATTAAATTATCGTTTCTTTTTGCACCTGTGGTGATTTTATTTTTAACCGATAAAGTAAAAAATAACTTCCGGCCGATACTGAAATCATTTATTTTAGGAAATATTGTAGCTCTTTTAATCTGCTTATTTTATGCTTTTGATCATAGTTTAATAACCAATGAGGCAGGTGAGCTTGTTTTTGAACCATCCTATTGGAGTAGCGAACGGGATTTAAATTTTTTTCAGCTAATTCATAAGCGCTATTCGCATTTTTCATATGGTTTTTTAAGCTTTATTCACCACCCTTCTTATTTTTCAATGTATGTTTTGTTTATTCTCTGTATGGTAATCTACTTGTATCGTAAGTACGATAACAGAAGGACTGTGAAATCTATCCTTGTTTTTTCTTTAATAATTATTTTCTTATCCATAATGATTTGGTTTTTAGGAAGCCGCGCTGGTTTTTTAAGTCTCATTGCTGTATTTGTTGGAATAGGTATCGTTCTGTTATTAAAAACGCAGCGATATTTGGTTAGTTTGGGTTTTATTATTGGAGGGTTTGTGTTGTTATCTTATTTTATGAGCCCGCAGTTAAAAGATAATATTCAGGAAGTAGTTAATCAGGTTGAAAATCAGCAGGAACTAACTTCTGAATCAGATATTCGATTATGGTTATGGAAATCAGGCATTGAAGTTTTAAAGGAAAACTATTTATGGGGTGTTGGTACAGGTGATATTAAGATAGAAATGAAAGAAAAATATCATCAATACAATCTTCCGTTAGCCGAAGAAAAGAATTATAATTTACATAATCAATATTTAGAATCAGCAGTGAGCCTCGGCTTGATTGGTTTATTGATTTTGTCTTTTTGGATTGTTTTAATGTTTATTTATGCAATAAAAACAAAAGACTTTTTATTATTCTTTTTTACACTTATTGTATCCATTCAATTTATGTTCGAATCGATGTTAAACTCTATTGCAGGGATATCTTTTATACTATTTTTTTACAGCTTGCTAATACTTCGAAAAACAAAATAAAGTAGACCTGCTTAAAGTAAATAATCCACCCATAAGTAAAAGAAAAAACCCGGATAACCCCCAGGTTATTAATAATTAATCTATTTTGTTTTATTGCCTTCTTGAATCCTGGAAGACCTTTTTAATAACTTTTCGGTTCTCAATGAATAAAGCAATTAATAGTCCAAAAACAATTCCCCAAAGCCCATTTGCTTTTAAATAGGTAATTAATTTATTTTCAGTAACAGCAAGAGCCGAAAAGTCCTGAATAATTGTAATGGGATCAGTTCTAATTTCAAGTCTTTCTTCTAAAAGTTGTTTTTCTCTATAGAGTGATATAATTTGTTCGTGGTAAAGTTGGGTTTCTTTTTCATTCATAACCAAAAGTTGTCCGGCTTGTGGAGTTAACTGATTCTGCTTTTTAAAATACTCATACTTTTTAAGGCTGTCTAAAAGAGATATTTCGTCATTTAACTTACTAATAAGCTCTTGAATTTGCCTTTTGCGAATAGTATTTAATTCTTTGATATAAGTATTACTTTCAATATAATCTAATATACTATTCTGGATTATTGGAAAAACACTTTGATCAAGAACCTCTACTTTAATTACAAATCGGGTTTCTGATATGGTTGTATCTGAGGTTGCATACTTATTGTTAAAATCAACAATATCAGTTACACCATCCTTATTCAGGTCAATTACTTTATAGGCTTTTACACTTTTTATTTTTTTTAATTCGGTTGAATCAATGCCTAATTTAGATTCAAGAGTTTGTAAGTCTTTTTCTTTAGATAATTCATTAATATTATTGATATAATTAATCATGTCGGTACTGGAAATGACATTGGAATAGGCTTCTAATGTAGATGAATAATAGGAAGGAGAAGTTTTATACTTGAATGCTCCATAAGCTAGAAATAGAATCAGAACAATGCCTATTATCATCGCTCTTCGGATAAGGAATAATAAAACTTTATATAGAAAATTTAAAAAATTGTTGAATAAATTTTTGATTCCCTGTCCCATTTTCTGGAATACTTCAATTAAATCAATTTCATCGTTTCTTTTTTCTTCTGTTGCCATATTAGAGATATTTATTTTTTGCAAATATAAAAACTTAATTGATATTTTTGAATACTATTTTTATGTACAAAACCTGTCTATATGCAGGCAAGCTCAGAATTCAAAATACCTTATTAATTGTTTTCATTGCTATAACCTTTTCAGGATAACCTAATTTTTCGTACGAATATATTAAATTTTGAACTAACTTTTTAATGATTTCTATATTTGAACAAGGATAATAATAGTTTTTTTTAGGTTCTATTTTTTGTTGTTTTAAAAAGTAGTCAATTTCCCGCTTACCTAAAACCGCTCCTTTATTAAATGGATTGATATAAAATAATATCTCTTTTTCGTTTGTTAATGACTGATAGAAAGGGTCTACATATCCCAGGATAAAATGTTTGGGTAAATTTATTCCATATACAGGAATTTCCAGGCTGTTAGCAAGCGACATATACAATATGCCAAGCGTAATAGGGTTTCCTTTTTTTGTTTCTAAAACATGGTTAATAAAAGCGTTTTGTGGTGCTTGTATATTTGTACTATTTCCTGAAAAACCATGCAGATAAAAAAAAATATGATTTAATACTCTTGTTTTTTCCAGTGCTGTAAGGTTATTATTAATCTCTAGCCAAGCATCTCTTTTTAGCTTATCAAATGATTTTTGTACTGTCTCAAATTTTAGTTCGGGATATTGGTATTTGGCAATTAAAAAAGCACCTTTGAAAATATCGTTTGCTCCGGTTTCTTTCCATTCTTTCAGTTGATTTAACATTGAATGGAACTGTATTTCCTGAATCAGGTTTTCAATTCTTTCTTGTAATATCTCATTTAATGAAGATTCCCAAACCTTTTCCAGTTCTGGAATGATTTCTTCTCCATGCTGCAATAAATTTTCAGATACGTAATAATAAACTTCGCTGCTCGGATCATCCAGCAATTCTAATAAAGCTTTTATGTTTTTATTGTTTGACACGTATTCTTTAATTATATTTTTCTCACTTCTAAAATCATCATTAGATATTCGATATTCGTTATTCAATTTCCATTTACTAATCACTAATTAAATAATTATTAATTAATAGCTTAGTCTATCCAATACAGTTTTTATCAGTTTTTTTACTACCGGTTTATAATCTTTACTATACGTTTTAGATGCACGGTTAGCTATAATGGCACAAAGTGTAATGGCATTGTGTCCTAATAGTTTTGACAAACCATAAATAGCCGAGCTTTCCATTTCGTAATTGGTAATTTTTTGGTTTTCAAACTCAAAAGTTTCAATCTTATCATTTATTTCCGGATCGATAATAGGCAATCTTAATTTTCGTCCTTGGGGCCCGTAAAAACCGGGAGCCGAGATAGTTATGCCTTTTTTAATATTGTCGCCATCCAGCTTCTGAATTAATTCTTCCGATGCATCAACAATATAAGGCGATGCAAGTAATGGGTTCCAGTGTACATAATCTTTAAAAGCTTTTTCAAAAGCTAAATCTGCAATTTTATCCCGGTTTGCATAAAAATTTAGTAATCCGTCGAAGCCAATAGACCGAATACTCATTAAAAATGAATCTACGGGAATATCTTTCTGCAACGAGCCTGATGTCCCTATTCTAACCAGGTTCAATGTTTTGTGTTCTTTCTTTTTTTCTCTGGTTTTTAAATCGATATTAACTAAAGCGTCCAGTTCATTTACTACAATATCAATATTGTCGGTACCAATACCGGTCGATATTACTGTGATTCTTTTGTTCTTGAAAATTCCTGTAATCGTGTAGAATTCCCTGTTTTGTTTTTTTAATTCAATTTTTTCGAAAAATTCGGCTACTACTTCTACTCTTCCCGGATCACCTACCAATATGATATTATCGGCAATATCAACGGGTAATAGATGAAGATGATATATACTGCCGTCAGGATTAATTATTAATTCAGACTCTTTAATTATCATTATTCGCTCCTTATATATTTTGTAATGTGGTAGAGCTTTCAAAGCTATTTAAAAAAACTTAAAAGCGCAATAAATAAAAATCAACATAACCGTTTTTATGATTATGCAGGGTTGTTTATAACTTATTTAAGAACAGTATTGTATATGCTCTATTATTTTATTCGAACATATTTTATTTAAACAATTGTTTTTATTTCCTTCGGTCATGAGAACGCTAGCGCTTAGTTCTGCGATTTACAACTCTAAATTTCAATAATCTTTTTTTTGTTGCCGGTGTCTCCCGCTTAAGCTTCCCACAA
>JBKHIH010000042.1:0-30833 GCA_046538755.1 Thiohalospira sp.
TGTCAAGATGTACTGGCTTGTCAAAACCCGCTAAACCAATCCACCGCTAAGAACTATCCGTGTCAAACCGCAATAAATTTTCATTTTACGAAAAAAATATCCAACCTGGAAAAGTTTGGAAAATTAAACACAGGGTAGGAGAGGAAAAAAAAATCGGCGCTATTTCTTTTAACAATTTATATACTGACAAAATGTACTTGCATCATTCATCCCAATGTGAAAAAGTGGACAAAATGATTCATTTTACTATCTTAAAATTAAACTTTTATTTTAAAGCTGCAAAACACTCCACAAGATTTTACTTCCTCCAGGTCAGAATCATGTTACGGAAGATGAAAATATTAAGTTAATTATTTTATTAAGTTATGGATTACGGAATTGTTTGAAAAAGAAACACAAAAAGGATATTACTCCAGCTCTTTCAGGTGCTGATACACCTCATCATACACCTCATCGAACATACGGTCCAGTTGCGTGTTTAACCCACGGGCTCCGGCTACCACTTTTTCAGCCCACTCAAGATAGGCTACTTTTCTTTTAAAAGGCCAGGTGTCGGGCGGATCAATTTTAATATCCATAATATTACTGATTTTATCGGCAATTTTTAATTTTTTGGCTCGATCCGAAAGTTCTGGTGTACGGATAATTTGAAGTCTTTTCCGTTCTTCAACAGACAGTGATTTATCATCGGATACTTCCAGCACCGTAAGTAAAACTTCTTCGCCAAATTCTTTTAAAATAATTTCCGACAGCCCTTTGATTTCTAACTCGTTATTCGTAGTATCTTCAATAACATCGTGTAGTAATGCAGCAACCAACAGAAAGGTGTCTGTTTCGCCACATTGAGAAAGAATTTCGGCTACCTTTACCGGATGGTTAATATACGGAATCTTGCTAACTCCTTTACGTAACTGGTATTTATGCCTTTCGGAAGCAAAGGCTATGGCTTTTATGATTGTATAATTATTTTCTACCATGCAATATGCTTATACGGCATTTAAAAAAAAAGGATATAAAAGACAATTAATTTTTGTAAAAAATCTTTTACCAGGAGGTAAACAGAAGCACCAGAATATCAAAAACATATATCTTAAAGCATATTTTTATGATTCATGAAAAAAATAATATGCCCTATTATCAAATCCATTTTACCAGGCAAAAATCCTGTCTGTGTGGCAGTTTGGGATGTTTTGCATAAATTCTTATTCCAACATCAAAAACACCTGTTTCGGTTGGGACAATATCAAGGGTATAGGTTACGATGGAATGATTTGTATCAACCATTTCAAACTCCTGAACATGTTTTACTTTTACCTGGCTACTATCTACCGGTTCTGCCACAACCAATTCAACACCCACATCCTGTGGAGCTAACCCGTTTAAATTTAATTTAACCGTTGCCTGATATTTTTTCCCGATTACTACGGGTTCTTTTGAAACATCAATCTGCCGAACAGAGATAATTTCAATACCTTCCCAGTTTCGTGAAATTTTCTTTTTCCAGGCTGCGATTTCTTTGGCCAGTTGGTAGTCATCCGTTCCCATTTCAAGGGTTCGGTTATACAGTTTAATATAAAATTTATTCTCGTAATCGGTAAGCATACGATGAGTTGTAAATTTGGAAGCTACATGAGTCATTGAAATTTTTATGTATTCAACCCACTTTTCAGGAATATCGTCTGTATTTCTTTCATAATAAGCAGGCGCAATTTCATTTTCAATAATATTGTATATTGTTTCAGCGTCAAGCTCGTTCTGATATTCATAATTATCAAAAGTTTGTTCTTGAGGAAGTGCCCATCCGGCTTTTTCCCAGTATCCTTCGACCCACCAACCATCTAAAACACTAAAATGTAAACCACCATTCATAACTACTTTCATTCCGCTAGTACCTGAAGCCTCCATTGGACGAACAGGATTATTAAGCCAGACATCAACTCCTTGTACCATTTTTTTGGCAAGCTCCATATCATAATTTTGCAAGAATAAAATTTTTCCAATAAATTCGGGCCGTTTTGAAACCTCAACAATTTGTTTAATAAGCTCCTGTCCTGCTTTATCGTTAGGGTGTGCTTTACCGGCAAATATAAATTGAACAGGCATTTCAGCATTGTTTACAATCTTAACTAAACGATTAATATTATTAAACAACAAATATGCTCTTTTGTAAGTAGCAAAACGCCGTGCAAAACCTATGGTTAAAATATCTCCATCTAGTTTTTCCTGGATTTCAATAATTTGTCGTGGATTATCGTATTTAAATGTTTCAGGCTCCAGCAATCTTTTCTTGATAAACCGGATAAGTTTATGCTTTTGTTTATTCCTTATTTCCCAAATTTTTTTATCAGATATATCAAAAATTTTATTCCAACTGGTCTGGTTATAATTCTTATGGGCAAACTCATTGCCCAACTCCTCGCAACAAAGTTGTTTCCAATCTTTCGAAGCCCATGTAGGGAAATGCACTCCGTTAGTTACATAATCAATGTGCAGTTCGTTACTAAAATATCCGGGCCATAAATCATTAAATATATTTTTACTAACTTCTCCATGCAGCATACTAACTCCATTTACTTCCTGAGAAAGGTTTGCAGCCAGCACACTCATCGAAAATTTCTCTTGAACATCCAATGGATTTATTCTTCCCAGTCCCATAAATTGCTCCCAGCTAATTTTTAACCTCTCTGGATAGTGAGCAATATAAGTTCGTAGTAAATTTTCGGGAAAAACATCATGCCCTGCAGGAACCGGAGTATGTGTAGTAAATAATGAACTTGAACGAACCACTTCCAACGCTTCGGAAAAAGAGAGTTTTTCGTTATGAATAAGGTTATTGATACGTTCAATTCCAATAAATGCAGCATGTCCTTCGTTACAATGGAAAACATCCGGTTTAATTCCCAGTTGATTTAATGTACGGATTCCGCCCACACCTAATAGAAGTTCCTGTTTTAACCGGTTTTCAATATTTCCGCCATACAAATGATGAGTTATGGTACGATCTTCAGGCAAATTATCCTCAAAATCGGTATCCAACAGGTAAAGAGAATTTCGTCCTACCTCAACTTTCCAAATCCTGGCAAATAAATTTCTTCCCGGAAAAACCAGCTTAATGGTTTGCCAGTTTCCTTCTTTATCACGGACAGGAGTAACCGGAATTTTTGAAAAGTCTTGCGCATCATAAATAGGAATCTGCATACCGTTAGTTGATATTTGCTGGGTAAAATATCCATATCGGTAAAGGAGTCCGATACCAATAATATCCGAATTTTTATCGCTGGCTTCTTTTAAGTAATCACCAGCCAGAATACCCAGTCCGCCCGAATATATTTTTAAAGAACTGTGTATACCAAATTCCATCGAAAAATAAGTAACCTTTGGGCTCTTTTGTTTTTCTTTTTCAGACATATACTTTTCAAACCATTGGTAAACCTTATTCAAATGGCTTAAGAATTTTTCATCTTTTTCCAATTCCTGGTATTTATGAAATGATATCTTTTCTAAAAATAAAAAAGCATTATAATAACTTTCTTTCCATAATTCGGGATCGATACTTTCGAAAAGGCCTATTGCTTCCTGATTCCAACTCCACCAGTAATTTTTAGCGATTTTTTCAAGTGCTTCTAATTTTTTAGGGATATTTTTCTGTACCATCAGCCTGATCCATGCTGGTTTATGTGCAGCAACCAGTGGTTTTGCATAGGGCAGTTGGTCATGTCGGTCAATATCCAGCAATTCTTCAACCCGTTCATCAATTTTACTTAATGCGATTGTAAAAGCCTTGTAGTAATGCTCAATTAAATTTTCCCATAAAGCAATTTGTGCTACCTGGTGAGCATTTTGTTTAATGGCTTCCCGTTCATCATTACTCAGTACGGAATACTGATAAATAAATTCAGCGATAGAATCTACGACTTCATTATCGTTGCTATCGTTACGTTGAATAATTTTAATAGAAGGGTGCTCTTTGGTAAAATAATTATTTACCCATAAGCCAAATCCTGCTAAAGTAGTTGTAACAGTTGGCACATGAAAAGCCAGGCTCTCCAGTGGAGTATATCCCCAAGGTTCATAGTAAGATGGAAAAACAGTTACATCCAATCCGATTAACATTTGATAATAAGTTTTATTAAATATTCCATCTTTCCCATCTAAATAACAAGGGGCAAATATCAATTTAACTTTATCCTGTTTGGTATTATTTAATCCCAGTTCTTTTGCTCGTTTTAAAATCGGGTCATACTCAGGGTCAATTAAATAATGGGTAATATAGTTATTACTGATTTCAATAATATTTTCACTTTCTTTATCCATTAAATTATGGAAAACATCTTTTCTTGGCCCGTGGTGACCGGCAGGGATCAATATATAAGCAAGAATATTTTTCTTTAAATGTTCTGATTGGTTTAAGGTTGCCAGCGCCTCCAAAAATACATCAATCCCTTTGTTTTTAAATTCGTACCGCCCACTAATTCCAACAATCAAACTGTCTTTAGGAATTTCATCTGTTAAAAGCGCCTCGGCTACCTCAAAAAATTTCACTTTAGCTTCAACCTTCTGAAGCATGAACTCATCGCCTTGAGGAACAAAATCATTTTCGAAACCATTGGGAGTAATTACATCAACTTCTTTTTGCAAAAACATCTTGCATTCTTTAGCCGTAATTTCACTTACCGTAGTAAAACTGTCAGCATTATGAGCAGCAAGTTTTTCCAGCGATTGTTTAGCAACCACATTAAATTCGCGTGATTTAATTTCAGGATTAAATTTTTCAATGTTTTCATACAATGCAATATTATTACCTGCAATAGACCTGCCTAATACGGTTGCATGCGAAGTAAATAAAGTAGCAATATCAGGAGCATTTTTTTTTAGATATAACAGCCCTGTTCCGGTCATCCATTCGTGAAAATGAGCTACAATTTTATGGCTACGGCTCAAAAAATATCGCGTATAACTTTCGATAACTTTACCGGCAGCATAACCAAACAAGGCAGGCTCAATATAATCCCACTGCCCGGTTATCGAATCGAGCTTATACTGCTCCCAAAAAACTTTAAATATTTCATCTTTTTGAGCTATGATTGTACTAAAATCAACCAAAATTGCTATTGGTTTTCCGGTAATGTCCCATCGTCCGATTTTTATTCTCAATCCTTCGCCTGCCGATTTTTCGCGCCAAGACTTTAACAATTGTTTATCTTCGATAAACTCAGAATTTTCGAATGATTCGTGCAAAATATCGGGGCCAACAAGGATGTGATTATCTTGCAATTGTTTTGATAAGGTAAGTGCTTTGGTTGAAATAACAGTATGGATTCCTCCTACCTTATTGCATATTTCCCAACTTACTTCAAATAAATAATCCGGGAAAATATAGTTATTATTCATAGTCTAATAGTTTGTTTATTTGTTATTTGCTTTTATTGCCCGTTTGCTTTTTAGATTTTTCGGCTCTAGTTTTTCTTTTTACTGTATGCCCTTGCGTAGAAATCTTTTTAAGCTCAGCAATTTTTTCTTCATAATTATTAATCAAACTACTAATTTCTTCAGGTGTGTAGGTTGAAAAATCATTTTCTTTTTTAAGATTCATAAGTTGAGTTTCCAGACGTAATGTAAAGTCACTCAACACATTCATATAATTAATAAATGCATCGTAAGGCGAATCATAAGGGTTAAAATACTTATGTACATCGCCATCGGAAAACCATTTTGTACACATATAATAAAAATGATCACTTGTTTGCAGGTATTTCCAGTCTTTTAATAAATCCTGATCTTTTATTATTTTCATCTTATCGATTAGCGAGTAAAGTTTATCGAAAGCTTCGTCCTGCAGGTCGTTTCCCAGCCAGGCCGTTAGGTCGCGTTCTTCGTCTGCCCATGAAATGGGATATGGTACATGCATTGTTGCGATAGGCTGATGTTTATCTGCAGCTTCAGATACAGTAAGAAACTCAAAATCTGAATCAGAAAAAACTTTATGTGGTAAATATTGCATAAATTCGAAAATCCCTGTTTCTGCCCACTGGTGTTCACCAAATGTTTCGTAATCCATAAAGAGATTAATAATTTCATCTTTTGGATCAAGATGATTTAGCCAACCCACAAATTTTTCAGTGGTAAGTGGCCATTCTTTCCAAGCCCTGTTGGAAAAACGAAAGGCAATATCATCACTTAATGTAAAATTTTTTAATAACAATTTTAATTTTGGATTAACCGCATTAGTATACAAATAGTTAGGGCTCTTCCACCCTAGTATATGTTTGGCTCCTTCGCTTAACATTGCTTTATAGCCCATATTGGCAACCATTTCGCCTATTTTATCAGAATAAATTAACTCGGTATTTCGAAATACTTTAGGTGTTTGATTAAAGTGGCTTTCTATTTTTTGACGATGACTGTTTACCTGATTTTCAAACTCTTCTTCACTTTTTAAAGAAGATAGAGAGTGAGAATAGGTTTCGGACAGAAATTCAACGCATCCTGTTTTGGCTAGTTTTTTAAAACTTTTTAAAACATCTGGTGCATACATTTCAAACTGATCGATGGCGGTACCTGAAATTGAATAACTTATTTTGAATTTGCTCCCATACTCATTGATTAAATTAAGAAAGAGCTTATTGGTTGGCAGATAACATTTTTCGGCTACTTTTCTCATAATCGATTTATTGGCATAATCATCAAAATAGTGATGGTTTTCGCCAATATCAAAGAAACGGTATCTTCTCAATCGAAAAGGCTGATGTACCTGAAAATAAAAACAAATGGTTTTCATTGTTGCTAATTTTTATACTAATGATTGATAAATTTTGTAAATTTTAAAAGCGGCATTTTCCCATTTCAGGCGTAAAACTTCCTCCTGCCCTAAACGGCTAAACATATTGGATAATCCCTGGTAATTTAACAATCCATAAATAGAATCAGCCATTGCTTCAACATCCCAGAAATTAATTTTTAATGCATGTTTTAATACTTCAGCAACGCCAGATTGCCTTGATATAATAACAGGTACATTTGCCCGCATTGCTTCCAGCGGAGATATCCCAAAAGGCTCTGACACTGAAGGCATAACATATACATCGCTTTGTGTAAACATCCTGTTAACATCATTTCCTTTCAAGAATCCTGTAAAGTGAAAATGATCACTTATTTTTAATTCGGCAGTTCGTTTAATCATTCGATGAAGCATATCGCCACTTCCTGCCATAACAAATCGTACATTTTTATTCTTCGATAGTACAAGATTCGCAGCCTCAACAAAGTAATCAGGCCCTTTCTGGAAAGTTACTCTTCCTAAAAAAGTTACGACCTTTTCGGGTACTTTTTTTTGCCAGGAATTATAATTTTTAATATCTTTCTCAAAATCAACGGCATTATGAACCGTTATCACTTTCGATTTATCGATTCCATATCGCTTAATAACAATATTTCGGGTATAATTGCTAACGGTAATTACGCGGTCGGCAGCCTCCATTCCATTACGTTCAATATTGTAAACATTTTGATTAATATTTTCTCCGGAGCGGTCAAATTCAGTTGCATGAACATGAACAATTAAAGGCTTGCCTGAAACAGATTTTGCAGCTACTCCGGCAGGGTAAGTTAACCAATCGTGGGCATGAATAATATCAAAATTGTTTGACATGGCTAGAACAGCTGCAATAATGGCATAGCGGGAAACTTCCTCCAACAAATCCTGTCCGTATTTTCCTGAAAATTTATATTTGCCTTTAAAAATTGATTGATGAAATTCAGCTTTATTAAGGGTATCTTTGGCAATAATATTTTGAAACTGTTCAGGAGAAACGTATGGTATTAAATTTGAGCCAATTTCCATAAAAGTAATTCGATCCCAAAATTCTTCTCTTTCTAAAAACTCCTTATTTACTTCAATTTCAGAAGCATCTAAAAGCCTGACAATATTATTATCTTCGTCGCCATAAGCCTTGGGGACAACAAATATTACATCAACCTGATTTTTTGCCAGCCCTTTCGCCAAACCATAACAGGCAGTACCCAATCCACCTGTTATGTGTGGTGGAAATTCCCATCCAAACATTAGTATTTTCATTCATTAAAAACTTTTAAGTGCAAACCAATAATAAAAGATATTTTATCTTTTCCTTAATTCTTTTTCTGCTTTAAGCCAGTTATCTTCTGGATTACCAGTATAACCATTTTCTACATAAATTTGATAAGCTCTTTGTTGAATTTGTTCAAAACTTGGTTTTTCTTTTTTTATTCCGCGTTTTGTTGAATCGCTTTTAGCTTTTACTTTACTTGTTTTTGTTGCCATAATTGTAAGATTTAATAAAAGATTGTTATTGATATTTTTTTATCATTTGTATTATTCTGAGAACCTCGGCTACGCTCCATGCCTGTGAGATAGCTCCTTTGGGGCGATGTGGCGGGTCTCCGTCATAAATTTCAGCAATAGAGCAAATTCCATACTCCATCATATCTTCTTTAAAATGATTTATTATTTTTTTAGCCATTGGAGCCGCTTGTTTTCCAATAAGCTTAAAATAAGCTTCCATAAAATGGCCGAGTAGCCAGGGCCATACGGTGCCCTGGTGGTAAGCATAATCTCTTTCGGCCTGATTGCCGGTATACCTTCCTAAGTATAAAGGATTTTTGGGAGAAAGCGTTCGAAGGCCCTTGGGAGTTAATAGCTCTTTTTCAACCACTTTAAGAATATTTAATTTTTCTACATCGGCTAATGGGCTATAAGGGAGTGATGTAGCAAAAACCTGATTTGGACGGACAGAATTATCAGCACTTTCGTTATTTACCAAATCATACAAATATCCTTTTTGTTCGTACCAAAATGTTTTAATGAATGACTCTTTAATTAATGCAGGAATATTTTCCCAGGAATTTACAAAATTATAATCGTTAAACTCTTTGGCAAGAGATAAAGTAAAACAGACTGCATTATACCACAATGCATTAATTTCAACGGCATACCCCTCCCGGGGAGTAACTGGTTTCCCTTCAACTAAAGCATCCATCCAGGTTAATGCTTTGCCTTTTTCTCCCTGCCATATTAGTCCATTGTCGTGCATTTTTATATTATAATACGTTCCTTTACGATAAATCTCCAGCACCGATTTCATTTTTTTTCCATAATCTTTCCATATCTGCTGGTAATCATTAACTGCTTCGCCATATTTTTGGATAGCCCAGAAATACCATAATGGAGCATCCACTGAATTAAACGAAGCCTGTTTGTCTTTTCCAATATTGGGAAATAAACCATCTTTTAACTCGGCAGACATTGTGTCCAAAACCTGTTTACAAATCTTTTTATCGCCAATAGACAATGTTAATCCGGGCAAAGCAATAAAAGTATCTCTTCCCCAACGGCCAAACCAGGGATATCCGGCAATAATCTCTGTAGATTTTTCACGTTTTACTAAAAATTGTTGGGCCGAATTTTTCAAACAGCTTTCAAAAGTGTCTTTCTTAGGACGATTTGCTAACTCTGCATTAAATTTACGGGTTAATCCTGAGGGGTTAATCTCCGATGTTGAAGCAGAAAAAATGACTGACTCTCCCTTTTTCATCGATAATTCAAAAAATCCAGGCACAAAAAGGTCTTCTCTGTATTCATAGCCTCTATTTAATTCTTCAAGATATTCAATATTATAAAACCAATCCGGAGCAGCAATAAACTCATTCTTTTTGTTCAGTTGCATATGCAACCACGGGAATCCATTATAAAGCTTCGACTTTATTCCATTAGCAATAATTTTATAATGTTTATTAATTGCAAGATTTGCCCTGGTTAATTCATGTGCATTTCTAAAAGCCAGAAAAGGTTTTATCCGAATTGTTGTATGTGAATTGGCTTCGAGCAAGGTATAACGAATCATAAATTGTTCCTCGTTATGCACAAAAAGCAGTTCTTTTTCAAGCACGATACCTCCCACCCTGTATGTTAGCTTGGGCGTTGGGTCGTAAACAAAATTCCTGATATATTTATGGCCATGTGGTTCATAAACTCCTATACCCGGATATTTATGAATTCCCAGGTTAAATGATTTTCCCCGTTGTATTAATGTTTCATCAACGGATGAAAGTAAAACATGGTTCTCATCATCAAACTCTTTCAGTGGCAATACCATTAATCCATGATATTTACGCGTATTACAAAGAATAATAGTTGTACTGAAATACCCGCCCGCTCTGTTGGTACTTAGAATTTCCTTTTTTAAAGAATACTCAAGATTAATTAGCTCATCCTTTTTAAAATTCAAATAGCTCATATTAAATAATATCATTAAAAATCATTAATCAGTATAAAACATACGGTTTAACGTAAAGTAAAAATGGCCAAACCGAAAGTAAAGAACGAAAGGTTAATTTTATTATAAATTAAATGAAGATTAAATTATTGATAATTTTAATAAAAAACCATAAAAGAGATGTTTTCAAAAACATTAGATCCCAATATTTTAAACAAGTTACATCAAGAAAAAATATTAATCAATAATTCATAAATAATTTTTACTCTAATAAACCAAAATGCATCGAATTTGTTTTATAAATAAAAATTGTGATGAAAAATATTTTTTTAGGGATATTCTTTATTTTATCATTAAATATTTATTCGCAGGATACTATGCAATACAACAAATTAACACCAGAAGAAGAGCGTGTAATTATTCATAAAGGAACAGAAAGGCCTTTTACAGGCAAATATGTAAACCACAAAGAAGAAGGTTTTTATAGCTGCAAACGCTGCGATGCAGTTTTGTACCGTTCTGACGATAAATTTGACGCACATTGTGGCTGGCCCAGTTTCGACGATGAAATAGAAGGAGCCATAAAAAGAGTTCCTGATGCAGACGGCCTAAGGACAGAAATTATTTGTACCAACTGTGGTGCCCATTTGGGACATGTATTTCTAGGTGAAGGATTTACACCGAAGAATACAAGGCATTGTGTAAATTCTATCTCATTAAAGTTTGTACCGGAAAAAGAATAGAACACAGATTCAATAAAATGTATACATTGACTATACAGAACTTCGCAAATTGCTTTGTTATTTATAACCGAAGCTAATAGCATTAATCAGTTTACCCAGGGAAGGCAGGGTTTTATGCTTAGGATTCCTTTACCCTTATAAGGTTGAACAATACGTATATACGTACCTGATTTTTTCTTTAACATTCTGAAATCCTTGTTTTATGGTAATGTTTTTACTAAAAAATACTAGATTTCGATTTCTCTGTCAATGTCAAGAAAATAAAGGGGCATAATGAAACATATGTTGAAACGTGTTGAGAGACGGATTAGTATATTTTGAGATACAAGACTTAAAATATGCGATAAATATTAACAGCTATAACGGACATGCAACAATTGGATATCAGCTTAATCCCTTTTCAAAGTTTTATATAGATTTTTATCTTGGATTTGGTATACGATATAATACCCACAACTTACCCGAAAATGTTACAACTAAATACAACCGTGGTAATATTGATTATGGCTATAGTGGCACCCTACCTGTTATAGGTGCCCGTTTAGGAGTTGCTTTATAAAAGATATCCTAAAAAAGGAGCTATTTAAAAAACAGCTCCCTTTTTTCATGATTTCTTTACACTTTTTATTTAAAAGCCCTTTCCAGCAATCCGTCTCCATCAATTTTTAAACGATCGAAATAATCCGGAACAGGTTTACCCATCAATTTATCTACATAAAGTTTAGCCAGGTATTGTCCAAGCATAAATCCTTGTCCGCGCAACCCAATAAATAAACCATGTTCAGTGTCAATCAGCATTCTGGGTTCCACATAATAACCAGCCCATATTGCCTGAAATCCTACCGAAGAAAGGTTAGGAATCCAGTTCACAAAAACTTCGGAAACAATTTCTAAGAAATCCTGCGAATTGATCTTTAAGTTTTTATCAGTTTCTTTCGGGTCTACAGCAGGTGATGCACATCCAATTATTTGTCCTGTTTCGGCCAACTGCTGTCCATAAACAGCGGTAAAACCTTTATAGTTTCTGCGGTCAATTACCATTGATAGAGGACTACCATCAACACCCAACATAGGCAACCGGCGGGTAATAAATGCCTGGTGTTTTACTGGATAAATTCCTGTTTCCAATCCAAGTTTTTTGGCAAATTTATCACCTTCAGGCCCCAGCGCATTAATAAAAACTTCGGTTTCATATTCAACATATTCCTGATTATGGCCTCTTACAATTACCTGGTAAGTATTTCCTGTTTTATTAACATCAATTAATTCGCAGTCTTCTAAAATTTCGCCACCATGTTTGATACCAATTTTACGAATTAAGTCTACAACCTTTCCAGGTGTTGCCTGCCAACAATTCTCAGTTATTAATGCAGATTTGTAAGTATCTAATGCTGGGTTAACATGTGGAGATATCTCCCTTTGAAAATCTTTTGGTTCAATCATCCTGGCATCAGACCATGCTATCGACGCTTCCAAAGCTTTATAAATTGCATCATCATGAGCAAAAGTTACATATTTAATAGGCAAAAAATCGATATTTTGAATTTCCTGCAACTCTTTAAAAATTTCCAGGTTATGATTCGCAATATCCGAAAGCTCAGGCAAACTAAAATTTGGTCTTCCACCGGCTATATTTCTCCACGAAGCTCCTCGTCCATAATTAATCATAACCGGCTTCTGCCCTGCCTCGGCAAGATATCGAAACAATGCACTTCCGCCAATTCCGCCACCTGCAATTAATGATTGCACTTTTATTTTTTTACGTTCCACTCCGTTTAAATGAGTAATCACTTTTTCGTGTACATTCCGCGGATAAAGTTCACCCAAGCCCAACTGATTCGATAAAGGCCCACGGGGGGTAGCATCGCCAACCATTTCAATTCCATATTTTGGCAGCACAGTTTTTAATCTTTTAATACAGCGTTTTCCCCGACATGCACCCATTCCTAAACGAGTAGTATGTTTTACCTCGTCGGCAGAAATATATTTGCGGCCGCCAATTACTTCCAAAATATCTTTGAGCTTCACATCATCGCAATGGCAAATATATTGGTCCACCTCGCTTTTATCATGGGTATTTTTATAGTCAATTTTTTCGGGGTAGTTATCTTTAACAATAAAACCACGTACTTCGATCAAATCCTCTCCATGAACATCTAAAGATTTTACCCTGGCAACATTGGTTTTATTTTCCTTTTTCAGGATTTTCTCAATTATTCCTTCGCCCAGCTTTTTCCCGTTGTTATCAACAAGAAAAACTTCCGATTTTTCTTTAACCTCGTACTCGATAGGCAAAAACAGCCAGTCTTTTTTAAGGTTGTAGCCAAAAATAGCAAGCCCAGGGCATTGATATACGCACTGCATACAACCAATGCATTTATCAAAATCAATTTGTGGTACCGTACTGGTTGATGATTTAGTAATTGCACCATGCGGACAGGAAAATGCACAAGGGTTACAAGCAAAACCATAAAGACAATCGATAATAACAAAAGGTTTTTCTTTTTGCCTTTCAATCGTTGGTTTATAAGCTTCATCAATAACTTTTACAGGATGTTGTTGCGAGTCGATATATTCTTTTGAAATTTTAAGGTATTGATCGTAATCGAAACGTAAAGCCATTTCTTCGATAATTTCGTAGGCTACCTGTTTTCCTCGTAACACAGCACTTGTTCCTTCACCAATCCTGATAGCATCGCCTGCACCGTGGCAATTACGTCCAAATATTTCTTTACCTTTAATAAGTAATGCATCATCAGGAACCAGGCCTGTACAAATATTAATAGCATCAATCCCATCAATAACGCGTTCAGTTCCGGGCACCGGATCGAAATTTATAGCATCAGCCACAACGGCTCCAATAATCCCATCATGATTTTCATTGGGTATTGCTTTAACCAAAATTGTTGATGTAAGTACAGGAATTCCTAATCTACGTACTCTGTTTGCTTGGACAGGAAACCCACCTTCGTTGGGTTGAGCTTCAATAATAGCCTTTACATTTGCTCCGGCTTGCATTAACTGGTATGATGTAAGATATCCAATATTTCCGGCACCAACGGTTAATACATTCTTACCCAAGAGTGTAAATTCCTGGTTCATCATTTTTTGAACAACAGCAGCAGTAAAAACTCCAGGCACATCGTCATTTTCGAAAGGAGGCATAAAAGGAACAGCTCCGGTGGCAATGATTAAGTGATCGGAATCAACATAATAAATTTTTTCGGTTTTAATATTTTTTACCGCCAGACGTTTACCTTCCAGAATATCCCAAACCGTTGAATTCAGGAAAATTCCGTTATGATTGTCACCGGCTAATGTTTTGGCTATATCAAACCCTCTCATTCCACCAAACTTCTTCTCTTTTTCGAAGAAAAAGAACTGATGCGTTTGCATTAAAAACTGGCCACCAATTTGATCATTATTATCAATCACAATATTTCTTACATTGTGATTGTTTAAAATTTCACGAGCAGCTAATCCGGCCGGGCCTGCACCAATGATAACCACATCTGTTTTAAAAACATCAAGCGATTCGTCGGTGGTAATTTTTCTTACCTTGGGTTCATAATCATGTGGAATTTCTTTTACTTCTTTAATTTTATCAACTTTTGTAATACAAATTCTTCGGACCACTCCGTCAACCAACATTTCACATGCTCCACATTTACCAATTCCACATTCAAGGCTCCGATTACGATTCTCCAGACTATGACTGTGAACAGGAAAACCCGCCTGATGCAAAGCAGCGGCAATGGTAAAACCTTTTTCTCCTTCAATAGTTTTTCCATTAAATGTAAATGTTACTTTATTGGGGGATGGGATATCAAGAATAGGATGTTCGTTTATCTTATACATAGCTCAAAATATTTTAAAATTTAAATGGCTTAAAGTAACTACGGTACAATGAAATAACATATGATTTTTATCAGTGGAGTATAATAAAAGAGAAAAAACATTTCTTAAACCTTCTTTTACTAAAAATTTTTAATCATTTAAATAAAAAATTTTTGATTATGTATTTAGTAAATTATTCCTATTTCTACATTTTTTGCCTTAGCAAATTTTTGAAGGTATTTATTCAGTTGGTTTAAATAAAGCATTAAATCATTTTCTGCGCTAAATGAAATAATATTCATTGAAATAGACGTTGTTTCATTAGTAATCTTTACCCTTTCTGAATCGCTGGTAGGGCTTCCAAATTTTCCCAAGCTGTCTTGAAATACCGGAAGGTTTTCGATATTTAGCAATCCGCGGCCAATGCCATAATAAACATCATCTTTTGTACCTACTGTAAACTCAACAGGTGGATTAAGCTTAGCCATATCAAAAGCACATATGGAATAAAAAGATTGAATTGAAACCAAATTGTTGATATCTACAATATTATTGATATTATGAATCCCTTTTTCTTTTACGATACGCCTTAATAATGCTTCGGATGATAAGCGATACCTGGCCGGGTCTTTACCTAAACTTTTATATGCTTTTCTTGAATCGGCAATGGGTTTAAAATTGGATATATCTTCGACCTTGTATTTTTGAGAAAATTGATTGCAAGCATCATTTAATAAATCTTTTAACTCATCATCAGATTCATTTACCTGAATATTAGCCTGAATACTTCCGATAGCAACAGTGTTAATCTTCTCTTTTAAAATATCAGCAATACAGATATCTAACATATAATTATTTCGTTTTTGAAATTATAAATTGTATATTTAGTAAAATTAAACACTTTAATTTTTTTCTTGTTGTAAAGTTAATCATCAATAAAAATATAAATATGGAACATATTGTAAAAATTTTAAAAATAGAAAATATAACTCACGATGTAAAACGTTTTGTGCTTGAAAAACCTGAAGGATACAATTTTAAACCCGGCCAGGCAACATCTTTATCTATCAATAAAAATGGGCTTAAAGAAGAGAAACGGCCGTTTACCTTCACCTCTTTAAATAGCTATCAGCATTTAGAGCTGACTATAAAAATTTATGAGGGCAATAATGGAGTTACCAAAGAACTGGGTAAATTAAAAAAATCAGATGAATTAATTATAGGGCCGCCATGGGGAACCATTAATTATAAAGGGCCCGGGTACTTTATTGCTGGTGGAGCAGGGATAACACCATTTATAGCTATTTTTAGACATCTACAAAAAGAGAACCAATTAAAAGATAATGTCCTTTATTTTTCGAATAAAACAGAAAAAGATATTATTCTTAAAGACGAATTTGAAAAGATGCTGGGCAAAAATTTTATTAATGTAATTACCCATGAAGAGTCGGAGAAATATATCAACGGCTTTATTGATAAAGATTTTTTAAAAAAGGAAATAAGTGATTTCTCAAAACATTTTTATATTTGCGGGCCACCAAAAATGACGGAAAGTATTCAGGAAGCATTAAAAGAACTGGGTGCTAAACCTGATACGCTGGTGTTTGAGTAATATTAGGAGGCAGCGGCAGAACTCCTTCGCTTCGCAACCGCTAAGGCTTCTAGCGATCGCTTTAAAGCTACGGAGTTTGAAAGTAGCAATATGCAAGTTTCAAGTATCAAAAAAGAAATTTTCAGTTCATGGTTTATTTTTAAAGTTAGAATAATGAAGTGGAAGTTGACAGGAGGCAGTGGCAGTGGCAGTGGCAGAACCAAACTAATTTTTCAATTAAAATACTTAGTACCTTAGTGTCTTCGCGGTGAAAATAGAACACAGATTCAATGAATTGAATACACCGATTAAACAGGTTAACACAGTTTTTTTTTGAATTTAATGTTAAGAAAAAAAAATTGCCCTTGGCGGTGAAAAGAATTTAACTAAAAACAAACTCTGTGAAACTCTGTGTCAAAATCTCTGTTCACTCCGTGGTAAAAATTATTAAATCATAATAGAACACAGATTCATTAAATTGAATACACTGATTTGATTAGATAATCACAGATATTATAATAAAACCTAGCGCCTTGGTAGTTTCGCGGTGAAAAAGAAAGCGGCAGTAAGCAGTACAACTATACTAATCTTCCAACAATAATAAACTTCGCGGCTTAGAGGGAAATCAATAAAAAAGAGACCCTATCTACAGAGTCTCTTTCAATAAAGTTTTCCCTTTTTTATTCATTATCATCAAAGAAATCTTTCACACTTGTTTTAAAGTTATCAAAATCTTTGTCAAATTCGGATTTAAATTTTTCCCACTCTTCTTTCGACTTTAAATCAGCTTTATCAAGCTTGCTCTTCAATTCATCTCTTTTTGTTTTCAGTTTTTCAAGAGTCTCTTCTTGTTCCTGAGAAATTTTCGATTCTTGGCTTTCAATTTCCTGGTTAAGTTTGTCTATCTTTTGATCAAACTCTGCAGTTGCATTATCCAGATCATTTTTTAATTTATCCTTTTCGGCCTTTACAAGTTCATCAACTTCTTCGTCGACATCTTTTAATTCTTGTTTCACTTTTTCGTCTTTATCTTCTTCTTTTGCCTTTTGATTGCAACCTGAAAATAAAAACATAAATGCTATAACACTAACGGCAAAAATTTTAATTTTTCTATAATTCATATTAATACCCTTTCTTTTTATTTTTATTAAGATTTTCAAATTATAAACTAAATGCTATTATAAGAAAAAATTGGTGCATTTCCAAATTAATTTCCTGTTAATTATATAATTAAACAAAAAAATTATTCCAACTTTTGTTTTTTTAAATATTCAAATAAAATATTTCCTTTGCATAAATTGATTCTTTTATGAGCAAACCTGAACAAATACAATTGCTGCAATTCAGCAACCTAATTGAATATGAAGCTATCACCCATTTTTCGACTACACGAATTGGTGGATATAGCAAAAACCATTTAGCAGGATTTAATTTAGGATATACTGTCGGCGACGAACCAAAAAATGTAACAGCCAACTTGCAACTTTTAGCCAAATCGCTTAATATTAAAAAAGAGCAGATGGTATCGCCCAAACAAACCCACAGCAAAAATGTTGGGATTGTAACATCTTCTAAAGATTTATTTCAAAATACAGATGCTTTAATAACAAATATAGCGGGTATTTGTATTTATGTAAGAACAGCCGACTGCGTTCCGATTCTATTGTATGATCCTGTCCAAGAATCCATTGCAACCATCCACTCCGGATGGAAAAGCACTTTGCAGGAAATTTCCAGACACACCATAGAAATCATGCAAAAAGAGTATGGAACAAATCCTGAAAATTTAATTGCTGGTATCGGACCATCGATTGGACCGAAAGTTTATGAAGTAGGATCCGAAGTAATTGAACAGTTTCAAAACCAATTTAGCTTTGATAATTATATTAATCCCATTAAAAATTCTGATAAAGGATTATTAAACCTTTGGAAAATAAATCATCAAATACTAATCGATTCGGGAATTCCCGAAAAGCAAATAGAAATTGCTGAAATGTGTACTTATTCCAATCCTGAGTTGTTCTATTCGGCACGCAGAGATGGAGTAAAATGCGGCAGGCTGGCTACTGGAATTATGTTAAAAAATAAAACATGAAAACATTCTTACTCATCCTGGTTACGATTGTCTGGGGTTCAACATTCTTTATCATAAAAGATACGGTTGCAACGGTAAACGAGCATTTAATTGTTTTTATAAGGTCAATACAGGCCTTTGGTGTCCTGTTTTTGTTTATGCTTTTTACTAAAAGAAGTCTAATTCTAAATAAAAAAGCATTTATCAGAGGAGTTACGCTTGGATTTTTTTTAGCTGTAAGCTATACAGCTCAAACCATCGGGTTAAAATATACCAGCACAGGGCATAGTGCATTTATTACAAGTTCTGCTGTGGTTATAGTGCCATTCATCCTTTTCTTCTTTTTTAAAATAAAAATATTACAAATTGACTGGATAGCTATTCTTCTGGTATTTACTGGATTATTTCTACTGACTTACGATACAAGCACTTCGATAAATAATGGAGATGTAATTACACTGTTTTCTGCTTTTGCCGGAGCAACCCACCTGGTTTTGGCAGGACGTTTTATTCAAAAAACAGAAACGCTTCCACTTATCAGTTACCAGTTTTTTGGAACTGCATTATTCAGCCTCACAGCCTGGCTTATTATGGATAATTCGACTGTAGAAATTAACACAAAAGCATGGATATCTCTAATATACCTGGGATTATTCGGCACACTTTTTTGTTTTTTTATTGTGGTTTGGGTGCAAAAATATATCTCTTCGCTAAAAACAGCGATTATATTATCGCTGGAACCGGTATTTGCTGCAATAATCGGCTACTATATTATACAAGAAATACTAACAGTAAGAGAACTTACAGGCTCAGCTATTATCCTTACCGGAATTATTGCTCATAGTGTTTTAAAAAACAGTATACATAGTAAAAAAACATAATGTAATGATTTCTATTTAGTTAAAATGATACCTTTGCGGCGATTGGTTTTTTTTTGAATAACCAAAAATTTAATTCATCTAAATTTTAATCATGCGTATTTAAATAATTCTTTTTCAACTCGAATTAGTTGATGGGGTTAAAACAATAAAGATTATTAAACAATAGATATAAAGGACGGTTAACTCCGCCCTTAATTATTTCTTTTTCTTCCTGGTTTTTTTTGGCTTTTTTTAGCACTTTATCTTCTTGTTGTTGTTCTTTAATTAATTCTTTTAATGTTTTTCAATCTTTTTGAGTTCCTCCGCTCTTTCGATGATTTCATAATTTTGTTCTCTTAAACCACCGGTTTGGGAAAGTAAGTATTCAATAGATTCTCTACTACTTTTTTTAAAAATAATGATTAAATAAAATATCAAAATTAATAATAGTGCAAAAAGTATATAGTGTACGATATATGTAATATTATCTTTTTTGTGGCTTTTATTAACTTCACTTGTTAATTTATTAGCTTTATCAGTTAATGAGTTACGTGTTTTTTCATTTTCAACAACAATTCTTTGATCAAGCTTATTTAACTGATTTAATGCGTCTTGATGTATTTGACATAAACTATCATAGGTTTTTTGTTGCTGTTTTAATTCTTCGAACAATTCATTGAATACAGAATTTAATTTCTTTTCTATTTTATGATCTAAACTTTTTATGTCTTCAAATTAATAAACTATCATGGTTTTGAGCTAAAATATTTAAAGATAATAATAATAATACACTAAGAAGTTTTTTTATTAGAATAAATTATGTTAGGCGCCTGTTTTTCAAATAGTTATAATTGTCAGAAAATAGCATTAGCAATTCTAATGCCATGGAACCCTCATGTTTTATTTATATCCTTGTCGTGCAAGACAGTGCATGAGGGTTTCATTCGAATCTATTTTAGTTAAACAATTGTTTTTATGCGATTTACAGCTTCAAATTTCAATAATCTATTTTGTTGCCGGTGTCTCCCGCTTAAGCCTCCTACAAATCTCTCAGGCGAACCTTCATGCAATAGCTTTCTAACAAGTAATATTTTATTGCCTTCGGCGAGCTCGTAAACTCGGTTCATGTCCTTTTGAGTTTCTGCCGGTTTATTTTTTTATCCTTAAGCATGAAGGTTTCATCATAATTATATAATCTTTTAAATACGGAGTACAATTTAAAAAAACCAATTTCAATTAATAAAAGAATGTATTTAAGTCTATCGTTATTTTTGCATTAATTTTATTAAACTTGTAATATTAAATAAAGTCTTATATAAAAATTAAATTTATCTTATAATGAAAAAATTGAACCTATTATTAATTCTTATTAGTTTATTCCATTTTACATCTGCACAGCATGCTGTTAAATTAAATAAATGGAATATTACCAATCCGCAAAAAATTAACATGCCGGCTTTCGCTGATGTGAAGAATATTGAAGGAAATACCTTTGAGAATGCAGAACTTTTAAAGCAAACCAATATAGATGCAAAAAGCAATTCGTTAAACTGGAAATCGATAGAAATAGCCAAAGACAGTATCGTTTTAAATCAAACAACAGAAAACAATCTTATTCTGCTAAAAAGTTATTTATCTGTTGATCAATGGACTAAAGGAAAAATAAACCTTGCAGCCAATGCTTTATTCGAAGTGTATATTGATAACAAAAAGATAAAAACCAAAACTACTTCCGGTTTAAATAACCAGGAAATTGAGATAACGCTGAATAAAGGTAATCATGAAATTTTGATAAAGCTGATTACTGCTGAGAATTCGCTAAAAGTTAATGCTAATTTTGATTACAGCGATGATTTTGCTGATTGCAATGCAACCACAAGTTTAAATCATCAAAGATATTTTACAATCAATGATGTGCTTGAAGGCAATAACGTTTCATCAGCAAAAATTTCACCATCAGGTAAATATGTATTGATTAATTATTCTGAAACGGTACACGGAAGCGGCAAAAGTAAAAAATACACTGAAATTTATGATCTGGATAAAAACCAAAACATTTGCGTTTTAAGAAATAAAGATATTTCAAATGTTGACTGGATGCAAAAAACCGACCGTTTAACCTATTCGGCAAGTTTCGAGGATAAATATGAAATTTTTGTATATGATATAAATTCAGGAAAAGAACAATCAATTGTAGATGGAATTAATAATTTAACAGGCTTTAGCTGGTCGCCAACCGAAGATTATATTGTTTATTCGGTTTATAAAAAAGCTGAAAAACCGGGTGATTTAAAACGTATTTATGGTTCCAACGACAGGCTGCCTTATTTCAGAAACCGTTCATTTTTGTTTAAAGCAGAAGTTGAATCACAAAAAATTACACAGCTAACAGCAGGAAACCTGTCGGCAAGCTTACACGATATTAAGCCCGACGGGACAAAAATTTTATTTTCCACATCACGCATGGATTATACAGAACCTCCATTCTCAAAACAAAATTTATATGAGATGGACATGAATAATTTCGAACTTACTACCATTTGGGAAGATAAAAATTATGCCGGATATTGCCAATACTCGCCCGATGGAACAAAGCTATTGGTTCAAGGCGGACCCGAATGTTTTGGAGATATTGGCGTAAATCTAAGCGATGAGCGAATACCCAATAGCTACGATGCTCAATTATATATTTTTGATCTAAACAATAAAAATATTGACCCGATTACCCGAAATTTTGACCCCACAATTCATTCTGCAGAATGGTTTTCCGAAAAAGAAATTTATTTATCGGTTGGCGAAAAAGATTATATCAATCTTTACAAATATGATTTAAAATCTCAAGCATTCGAAAAATTAGATCTCAATGTTGAAGTTCTAAGTGATTTTGACATTGCCAAAGAAAAACCTGTAGCAATTTATAGTGGTACAAGCATATCGACACCCAAAAAGCTTTATGCACTAAATCTAAAAAAAGAATCGAGCTCTCTACTTTCGTTTCCTGAAAAAGAGCGGTATTCCAATATTAAATTCGGCAAAACAGAACCGTGGAATTTTGTAAATAAAAACGGAACAACCATTTACGGACGTATTTATTATCCGCCTAATTATGATGAAAATAAAAAATATCCGGTTATTGTAAATTATTATGCAGGAACCTCTCCTATTGAGCGTTCATTTGGTGGCCGATATCCAATTAATAACTGGGCAGCCAACGGATACATTGTTTATGTTTTACAACCCAGTGGGGCAACAGGCTTTGGCCAGGATTTCTCTGCGCTGCATGTTAATGGTTGGGGATTTGATGCTATTGATGATATTATTGACGGCACCAAAAAATTCTTAGAAACACACAAATCGGCTGATGCCGAGAATGTAGGTTGTATTGGGGCTTCATATGGCGGATATACTACCATGTTAATTCAAACCCGTACAGATATATTTAAAACTGCCATTTCGCATGCCGGAATAAGTTCAATTACAAGTTACTGGGGAGAAGGCTACTGGGGATATACCTACAGCGCAGGTGCAACAAAAAACAGCTATCCCTGGAATAGAAAAGATATTTATGTTGAAAACAGCCCTGTTTATAATGCTGATAAATTCCAGAACTCAATCCTTTTATTACACGGTACAGACGATACAAATGTACCTGTGGGAGAAAGCCTCCAGTATTATGCCGCCCTTAATCTATTAGGAAAAGATGTGGAAATGGTGCTTGTTGACGGGCAGGATCACCATATTCTGGATTACAAAAAACGAATCCAATGGCATTATACCATTATTTCGTGGTTTGATAAAAAATTAAAAGATCAGCCACAACAATGGAATGAATTGTATCCGGAGAAGAATTTGTAATTTTTATATATAATTTAATAAAAAAGGAGCTGTCTAAAAAATAATCTTTTTCCGTCATTGCGAGGAGGTACGACGAAGCAATCTTCTAAAATCAACTTAAACAGATTGCTTCACTACGTTCGCAATGACGTCTTAGAGCCATTTTAGACAGTTACTTTTTTATTTTAATTTAACGATATGATTATTTCCTCACCTCCAATTCTAAAGGCTTAATTTCGTCACCCCAATAAACGGTAGTATGAGGGTATGGAATTTCGATTCCTTTTTCGTCGAATGCCTTTTTGAGCCTTTTACGATATTCGCGTCCTAATGACCATTGATCTCCGGGTACAGTTTTTAAACGGGCTTTGATAACAATAGCACTATCTCCAAACTCATCTAACCCAAATATTTCTAATGGTTCTTTAATTTTTTCTTTATATTCAGGATCATTTATCATTTTTTCTCCAACTTCCTGCATTACCTTTATAACATCATCAATATCTTCTTTATAGTCCACTCCAATATCAAAAACAATGGCCGACCATTCTTTGGTCATGTTCGATAAAGTGTTAATTTTACCATTCTGGATAACATGTACAACACCAGAAAAATCACGTAAGGTAATTGTTCGTAATTCAATTTTTTCTACCAGTCCGTCAGTGCCATTAATAATAGCAACATCGCCAGCACGCACCTGGTTTTCGAGTAAAATAAAAAATCCTGAAATAATATCCCTGACCAGTTCCTGGGCTCCAAAACCTACAGCCAAACCTAAAATACCTGCACCTGCAAGAATCGGGCCTATATCAATTCCAAACTTTTTAAATATAATCATTAAAAAAATGCTCCAAACAATAACCTTCCCAATACCTTTAAGTATTCCTAACAAGGTATTAATCCGCTTTGAAGCTTCCTGAGTATCCAGGCTTTCGCTTTTCGTAGCCCGGTTAATTAAAATTTTATTTAACCTCCGGATAGAAACATACAATAATTTTAAGGTGATAAATAAAAGAATTAATAAAATAATAATTGCAGGACTCTCGTTAACAATCCAGCTAACAATTTGATTTAAAATATCCATCCATAAATCTTTTGTAAAAATTTCCTTTAACATAATATTTATTTTTTAGTTATTTTATTTAACTGTTGTAGTATGATTTATACCTATTAACCGATCATAGTTTCCGCGAAAATCACGATAATAAACCAAAGTAGTAAAAACATTCTCTGTTTGTACATGATTTCCATCGATATAAGTATAATCAGGTTTATTATCTTCTACTAAAACATAACGATAATTGTAATATCCCTGTTTTAATAATAAACGGCATTCGTATGCTTTTTGCTCAAAATTATATTTCATTTTATTTTCTTTGGTAAAATCGTAATTTGATAAAGCGCCCCAAACATAAACATCTCCATTTTGAACAGGTGCATCCATATTTAATGTAAAATATACATAAGCATAATCTGCCTCGGTTTGTGGATAATTACTTTGTGTTACGTCTACCTTAAACTGCCCGTTAATATCTTGCTTATATTCATAGTCGTCGAAAGTTCTATCTTTATCTTCGGCTAACTGAAAATGATACATTTGATCCACAAAACTGATATTCTGAATATTTTCTCCGGCATAATGAATATTTTTGGTATTGAAGTGATGAAATTCATTTTCTCCTTTAAATTTTAACTTATTAAAATCATTATAAGTAAATTCATTATTCCGGATAACATCAGGTTTATCGATAACTAATTGTTGCTTCCAATTAAAATTTTTTAGGATTTTAATTTTAATATTTTGGCTGATATCATAAAAATCAGTCCCTTTATATTCTACCTTTATTTCGAGCTTTTGATCGTTATAAAAGTAGCTTGATTGTGCCATATTTTTTATGTGAGCTTCAATTTGTGTTTGGGATTCAACCATCATAAAACGTTTGGTAAAAACCACTTTATCAGGATTTGAACTTTCGTAAACCTTGATAATATAATTACCTGAAAGAATAGGTTTTACATAATCGTTTGGTAATAATAGTGTATAATGAGTATAATCTACAGTGGTATTAAAAGAGGATTGATTTTGATCGATTTGATCCTCGAAGTATCCATCAATATATTCACTTGGGTCTAAATCGGATGGAGTCCAATCAGCATTGCAATGAATAATTGAATAATAATAATCCTTAATATCAGCATCCAGGTCATCAAATGTTAAAACCAACTTTTTGTCCGATTTTAAATCTAAAACAGGAAACGAAAGTTCGTTCCCATCCACAAACATTAGAACTGTTTTAATATTGGGATTATTGATTTTATTTTCAATAACATTCTGAGAGTGAGCACACAGGCTGACAAACAATATTAAAAGCAATACAAATTTTTTCATTATTTTATTGATTTTATAACAAATATAAGAACATTTAATTGAACAAATATTATCTTTATTTCCATAATTTAAATATCCTACAATTAACGCCTTTAAAAAAAATACATTATGAAAAAACAAATCTTTCTGTTAACCACACTCTTTTTATTGCAAACAATTGTTTTTGCAGGGCCTTTCGACCTGATAAAAAAAGCAGGAACATCAAAAGATTATCCCGATGCAGACTATCTGATTGTGTTAGACGAGACCTTTGTTGATGTACAAGAAACCGGATTAAGTTACAACGACATTCACAAAATTTTTAAAGTTTTAACGCCTCAGGGAGCCAAACAGTTAAATCATCTGATTTTTGATTATGACCCGCTTTCTGCATTTATTGAGATTAAAGAAGTGAAAATTTACCGTAAAAACGGAGAAGTGGAAGTATTAGACAAAGATCGGATTTACGACTACCCTGCTCCTGCCCGAATGATTTATTGGGGCGCTCGTCAGAAAATGGTTGATATTGGAAGACTCGAGCCCGGTGATGGTATTGAAGTAACCCTTTTTAAGAAAGGATTTACTTATGCCCTGCTTTACGATAACACACAACCCGATGACTCAAAATATATTCCACCAATGCGTGGCCAATTTTACGATATTATAGAGTTCTGGAATAACCAACCCGTATTAAAGAAAGTTTACGAAGTAAAAATTCCAAATACAAAAGAATTGCACTACAAATTTTTTCATGGTGATGTAAAAACTTTTATCCATGATAGAGGTGAAAAAACATTATATCGATTTACGAAAGAAAATATGATGCCTATAAAATTTGAGCCTGGGATGGTTGCCCTTTCAGATGTAGCACCCAAATTACTTATGACAACAACCGCCGACTGGGAAGATAAATCCATTTGGTTTTACAATGTAAATGAAGATTTTGGAAGTTTCGAATCTACACCCGAAATAGATAAAAAAGTTGCAGAAATTTTAAAAGATGCCAAAACAGAAATGGACAGCATCTCATTATTAAACCACTGGGTAGCAGACAATATTAGATATTCTGGAATATCTATGGGAGAAGGCGAAGGATACACACTCCATACCGGCGATATGACCTTTACCGACCGTTGCGGAGTTTGTAAAGATAAAGCAGGGATGCTAATTACTATGCTAAGAGCCGCCGGTTTTGAATCTTATGCTGCGATGACCATGGCCGGTTCCAGAATTGAAGATATTCCTGCCGACCAGTTTAACCACAGTGTAACCGTTGTAAAACGGCGTAATGGAGAATTTATGTTACTCGATCCTACATGGATTCCGTTTATAAGGGAAGAATGGTCGAGTGCCGAACAACAACAAAATTATTTAATGGGATTGCCTGAAGGTGCAGATTTGATGATTACCGATATTTCACCCCCAGAAAATCATCCTCTTAAAATTAGTGGTATAACTAATATTTTAGCCGACGGTACGCTTGAAGGATCAATATATGTTACTGCAGACGGGCAATCGGATGCTGCTATCCGTGGAATGTTTACCCGAAACTTAAAAACCAACTGGGAAAATGCATTAGAAATGGAATTAAAAAGCATAAACCAAAACATGGAAATTTTAGAAATGAAATTTAGCGATCCGTACGGATATATGGAAGAGCCAATAAATATTTCTTTTAAATTCAGAATCCCTGACTATGCAACAGTTACAGAAAATGAAATCATTTTTACACCCATTGTAGCTACCAATATTTTTAAACGTGCACAAGCCCATTTATACACAAATACTTCGCTCGAAGAAAGGAAATATCCTTTCCGCGACCGCTGCAGCAGGCTGGTTCAATTATCTGAAGTAGTGACACTCCCATCATTTAAAGAAGCTATATATTTAACTACAAATGAAGATATTGAAGGAACAGCAGCAGCTTTTAGTGGTAAATATATCCTGGAAAATAACCAACTTAAACTAAAAGAAATAATTACAATTAAAAAACGAATATTTGAAGCAGACGAGTGGAGTAACTACAAATCAGTTATTGAAGCACAACAAAAGTTTGCTAACGAGAAAATAATATTATCGCGATAAATCATAAAAAATGAAAATCATGAAAATAAAACATATCATCCTGTTTACATTAACTGTACTACTTGCTGGGGCCTGCCAGAAAAGTACAACAGAGGAAGAAAACGATGCAGTATTTAAAACCATAAAAAAGGTTTATGAGTTAAATTCTGATGGCTCAATGACATTCCAGTATCAACACCAGTTAAAATATATTACACATTATTCTTTTAACCGCCTGTATGGAGAATCATTCATTATTTACAACCCTAATTATCAGGAAATTAAATTTAACAAAGTTGAGACCACCATGGCAGATGGTAAAATTGTTAAAGCTCCTGAAAATGCATTTAACGAAGTGTTACCAAGATTTGCTGCCGGAGCACCCGCGTTTAACCATTTGCGCGAAATGGTAGTAACACATACAGGCCTTGAGTTAGGCTGTACGGTTGATTTCGATTACGAATTACATTCCGAAGCCGGATATCTCCCTTTTTTAAATGAAAATATTATTTTACAGGAGGAAGTGCCGCTAGAAAACCTGGAAATTGTGGTAAAAGTGCCTGAAGGAACCGAATTAAATTATAAACTTTTAAATAGTAATGCACAAGTTAAAACAACCAATAAAGATGGTTATACTCATTATACCTGGAAATTTAAAAATCTTAAAAACAAGGCACATGAACCCAATCAGCCACAAGATCAGCATCATTTGCCAAGGTTAATTTTTTCCAATGTAACGATGGCTGATGCATTACAAGAGGTTTCGAAAAACGATTTTTCTTTAAATAATAAGATGAAAAATATTGTTACCAAAAGAATAACGGGAAAGAAAAAAGAAATACACATTATTAGAGCACTACAAGAACTTGTTGGTTCTGAAATAAACGATTTTCATATACCCATTGAATATGCAAGATATGCTGCCAGGCCATTAAAAGATGTATGGCAATCTAATGGAGCTACTGAAATTGAAAAAAATATGTTACTGAATGAATTGTTAAAGTATTCGGGCATAGAAAGTCAATTGATTTATGCTATTCCATCAGTATATTTCGACCAAAAATTGGGTATCCTTAATGGAACAGGAGGTTTTTATAATCTCGTTAAATCGAATAACGAGGAATTTATCATCGATGCTAACCCTGATCAAAGCAATAATCTTGCACTTCTTTTAAAAGATGATATAATTTTAGACATGGAAGCTGAAACTTTAACCACACTGGAGGAATTATCAGAAATTGATCCTAAAATTGATGTTAAAGGGGCATTTGAGATTAATACGCAAGGTGATTTAAATGGTAAATTAAACGTAAGTGTTAATGGTGCAAAAAATCCTTATTTAAATTATTTAGATGATGTAAATAATGCAAAAGAAGTTGTACAATCCGTTTTCCCAAAAAATACAATCCAAAAATTTGAAGTTTATGAATTTGATCAAAAGGGCAGCAAAATGCAGGCTGAAATAGAACAAAAAGAGATTTGGAAAAACCAGGGCAATTATTACTTCTTAACACTTCCGGAATCTGATTTTGGAATAAAAGGAGAATATTTAAATGTTTTAATAGAAGAACGTCAAACGCCATTACAAATTTCTCAAGAAATAAATGAATCTTATGATTACAGCTTGAAATTACCCGATGGTTTTGTTTTTACAGCACCCTCTTCTGAGAAAGAATTAAGTAATGACTTGGGTTCAGTTTTCGTTAAAATTAATGCAGAAAATAAAACCCTAAAAATTGAGAAAAAATTACTGGTCAACCGTTCAATTATAAATCCGGAAGAGTACAGCCAATTCAAAGATTTAATAGAAATCTGGAATAATAAAACTTTCCAGGAAATTATTATTAGTAAAGAATAATGCAATATAAAAACAAACTAATCAGTAGCCTTGAAAATTTTCAGGGCTACTGATTTTTATTGCTGCTAAAGTATTTCATAAATTGTGCCCGTTCATAAATCATGGGTTTATCAACTTTTCTATAACTCAGTTTTCCAATAAAATCATCGAGTTTTGTATAGCCTTTTTCGTCCATCCAACTTTCCATTTGTTGCAGCATAACACTTATTTGCCTGGCAGTATTTTTATAAATTGTAGAAGCAACCTGCACAGCCTGAGCTCCCGCTAATAATGCTTTTAAAGCTGCATAACCGTCGTTTATTCCTGTTGAGGCAGTTAAATCGCAATGCACTTTATCCGAAACCATTCCTATCCAGCGAAGCGTATTGGTTATTTCTTCAGGCAAACTAAAAATCCTTGACGATACAATCTCTTCTTTTTCCAGGTCAATATCAGGATTATAAAAACGATTAAATAAAACCATTGCCGATATTTCTTCCTGAGATATTTTAATCAGGCTATCTGCCATTCCTGTAAAATAGGTGCTAAGTTTTACAGCAATTGGTAAGTTGGTATTTTTGCGCACACTGCGAATGATATCAAAATAAATATCTTCAATCTCATGTCCGCTAAATGTTTGATCGCCAGGCATTAAAAATAAATTTAATTCTAATGCATCGGCTCCGGCTGATTCAATTCGCTGTGCAAAATCTACCCATTGGCCCACCGAAAAACAATTGATGCTTGCAATTACAGGGATATCAACCTGGTTTTTGGAATCCTCAATAAGATGAAGATATTCATCTAAAGAGTGTTTTCGGGTATAATAAGAAATATAATCTTCGGCATCTGCATAGTTATTATATAAATTACCGGCAGTTATTGAGTTTATTTCCATCATAATCTGTTCTTCGAATAACGACTTTAACACAACTGCACCTGCACCATTAACTTCCAGGTTTTTTACTTTATCAGTAGTATCTGTCATTCCTGAACTAGCTGCTATTATTGGGTTCTTTAAAATTAAACCCATATATTTTGTGGTTAAATTAGCCATAAGCTCTTTGTTTAATTAAGGATTCCTTCTTTTTTAACAAATTTAATTAGAGAAATGTTTTCAAAAGTAATCTATTAATAAATTCATTAGAATAAAATTATGTTATTCTCCTGTTTTTCAAATAGTTATAATTGTCAGAAAATAGCATTAGCAATTCTAATGCCATGGAACCCTCATGTTGTATTGCCTTCGGCGAGCTCGTAAACTCGGTTCATATCCTTGTTGAGCAAGACAGTGCAGGAGGGTTTCATTCGAACATATTCTAGTTAAACAATTGTTTTTATTTCCTTCGGTCATGAGAACGCTAGCGCTTAGTTC
>JBKHIH010000112.1:0-7938 GCA_046538755.1 Thiohalospira sp.
TTATAGTCTATATTTTAGAAGATTTTACCAACTATTTTTCAGTATTATGCCTATAAAATTATGTTATAATTTTTCAATTAAATCAACAACTCTGCATGAATATCCCCATTCATTATCGTACCATGAAATAACTTTTACTGTTTTACCAATTACCATAGTACTTAAAGCATCAAAAATTGATGAATGAGTATTATGAATAACATCAACAGATACAATAGGATCTTCTGTATATTCCAAGATGCCTTTCATTGGCCCTTCGGCAGCTTCTTTCATGGCTTTATTAATTTCTTCAATCGATACCTCTTTTTTAAGGTTTGCTACAAGGTCAATCATCGATCCGGTAGGTGTAGGAACGCGGATTGCCATTCCATCAATTTTTCCTTTTAGTTCTGGTAAAATTTTTCCAACAGCAGTTGCTGCTCCTGTTGTTGTTGGAATTTGAGAAACTGCAGCAGAACGCGCTCTTCTTAAATCGGAATGGGGTGCATCTAATATCATTTGGTCGTTTGTATAGGAATGGACAGTTGTCATAAATCCATTTTCAAAACCAAAATTGTCGTTTAAAACTTTTACTACCGGAGCAAGGCAATTTGTTGTGCACGAGGCATTTGAAACACACGTATCTTCAGGGCGTAAATTTTCGTCATTAACGCCTAAAACAATCATATTGTCAATTTGATCCTTAGCAGGAACTGTTAAAATAACTTTTTTAGCTCCATTTTTCAGATGATCGCCATAACCACCTTTTTCGCTCTCTTTTTTTCTGAAAATCCCTGTTGATTCAACAACAACATCAGGAGTTTCTCCCCAAGGTATATTAGCAGGACTTTTTTCAGACGATACTTTTACTTTTACACCGTTTACAATAATTGAGTTTTCATCATACGAAACAGTTCCGTTAAACTTACCTTGTGTTGAATCGTATTTTAATAAATGAGCTAATGTTTTGGTGTCGGTCAAATCATTTATTCCTACAATTTCAATATTTTCTCTTTCAAGGGCAATTTTATATACGTTACGTCCTATACGCCCAAATCCGTTTATTGCTACTTTTATTTTTGACATATTTTTATTATTTACATGGTTATTAAATTATTTTCAAAATTATATATTAATAACTAATTCTTCAAGAATTTATAAAGAATAAATCTAAATTAATTCTTAAATAATAATGGATTGGTTAAAAAAGTTTGAATCTTTTTTTTCGCCTTTTATAGAAATTATCAGATATTTCCTGGGCGTTTACTATTTTACCTATTCGATAACTAACAAATAATACAAATAAAAATTGCTGGTTATCATCAACAGCCATAATATCCAGTTTGTTTAAATATGCTTGAAAAATAAATCCGGCTTCCAGTGCATGTACTGTAACCTCTGATTGGCTAAATTCAAAATTAAACCCTGTTTTTATAAATCCTCCTGGGATTATCCCAATTTCATCAATACCTTTAAAAAAGGAGGCTTTCCCACTTATTTCACCAGAAGTATGAATGTCGGGATTAAATTTTTCTTCACGTACACCATAAAGAGAATCGTTTACAGGGTATAGAATTTCGTAATAAATTGGTTTTTGAATAGCTATGGTTGGCCCAAAAGAATAAAAAAACCTTACAGCAACCGAACCGGGGCCTCTTTTGGTAAAAAGTTCATTTTGTTTGCCATATCCAAACCTTAAATCAAAAACATGATTGGTTTTTCCGAAAACAAAAGATTCGGAGGTTAGAAATGATGAAGTTGACTTTACTTCTTTTGGATGCTTAATGATTGAAAAATCAACTTCATAAACTTTTTTTTCAAAAAAATTGACACGGCTTCCATATCTGTAACCCAGCCCCCAACCATTGGTATTTAAATGAATGCCTGCTGTTTTTTCGTTTTTATAAAAAATTTTAGGCAAGTCATCTATTTCTTGCTGGGCAGGAAGTGTGAACCAGACATGAATTAATAAAAAAAAGATAAAAAAACTATAACGCTTACTCATAAATAAAAAACTGCCCCAAAAAGTAAAAATAGAAAAATTTGAGACAGATTAAAAGTAACTACTTTTTTTTACTAAAAAATTAAGTGTAATTACTATGCGTTAACGTCTGTTTGTTCTACATTAGCCTGGTCATAGGCAGGACAGTCCTGCCCTCTACAAGAACTTAATACTGCCACAGCAAAAAAAGATAATAGAACTGCTACAATGATCTTTTTCATAATAAAATGTTGTTGATAAATTTAACTTTGTTATATATTTCCAAAACTAAAAAAAAAAAATTACAAAGTAAAATTTAACCTTGTTGTTCGCTTGTTGTGCTGTTATCTGCATAAGCCGGACATTTTTGAGTAATAGTGCATGATACGCAGATAGTTACAATTGCAACTAAAGCTAAAATTAAAGATATTCTTCTTTTCATAATTTCTAACCCTTATTTTAATTTTTTAAAAAATTTTGTTAAAATCATTAATAAAACATGATTATATACGCCATGTTTTTAACAAGGTTGTTTTTTTAAATATTCGTTTATCAACAATAATTGAATGTTTATCAAAATAAAAAACCGGGTCGTCAATACCCGGTTTTAAAACAGTTTAAGAATCAATTTGTTTAATTAAGTAATGTTTTTACTGTACATTAATTTAATTTTAATATTCTTCCTGGTGTATAAGGTGCATTTGCTTGATTTAATTTTTCTTCCAGATTTTTAATATCAGTATTTTTGATATTTTCTAGTTTTTCTATTAAAGCAGGCAATTCTTCCTGGATAATTTGATAAGCCATTTTACTGGTTTGTGTAATAGCCGATGTTGTATTTGACTGACCCCAGTAAACATATTGTAATCTAGTGGTTAACGGTACCGGTGCTGGAGGAATTTCTTCCCTACTTGCTTTTGGTTGGCTACCTTCAAAGGTATACAATATATCATCTAAATTTTTCTCAATTTTTTCGGCCTCCATTAATAATTCATGCGAAACACCAGGAGATGTTGCAATGGCCTGTTTTAAATGAGCAACTTTATCAATTAGCTCTTTATTAAATTCTATGGCTCCTTGCATTACTCGTCCTAATTCAGAAAAGTTGCGTTTAAATTCAACCATCGCTTCTGGGTTTGGTGCAGGCAAAGTAGTATTTTTTAGAGGCTTCACAGTAAATTTTTGATCTCCTAAAAGATCAACAATCTCTCCTTTTTTATACATTGAAACAGAAACGGTATAATCGCCCGGCATAACTAGCCAGAATCCACGGTCGTTATTTAACGGGTTAAATTTGTCATTTCTTAAATTTATTGGGAAAGTTCCTGCGTATCTTAAATTCCAGTTTACCCGATTAACTCCTTTAGCAGGTTTCTCATTTATTTTTCTCACTACATTTCCATCCTGGTCTTTGATTGTAAAAATTAGATAAGGAGCAATCTCTTTAGCTTCATCTTCTAATTCTTTCCATGATGGCTGAGGAATAGGTTTACCAGCTTCAAAAAGTTCTTTTTCTTTTTCCTGTCTTATTTGTTTATCAGTTTTTGGAACTTCTTTCATATAATATGTAAAAGTAGCTCCAAATTCAGGGTTAGGTGCAGTGAAATATGTTGACCCCTGTCCGTATTTTTTGCTGGTTTGCACGTATGCTAATGCGTCTTTGATAGGAAACATGTGTGCTTGTTTTTCAACTAAGGTAGGATTTATATCCCGTAACGGGCTATAATCATCTAAAATATAAAATCCTCTGCCAAAAGTTGCTAAAACAAGATCATTTTCTCTTTCCTGAATTACCATGTCTCTTACAGCTATAGTGGGTAAACCAGCTTTTAGTTGTATCCATTTTTCGCCACCATTGTATGAATAGAAAGCTCCAAATTCGGTTCCGGCAAATAGTAGATCTTTCTTTACATGGTCTTGTTCAATGGTGTGAATCGTGCCATTATCAGGGAATCCATTCGTTATTGGTTCCCATGTTTTTCCTTTATCATTACTTTTTAAAAGATAAGGTTTAAAGTCATCTCTTTTACGGTTATCGAATGATGCATAAACTACATTTTCATCATATCTGGATGCAAAAATATCGCTTACATAGGTGTTTGCTGGTATTCCTGGGAAAGAAGATATTTTTCTCCAATTTTCACCACCATCTTCAGTAACAGATATTACGCCATCGTCAGTCCCTGTATAAATTAATCCTTCTTTTACCGGCGATTCATCTAAAGAAACTACCATGCCATATAAAGATGTGGAAACATCTTTAACAACAGCATCAGCACTCCAGTATTTCCCCATTACAGGCCATGTATTTCTGTCAATATTAGCTGTAAGGTCATCGCTAATTTTTTCCCATGTATCTCCTCTGTCCTCGCTTTTAAATAATACATTGGCAGCAATATATAAACGTGTGTTTTTATGCGGACTGATTATAATTGGTGTATTCCAGTTCCATTTATAAGTTAATTCTCCTTTTGCAGGCTGTGGCTTAATATAAACACTTTCACCACTTTTTTTATCATACCTGTAAACATTACCATATTGATATTCATTATAAATAATATTTGGATTTTCAGGATCAATTTTAGACCAGAATCCATCACCACCAATAGTAACTGTCCATTCACCACTGGTAACTCCATCGCTACTTGTATTTTGCGATGGGCCTACACAACTGTTATTATCTTGTGTTCCACCAGTTACATTGTAGAATGGGTAATCATTATCTACGCCAACTCTGTAAAATTGAGTAACAGGTAAATTCGAAACATGCCTGTAATGTTTGCCATCGTCATAGGTAATGTAAATACCACCATCGCCACCGATCATCCAATGTTTAGTATCGTTAGGGTCAATCCAAAGCGCATGGTCGTCAACGTGACGTTCGTTCAAGCTAAGGCGGCTCCATGTTTTTCCACCATCGGTAGTAACATGTGAAAACGTTTCAACAGAGTAAACTTTATTAATGTCTACAGGATCACAGAAAATTTCATTATAATATTGTCCGCTTGATGAGTGGCCACTCATACGTTCCCATGTTTCACCACGGTCTGTTGAGCGGTAAAAACCACCTTTATCTTCAGCGGCTTCAACAATTAAATATAAATAATCCGGATTTACAGGCGAAATAGCTATGCCCATTCCTCCTTTATGAACACCTGGCAACCCTTTCTCAATTTTTTTCCATGTTTTTCCGCCATCAGTTGATTTGTGTACTCCCGATTCGGGGCCACCGCCAATTTTTGTATGTACATGGCGTCGTCGTTGTTCTGATGTTGCATAAATTACTTCAGGGTCTCTGGGATCAAGAATAACATTGTTTATACCTGTATTTTCGCTTATATTTAAAATTTTATTCCATGTTTTACCACCATCAGTAGTTTTATATAAGCCGCGTTCTCCACCTGGGCCCCAGGCAGAACCTTCTGCTGCAACATAAACAATATCTGTATTACATGGGTTAATGGCAATCATACCAATCTGACGCGATTCTTTTAATCCCATATTAGTCCATGACTTACCACCATCAACAGATTTATAAACACCATCGCCATAACCTAATGCTCGCTGATGATTATTTTCTCCGGTACCTGTCCAAATAACATTCGGATTTTTAGGATCCATGGCTAAGCAGCCAATAGAATAGGAACCATAATTGTCGAATACAGGAGTAAATGTAATTCCTTTATTTTCAGTTTTCCAAATGTTTCCTGAAGAAACAGCTACAAAAAACTCAGAATGGTTATTAGGATTAACGGCAAAATCAGATATTCTTCCTGATGCATAAGCAGGCCCGATTCCTCTGAATTTTAATCCACTTAAGATTCCTGAATTTACAGGGTCTTTCTCTTCTTTTTCTTTTTCTTTCTTTGCAAACGAGTCAAATGATGTAAGCAAGAAAGTACTGGCAAACATTATGATTAATATGCTTTGCCATTTTTTTCTTTTTAATTGTTTTAATCTCATTGTAATGATTTTTAGTTTTAATTTTAGGTGTGATAAATGATATTAAGCTTGTTTTTTGACCTCAGAAAAACCTAAAAGTTTAATTGATGAATACTGATCTAATTTAGTGATTTTATTCTATATTGAAAAAATTGCCGTAAAAGAATATTTTTTTACTTTTAACATCTTTAATCATAAAAAATCTTATAATGATGAATAAAATTGCTTTAATAACAGGAACTACATCCGGAATAGGAAGAGCAACAGCAAAAAAACTTGCTTACAATAATTTTGATGTTATTATTACCGGCCGCAGAAAAGAATTACTTGAAGATTTAAAGAATGAAATTGAATTGAAACCATCTGGGCGTGTGCATATTTTAAATTTTGATGTACGGAATAACGACGAAGTTAATAAAGCTATAGATAGCTTGCCCGAGGAATGGATAGATATTGAAATATTGGTTAATAATGCCGGATTGGCTGTAGGTTTAAATCATATTTACGATGGAATTATCGATGACTGGGAGAGAATGATTGATACGAATATCAAAGGCTTATTGTATATGACAAGAAAAATATCTCAACGGATGATTGATAAAAAGCGCGGACATATTATTAATATTGGCTCAACTGCTGGTAAAGAAGTTTATGAAAACGGAAATGTTTACTGTGCAACAAAACATGCTGTTGATGCGATAAGCAAAGGTATGCGGATAGATATGCTAAAACATAAAATTAAAGTTACAGCCATTAATCCCGGAATGGTAGAAACGGAATTTTCTGTAGTTCGTTTTAAGGGTGATAAAGAAAAAGCCGATAAAGTGTATCAGGGATTTACTCCACTTTATGGCGAAGATGTAGCAGATGCAATACTTTATGTTGTTACACGTCCCGAGCATGTTTGTATAAATGACATGATTCTTACAGCTACAGCACAGGCCAATTCTTTTTATAAGGTTACAGAATAAAGTACATCAGATATTTTTAAACGAACAAGACTGTTTGTTTTACCAGTACATCAGGCATTCTTGCTTGATGATAATTTAAACGAACAAGAATGTTCGTTTTACCAGTATATCAGACATTCTTGTCTGATGATATTTTTGAACAATAATGTTCATTTTATCAGTATATCAGATATTTTGTCTGATGATATTTTTAAACGAACAAGAATGTTCGTTTTACTAGTACATCAGCCATTCTTGTCTGATGATATTTTTGAACAATAATGTTCATTTTACCAGTTTATCAGATATTTTTGTCTGATGATTATTATGATTTTTGTCGATTGATAATCTAATAAATTCATTTGAAAATGATTGAATACAAGAGAAACTTGCCTCATATTTTACCTGAATCAGGTGTTTTTTTTGTCACTTTCAGAATACATAATTCATTACCCTTAGATCAATTAGTAAAATTAAAAAGTGAATATAAAAATGAAGTATATTTAACCAAAAAGAGCATTAAAAATTCAAAAATTTTAAAATCCAGACTTTATGATTTATATGAAGATTATTTCCAGGATTTTGATTCATTACTTGATCAATATGTAGAAGAATTTAATCTTACTGAAAATAAGAATGTAGGAAATATTGTAAAAGATGCAGTCTTTTATTTAAATAAAAAAGAATATAAGCTAATTTGTTTTACTATTATGCCTAATCATGTTCATTTAATTATTTATCGGTTAAAAAAACCATTATTTAAGATCATGCAAGTATTAAAAGGTTATACCTCAAGAGAAATCAATAAGATATTAAATAGAAAGGGAAGGTTTTGGCATACAGAGAGTTATGATTATGTAATTCGAAGCAGAAATGAATTAGCAAACAAGATAAAATATGTGTTGAATAATCCTGTCAAAGCAGGATTGACAAATCATTGGAAAGATTGGGAATATTCTTATTGTAACCCCATGTTTTTGGAATAAGTATAATTATTTAAACGAACCAGAATGTTCGTTTTACTAGTACATCAGACATTCCTGTCTGATGAATATTATAAACGAACAAGAATGTTAGTTTTACTAG